>CANRJA010000049.1 GCA_947630825.1 uncultured Clostridia bacterium | reverse complement strand
TTCTTTTGTGCCATCCACATAGGATCACCAGTTTTAACATCAAAGGCTTTAGCCTCATAATTCTTTGCAAGAACAATTCCGTGTCTTGCTTCGGGGTCACCGAGAACAGCAAGAGGCTTGCCTCTATACTCAGGGTGATACAGACACTCAACAGAAGCATAAAAATTATTCAAATCCGAATGGAGTATTATTCTTTCTTTCATATTGTACCTCAATAAAAACGTATGTTCTAAATAAAATAATATCACAAGAACAAATGTTTGTAAAGAGGTAATATTTTCATTTTAATTTGCACATTTGGCTTAGAAATTCCCCTTATTTATAATAAAAACAACAGTAACAATTGTTACTGAGAAAGGAGACTTACAATGAATAAATGCACTTTTCCGTAAAAAACATTATCATAAAAAAATCAAAAAGGAGGTAAATATCAATGAACGAACCTGAACTATTTGAATCTTATCCTGATGTAGTAACTATTGATGATTTACAAACAATGTTGCACATTGGAAGAAGTACAGCTTATGGCTTATTGAGAGACGGTACGATAAAGACCATTAAAGTGGGAAAAAGATATATCATTCCCAAATTTAATGTAATTAAATTTATTAAAAATAACTAATACGTAGTTGACTTATAACCTACAGAAAGGGGAATATGAATATGGCTATAACAGGCAGTCTACAAACAAAAAACGGCAAATACTATGCCGTTCTTAATTTAAAGGATGAACAAGGAAAGCGAAAGCAAAAATGGATTAATACAAAATATGATGTGAAAGGAAACAAAAAGAAAGCAGAAAGTTTTTTACGAGAGCAACTTGTAGAGTTGAACAAACAGGATATTCCCTATTGCCAAATCACAGTAGCTGATTATTTTGAAAAATGGCTGAAACAAATTGAAGCAGAAGTAAAACCAAACACATATCGCTCTTATTATGGGAACATGAGAAATCACATAATACCATATTTTCGACAAAAGAAATTGCTGTTACAAGATTTAAAGCCATATCATTTAGAAGATTATTATAAATACAAGTTACAAGCAGGAAGCAAAATCAATTCTGAAGAAGCACTTTCAAGATCAACAATAAAGCACCATCATCAAAATATTAGTAAAGCACTTTCAGATGCTTTGAGGAGAGAACTAATTATATCTAATCCTGCGACTGTTGCCAGAACACCTAAAGCAAAGAAATTCAAAGCAGAGTTCTTAAATCCAAAACAGCTTGATTCCCTTTTAGCATTATTTAAAGGAAGTATCTTGGAAATACCTATTACTTTGTGCGTTGTTTATGGATTCCGCAGAAGTGAGGTGTTAGGATTAAAATGGCACAACGTAGATTTTGAAAACAAGACCATTACAATTTCAGAAACATTACAACAAAACACAGGTGGTGATTACACAGATACACCTAAAACTGATTACAGCTACAGAACACTACCAATGACAGAAAGCATATACAAACTTTTAGATACACACAGACATCTACAAAACGAACGCAAAGTTCTCTTAGGAAATTATTATGTTGATACTGATTATATATGCACTTGGAATAACGGAGAAGTCATATCACCAAACTATCTAACAAAAACTTTTCATACTGTCATAAGTAAAAGCACTTTACCGCAAATCAGAGTACACGATTTACGACACAGTGTTGCAAGCAATCTGCTCAATAATGGTTTTTCAGTAGTACAGGTACAAGAATGGTTAGGACACGGCAGTGCAACTACAACTTTGAATTTCTATGCACACGTGGACAAAACATCAAAAATTAATATTGCAAATGCACTACAAGATATGATTAAAATTTAAAAAAGCGTTAGAAAACGTTAGAAATTCATCAATAATCATTAAAAATGCGTTAGAAAAATTATTTCAGACAAAATAAAAAAACACCCAAAAGCTACGTAAAATAGGCTTTTGAAGTGTTCATCTGTGGCAGGGGCAGAAGGATTTGAACCCTCGGCACGCGGTTTTGGAGACCGCTGCTCTACCAACTGAGCTATACCCCTAAATATGGTGGGCCATCAGGGACTCGAACCCCGGACCAACCGGTTATGAGCCGGTTGCTCTGACCAACTGAGCTAATGGCCCATATGTTGGAAATAAAAAGAGCAAGCAAAATCCAAAACAGACGTGCTTGACATACTATATATTAAATTATCCGTCAATCAAGGGTTAAGGTGGTGACCCGTACGAGATTCGAACTCGTGTTGCCGGCGTGAGAGGCCGGAGTCTTAACCACTTGACCAACGGGCCTTTTGGTACACCATCACGGACTCGAACCGTGGACCCACTGATTAAGAGTCAGTTGCTCTACCAACTGAGCTAATGGTGCATAAGTGTCGGCAACTACCTATTTTTCCGGGCCGTCGCCAGCCAAGTATCTTTGGCGTAGATGAGCTTAACTTATGTGTTCGGCATGGGAACAGGTGGAACCTCATCGCTATCGTCACCGACAATAAGTCATTTCTGCGAAATGCCTTATTTCTAATTTGAGTTGTTTCAGCAACTCAAAAATTGAATAAAGAATTAGTAAAAGTGAAGAGTTTTTTTCGAGCTTAAAAGGTTAAGCCCTCGACCAATTAGTACTCACTAGCTTAATATGTCA
>CANRJA010000048.1 GCA_947630825.1 uncultured Clostridia bacterium | reverse complement strand
TATTCCATCTCCCATATATCTTTATCCAGTTTCGCCTGTGCAGAAACGATTTTGCAGCAGTCTATAACACTTCCGCCCCCTACTGCAAGAATAAAATCAATGTTGTTTTCCCTTGCCAGCCTTGCACCTTCCTGCACCTTAGCATAGGTTGGATTGGACATAATTCCACTTAACTCTTTAACGTTTTTTTCTGCACTGTTCAGAACATTTATCAGTTCTTCATAAATGCCGTTTTCCTTTATTGAACCGCCGCCGTATGCAAGCATTACATTTTGTCCGACTTTGGCAAGCTCTGAGGATAGATTTTTCTGGGCTGCTTTCTCTCCGAAATATACTTTAACGGGGTATTGATATGTGAAATCGTTCATAATAAACCTCCAAATAAAAAGAAAATTAAATGCACTGCATCATAATTAGATTTTTTTAACTTTCAAAGCCTTAATCCATTTATTTATTTTCTTTTGAGACGGTATATCGTAAAAATTCCGACCCTTAAGCCATTTGGTTTTCTGAGAAACGATAGCATTTTTCTTAAGATTTTTTGCACTACTTCCCAGTCCGCTGCTCATAGATGTGCAAAACGGAATAACCGTTTTCTTTTTTAAACTGATATTCTCAACAAGACTATATACAATATGAGGTGCTTCTCCCCACCATATCGGATATCCGATATAAACAACATCTGCTTTTTTGACTGCCTTTTTTGTTGCACTGAGATTTTTTATCTTTGGTCTTACACTGCTTTTTGCAGGAGATGAAGCACTATTATGCTCTTTGGTCACACGGCTGTTGTCGTCTGTCCAATCAATATCAGCAGAAGTATATACGTCAGCAGCTTTGATCTCAATCAGCTTTCCATTTGTATTCTTTTTTATCTTCTTTGCTACTGCCTTTGTCGTTCCCGTTGCACTAAAATACAAAATTACAATTTTTTTATTGTCCTTTGCCTGTGCAGGTATACTATTCACATTTATAAGTGCAAACAGCATAACAAATGCTAAAGCTATTGATAATATACGATAAAACTTTTTTTCACTTAAACTAAATTGCATTATAATCAATCCTCCTCTACTTTAACTTATCTGTCCTGCACCGGTTAAAATAACTACATCTTTACTCATTTTCATTTTCCCCTTATAATGCTTTCTTCGCCCATTCAGCAACAGTACTTTCCGACTTCGCAGCGTCAGCACCGTGAACAGCAAGACCTTTACCGAAAGTTGCACCTGAACACAGCTTTTTCAAATCACGCTCACAAGAACCAAGTCCGCTGCCTTCGTGGGTCATAACTGCCATAACTTTTTTGCCTGTGAAATCAAGCCGTTCAAGCTGTGAGAAAACTGCCATTGGGTAAGTTCCCCACCAGCAAGGTCCTGCAACAAAAATATTGTCGTAATCCGAAATGTCATCAAGATACTGTTTTAATTCAGGGCGTGCATTTGAGTGTAACTCATCCTGTGCTTCACGAGTGCAGGTCATATAATCACTCGAATAAGGTTTAACTGTATCAACCTTAAACAGATCACCTCCGACTGCTTTTTGGATAAACTCTGCAACTATCTCGGTATTGCCCTTTTCAATGTTTTTGATACTTCCGTTCCAATAGTTCTCGCCCTTGCGTGAATAATAAATAATCAGATTTTTTGCCATAATAAATTCCTCCTTGAATATTATATCATTCATGAATCTTCATATTATGAAGCATTTTTACAAAGGCAGGATCATAGTGGTTGACAATTTCGCTGTGACCGAGATCAAGCGAAGAAATTGATTTCATCTCCTCATCAGTCAGCTTAAAATCCCATATATCAAAATTCTGCTCCATACGGCTTCTGTGAACAGATTTCGGAATAACTACTACGTCGCGCTGCACATTCCAGCGTAAAACTACCTGTGCGGCACTTTTTGAGTATTTCTCACCAATTTGGGTAAGTATAGGATTTGTAAAAATGCCATGCTTTCCCTCAGCAAAAGGTCCCCACGCCTCAGGCTGTACCTCGTATTCCTTCATCAAAGCCAGTGCGTCTGCCTGTTGAAAAAATGGATGCAATTCAATTTGATTTACAGCAGGTGTGACCTCGACCGTCTCACAAATATCTGCAAGTACATGGGGATAACAGTTACAAATACCGATAGCACGAATACGTCCTTCCTTATAAAGCTCCTCCATAGCACGGTAAGCGCCAATATAGTCGCCCATAGGCTGATGAATCAAATAAAGGTCTAAGTATTCAAGACCCAGCTTGCTAAGCGAAGCCTCAAAGGCTATTTTCGCTCCGTCATAACTTGTATCCTGAACCCATAGCTTTGTCGTAATGAACAGATCTTCACGCAGAACGCCGCTCTTTTTAATAGCCGAACCCACAGCTTCTTCATTCATATATGCAGCGGCAGTATCAATAAGACGGTATCCCACAGACAAAGCGTCCAAAACCGCCTGCTCACACTGCTTTGGATCAGGCACCTGAAAAACTCCGAAACCCTCCATCGGCATTTTAACACCATTGTTTAATAAAGTATACTCCATAAAAATTTTCCTCCTAAGTCTATTTAATATATTTTGTTTATACTTTATATTATAAACTAATAGAGACTTCATAAGAAGTCTCTATTAGTTCATCAGTTTAAACCATAGGTTATAACTGCTTCTGTTCAATTACAGTTTTTACTGCCATAAGAAATCGCTCTACTGTCGGCGAAGGAGTTTTTGAATACAGCACACCAAACGGTATGTTATGCTCCCACTCTACAGGTATAACTTTCATCATCGGATGCACGCAATCCCAACTTTTTATAACTAACAAAATGTCTTTTTCCTGTTCGCAGCGATTAAAAATACTAATATCGTAAAAATCAAAATCGACAATATTTATCTCTCGATGATTTTTCGTTAGTTCATCTCTAAGCTTATCAACATAATGACTCCACCCACGATGCATCAGCAATAAATTCTCACCATATAAATCTTGCACAGTCAGCTTGTCTTTACCAGCCAACGGGTGGTATATTGATACTGCACAGCACAGCGGCTCTCTTGTGATCTCAAGACCTGCACATTGTCTTACTTCAAGCATAGTATCATCGAAAATGCCTGTAACGACGTCAATATTTCGACCAAGATTTTTGAGTATTTCTTTTGCGTTTTCCGGAGTGTTTTCAAAAGGAACAAGCTGAAAACTGATATCTGAACAATGCTCGTGAATTTTTGGCCACAAATCAGTCAATATCTGAGCAGGAGTAATAGGAGACGTACCAATGCGAATAACTGAATTTTTCTCCATCATAGCACTTCTTGCACGACGCACAGCTTCATTACAGTATGTAATGATATATTTCGCATCTTTATAGAGTGATTCCCCTGCTTTTGTCAATTTAAGTCCCCGATGCGTCCGTTCAAAGAGCTGCACACCTACGTCATTTTCCAGAAGGTTAATTTGCTTTATAACAGCAGTTGAGGTAATATACAGCTCCTCTGCTGCTTTATTAAAGCTTCCCGCCTCTACAATGCGTATAAATGTTTCAAGATGAATATTATTCATGCCGTATGTCATCTCATTTCCAATAAGATTGTTTCTATACCATTTTAATTATACTTATTTTAACATATTAAATCAAGCGGAATAATAAAAATATGCGTATATACTTTTTTAGTACACTTAGCAAAAATCACCCAACAATACAAAAAGACACATAGATTTTTATTTCTATGTGCCTTATTTTTCAAATATTTGGTTGGTGATAGTTCGAGTCCATACAGTTCCGTAAATTTCTCCAAAACGATCGATGAAACTACCTTTTAAAATATTATTCAAAAATGCAAAAAAGTCCCGAAAATACGGGACTTTTCATAGACGATCGATTTTACTACCCTTTCATGGTCGGAGTAACAAGACTTGAACTTGCGACCTCTTGACCCCCAGTCAAGCGCGCTACCACCTGCGCCATACCCCGA
>CANRJA010000047.1 GCA_947630825.1 uncultured Clostridia bacterium | reverse complement strand
CTCCTTTGATACCGTTTTTTTGTGGTTATTAAAACAATATCATATGAGTCGTTCTCTTTCAATATTTTATTTTTTATCTATGTGTGACATATCTATTTTAAACCTATATAATAAAAAAATAATTGCATTTAATTCGTTTATAATTCTTATAAAAAATAGATTAGTTGCACTGAACTAATCTATTTGTATAACTGCTTGTCGTACAAAAAAGACTGTCATTACTGAACTGAACCCCAAAAGTTGGACAGTTTATAAATAGTTTCTAATTAGAGGATTGTAACCTGTAATTTACAGGAGACAGTCCTTTTAGTTTTACCTTAATTCTATCATAATTATAATAATTAATATAGTCATCTATTGCTACAATTAATTCATCTATATTTTTATATTTATCTTCTTGATCATAAAACATTTCCGTTTTTAAAAGTCCAAAGAAGTTTTCCATCATTCCATTATCCATGCTATTTCCTTTCCTAGACATACTTTGTTTAATTCCTTTATTTTTTAATCGTTGCTGATAAGATTGATGCTGATATTGCCATCCTTGATCTGAATGAAATATTAAACCTTCTAAACTTCTACCATCAAATGCTTTGTTAAGCATATCATTTATTTGTTCTAGATTAGGAGATTTAGAAGTGTTATAAGATATTACTTCACCATTAAATCCATCTAATATGGGCGACAAATAAATTTTTTCTCCTCTTAAATTAAACTCTGTAACATCTGTATACCATTTTTTGTTAGGTTTATCTGCGTTAAAATCACGCTCGATTAAATTATCAGCAATTTTACCAACAGTTCCTTTATAAGATGAATATTTTCTTTTATTTCTTTTCAATGGTTTTAATCCTAGTTTAACCATTATTCTGTAGACTTTTTTATGATTAACATTATAACCTTGATTTCTTAATTCTAATGTAATTCTACGATAACCATATCTTTCTTTATTATTAATAAATATTTCTTTTATTTTATCTATTATTTCCTTATTTTTATCATCTTTATCTATTTTAGATAAAGTATAATAATATACTGATTTAGCCAAACCAGATACTTTTAGAAGAATCGCTAATGGATATATTAGCCGAAGTTCACTAACAACATTTACTTTTTCTTCTGTTGTTGATTCTTCCTTGCTTGAACAACGGCTCTCAATTTTTTTGAGTATTCTAGCTCTGCTTTTAAATATAAATTTTCTTCTTCTAATCTTTTTATCTTTTCTTTATCTGTTTCATTTTCTTTTTTCTTTGTTACTTTTGGCATAGTTGGACGCCCTCGCTTTCGTTCAACTATATTATAACCGTTTTCTTTATATTTTAAAATCCAATTGCATAACATTCCATCACTAGGTAATCCTTCATTTATTGATACTGACATAATTGATTCATTATTTAATAAAACTCTATTAATTATTCTTTCTTTTTCAAAAGAGGAATAAGTCTTGTTCTTTGTAGTTCTTAAAATATCAAATCCATGCTTATCAATTAATCTTATCAAATATTGTGCATTATGATACGTAATGCCATATTTAGGACCTAATGATTTTATTGCTATTCCTTTTATCTTATCATTATATAAATTTACTTTATCTTCATAACTTAATTTTGACATATAAAAACCCCGTTTCTATGTCCAAGAAACGGGGTTCATATCTCTACAAAAAAAGAAATATCTTTAAGAACAGGCTTGCTCTCTTCATAACCAGCATATATATTATAAAGTTCTAGCTTACTCATGCTTTCTCTTTTTCCCAACATTTTTGTGTTTTGCAAAAGGATGTCTCTTCGAACTTGCTCTTCCTGTAAATGAAGATTTTCGCACGCTTCCGTTTGAATTCTCAGTTCCATTTACAGTCCGATTTGCTGTTTTCTTTCCCTGCCTGTTGTATTCGCTAACTAGTTGTCCACAAGCTGCTTTGATTCTATTTCCACGGGACTCTCTAAGCTTAACCTCTAAGCCAGCATCCTCCAATCTTGTTTTAAACGCAACTAACTGCTGCTTGTTTGGACGTTTAATGCGACTATTCGATGTTTCGTTATACTGAAGAAGATTAATCAACACATTCTTTCCTCTAAACCACTTTCCTAACTGTCTTACATCGCTTGAACGATCATTTAACCCCGGAATAAGCAAATACGCTATAGTGACTTTTCTGTTGTGCCTTTCGGAATAAGAAAGTACGGTTTCCACAACTTTTCTAATATCATGTCCTTTCATATGGGGCATGACAATGTCACGAGTTCTCTGATCTGTTGCGTGAAGCGAGAGAGTCAACTGTATTTTCAAATGTTCTTCTCTTATTTTTTTAAGTTGCTGTAGCGGCCCGACTGTTGAAATTGTGATTCCATCTGTAGGAAAATTCAATCCATCCCTATCACGTAGAATATGTATCGCCTTAACCAGATTATCATAATTGAACAGTGGTTCACCCATCCCCATAAAAACAATTCGATTGACTTTTTCTCTAAGTAGTACAATCTGCTGAACAATTTCGGATGGAGTTAAGTTACGGATAAAACCGTTTTTCCCAGATTCGCAGAAAACACATCCAACGGGACATCCTACCATTGTACTTACACACACTGTAGTACCGGTTTTTCTTTGAATACAAACAGTTTCAATGCAATAATGGTCACATAATTCGAACGCATATTTTCTTGTGTCGCCACCATTAAAAACATCTTTCACCTTTATAGTTTGATAACTTAATTTCGATGTGCCTTTATAAATAGATTTAAACAGCTTTTTTGCTTCGGTTTCCCCAATTACATCCACCATCTCGGATAGTGTATAATTATAGGGGTCTATTTTAATCATTTCCGCTGTCAAATTCTGGTTTGCATCCATTATATTACTCCTCCTTAACAGTCATTAACATACTGCAAAATACAGCTTCGTATTTCGCAAAATTATTGAATTGACGATACGCTAAACTTGATTCGTATGTTTCTCACACAGTTTCTAATATACCTTATCATTATTATAGCAAATTATGTATGTCTTGTCAAGATAGGTGGATTGTTTTTTTATTGTTTCCATAATTACTTATACTGAACGATGATTAATTGGAGGTTTTAATGAATGAGCAAGAAAACAGCTTATAAACGCAGGGACGGACGCTGGGAGTGCCGTATATCTATGGGCAAAGATGAGAACGGCAGACGTGTATTCCGTTCGTTCTACGGAAAAAGCCGTGATGAAGCCGAATACAAGGCTATGATAGCACTGGATCACAGCGAGGACGAGTACGCTGTAACGGAAATGACGGTCAGAGAGCTTGTGACCGAGTGGCTTCATGTGACAGCATCACGAATAAAGGAGTCAACGGCTGCCAACTACGTCATGAAAGCCGAAAAGCACCTTATACCTGCATTTGGAGAGATAAAGTGCTGTCTGCTGAAAGCGAAAGATATATATGCTTTTATCGAACGCAAGATAAAAGAGGGCTTGTCGGTGCGGTATCTGTCTGATATTATCGTGCTGTTCAAGTCGGTTTTTCGCTATGCAAGCCGTGAATATAGAATCCGTAACGTACTTGACGGTATCGTTCTCCCCAAAAAGAATAAGCCTGAAATTGCTGTTATGAACAAGAAACAGCAGCTCAGGCTTGAAAAATATCTGGACGAGCGTCCGTCTGTTACGAGCGTGGGTATTGCAATCTCGATGTATATGGGCTTGCGTATCGGTGAGGTCTGCGCTCTGCAATGGAAAGAGATTGACCTTGAAAAACGTGTTTTGACCGTCAGCAAGACCATTCAGCGTGTGCAGTGCAGAACAGGATCCAAACAAACCAAGCTCATCATCACTGAGCCGAAAAGCGAAAGTTCTAAACGAACAATTCCTATCCCTGATTGCCTGCTTCCTCTGCTCAGACGGTTTAAGGATAACGGTGAGGTCTATGTGGTGTCCGGCAGGAAAAAGCCTGTTGAGCCAAGAACAATGCAGTACCGCTTCGCTAAAATACTGCATAACGCAGATTTGCCGTCATTCCACTATCACAGCCTGCGCCATTTATTTGCAACAAGGTGTGTCGAACTGGGCTTTGATGTGAAAACGCTGTCCGAGATTTTAGGGCATAGCTCCGTAGAAGTCACGCTTAACCGCTACATTCATTCCGATATGGAGCGTAAGCGTACCTGTATGAGCCTTCTTTCTAAGTGCGCATGACCGTCAGTGTAACGTAAAAGTGCCGTCATTCCGAATATTGAAAACTGAATAAAATCGGAGTCAACTGCTCTTTTCTCGTTAAATCAATAATTTTGCGAAAAGTCGAGGTCGGGTTGTCACACTAACTTCGGCTTTTCTTGTTTTTTGAGCTATCTTGTTGATTGATTGAAGGTTTCTTCAGAATAGAATAATCTGAAAAAAGAAAAGAGTATCAGTCTCCGTTGTATTAGGAGATTGATACTCTTTTGTGCTATATTGGATTTTTATCGGAATAAGGTCACTTTTGGAAACTGCCCATTGTTAATTCTTATGAACATCAACATTAGTAAAAATATTAAACCTATATATGAAAATCCAAAGTGAATATTCATTAACTCATCTCACTTCCATATTGTAATTTCTCGCACACTTATTTTTCTATTGTTATAATCTTTGTCGCTACTTTCTCTACAAAAGTTGTATCGTGT
>CANRJA010000046.1 GCA_947630825.1 uncultured Clostridia bacterium | reverse complement strand
TATTCCCGCTGCAAAAGTGCAAGGAAGATTTCTTCTTTTGTCTGAAAATAGTTGTAGATTGAGGTTCGGGTAAAACTGGTGGCGTTGCCAATATCTTTTAGGGAGATTTCCTTAAAACTCTTTGACTTATACAGCTTCTCGCAAGCGTTTATAATTTCTTCTTTTCGGGCATTTGTCAGTTCCGGTGATCCTTTTGGCATAGTTTATTCCTCATTTTTCATATTTTTATAAGAAAGACATTTTCCTATCACATCTCCTGTTTTCAAGTAGTGATAGGTGGGAAACTCGAACATTATCGGCTTTAATGTGTTGTAGTTGATTTTTCCGTCAGCGTCCAGATGTTCCTCATCAACATAGGTATTTTCGATAGAACAGATAAAGCTCTCAAAGTTCTGAGTTTTGTATATATCCTCAACCTTGCACTCTAATGTCAAAGGTGCATCGCTAATGATCGGCGCTCCTGCATCACCGGTTTCGTAAGAGAACACATACGACTTATCTATCTTGTTGCCGCTTACAGAGCCAACGTAATCAGCCTGGGGCAAAATTTTCTCGTCAATAATATTGATAGATAACTTCCTTGTTTCTTTGATATTGCTGTTAATAAAATGTGGCGCAGCAAGGCTTACCAACACTCGGTCATGACCGATAATTCCTAAATGACCTACCAAAGTCCATGTGGGCTTATCACCGTTCATTGCACCGACTACTGTAATAGGCATAGGATAAAGTGCCAGCTTAGAACCAATGTTTTTCTTCATAGTATCGTTACCTTCTTTATTTATTCTGACATCGTGTCAATATATAGTATAACACCATTCTGACACAGTGTCAATAGTTTTTTTTTGATTTTTATACGTATTTTTCTACATTTTTTTGACTTTAATCTTTCTACACACTCCCACTAACAATATATTATCCGCCGTTTGTTCCGAGAATTTAATCTAGAATTGTTTACACCTTTTTTGTTTTACAAAAAAAGCCAATCGTTTTTTTTAAAAACGACTGACTTTTGAGTTATAGAAAAAGACACATAGATTTTTTACTTCTATGTGCCTGATTTTTTCAAATATTTGGTTGGTGATAGTTCGAGTCCATACAGTTCCGTAAATTCAGCAAAATGCATCTATAAAAAACTATTCATTTTTGTTGATTTTTTAACGCAAGAAAGCCCCGAAAAATCGGGGCTTTCTCGCTAAAAATCTTTTTTACTAACTTATCCTGAAAATATAGAATAAAAAAAATAACTACTAACGCGAGCATAAATACAAAAATCCGCGTACCATATTAGTACGCGGACTGGATGCAACGTCACCGTTGCTGGGGTGGGTGATGGGATTCGAACCCACGATCTTCAGGACCACAATCTGACGCGTTAACCAACTACGCTACACCCACCATATTTAATTTAGTAATAACCAACCGAAAAATCAATTAATCCGATCCTCCGTTGTAAAACATAAATCAACATTCCAAAGGTTGAAAAATATGCAACCGTCATCGTTGTTGGCACGCCTTACTGGATTCGAACCAGTGACCTACTGCTTAGAAGGCAGTTGCTCTATCCAGCTGAGCTAAAGGCGCATACAAAAAAATTGCACCCGATATGGTGCATGGAGCGGGTGATGGGAATCGAACCCACACGACCAGCTTGGAAGGCTGGGATTCTACCATTGAACTACACCCGCATACTGAATGTGTCTGTCTCAATCGACGAGTTATATTATATCATCAAAAAAAACGGTTGTCAACCCCTTTTTATAAAAAAATTAGAAATAGCAAAATTACTATTTCTGATTTTAAATATTAATATTTTTTTCGCTTTATAACGCATATTATGATTTCTGCTCACTATTTTTGTAACTTATATTCTGTATTTTCCTCTTTTTGTAGGATACTAAATACGCCGTTAAACCTATAACAAAAACCGAAATAAACCAGTATAATCCGTAATTCGATATAAAGTAAAATATCTGATTATGACCTTTTAAATCGTGAAACTCAAGAAATTCAGCTTTGCATCTGCTGAAATAATCGGTCGCCATGAAAATTAAATCACAAATAACCAGTATCAATGACGAGAAAATAAGTATTATACCTGTCTTTTTTAAGCTGCGATTGTGCTTTGTATCGTTTTTGTGGCTTGTGTGTCTTTTTGACTTCGTTTTCTTCTCAAAATAACTGATAACTTTTTCTCTGAATATAATACCTATTATTCCGATATCTACCATAATAATGCTTAGTATAACAGCCAAACTATAATTGCCGTTGCTAATAGACGAGCCAAAAGCTACAGATAGAATTACCAACGGAAGTCTTGCAGGGAGTACATATAAAAAATACGTTTTTTTGTCCATAGAGGTCAAAGGTGCCAAAAAAGAAAGCGCATCCTTCGGCATTGCAGGTATAAGGTATATAACAAAAAATATCAAGGCAACCCTGTCAGGCTCCTGCAAAAATTTGAACCTTTTAAGGTTCTTTTTATTCACCAACGCTTCAACAAGCGGATAACCTACAAGCCTAACCAATCCGTAAACTATGCCCATTCCAACGTATAGTCCGATAAACGATAATACGCTTCCCCAAAAGGTTCCGAATAAAGCTCCTCCTACAATCTGGATAGGCGGAATTACAGGAAGTATTACCTGAAACGCCTGCAAACCTATATAAATTAATGTGCCAACTGTTTTCTTAGACTCAATGTATAGCTCCAGTTTCTCTCTTCCCTCAGGAGTCTGTAAGCTGTTTATCCAAGGCATTATGGCGATAGTTACTCCTACCATTAAAGCTATTATCGCAATAAGAGCCGTAAGTTTTATTATCATCTTTTTGTTAAGTATTTTACTCATTGTCATATCCTTTAAATCTTTTGTATTATTTTCTTTCTGAACCATTTGACGTATAAATCTTTAAGTCTCGAGACGGCAACATCGTATAAAATAAATATAACATTTGTCAGACCTAATAATATAAAAGCACCGTACTTTCCCCACTCGCCTGCTTCCTCTGCTAAATCAGAGCCGGCAACTACTCTGATAATGATTTGATAATATATAACTATCATTGTATTGTAAATTACCAGCTTAATGAGCCATTGAATAATTCTGTTTCTTATTTTTTCTATAGGCACTTTAATTAGAGGGTAATACCCTAAAAACATTATATATAAAAGTCCCGCTTCCTTATCGGGCGTTATAAACAAACATAAAACCGCAACCGAAACGTAAGTGAAAAACGCCCATCTTGCATTAATCTCAACGTAAACTATAAGAAGAATTGCCCCTGTAAGCGCAGGTATTAAGTAGACCAAAAAGGGCATAAACCCCGTCAAAAACATTAGAGAAAGAGAAAGTGCAGAAATTATTCCGCCAAGCGAAACCTTATAGCTGACCTTTTTCACTTTCATCATCTCCGTTATTTTTACTATATTATAACATATATTTCAAATCACCGCAAGGCAACCGGCGAGCCGCCGGTGGCACTGCCGCCTATGGATAATATGATAAATGTAATAGTTAGTGCAACGGCGGGATTTACTTTGTATAAAAGTATAACTACACAAAAATTACTGGCGAGCCGGCAACGGTGACGTTGCATCCTCTTCCGCCTTTGAATAGTTTGTAAAATGTTAAAGTCTATGCAACGGCGGGATTTACTTTGTATAAAAGTATAACTACACAAAAATTACTGGCAAGCCGGCAACGGTGACGTTGCATCCCCTTCAGCCTTTGAACAGTTTGTAAATATATTAAAGTTTGTGCAACGGCAAGCTAGCACTTAGAGACAAGAAGATAACAATTATAATTATACGAAAAAAATCTTGTTTCTTGCATCTGGCTTCTTACATCTATAAGCTCAAGCATTTCTTTAGGTAAATTCCCGTATAGGATTTCTCATTCTCAGCGATCTGCTCGGGAGTTCCGCAGGCAACGACCATTCCGCCGCCTTCTCCTCCCTCAGGACCTAAATCAATAATATGATCGGCAGTCTTGATAACGTCAAGATTATGCTCTATTATCAAAACTGTGTTGCCCGAATCGACCAGCTTCTGCAAAACCTCAATCAGCTTGTGGACATCAGCTGTGTGTAGTCCTGTTGTAGGCTCGTCAAGAATGTATATGGTCTTTCCGGTTGAACGCTTAGAAAGCTCAGTTGCAAGTTTGACCCTCTGCGCCTCACCGCCCGAAAGAGTGGTTGCAGGCTGACCTATCTTTACATATCCCAAACCTACGTCAAATAGAGTCTGGAGCTTTCTCTGTATCTTGGGAATGTTTTTGAAAAACTCTACTCCCTCCTCAACAGTCATCTCCAAAACGTCGTAAATGCTCTTGCCTTTATATTTTATTTCCAAAGTCTCACGATTATATCTTCTGCCCTTGCAAACCTCACATGGCACATATACATCAGGCAGAAAGTGCATTTCAATTTTAAGTATTCCGTCTCCCTCGCAGGCTTCACATCTGCCTCCCCTGACGTTGAAAGAAAACCTGCCCGCATTATAACCTTTCATCTTTGCATCATTGGTGTTGGCGAAAAGCTCACGAATATCGGTAAACACACCAGTGTATGTCGCAGGGTTTGAACGAGGCGTTCTGCCTATTGGAGACTGGTCAATATTAATAACCTTGTCGAGATTCTCAAGCCCTCTCATTTCGCCAAATTTTCCCGACCTTATCCTTGCTCTGTTCAGCTTTCCTGCAAGCTCCTTGTAGATCACTTCATTCACAAGAGAACTTTTTCCGCTGCCCGAAACACCCGTTACGCAGGTGAAAGTACCCAGCGGTATGCTGACGTCTATTTTTTTCAGGTTATTCTGCTCTGCACCGATAATATCAAGAGTATTACCGTTGCCTTTTCGCCTTTTTTCAGGAACAGCAATTTTCTTAGCGCCGCTTAAATACTGCCCTGTTATCGACTTTTTGCA
>CANRJA010000045.1 GCA_947630825.1 uncultured Clostridia bacterium | reverse complement strand
ATATATTTTATAAATGAAAATTCCCTGTCTGAGAAAGTGAATATGCTGTTTAGAAAATAAGAAACTGCAAGAGACGGAATATAGCTTATTGCATAAGCTATATTTGCATTCATTAAATATGAGAATAAAAACGGAAAAAGCATACCGTTAAAGGTATTAATACATCCGACTGCTACAAAGCATATAAACTGTTTAGTGAAAAACAGTTCTTTGAACTTTTTTATCTTTTCTTTCATTATAAAATAATTCCTTTTTGTTATAAACTAAACGCTCAAGCCCTCTTATCTAGAAATTTCCTTAATTGATTCGGTTATATAATCTACTTCTTCTAACGTCAATTCATAAAACATCGGAAGCGTCAAAACTCTTTCAGAAATATCCTTAGCTATCGGTGTGTTTGACTCTCCGTACTTTTTCTTATAAAATGTCATTTCACTAATTATCGGACTAAAATACTTCCTTGCATTAATATTCTTTTCACTTTCTAAACGCCTAGCAAGTACATCTCTCGAAACTCCTAGCTCGTCGTTTATAAGCACAGGAAAATATGCGTAATTATACTCCACGTTTTCTCTGTTAAAATCAAACAAAGTTATTTTTGAATTTTTGCAGCTGCCGTTTATTTTTTCAATATTTTCAATGTAACGGTTAACTAACTCCTTCCGCTTATTTACCTGCTTATCAAAGCTCTCTAAATTCGCAAGACCTACTGCTGCGTGCATATCAGACATTTTTGCGTTAAACGCAGCTACTTGAGTATCCTCTTTATCCTTTAAACCAAAGTTTTTCTGCATTTTGAGTTTATCAGATAAATTCCTCTGCGAGAATGCAACAGCACCGCCCTCTACAGTGTGAAACACCTTTGTAGCGTGCATTGAAAACATCGACATATCACCAAAGGACCCTATGCCATGTCCGTTCAATCTAACCCCAAAAGCGTGAGCGCTGTCATAAATTACCTTTAATTTATAACGCTTTGCAATTTCCTCAATTTTTTCTGTATTACAAGGAAAACCGTAAACATGAACAGGACAAATTGCAACTGTTTTATCTGTTATAAGCTCCTCTATTTTATTTTCGTCAATTGTACAGTCGCTTTCTTTTATATCACAGAAAACAGGCTTTAGTCCGTTCATCTCAATGGCGTTCACAGTCGAAACAAACGTATAAGGAGTTGTGATAACCTCACTGCCCTCTTTAAAACCATATATGCGAAAAGCGCTGTCCAACGCTAAGTGACCGTTTGCAAAAACCACTATGTCATCAACAGAAAGCTTGTCCTTCAGTTTCTTTTCAAGTTCCTGTACCAACGGACCATTATTTGTCAGCCAATGTGTTTTCCAAAGGCTGTCTAAATACTTCATAACCGTTTCCTTTGGAGGCATATACGGATGTGTAACCAAAATAGGCTTGTTAATTTTCATTATTATCTTCACTTTCTATATTATCTTCATTATCTAATTCGCCGCAGTTGATTTTCTCTCTCACAACATACGTTGGTAGCTTGCTTGAGGATATATAAAGCCTGCCCAAATACTCTCCAAGGATTCCTATTGAGAAAAGCTGAACACCTGACAGGAAAATTACCGTTACTATTGTAGACGTCCAGCCTAAAACTCCGCTGTCGGGGTTGATAATTCTTTGAATTATCAGAATAAGCCCGATAATAAAGCTTATTGCTGTGATTATTACTCCCATAGAAGTTGCTATTCTAAGCGGCTTTACAGAGAAGTTTAAAAAGCCGTTCAGCCAAAGTGCTAAAAGCTTTTTCAAAGTATAATTAGACTTTCCGTTTGTTCGTTCTCTGTGCTCGCAAAGCACGTTTCCTACTCTGCTTGTAACCTTAAATATAATTCCGTAAACATATGGATAGTTATTTGAATACTGACATATTGCGTCCTTTACAAACTTTCTCATAACAAAGAAATTATTGATTTTGATGTTCTTAGGCTTACCTATCATCATTTCTGTCATAAAGGTATTTATTTTACTTCCAAAAAGCCTGAGAGAACTCTCCCTTTGCTTTTTGTATTTAGCAAATACAACGTCAAGCTCACGATTTTCAAGAGCCTCAAGCATATTGCCTATCTCGTATCCAGGCATCTGCAAATCGTCGTCCATATTGACAATATAATCTCCTGTTGCATACTTATAGCCTGCAAACATAGCATTAGTCTGACCTGAGTTCTTTGCAAGGTCCAAAACCTTAATATCGCTGCGTTTTTTTGCTATTTCACTTACCAAATCAAATACGTTGTCAGGACTGCAGTCGTTTACAAGTACCATTTCAAGCTTGTACTTATTCAGCCTTTGAAACTCCTTTGTTACTTCGTCAATAACCTCGCCAATCGTGTTGGAAGAGTTGTATAAAGGAATAACAACAGAAACCTTTTTCATAATTATTTTATGCCCCAATTAGGGAGCATTCCTCCTTTTTATACATTACCTTTTTCTTTTTTGACTTTTTTATATATCAATATCACCGCAAACACAACTATTCCCGTAAAACTCAAAAGTAATCCAACTTTAAATCCTACCGGTCTGTATTTAAGCTCAACGGTATGCTCGCCCTTTTCAATATCAACTCCGGTAAAAGCAATATCCGCGATATAAGTTTCCTGCTCCTTGCCGTCAATATAAACCTTCCAACCTTTTGTGTATGGAATACTTAAATAAAGCATACCATTATTCTCTGCGCTGACTGTGCCTTTGATGTAATTGTCATGCAGAGTTGAAACCTTTAATCTATTGTTCTCCAGCGTTTTAGCCTGAGCGTCAAAGTTTTCTTGAGATACCGCAACGACTTCTATTGAATCAAAGGTATAATCGCCTATTGACTTAAAGTCAATAGTAATATTTCCCTCAGTTGACTTATAATATCCTAAATCCGCAGAGAAATCAACGTTATCTGTAAATGCCTGATTCTCCCCTGCTGCATTAATCAGACGCTTAGTGATTCCCAGTTTGTTTATAAAAACAACAAAATTTCCATAAGGAGAATATGAAATGTTTGAAGAGTCGAACTTATATGAGTCAATTTTTGAATTTTTATTCTTTAAATAGTAATTTCTAAACTCCTGATAAGAAAGAGGTTTTCTTTTTAAATTTTTTAAAACAACATAAACCTCGCTGTTTTCAATTTTACCTGTGCTGATTGTTAGCCGAGAGCTTTCTGAGGTAACTTTAATTTTGTTTTTACTCAATTTTAAACCGCTTTCAGATTCAACTTTATAATCTATTTTCTGAGTATCTAAAGCTATTTCATTTTTATTTATTTTAGACACATTTGTTTCATTATCGTCAGAAATCACACATGCCTGCATCATAATCTGCTCGCGGTCAAGATAATCATATTTCATAAAATCATTTTCACTTATAGTATTATCAAATACATAACCCAGTGACGCTTTATACTTATTTTTTAAAATCTCAACGCCGTCGATAGTTTTATATTTTTTATATCCATAGCCCGCATATTGTGAAACCTTAATATTTTTTTTCTTATTATTACCTATAAAATACTTTACTCCCTGTAAGAAATTAATACGGCTTCGGTTGTCATTTGAATTTGTACAAACTCTCCTATAATATCCGGCGCTGTTACAAAGAGCTTTGTTATATTCAAATATCCTATTGTCTATAGTTGAAATATAGCTGTAGATTGAACGTGTACCAAAAAACATACTTTCATTTGAAGGAGTATGGGTAAAAATTACATACCCGTTCGGTGTAGAGTTTTCAACCTGATCTATTCTGTAAAAATCCTTATCATCAATTGATGTTCCTACCCTTTGAGCAGAATTTGAATACTGTTTATATGAACCACCTATATCCATAAATCCTGATATATATTTTGATAAATTTGGAGCATACCTTATAGAATACATAAGTCCTAAATTAACGACTAAAAGTATAATTACAGCAACATTCTTAGATATTCTTCTGCTTTTCTCACTACTGCAAACAACGCTTGCACAAACCAAAAGAAATGTTAAATTCATTAATCCGATATACAAATTTTCATCAGGGAAAGCATTAAATATCATCTTTGCTGCGACAAAAGCAACAGCAATAACAACTACCATTACTGAAAGTATTGTTTTATAAGACTTTTTATATTCCTCATTTTTAAACTTATCCAAATCCAAAGCGCTTACGCTTGCCCACACAAAGAAAAATGCGAGCATATAACACCATCTTCCGACAGAATAGCTTAAAGCGTTAAATATACTGCCAAAAATCGGTAAAGCTGCCATTACAATACAAATCAATGCCATTAATGAAGGAAGCCTATTAATTCCCTTTCTAAAATCAATGATAGCCGCAGGAACCATAGAAAGACAAATCATAGGTAATGCAGTAAATGAATAGTTTCCATTGATTTCTTTATTAGAAACAAAGCTCGGAATATATTTTAAAAACTCCTTTAAACTGAGAAAAGCATTTATCTCCACACCTGAAGACTTATTAGCATGAACAAGCGTGTAAAATACGGGAATAAATATTACAGACGCTATAGCAACGCCTAAAATTGCGTAAAAAACAAATTTTATAAATCTTTTTAAAAAGTCTGAAATACTTTTTTGATTTTCATTTTCGAAAAAGTATTTTATAACTATATAAACAATAGTTAAAAGCGCAGACATATATGAAAAATAAAAGCTCGTTATAAGAGAACAAAATATAGCAGCAACAAAAACAAAGGGCTTTTTCTCTTTATCAATTTTATCCACTCCTAATATTAAAAGCGGAAAAATTACCAATGGATTCAGGAAAAAAGCATGTACAATACTTCCTACAGCCCATGAAGAAAGTGCATAAGCTATTCCGCCTGTAACACATTGTAAAAAGCTCTTTTCTCTATAGCGTAAGAACGCAATCATAGTCAATCCGGCAACGTAAAGACGTATAATTACAGATATAGAATAACCTATATCTATAAACTGTGGCTTAAAAGCAGCGGCTATATAGGCAAATGGATCGCAAAATACAATTGCAAAATTTCCTATTGTATCTGCACCAAGCACTGTGTCCCAAGACCATAAAGATACTCCGTTTCCGTGAACTATATCCGATAC
>CANRJA010000044.1 GCA_947630825.1 uncultured Clostridia bacterium | reverse complement strand
CCGTCTCTTGCAGTTTCTTATTTTCTAAACAGCATATTCACTTTCTCAGACAGGGAATTTTCATTTATAAAATATATTAAGTTCTGTATTTCTTATGTTCCTAATTTTATTATTCAGAATATTTCGTTTTTTCTGGTTTACAATCTTGCAGGGCTGCCGAAAATTCTTGCGATTTTATTAGCGTCTGTTATAGGAATACCTTTGACGTTCTTAATTATGAAGTTTTTTACCTTTTCAAAAGGCAATAAGAAAAACGGCAGTAATATTCAAAATGATTCCAAAATGTCATAATTAATTTGCAGATATAGGAGGTCTGCTCTTTATAGAGCATAGTAATAAATGGGTAAGAGTATTTTGGTTATCGGCGCAGGAGGGCATGCTAGATCAGTTATAGACGCTCTTCTAAGCGGCGGCGAGTTTGATAAAATAGCAGTTTTGGAGGACTTCGGTGCAAAGGAAGTTTTGGGTTTCTCGGTAATTGGCAAGGTAGATGAAGCCAAAAATTTCTTAGACGAATATAAAAATGCTGTGGTTGCAGTTGGAGATAATGCCTACAGGCTTAAAACTATAGACTATTTAAAAAGTATTGGGTTTAACCTTCCGTTAATCAAGCACAAAACAGCGTATGTGAGTGGATTTTCTTCTGTCGGAGAGGGAAGCGTTGTTCTTGGGTCAACAATGATCAACGCCAATGCAAAAATCGGTAGAGGAGTTATTGTAAATTCTCATGTTACGGTAGAGCATGACTGTGTTGTATCTGATGGTGTTCACTTATCGCCGAACTCAGCTTTGTGCGGAGGGGTAAACGTAGGCAACAATACATGGATAGGTTCAGGAGCTACTGTAATAGACCATATAAGTATAGGTGAAAATGTAATTATTGGCGCAGGTTCTGTTGTGATAAGAAATATACAGGATAATGTAACTGCATATGGAAATCCTGCCAGAATAAAGGAGGACGTAAAATGAAAGGAATAATTCTTGCAGGCGGAAGCGGAACAAGGCTTTATCCAATGACTAAAGTAGTTTCAAAACAGCTTCTTCCAGTTTACGATAAACCGCTTATTTACTATCCTTTGTCGGTTCTTTTGCTGGCAAAGATAAAGGAGATACTTATAATTTCAACACCTGAGGCTATTTCTCAGTACGAGGAGCTTTTAGGGGACGGCTCAAGGTTAGGCGTTTCAATAGAGTATAAAATACAGCCTGAGCCTAAGGGCTTGGCACAGGCTTTTATCATCGGCGAGGAGTTTATAGGCGATGACAGCGTTTGCTTAATTTTAGGCGACAATGTTTTTTTCGGTCAGGATTTTTCAAGGCTTCTTGCACAAGCAGTTAGCAAAAACGAAGGCGCAACGGTTTTTGGATATCCTGTTAAAAATCCAAAGGCATTCGGCGTTGTAGAGTTTGATGAGAACAATAAGGTAGTTTCAATAGAGGAAAAGCCGGAAAATCCAAAATCAAATTTTGCTGTTCCTGGTCTGTATTTCTATGACAATAAGGTCGTTGAGATTGCCAAGAATGTTAAACCGTCGGCGAGAGGAGAGCTTGAAATAACCTCCGTGAATAATGCCTATCTTGAAGATGGCAGGCTTTCGGTCGTAACTCTCGGCAGAGGAATGGCGTGGCTTGATACGGGAACTCCTCAGGGGCTTTTGAAGGCGGCTGAGTATGTTGAGGCTGTTCAGTCAAGGCAGGGCTTTTATATAAGCTGTATTGAGGAGATCGCATGGAGAAAAGGGTTTATCTCAAGTAAGAAGCTTAGAGAACTCGGCAAAGAGCTTGAAAAAACAGATTACGGTCAGTATCTAATTTCACTGGCTGAGGAGAATATATAATTTAAGAAAGCTTAAAAGGAGCAAAATTTATTATGAAAAAAATCATTGTAACAGGCGGAGCGGGATTTATCGGAGGAAACTTTGTTCATTATATGCTGAAAAAGTATCCTGACTATAAAATCATCTGCCTTGACTGTCTGACCTATGCCGGAAATCTGGAGACGCTTGAAAGTGTTGCGGACAACCCGAATTTCAGATTTGTAAAGGCAAATATAACTGACAGAGAGGCAGTATTTAAGCTGTTTGAGGAGGAACACCCCGATATTGTTGTCAATTTTGCGGCGGAGAGCCACGTTGACAGAAGCATTGAAAACCCAAGTATTTTTCTAAACACTAATATTTTGGGAACACAAACGCTTATGGACGCTTGCAGAAAGTATGGAATTGAGCGTTACCATCAGGTTTCAACCGATGAGGTTTACGGAGATTTGCCTCTTGACAGACCTGATTTGTTCTTTACTGAGGAAACACCCATACACACAAGCTCGCCTTATTCTGCGTCAAAGGCTTCGGCAGATTTGCTGGTAGGCGCTTATTACAGAACCTACGGACTTCCTGTTACGATAAGCAGATGCTCAAATAACTACGGCCCTTATCATTTTCCTGAGAAGCTTATTCCTCTGATGATAATAAACACTCTTTACAACAAGCCTCTACCTGTATACGGAAAGGGTGAAAATGTCCGTGACTGGCTTTATGTGGAGGATCACTGCAAGGCTATTGATTTGATTATCCATAAGGGAACTGTAGGAGAGGTTTACAATATCGGCGGACACAATGAAAAGGCTAATATTGATATTGTAAAAATCATTCTTAAGGAGTTGGGAAAAGGCGAGGAGCTTATCACATATGTTGCTGACAGAAAGGGACATGACCTCAGATATGCGATTGACCCTACAAAAATCCACAACGAGCTTGGCTGGCTTCCTGAAACAAAGTTTGAGGACGGAATTAAAAAGACCATTCGCTGGTATCTCGACAACAAGGGCTGGTGGGCGAAAATCATCAGCGGAGAATATCAGGATTACTATGAGAAAATGTACTCTAATAAGTAAACAAGCGGCAAGAAAAAAGACATTAGCGGTAGCAGTTCTTGCATCTTGCATCTAATTTCTTGCTTCTAAAAGAACTCCCTTAACCTATCTTTAAGATAAGCTAAGGGAGTTCTTCGTTTTATCATAACACCATAACACCCGAATTGTGAATGTGAAATTCGTGTACTGTCCAGTTGCTTAGACCTGCGGTATTGAGAGAAAACTCAACCTTTCCGCAGAAATAATCGTTATTGTCGTCTACTATAGCCATAACGGCAGGACCTGCTCCGCTGATGTAGATGCCGTATGCGCCGTGATTATAGGCTATATCAAAGACCTCACGGCAATGGGGTATAAGCTTCATTCTGTAGGGCTGATGAAGCCTGTCGTGAACTGCCGTTCGGAGATTTTCAAACTTACCTGTCAGAAGAGAAGCGGAAAACAGCGCCGCACGGGATAGATTATAAACTGCGTCCTTGTGAGAAATCTCTTTCGGGATACAGGCTCTTGCCTTGTCGGTTTTAAGCTCAAAATCAGGAATTATCGCAACAAATTTAAGTTTTGTATAAACCTCTTGCTTTACCCAGTGAACTTTTTTCCCGTCAAAAACTGCGGTGACAATTCCGCCCAAAAGAGCAGGAGCGGTGTTGTCGGGATGCCCCTCGATTTGAGCGGCGATATCTACTAAATCGTCGGTGGAAAGGGGATTGTTTAGTAGCGTGTTTGCTCCTACAAGACCTGCAACAATACAAGCCGATGACGAGCCTAAGCCTCTTGCCATTGGAATGTTGTTTGTCTGTTCAAGTTTTAAACCTTTTAGATTCTTACCGCAGACCTTGAATAAATCGCTTGCCGACTTGTAAACCAGGTTTGTTTTATCTGTTGGAATACTGACCCCGTCAAGAGATGTAATATCTATAGAGTCTGATTCCTCCATATTGACCTGATTGTAAAAATCAAGAGCAAGACCCAGTGAATCATAACCTGCACCAAGATTAGCACTTGTTGCAGGGATTTTTATTTTTATCATCTTATTTTCCTTATTAAAATCAATATAATCTTATTTTGCTAAGTAATTTAGCCGAGTGAGAAAGAATCGTAAGCTCGGTGTCTATGTCCTTCTCAATCATAGTTTGGGTGATAAACGCAAGCTCGTTATCAGGGCGGTTTTCACGCTCTATAAATATTACCTTGCCGAATACCGTTGAAAGCGAACGCTTAAAGTTATCAGCGTCGTCACATTCTATGCGAATATACATAGCAGTTTTAGATTCCTTATAAGAAGTCATAAAGCTGTTATCGCCTTTTGATTCGTCCCAAGAAAGAGCCAAAACTCGCTGCTGATGTTTAAGCGCGTCAATAATATCTCCCACAACTGCCGAAGCAGTAGGCAGCTTTCCTGCCCCCTGACCGTAGAATACTACGTCTCCAACGCCGTTTCCGGTAACGCAGATAGCGTTATATACTCCGTTGACATTTGAAAGAATATCGTTCTTAGGAACAAGCATTGGGCAAACTATCGCCACGAGCTTTCCTTTATCATTTGGTTTTACCGAACCGATTAGTTTTATAGAATATCCGGCGTTTGAGGCATATTCAACATCTACAAGAGATATGTTCTTTATGCCCGAGCAGTGAACATTTTCAGGATAAATGTGCTTTCCGTATGCAAGAGAACCCAGTATGCAGATTTTTCGGCAGGCGTCGTGGCCTTCTATATCGGCGGTAGGGTCGGCTTCTGCATAGCCGTTTTCCTGAGCAAGCTTGAGCGCATCGTCAAAGCTCATTTGCTCCTTTATCATCTTTGTAAGAATAAAGTTAGTCGTTCCGTTTAGTATACCAGAAATCTGCTCTATTTCATTTCCTGCAAGGCATTTGTGAAGCGGTCGTATGATAGGTATTCCTCCGCCGACCGATGCCTCGAAAAGATAATTGGCATTATTGTCGTTTGCAATTTTAAGAAGCTCCGCACCCTTTGCGGCAACAAGCTCTTTATTGGAGGTTACAACGCTTTTGCCCTTTTCTAAAAGCTGTTTGGTAAATTCATACGCAGGGTGGAGCCCTCCTATAAG
Source organism: uncultured Clostridia bacterium (assembly GCA_947630825.1). Lineage (GTDB taxonomy): Bacteria > Bacillota > Clostridia > Oscillospirales > Ruminococcaceae > UMGS1601. The sequence continues at coordinate 1,199 of CANRJA010000044.1, read as the reverse complement.
CTCGGCAACGACCTCGACTTCATTGTCGTTCAGAATATCGGTGAAGTCCTTTGTCATTTTATCTGCGAAAGGCGAGTCAGGGAAGTTCTTTAAATCTAGTATATATCCAAGTTCGATATCCCTTCCTACCTTTTCGCATATTGACTTTTTGTTAGTTTCAAACAGCTCGACCGTTCCCGAACCAACAACACCATATCCAATTACTGCTATTTTACTCATTTTGATTTTCCTTTCAAATTTGCGGCTTAGTTTATTACGGTGATTTTTTCTGATTATTACCACGCTTGCGTGAATGAATCAAATTTCGTTACTCGCCGCTTATAATTTTAATATCAACAACACTGCTCAGTTTTGAGAGTTCATTTTTCATATTTACTGCATTAAGCGTATCGCTTTCAAGTTTTACAGAAACCGTGACCGTCGCAACAGAATCAATAGGAATGTTCTGATTAACGGTAAGTATATTTGCGCCCATTTCGTAAAGACCTGTCAGAATTGACGACAAAGCGCCTTTTTCGTCTTTTAGAACGAGGTAAAGCGAAACAATCTTATTTGTCAGTTTTTCCTCATAGGCGAAAACAGAGTCCTTATATTTATAATATGCGCTTCTTGAAATTCCGATTTTTCTGCAAGCGTCAGCGGAGGACTTAACCTCGCCTCTGGCTTTTATCCGCTTTGCTTCAAGAACCTTTAATATTATCTCAGGCAAAACCGATGAATTAACAACGACCAATTTCCCGTCATTATTATAATTCAACAAGTCCACCTCCTGAGCACATTTGTTTTTTGAGTAACTACAAATATAGCATATTTTATGAAAAAAGTCAAGGAGAAGTTTGTAAAAATAAGAGCGCACCGTGAAGGTGCGCTCTAGTTTAATAATTTTGTTATTTACATTAGTATGCAACGCCTTGCCACTTCATAGCGTCTGCAACCTTTAAGAAGCCTGCAATGTTAGCTCCGAAGATAAGGTTACCCTCGTGACCGTACTCTTTAGATGCGTTGTATGAGTTGTGGAAGATGTTTACCATAATATCCTTGAGCTTAGCGTCAACTTCCTCGAATGTCCAAGAAAGTCTCTCTGAGTTCTGGCTCATTTCCAAAGCTGATGTAGCAACACCACCTGCGTTTGCAGCCTTAGCAGGTCCGAACAGAACGCCTGCCTCAACAAACTTCTCAGCAGCGTCAGGAGTACACGG
>CANRJA010000043.1 GCA_947630825.1 uncultured Clostridia bacterium | reverse complement strand
AAGCATTAGAAATATGGGAAAAAGAAAAAGAGCCTGCACCGCAGGAAGCGGAGACAAGCTCATCAAAGAATAGCTCTATTTATAATGATAACATCAAATTGAAGATATGTCAAGAGGTAATTGACAATCAAATTAAAGAACTTCTTGATTATTTCAATGGTCAACTTTCAGATGATGAGCAAAAAACATTCAATAAAGGACAACGATATAGTGAGTTGCTCTTTGTACAAAAGTATTTAAAGGAGAAAATCAATGAAACGGACCTCTGATAAAAAGAAACCGGCTTCTTCGTCAGAATTGAAGCAAAGACTTCGCATCTTACATACAAAAGGATTAACAAACTCTGAAATAGCACTTGAATGCAATATTGATGTTTCATTAGTTCGCAGGATGCTCAATGAGATGGGATATAAAGAAAATCCTGAAAGGTCAAAGGACAAGCATATATGGGCAGATAGCTGTCAATATAAAAATGAGGAGTTGCGGAAAAGATATGGCGGCTAGTAAAAAAGTGTACAGCTTTGAAAATAAAGTGTTTATGCACTATACCGATGATGAATATACGATTGAATTTGGAAAGACAAAGCAATCAACGACCAATCCTAAACGTGCAGTTGCAATATTTTCAGACGCAGTAAAAAGGTATCTTGAGGCAAAAGTGGGAGTGTATTTAGTTGAAGAAGGCAGAAATACCGAAACAGGATGCAAGTGTCATATGAACTGTGAGATGTGCCTGATGGAAGGAAAATTTGAAAAGCAGGACTGCTATAAAGAAAATCCTGAACGCTTTTACGAAATGTTCAACAAGCCTGCTTGTGATGATGATTATGAAAAGAAGGTAGAGGAGGATAAAAATGCAGACAGCAGTTAAGAAATCAGAACAGACGTTTACTACGGTCAATGAAGTAATAGACTGGCTTGGTAAGGATGTAATATATTCACCTCCATATGGTGACGGAGCAGGGTTATATACATTAGTATCAATGATTATGCGGAGTGAAGTTGAAAAGGTAAACGGCAAAATAAAATGCCGAGATATGTATTCGGCAAAAATCAAGCAGAAAGGAATAAATAGTTATTTGACGGTGAGATTAAAGGATATAAAAAAAGCAGTCACCGAATGAGCGGTAACTGCCGTAATATTTGGAAGCAATCAAAATATTACATAAATATTATATCAGAAAGTATATAAAAAGTCAAGCAAAAAAGTGCCTGTTTTAGGCACTTTTAAAAAAAACCTTGTCTTTTTTTACGGCTTGATAAAGGAATTAACTCACCGACCACAAGATGAAAAAGGAAGCAATCAAATGTATATACAAAAAACGATTGTGGCTGGTAATTTTATTATAGTTAAAAAATATCATTCAGGAGCATATGGAAATCATACAAGAAAAGCAGAAGTAAAAAAGCATACAGCTGAGAGAACAGCAGAGGTAAATAAAAGAAATGCAATGGAAAAGCTGTCTTGGCTTATGAATGCAAATTTTAAAAAAGGTAAAGATGCACATTGTACTCTAACATATAGAAACGGCACACTACCTGAACCCGATACAGCAAAGTTAATTATAGCAAATTTTTTAAGAAAGTTGCGTCGGGAATATAAGAAAGCAGGGAAAGAGCTTAAATACATATTAGTAACCGAGTATAAAAGACATCGTTTGCATCATCACATAGTTTTAAATGATATAAAAATGCTTAGTGTAGTAATGAAACTTTGGGATAAGTACGGAACTGTACATTCAAAGGTTTTATATACTGACGATTTGACCGAGCTTGCAGAATATCTGGTCAAGGAAACATCAAAAACATTTCAAAGTGAAAATGCTATACACGGACGAAGATATACAACAAGCAGGAATTTAAACCAGCCAAAAATAACAATAGAGAGAATACATTTTAAAAAGTGGCGAAAGCCGAGAAATATGTATAAAGGCGCAAAGCTCATCAGTTATGAAGAACAGATAAGCAGTTATGACAGCCGTCCGATACTTAGAGCAGTATATTTCAAAGAATAAATTAAATTATTGGAGGTAGAAGTTTGAAAAACATTAATAGTTTAAATACTTCTGACAGATTACCTCTTGAAACAGAAGAACAGCAGGCTTTATTTGAGTGGGCAGAGATGCAAAAGCAGTCAATGCCGGAGCTTAGTCTTATGTTTGCAATACCTAACGGAGGCAAGAGATATAGAAAAACAGCATGTACGTTAAAAGCAGAAGGTGTTAAGCCAGGAGTATCTGATATATATCTACCAGTAGCACGATGCGGATTTCACGGAATGTTTATTGAAATGAAGCGTAAGCAAGGCGGCAAGCTGTCAGACGAGCAAAGGAACTTCATATCTGCTGTTGCTAAACAGGGTTATTTAGCTATTGTTCCCGAAGGTTGGGAAGAGGCTAGTAAATGGATACTAGGATATTTAAAAGGTGAAGTTAAAAAGAGAGGTTAATTATATGGAAAAGATATGTCCTTTGTTAGACAGAGAATGTATATTCGCAAAATGTGAAATGTTTGAATCTGAAGGTTGTTTGATAAAGCAAGCCAGCAAGTTTCTTTTTAAGATTAACTGCGGAACTTCAAAAATTCTAGATATAATTGATGAACCTGAATTTGCCGATGAAGACGAAATGGAATTGTTAGAGGAAATGTTGTAGGAGGATTGTGGAATTGAAATGGAATACATAGATTTTTTAAAAACGAAAATGTTAATAAGTACAGACAGTGGATTTGAAATTGATAAGAATAAATTAAATCCTGTAATGCTACCGCATCAAAAGGATATAGTAGCATGGGCAATAAAAGGCGGTTGCCGGGCAATATTCGCAAAATTTGGTTTAGGAAAAACCATAATGGAGCTTGAATTTTGCAAGCAAGTAATAGATTATGTAGGCGGTCAGGCTTTGATAGTTTTACCGCTTGGAGTAAAGCAGGAGTTTTCTCATGATGCAGTAGAGCTTTTAGGCTATGATAAACCTCCTTATGTAAAAACAATGTCAGAGGTCAGAGATTGTAATGCTCAAATAATGCTTACCAATTATGAGCGTGTTCGTGACGGAGATATTGACCCTGCATATTTTACAGTAACAAGTCTTGACGAGGCAGCAGTGCTTAGAAGTTTTGGAAGCAAAACATATCAGGAGTTTTTAAAGAAATTTGAAAAGGTAAAGTATAAACTTGTCGCAACTGCAACGCCTGATCCGAATAAGTATAAAGAACTTATCCACTATGCCGGATATCTTGGAGTAATGGACACGGGACAAGCGCTTACACGTTTCTTTCAGAGAGACAGTACAAAGGCTAATAATTTAACTCTTTATCCACATAAGGAAGAGGAGTTCTGGCTTTGGGTATCTTCTTGGGCAGTGTTTGTCGGTAAGCCTTCAGATGTAAATTCTGAATATTCTGATATAGGATATGACCTGCCGCCTTTAAAACTCAACTTTCACAGAATAGAAACAAAGCAGGATAATCTGTCAGCTGATAAGTTTGGACAATTTAAACTTATGGACGAAGCGTCAGCAGGGCTAAAAGACGCCGCTAAAATCAAACGTGAAAGTATATCTCAGAGAGTAGCTAAAGCAAAGGAAATAGTTGAACAAAATCCAAATGACAGCTTTATCTTGTGGCACGACCTTGAGGAGGAGCGTCACGAGATAAAAAGGCAAATAGAAAATGTAACGGATATTTACGGCTCAATGGATTTAGACACAAGAGAGCAAAGAGTTATTGATTTTGCAGAGGGTAATATAAAGCTGTTTGCAACTAAAAAGATATTATCAGGTTCAGGCTGTAATTTTCAAAAGCATTGTCATAGAGCTATATTTATCGGTATTGACTACAAATTCAATGATTTTATACAAGCCATACACCGTATATATCGTTTTCTGCAAACAAAAAAAGTCATTATTGACGTTATCTATATGGACACAGAAGATGAGATCCTAAAGGAGCTTATGGAGAAGTGGAAACGCTTTGACTATCAGTCTGAAAAGATGGCAGAGCTTATCCGTAAGAACGGTTTATCAAGTACGGCCGGAATTGCCGAAAAAATGAAAAGAAGTATAGGGGTGAAACGAGTGGAAGTAAAAGGCGAAAGGTTTAAATATATAAACAATGATTGCATTTTGGAATGTGAAAATATGAAAGAAAACAGTATTGACCTTATTGTAACCTCGATTCCGTTTGGTAATCATTATGAGTATACACCGAGCTATAACGATTTAGGCCATAACGAAGATAATGACAGATTTTTTAAACAATTAGACTATCTTACACCGAACCTACTAAAAATTTTAAAGCCCGGACGTCTTGCTTGTATTCACGTTAAAGACAGAATACTATTCGGCAATGCTACAGGTGACGGTATGCCTACAGTTGATCCTTTTTCAGATTTAACAGTTATGCACTTTATCAAGCATGGTTTCAGGTATATGGGCAGAATCACAATAACAACTGATGTTGTTAGAGAAAATAACCAAACATATCGATTAGGCTGGACAGAGCAATGCAAGGACGGCTCAAAAATGGGAGTAGGCTGTCCTGAATATGTATTACTGTTTAGAAAGTTACCTACAAATACAAGCAAAGCATATGCAGACGAGCCTGTAAAAAAAGAAAAAGAGGATTACTCGAGAGGTCGATGGCAGATAGACGCACACGCATACTGGAGGTCAAGCGGTGACAGGCTTGTTTCAAAAGAAGAATTAAAAAATATTCCGGTAAGTAGGCTGCAAAAAGTATACAATCAGTTTTCAAAATGCAATGTATATGATTTTAAAGAGCATATACAGTTAGCAGAGGAACTTGATAAAGAGGACAAGTTACCAGCTACATTTATGGTGATAGCTCCGTCAAGCTGGAATGATACTGTATGGACTGACATAAATCGAATGAGAACTCTCAATGCAGACCAAAAACGGAGAGATTTACAAATGCACGTTTGTCCTTTGCAGTTGGATATAATTGAGAGACTGATAGAAAGGTACTCTAATGCTAATGACAAGGTATTCGATCCATTCGGAGGTATCGGCAGCGTACCAAAAACGGCAATAAAGCTAGGCAGATACGGAATAGCCTGTGAGCTTAACGCTGACTATTTCCGAGACGGTGTAGGCTATTGTCAGGCTGAGGAAGACAGCATAACAGCACCGACCTTATTTGACTATTTACAGGAGGCATAATGAAAAAACAATACATATTCCCTTGTGTGCTTATACTGCTTGACCTTTGTGCTGCTGGTGTATGTGCAATAAGCAGGGATTACAAGAAAGCTGTTTACTGGATAGCGGCGGCAGTTCTTAATATTACGGTGACGTTTTGAGGGGTAAAAATGAATATAAAAGAATTAGAAGCAAAAGCAATACAAAGACTTAAAGCATTTGAGCCTAAAACAGAGCCATATTATTTATGTTATTCAGGCGGTAAGGACAGCGATGTAATCCGAATATTAGCTGACCTTGCAGGAGTAAAACACGATATTGTCCATAATCACACTACAGTTGACGCTCCCGAAACTGTTCGTTATGTAAGAAGCATACCAAATATCAAAATTAGTTATCCTGAAAAATCAATGTGGCAGCTTATTGTTGACAAAGGTATGCCACCTACAAGATTAGTAAGGTATTGCTGTTCTGAACTTAAAGAGCGAGGCGGTCAAGGCAGAGTTAAGATTACAGGAGTTCGTTGGGCTGAAAGCATAAAAAGAAAAGAAAATACAGATGTTGTAAAGATAATTGGAGCTCCGAAAACAACGCAGAAATATGCTCAAGAAATCGGAGCAAATTATCGAGTAAGCAAACAACGGGGCTTAGTAATGAACGATGATAACGATGAAAGCCGGAGAATGGTAGAGCATTGCTATCGTACCACATCTACTATGGTAAACCCTATTGTGGACTGGACTGACGAAAACGTTTGGGATTTTCTAAAGCATTATGGCTGTAAGAGCAATCCGCTATATGAATGTGGTTGGAATAGAATAGGCTGTATCGGCTGTCCAATGGCAGGGAAACACAGGTACACACATTTCAGAATATATCCTAAGTACAAAAATCTTTACATACATGCATTTGACCGCATGATAAAAAAACGCTTAGTAGACGGCAAAGAAACAACTTTATGGAAAAGCGGTGAAGAATGCTTCAAATGGTGGATGAAAGAAGACCCAAATCAAATTACTTTTGATGATTTAGAGGGAGCTTAACGGTAATACAGAAAATTGGAGAGAGGATTTGATAAAAATTATGAACAAGACAAAAATTGAGTGGTGTGACAGTACATGGAACCCAGTTACAGGTTGTTTCCATAAATGCGAATACTGCTACGCTCG
>CANRJA010000042.1 GCA_947630825.1 uncultured Clostridia bacterium | reverse complement strand
ACCTTCAAGGTGCTGCTAATAAGAGAGGGCTTTGCCCGCATATGAAATACCCCCGGCTACGCCGGGGGATATTTATTCTGTTTTTAATCTTTACATCTTCCGCAATCAGAACATCCGTTACAAATCAGTCTGCTTCCGCAATGCTCACAATTACTGCGATAGTGAGGTACATATAAATGTTCTTTAGGTATCTCCATACCCAAAGCGTTTGTGAGTTTCCACTCTATTGGCTTACCCACATAATTCATTCCCGACTTATATGCCATTTCACTTTGCAGCCGCTTTTTAGGTAAATTATATCGTCTGCCGTCTTTGATGAAAACTGTACCTGTTTCAATAAAGCAAAATGTGATATTATGAGCAACACATTCGGCTCTAAGACTCTTAACCCAATCAAAATTACACGGTCTTGCACCGTCATAATTTTCGCTGCCGCATATAACCTGTTCTATCTGCCCGACACCAAGATATTTTTCAATGCTGACCTCACCGATGAAAGGCGCACACATTATTCCCTTGTGCTTAAACGGCAAATCGAGCAGGATATGAATACGCTCGTCTGCTCTGCGCTGATTTTCACAGGTGACATTGAAAAAAATATTCTCCCAACCATCACCCCAGTCTGACGGCAGACAATCTGCCACTCTCTGTTGGCGTTTTATCAAAAGAAAAAACTTTACATCACTGCGTTCCCTCATAAGTTCCCATGCTTCATCACGCCACTCGTCCGCTTCTTCTAAAAAGAAATCTGACGACATACAGACACGAATCAATTCACCGCTTTGTATTTTGTAATCGCCTTTTCTGTTCTTATGAATAGGATAGGTAAATCCCGATTTTGTTCTGTATATATCAGCACCGTTTTTGTCACGAATGCGGTCAAGAAAGTACATATAGCAATTCTGACATCCCTCACTGCACTTTATACAGCCATGCCACGGGTTCCATATATCGTGCATCTTATCACCTCAAATCTTTCAATACCTCTCCAATATCAGCATTAATACAAATGGATTGTTTTTTAATCTCAGACGGACAAAATGCCTCCCCATAATTGATACAGGCATATGTTGCCTCTGGATTTTGTGCTGTCATCTGCCAGAACGGATATTTTATTATAATAGGAGTATTATATCCAACACCCAACTCAAGGAACAAAACTTTCATATTTCTGTGCCTGCGTAAGAATTCAGAATATCTCTCGCTCGCTTTGTGCCAGCCCTCATCTTCCACAAAGTTGTTATCTGAACGCAGATTCATTGTCATAGGCTTTCCGCAATGCGGACAAACTGGCAGCAGTTTTGGCGGAATACACATATCCTTTTGCTTTTCAACCATTTGAAGTATAATATCTTCATTGTCAAAGGTTTCTTGACAGCACGGCTCACTGCATTGAAACAGTCCATAGTCACCTTGCGTGTAAAACAGGCGTTTATTGTCAAAACCCGCTTTCTGAAAACAATGATCTACATTAGTTGTAATTGCAAAATAGTCTTTGTCTTTTACCAATTCAAAAAGTTCCTCATAGACAGGCTTCGGTGCGTCCATATAGCGATTTACAAAGATATATCGACTCCAATATGCCCAATGTTCTTCAGGCGTGCTGTATTGGTAAAAGCCTCCTGAATACATATCACTAAAACCGTACTTCTCCGCAAAGTCTGAAAAATACTTTTGAAAACGCTCACCCGTATATATAAAGCCTGCCGAAGTAGAAAACCCTGCACCTGCACCAATCACAACAGCATCCGCAGTATTAAGCTCATTCTTCAGCTTTTCTATTTGTTCCGAGTAAGTTTCTGTAGATTTGGTAATCGAAATCTTTGAAAACATTGAATATCACCTTCATATCACTGTTTGACTGTTCCATATAATCTTTAACAGTCTGTAACGCAATTCCCGCTGCCTTATCGTTTGGAAAATGGAATTCTCCAGTTGAAATACAGCAAAAGGCTATGCTATTTACTCCGTTTTTCTCTGCAACTTCCAAGCAGGAACGATAGCATGACGCAAGCATTCTGCAATGCTTTTCGTCAAGCTGTCCAGATACAATCGGTCCTACTGTGTGAATTACATAATCACACGGCAGATTATATGCTTTTGTAATCTTAGCATTTCCCGTCGGCTCGGCATAACCTTGCTTTTTCATTATTTCAGAACATTCAAGCCGAAGCTGTACTCCTGCATAAGTATGAATTGCATTATCTATACATCCGTGACAAGGAGAATAACAGCCTGTCATGCCGCTGTTGGCAGCATTTACGATTGCACCGCATTTCAGCGTTGTAATATCTCCCTGCCATAAATATATATTGTTCTTAATCGGCTTAAGATCGGTAATGTCAGTTATACCTTTATTTGCGATTTTCTCTTTCAGATATTCGTCCTGCAATGTCAGAAACTCTTTGCTTGCAGTCTTCGGTGGACGGATATTTACCAGACTTCTAAACAGCTTAAACTGTTCTGTCTCATTATCGGGAATTACCATATTACTAAAAGCTGAATTCTCTATAAGCAGATATTCTATCAAATAAAAAAGTCTTTCGTTTTGAGTCATACTAACCTCGTTTCTCTATCGCATTTGCTGGACATACCTCATAGCAATTTCCGCAATGCAGACAATGCTCTTGCTGTATACAATAAGGGTTTCCCGACTCAATACATCGCTGAGGACAGCTTTTCAAGCATCTTCCGCAGCCTATACAGGATTCTGTAATCTCATAACCCCTAAATGATATTCGTCCGTTTCCTATGGTGTAGCTTTCCCGAAAAATAGGCTTGACGCCAAGATTGAAATACTCAATTTCAGCATCGGTAATCTGAAAAACTATACCTGCCAACTTTCGTGTATCACCTGGATATACATTATAAAGATAAGGCTGCTCGTCAAATATTGTATTAATCCAGTGTTCCTGCTCATCTTCTTTAACAGGCTTTGCCCTCGCAGAAAGACGAATCATCTCTTTATACTTCGTATATCCCAGAACCTGAACACGTCCGTCTGTTAAAAGCTCTTTGCAAAACGCTTTACCCTTTGCAGTAAAGAAATACATTGTTTCAGGCTCATAGTGAATAGCGCTGATATTGCGTATTTGTGGATTTCCAAATTCGTCAACTGTTGCAAACGCCAGAACCCCTACAAATTGAAGTTTTTGTAAACAAGTTTTTGCGTCCATAATCTACCCTCATTCAATAATTTTACTTCTGTTTGCTTTTCTCGGTTTAGGCTTTGGATATTCTCCATCACAGTAACCGAGCGTGACAAAGCACCGTGCAATATAGTTCTCAGGTATTTCCCATTCTTTTAAGAGCTTAGCAACGATTTCATTTTCAAAAGTTTCCTCAGCTCTGGAAACAATGCAGGAGGATATGCCGAGATCAAATGCTTCCATAAGCATTGTTTCTGCACAGCAAAAAGCGTCGGGAATTCCGAACATAAAATCCTTTTGTGCAAACACAATGCAAAGTGCAGGCGCACCATAAAAACCACTCGTGATATTTGGGTCGTCGATAACGCTTGGCTGCTCTTTTGAAACATAAGAGCCAATTAGTCGACTGCGCTCAAAATGCGACATATTCATTTTGCCGAGCATATCTACAAGCTTCGCATTTCGTATGCCTACAATCATACTCCGTTGACCGCCGCCTGCATTTGAAGCGTAAATACCTGCCTCAATTATTTTCTCCAAATCCTCTCTCGGAATCTGTTTGTCCTGATATTTTCTTATTGATCTTCTGCTTTTGATTGCTTCTAATAACTCCATTATATCACATCTTTCCAGCATTGTGGATCAACGTCGTAGAAATTGCCGCTTTTTCCGCTTGCAACGGCAGGACAACCCCTGCACCACGCTTTAAGCTCACATCTGCCACATTTTTTAAACTTGTCATATTCCCGATAGGCTTCCATTTCACATACCCAAACATCGGCAATCCTGTCCTCAAACACATTGCCGACCTTGCTATTCTGAACTCGTCGGCAGGCATAAATATCTCCCGTAGGAAGAATCGTCAAATGACAATTTCCGCAGTTACAACCTCCATATATAATTCCGTCCTCCAACGCATCAGGAATTTTGAATGCCCCTGTTTCATACTCATATAAAGTCCATAAGTGATCTTTTTTATTGAAGTAGGTTTCACAGTCTTTTGCCTCATATTCCTTGAATTTTCTACCGCAATCTTCTAACAATTTTCGATAGCGTAAAGGCTCAATATCAGTATCCTTTTCTCCGCTTGTAGGACAATAACGAGCAAAGGCAAATACATCTGCCTTATGAGCAACGACAGTATCAATTATATCAGGTACTTCTTCAATATTAGTTCCTGACACGGTTGTCATTATTACACTGCGAATGCCCGCATTCTTTATACAAGCAATCTTCTCAAGTGTGCAGTCAAATGAACCGGGTTTTCTAAACCAGTCGTGAGTTTCCCTTATTCCGTCAATAGAAAGCTGATATTTCTGACAACCGTATTCTTTCAATCTTTGGCAAACATCATCGTTCAAATGGAACGGGTTTCCCATAATAGTAAAAGGTATGCCATGCTCTTTCATCAACCCAAGTAATTTCCAAAAATCAAGATTCAGAATAGGGTCTCCGCCCGTGATGTAGAAATAGGGCGATTGGTTGTACATTTCGCAGAAGTCAAGACAATTGTAGAAAGTGTCCTGCATTTGCTCCCAATTCATAGAGTCTAGCTTTTTGCAGTTATTCTCTGAGAAAATATAGCAGTGTTTGCACCGCTGGTCACATTCATCTGTAATGTGCCATTGAAAAGCAAAGTATTGCTTCGCTTTAGAAATATACTGTTTCATATTGTTATCCTCACTAAAATAGTATAGATATATAAAATCGGTTTTACCGAGTAATTTACAAATGTTTTCGACGAGAGCGTTCCCGCCGAAAACTGCGTTATTGATGGAACGAATTACTTGTCTCCAGCACCACAAGCTGAACCACAAGCAGAATTAGCCTCTTCAGGCGGCTTATCGCCTGCACCGCAGGCTGAACCACATGATGCAGGAGTTTCTTCCGGCTTGTCAGAAGCGCCACAGGCTGAACCGCAAGCAGAAACAGCCTTATCCTCAGTCCATCCGGCGAGATTAGAAAGTGCCATTGTTATGTCCTCCTTTAAAGTATTCAGATCAGCGTTTGCTCTCTGTACTTACTATTATAATGATATTTTTTACACTCACAAGTACGCACTTTTTTGTGGGATACTCACATTTTTGTAACTATTGAGTTTTTCATAGGATCTATATTAAAATTTTTCTATAGGTATTTTGCCTATTGCATTTTTGAGCATATTGCAGTATAATCAAAGTGTAACATTCAATTTTGAAGTAATGGAGGTATAATATGAAAACAAAAGCTGAACTGCTGCCTGAATGTCCAGTAGCAACAACTGTACAACTTATCGGGAACAAGTGGAAGCTACTGATTATTCGCAATTTGCTTGTACGCCCGTGGCGTTTTAATGAATTACAGAAAGATTTAGACGGCATAAGCCAAAAAGTTCTGACTGATAATCTGCGGTCTATGGAAGCGGACGGAATTATCACTCGCACTGTTTATCCAGAAGTTCCTCCGAGAGTGGAATATGCTTTATCAGAATTAGGAGAAACAATAAGACCGATTCTTGATTCTATGGAGCAATGGGGAACAGAATACAAGAAAGCTCATATATAAACTTGAAAAATAAAAACCATAGGTGCATAATAGTATACAACAATTATAATAAAGAGGGAATAAAATGACAAAAAGTGAAAAAGTAATGCATATGTATAACGAGAGTCATAATGTTAAACATTATTATGCAGCAATAGACGATGTAGGATTATGGGAATCAGAAAAAATCATATTAAACCATTACATTAAAAAGAATGAATCGTTGTTAGACTTAGGTTGTGGTGCTGGAAGAACAACAATAAATTTATACAAACTAGGATATTCCAATATATTGGGAATCGACTTTTCAGAAAAAATGATACAAAGTGCAATGCATTACTGTAGCGTTAATAACTTAAATATTCCATTTTTAAAATGTGATGTAACTAATCTAAGTTTTAATGATAGTAGTTTCGATTCTGCTTTTTTTTCCTATAATGGTCTAATGTGTATACCAGAACAAAAAAATCGATTATGTGCTTTAAAAGAAATACACAGAGTATTAAAAAACGATTCTACTTTTATTTTCACCGCCCATGATCGCGAACATTCTTCCAAACTAAAAGAATATTGGGATAAAAAAAGAAAAGAATATGAAGCAGACAAAAAATCTCAAAAAGATTCTTATGAATTTGGTGATATGTGGACTTATAAAGATACAGGATCTGCCTTCATTCATTTTAGTACAATATCAGAAATAATTGCTGTCCTAAATGAACTTAATTTCAAAATAATAAGCATTGTTGAGCGAGGATTAATATCTGAGGAACCCACAAGTGTAAAAGATTTTTCAGGAGATACAATTTTCTATATTTGTAAAATCACAAAATAGTAACTTCTAATTCTATTTCAGATATTTATTAATAAAACATTTACCCTGATGTAACATTTTATTAGCAATTATGAGATAAAAAGTTATCTCAATCTATATTTATCTCTTGGGAGTGCTGTTACATATTTCAAATTACTTTCACCAATGGGAAATTTAATTTCTGTGTTGTTGTTTACATACTTAACTTCTACTTTAATCATTGCTTATCATCTTTTCAATTTTTTATTTTATAAATGTATGGTAAATAAATATCCCCCGGCGTAGCCGGGGGTATTTCATATGCGGGCAAAGCCCTCTCTTATTAGCAGCACCTTGAAGGT
>CANRJA010000041.1 GCA_947630825.1 uncultured Clostridia bacterium | reverse complement strand
TTTCCCGAAGTTTTGTTCATAAACAAAATCGGTACATAGTAAACCGCAAACATCAATATAAGAACAATAGATGTCGATGTGCTGTCATAGCTTTCATATGCAGAATGCTTTACACCGTCGTCTATAAATAGAATCAATAAAATAATCAGCACAAGAAGCCAAGCAACAAAAGAATAAATTCCGCCCTCAAAGAAAGCCTCTTTGATTTTGATTTTACCTCCGCTGCCTGTTACAAACAGATTAGACACCCACGATACCAAAGTTATAGAAAGTACAGAGCAAATGACGTTTGCCATCAACAGAATTCCTATTCTTGCGATCGTATAAAGTATTTTTTCTTTCATTAAAATCACCGCATCTTTTCTTGATTATTATACCATATTTATAAACTAATAGCAACATAATGATTCCCTAATTAGACACTTTGCCTATTTTGTGGTATACTGATACTACAAAAACGGAGAAAAATACTATTCAAGAAGATATACAGTGTAGACTTTCTAATTGAAATTCTAAAAAATTTATAAAAGTCTATAATTTGACTTTTATATGTAAAGAATATATAATAAAGTCGGCTCCTAAGGAGGGGTAAATGATGAAATACGACGAAAACGATTCTGTGAATAGCGACGGAACATATCACTTTAAGGGTGAAAAAAGCAAGGAAAGCTTCGCTGATTATTATGATAGAGCATTTAGTGCAGAGCCTAAGGAAGAAGAACTAGGCTCAGAATTTGTCAAGGGCTTTCACGAGGAAATAAACATAGATATGGATCCTTACAGAGACTACAAAAAGGAAAACCCTTTTCAGAATCCTAATTACAGGCGCTCAAATAACGACAGAAACTACAATGACCAAAACGGTTATAATGAATATAAACAAAATCCGTACGAAGATTATTATAGAGGTTACGGACAAAATCAAAACAAAGGAAACGGACAAGCTAATATGAATAATAACGATTTTGTATATGAAGACCGATATACAAGACGCAGTCAGAATCAAGGCAGAGGAAATCAAAGCAGAAACTACCCAAACAGAAATCAAAACCCACCACCGAGACGAAACGGTAATTACAGAGAAAATCAAAATTATCAAAACACAAGACGCCCTTTGCCTAATAATCGTCAGCAAGGATATTATAATAACAGAGATTACGACAGAGGTTATGAAAGAAACAGACCGCATGAAAGATATGACGATTTTGATAGGCACGACAAGAGAAATAAAAAGGGTAAGAAGAAAAGAAGATTTACTTTCAAGAAGTTTTTGCTTATTCTTATTCTGTTGATTCTTATTATATTCGGTCTGCTTTCAGCACTTATCCTTCATTATATCAGTCTTATGAATCTTGTAGACACGGGAGACAGAGTTGCAAACTCGGCAAGCGTTATTTCATCAAACAAAGTCGAAAACATACTGATTATAGGCAGTGATTCAAGAACAGAAGATGAAAGAGCACGTTCTGATTCTATGATACTTTTGTCAATTAACAAAGACAGCAAACAGCTTATACAGACCTCATTTATGAGAGATATGTATGTTGAAATTCCCGGCTTCGGTGAAAATAAAATAAATGCCGCCTTCAACAACGGCGGTCCTGAACTTGTTATGGACACCATTGAGCAAAACTTCAACATTCAGATAGACCACTATATACAGATAGATTTCTTCTCGTTTATTGATATCATCGACGCGCTAGGAGGTCTGGATATAGAAATCTCAGACGCTGAAGCTCAGGCTATGACTGATCCTTTAGGGGAGCAGAATAAGTATCTTAAAAATGAAAGAGGTACTGATTATCTTAAAAAGGGCGGAAAAATCCATATGAATGGAAATCAGGCTCTTGCATATGCAAGGATAAGACATATTTCAGGCACAACAGGTACCGACTTTGGCAGAACGGACCGACAAAGGAAGGTTCTTAATATGATTATTGACAAAATCAAAAGTGCCGGTATTTTCGATATAAATAAAATGCTTGAAAATGTTTTTCCGCAAATCACCACCAATATGACTAAGAACCAGCTTTACTTCCTGTCTCTCAGAGCGCCGTTTATTCTCGGTTATGAACGCATTGAACTGAGAATACCTTACGGAGATGAAGATAGTACGTCAGATAAGAGATATTGGGAATACGGAACAGGCGCAGGCGGTTCTTCAATAATGATTGTTGATTTTGAAAAGAATTCAGCTTTGCTTAGAAAAACTATTTACGGTTATTAATAGTCGAGTATATAGTCAATAAATTCAAAGTGGGTGTACCGAAGAAGCACACCCACATTTATTTTACAGTGATAATAAAAGCCTCATGCTGAAAGCTCCCCTATGGACATAAATGAACACACACGCAATATTATCCGCTTATGCCACTCTCTGCATTTATGAAGCTTTTAAATTCACTGATAAAATATATTATTCCAAAAGTCATTGAAATGTGACAAATTAAGACACATATGTTCAAGAGTAAAGAGGTTAGCGATTAGAGAAAAGCGTTCGGAATTTTTTCCGAACGCTTGTGTTTTTACAACTACATTAACCCATACAATTTAGGTGTTTTTATCTACTACTTTCATTTTCTTTAAGTTTCCCGTCTTGTTATGTCGTTCGTCAAGAACTGCCTCAACCTCACTCCATGGCAATTCCCTTTCAACACACATTACCATAAGGTGGTACAAAAGGTCTGCAACCTCACCTTTAAGTTCTGAATTATCCTTGTTCTTAGCGGCGATTATAGTTTCTGCGCTCTCCTCGCCTACCTTTTTAAGTATCTTGTCAATTCCCTTCTCAAAAAGATAACAGGTGTATGAACCCTCCGCTTTGGTTTCCTTTCTGGACTTTACAACCTGCTCTAATGTCTTTAAAGTTTCCATCTTAATCCTCCGTTAATCCTTGTAAATTTCATTAAAAAAACAACTATACGAGCCTGTATGGCAGGCATTACCCGTCTGTTTGACGTTTAAAAGCAATGTATCGTCGTCACAGTCGCTATAAATTGACACAACCTTTTGCAAATGTCCGCTAGTCGCACCCTTGTTCCAAAGCTCACCCCTAGAACGACTCCAGTACCATGTATACCCCGTCTCAAGAGTTTTTTTAAGACTCTCCTTGTTCATATAAGCAAGCATTAAAACGGTTTTCATATCAACGTCGAATGCAATAGCAGGAATAAGCTCCGACTTAACAAAATATTTATCAAGATTGTTTATGTCTATCTTAATATTACGCATTGTATTTCCTTTCAATTATTTTCGTTCAGAAAAGTCTGGGCGATAGGTTATTGCTCACATCTCTGACAGGCACACCGTGCTTGATAAGGTATGATTTTACCTCGTTGACCGTCAGCTCCTTGAAATGGAACAATGACGCTGCAAGAGCCGCAGAGCAATTTGTCTTTTCAAAAGCTTCAAGAAAGTCCTCTAATTTTCCGCAGCCGCCGGACGCTATCACAGGTATTTTTACAGCGTTACACACAGCATTTAGCATTTCAATATCGTAACCGCCACGAACACCGTCAGTATCGATTGAGTTTAGACATATCTCACCTGCGCCCAGCTTTTCTATTTCCTTAACCCATTCTATAAGATCAAGCTTATAATCTATTCTTCCGCCGTTAATATAGACAGTCCACTTGCCGTCTGAAATCTTCTTTGCGTCGATTCCCACAACAACGCATTGACTTCCAAAGATGTCAGCAGCCTCACGGATAAGCTCGGGATTCTGAACAGCCTGCGAATTAACCGAAACCTTATCTGCCCCTGCTCTTAGCGTTTCTCTGAAATCGTCAATAGTTTTTATTCCGCCGCCAACGGTAAGAGGAATAAAAACCTTTTTAGCCGTGTTCCTTACAACTTCAAGCATTGCACCTCTTCCCTCGTGGGAAGCCGTTATATCGTAAAATACTAGCTCGTCAGCGCCCTGCATATTGTACTCATATGCAAATTCAACAGGATCGCCGACGTCCTTTACGCCTTCAAAATTAACGCCTTTTACAACGTGTCCGTCTCTAACGTCAAGACAGGGAATGATTCTTTTTGCAAGCATTTTTATCCTCCGTTTTATATAGAATGTTATTTGATAAGCAGGGAAAAGTTCTGCAAGATTTTAAGCCCTATTTTTCCGCTCTTTTCAGGGTGGAACTGCGCTCCGTACACAAATTTTCCGTCCCAAACCATAGCGGGAACTTTATCTCCGTATTCGCAGTAAGCAACTAGATTCTTATTATCATTATCGCAGTAAGCCTTGTAAGAATGTACAAAATACACATAATCATTCCCGGGCAGTCCCTCAAACAGCGGACAGTTTTTTATATTGTATTCAAGCTTGTTCCAACCCATATGCGGAATAACAAGCTCAGGCTCGTTGACTTTGTCAACCTTTCCGGGAATAAGCCCAAGCCCGTCACACTCTTCAAACTCATATCCCTTGTCAAATAGAAGCTGCATTCCAAGACAAATACCCAAAAACGGCTTTTTGGTTGCCTCATACTTTATAGTCTCTACAAGACCGCTCTTTTTAAGCTCGTTCATAGCCCACGGAAAAGCCCCGACTCCGGGCAGTATTATAGCGTCGGAGTTTTCAATGACCTTTCTTTCCTTTGTCAAAACGCTCTCAATGCCAAGCATATCAAGAGCATTTTTAACGCTGAATATGTTTCCTGCTCCGTAATCAATTATAGCTATCACTTATAACACTCCTTTAGTAGACAAGACCTCTCCATTTTTGTTCTCACAAATAGCCATTTTAAATGCGTGAGCAGCCGCTTTAAAAAGCGACTCGCATATGTGATGGTCATTGCTTCCGTAAATTTCAGAGATGTGTAATGTTATACCCGAATTAAACGCAAATGCTCTGAAAAATTCCTCAACAAGGCAAGAATCCATCTCGCCTATTTTTTCATTACTAAAATCTGCATTAAACACAAAAAACGGTCTACCGCTTATATCAAGAGAACAAAAGCCCAAAGCCTCGTCCATAGGAATATATGAACTGCCGTATCTGGCAATGCCCGATTTATCTCCCAAAGCCTTCGCAACAGCCTGACCCAGAACAATCCCAGTATCCTCAACAGTGTGGTGACCATCAACATTCAAATCGCCGGTCACGTTTATCTGCAAATCAATGCCCGAGTGTACTCCGAACGCTGTAAGCATATGATCAAAAAATCCGATTCCCGTATCAACCGACACCTTACCTTCGCCGTCCAGCTTTATAAATACGCTAATATCCGTTTCCTTTGTCTTTCTCGAAATCTCGGCTGTTCTCATAATAATCCTCCGTTCATAAGCAAAGCTACTTATTTTTTAATATATCTTCTAATGCTTCAAAGAAAATATCCATCTCTTTGTCAGTACCTATTGTAATCCTCAGATAATTGTTTATCACCGGCTTATCCCAATAACGTACAAAAATCTTTCTCCTTTTTAGCTCTTCAAAAATCACCCTTGCAGGCTTATTTGGGTGAGATGCAAAAATAAAATTGCTCTTTGAATTAGGAAAAGTAAATCCAAGCTCTTTTAATTTTATCTTTGTTCTTTCCCTCGTCTGAATAATTTTATTTACAGTTTCTATAAAATATCTTTCGTCCTTAACCGCCTCAACGCCGATTTTTTGAGTAAGACTGTTCATTGTGTAGGAATTGACTGAAAACTTGACATCATTCAGATATTTGATAAGCCTTTCATTTCCAATGGCAAAGCCTATTCTCGCCCCTGCTAACGAGCGTGACTTTGAAAATGTCTGAATAACAAGCAAATTATCATACTTTTTCAAAAGAGGAATACAGCTTACCTCGCCAAAATCTATATAAGCCTCGTCAATCATCACTATAACATCAGGATTTGCCTTTATGATACTTTCTATCTTGTCGAGGCTTTCATAAACTCCTGTCGGCGCATTGGGATTAGGAAAAATAATTCCTCCGTTTTTACAGTTATAATCATCTGGGTTTATTCTGAAATTTTCATCTAGCGGTTTAGTTTCATATGGAATGTTATAAACCTCAGCCCAAACGTCGTAAAACGAATAAGTTATATCAGGGAAAATAATCGGCTTATCTGAATTAAAGAACGTCATAAAAGCCATTGAAATAACATCATCAGAGCCAACGCCAACAAACACCTGTGACGGCTTTACTCCGTACCTATCTGCAAGCGCTTTAACAAGCTCCTCAGATGAGGGATCAGGATAAAGCCTTAAATTATCCGCATTATAATCCTTCAAAGCCTTAACAACTCCATTGGCAGGAGGGTACGGATTTTCATTTGTGTTTAATTTTATTATACCCTTATCCTTTGGCTGTTCTCCGGGAATATAAGGCACAACCTTTTTTACATTGCTTTCCCAATTTCTCATTGCAAACTTTCCTTTATTCAAATCTTACCTTAACCGCATTTGCGTGAGCGGTAAGTCCCTCTTTCTCAGCAATCAAAACAATATCGTCCTTTGCCTCTCTTAATGCGTCCTCCGTGTAATATATAAAACTTGAACGCTTTTCAAAGCTGTTTACAGAAAGCGGTGAGAAAAATCTTGCCGTACCGCTTGTAGGCAGAACATGATTAGGTCCCGCATAGTAATCGCCCAGCGGTTCGGGCGCATATGAGCCTAAGAATATTGAACCTGCGTTATCTAATCTGCCTACATACTCCAATGGGTTTTCAAACAGTACCTCTAAGTGTTCAGGGGCAAGGTCGTTTGCAAGCTGTACTGCCTTATCTTTTGAATCGCAGACAATTATTGCTCCGAAGCCTGTCAGAGATTCGTCTATAATCTCTTTTCTTGAAAGCTCCTTTATCTGACGCTCCAGTTCGGCTTTAACATCACCTGCAAGCCTTTCGCTTGTTGTAACTAAAATAGCCGAAGCAATTCTATCGTGCTCTGCCTGACTCATCAGATCAGCCGCAACAAACTTAGGGTCTGCGCTCTCATCAGCGATTACCAAAATCTCGCTCGGACCTGCTATCATATCAATGTCAACTGTGCCGTATAAAATCTTCTTTGCAGTTGCAACAAAAATATTTCCGGGACCTACAATCTTATCTACTTTGGGAATTGTCTCTGTACCAA
>CANRJA010000040.1 GCA_947630825.1 uncultured Clostridia bacterium | reverse complement strand
ATTACTATTTGTTATTATGTTTGCTTTATCATCTATATTAGAACAAATTGAATTAATAAGAGAAAGACAAAATAATTCATATATGGAACTAAGAAAATTTATTAAACAACAATCACAAAACATTAGCAAAGATAACAAAATTCAATTAGACAAACTAAAGGATTTTAATAAACAAATACTTGATGATAAAGACAATAATACTGATGATGAATTATGGGGAAAACCTAAAGGAATGTCTGAAGCTGTTTACAACATAACCTTAGAACTGCTTGATAGTATTGATGAATGTATAAATGGCAATATAGAGTTAAATGATTTACACAAAAAGATTAGAGAAGCGTATGGCAAGGTTAAAGCGCATTGTGATACTTCTCATACACAAACAGCAATATCAACAGATGATTATCTTATTGAAAATGCATTAGAAAAAATAGCTATTACAGAGGACATTATAATAGATGAAATAAAGGAATTTAAAGAAGATTTATTAAAACGTATTGGGTTTGAAGATTAATGAAAAAAAGGGGGAATTTCAATATGAAAAAATGTATTAATTGTAATGCAGAAATTAAAGACGAAGCTAAGTTTTGCGATGAGTGTGGAGCTATGCAATCAGAAAATATTGAAGTCAAAAACGATGATAACATAGTAAATAACATAGTAATTAGCCCTGAGGAAGTTGTTGGAACTGATATAAAGGTTGAGGATCAAATTCATTCAGAAGTCAATGCAATCCCAAATAAATCAAAGAAAAGAATTATATTATGTGTTCTTGCTTTATTTGTAATTATTTTAGGTGTGGTTGCAAGTATCATAGCACATAATAATCATAATGATAAGAAAAAAACAATTATAGAATCACCAGTTTTTGATATTAACGAGTATTTAGAAATATGTAACAATATTTTTAAGGACTATAATAGTAAAACAGAATATTTCACAAGTGACGAAAGGGAAGAAAAAGGCAAAGCAATAATGGATGAGTCTTTTTTGAAAAACAATATTAAACCAGATTGTAAGATAAAATTAACAGGCAAAGTATTAGTTGATTATCAAAATAACAGCTTCTATTTAGTTGAAAAGGATACTGAAGATTATAAGTGGACTATGAAAGAAGATAATAATAGTGTTATGATTCAGTCTAATAATGAGAAATGTCTAGCATTGGTAGGAGAGATTGTTGAAATTGAAGGAATTTTATCGTATCCAAATTTTGTAACTAAAGCGCAAATTTTATCTCCTAATAAAATTGAGTATGATAGAATGGATAACAATATTTTAGATTTAATAACAGGCTCGGATAAATTTAATGCGGTTGCAATAGGAGAAGTTGAATTTATTACACCAGTAGAAAATGTAACTCAGTTTTATGACTCATATGAGTTGGAGCAAATAATAAATGATGAAGACGAAGCCACACATTTAATAATATTATCTGAGGAATCAGATGTGCTTGAAGATTTTGATAGTAGACCTATGATAATGGCATTTGTAAAAATTAATGATGATACACTAATACAAAATGGTATGCATATAGCATTATGTGCAGATTTTTATAATATTAATTCTTCAACACGTTATTTGAAAACAACAGAAAGAGTTTATATATACGATGAGTAACATAATAAAAACGCCCCTGCGGTGCGCCAACACCACAGAGGCAGGAAGTGACAAATTAACCCCCCGTGAATAAAAAGGGCTAATTCTGCCCTTTTATTTTAGCATAACATTTTTTGTATGTCAAGATAGGAGGAAAAATAATGGGAAGAACTAAAAGCAGGGCTAACGGAGACGGCACTTTCTTTTATAATGAAACTAAAAAACTGTGGGTAGGACAGATAACTTTAGGCGTTCAAGATAACGGCAAGCCAAAGAGAGTAACTAAGTACGGTAAAACGAGAAAAGAAGTTAAAGAAAAAATTGAGGATTATAAGTCAGAGCTTGGTGGTAGGGAAGTACCGAACAAGAATAGCATTACACTAGTTGAGTTAATGGAGCAGCTTGCCCAACAGAGCTATGATTTAAACGAAATATCGGAATCAACATATTATCGCAAGCTAGAGACGATTAAGATATATAAAAAGCATAACATTGCAAATATGCCTATTCAAAAGCTTACTGAGCAGGACGTGCTAGAGTTTTACAAATCAATCACAAACTATTCAAATTCCGTAATAGGGAAGCTATGCGGAATTTTGAAGTCCACGTTTAAAGAAGCTATACGGCTGAGAATAATCAATGTAAATGTTGCAGAATATGCCAAGCTGCCTAAGTCTGATAAGCCGGATAAAAAGGTAGAAGCATTTACAATAGACGAGCAGAAAGAGCTGATTAAGGCATTAAACACTGGGACCGTTTTATATAAAAATCAGTTGTTACTTAGTATGTACACAGGAATGAGAATGGGCGAGATAAACGCTTTAACCTTTGATTGTATTGATTTAGATAACAACAAAATAGAAGTTAAGCGCACCATAGCACGAGGTGAGAAAGGAAAGCCAATGCTAGGTAAGACAGCTAAAACCAAAGCTGGACAAAGAACAATAATGTTAAATGACATAGCTAAAAGAATTATAAAGTCGGCTCTATCTGAAGCAAAAGACAACAAAGACAACTTGATTTTTTTAGATAAACGTGGTAAACTTGTAGCAACAGCACAAGTTAATAGCGAATTGAAAAGGCTTTGTCAAAAATACAAAATCGGCAAAGGCTGGAACGTCAATCAACATATGTTAAGGCACACTTATGCAACTAGGTGTATAGAAAGTGGAATGCCTGCAACTGTGTTGCAAAAGATACTAGGACACACCGATATAAGCACCACATTAAATACATATTGTGATGTGTTTGCAGAGTATGAAAGACAGAATGTAGATCAGAGTTATGACTACTTTGTAAAGTCTGGTCTTGTGTTGCAGTAAGTACTGCAATTGTGATTATTTTTGTTTATTAGTCATTTATTTAAACAATAAATATAATTATAAAATCTCGATTTATAGTATAAAAATCAATGAATATAATTTAAAAATAACCAAAATTATATGCTTTTCTTTTACCCCAGCCAGCAACGTTCACGTTGCACCCAATCCACGCATTAAGTTAGTGCGTGGAATTTTTTATTTATGCCCAAATTACGGTTGCATTATCCTTCATATTTTTTCAGTGATTTTTCTTGAAATTTATATTTGTATGTAGTATAATTAGTTTAACATTTTATAGACTGTGGGTGCATACTTTGAATATACAAACTATACTGCAATACGGCGTTAGAATACTTATTATTTTTATGATTTTACCCGTTCATGAGTTCGCTCACGCTTGGGTTGCCTATAAGCTGGGCGATAATACCGCTCGCTATTCGGGCAGACTCACTATGAACCCATTTTCTCACGTTGACATTCTAGGCTCTATTTGTCTGCTTTTAACAGGCTTCGGCTGGGCTAAGCCTGTACCTATAAATCCTCTTAATTTCAAAAACCGTAAGGCAGGTACGGCGATTACCGCCCTTGCCGGACCTTTGTCAAACCTCATTGTCGCTTATATTGCAATGATTATTATGAAAATCATAATGTGGATTGCGTTCGGCGGGGAGTTTTATTTCTCAAATACCTATGTTTATATTAAACTCATTTTTCAGTATTTTATTACCATAAATATTTTCTTGGCGGTCTTTAATCTTATTCCCGTTCCGCCGCTGGACGGCTCAAGAATTTTGTGCTATTTTCTTCCCGATAGCTTTGAGTATAAATTGGCTCAGTATGAGCATATTATCTACATTTTGTTTATTGTTTTTGTACTGTTTTTTAATGTGCTGGACCGTCCTCTTTCTTGGATAGGTAATAAGATTTTCAGCCTGTTCGACTTTATGACCGGCTGGGTAGACTTGATTATGAATATTATTTTGTAATTGTTTTTAACTGTATCCGAAAGGTATAAGTTTCAATGGATAAACTTCAATTTAAACTTGATATTTTTGAAGGTCCGCTCGATTTGCTCCTTCATTTGATTTCAAAGCATAAACTGAATATTAACGATATCGAAATTTCTATTCTGCTTGAACAGTATCTCGAATATATCGACGGCTTGAAAGAACAGGATTTTGAAATAGCAGGTGAGTTTCTCGAGATGGCGTCAAGACTTATTTATATCAAGACTGTTTCCCTTCTCCCTCAGCCGAATGAGGCTAAAGAGCTTAAAAAAGAACTTGAAGGACGTCTTATTGAGTATTCTCTTTGTAAGCAGACCGCAGAACTGCTTAGAAAAAGCTATGCTGGCGGTGAGATTTTTGTTCGTCTGCCTGCGCCAATCGAGATAGATAAAACTTACACCAGAGAACACGAGCCCTCTATACTTGTCGAGGCGTATATGGGTATATCGGTAAGAGCGAAAAAAGCCCCTCCGCTTGACGCCTCTGTATTTAAGCCCATTGTTTCTAAAAAGATAGTTTCTGTTACGTCGAAGATAATTTTTGTTTTGAAAAAACTCTATACAACCGGTACTTGTAATATGGACAGGCTTTATCAGGGAATTACCGACCGCTCAGAGCGTGTCGCTACATTTTTGGCGGTTTTAGAGCTTACAAAGTCGGGCAGGATTTTACTAAGCGACGATAATTCAGAGCTTTATTTTAAGGGCAGAGATAAGAAAAAGGCATAGTATACCCTTAAACAACAGAAAGGAAATCACAGTGTAAATGAATATAGATGAGAAAATTTCAGTTCTCGAAGCCATACTCTTTGCAAGCGGTGAGCCGGTCGATTCTGATAGGCTTCAAGAAGCCATTGAAGTCGACAAGGGAACTCTTGATAAACTGATGAACCTGTTGAACGATAGGTATAAAAACGGCGGAAGTGCGCTATATGTGTATCTGCTAAATAATTCGTATCAGCTTGGAACAAGAGAGGAATATGCTCCATACATAAAAAAGGCGATGGAGACAAAAAATAACTCTAAGCTGTCTCAGGCGGCGTTTGAAGTTCTTACTATTATCGCGTACAATCAGCCTGTTACAAAGGGCTTTGTCGAACACGTCAGGGGAGTTGACAGTTCAAGCGTTGTAAACTCGCTCGTCGAGAAGGGCTTGCTTGAAGAAGCAGGCAGAATTGACGTCCCCGGACGTCCGATTGCATTTAAAACAACTGCTAATTTTTTGCGTTGCTTTAAAATGAAATCGCTTGATGAGTTGCCTAAACTGCCCAGTCAGAATGGAGAAATGCAAATCAGCTTAGAAGAATACTCAGAAAAACTATAGTTCACTTTGAGTGTCTTGCTGACGAGGCATACAGTCTAATATGACATATTAAAAAACAATTTAACTTTTGAAAGGTGATTGAGTATGCCAGTTAGTAAATCACAGCAAAGAGCGACTAAAAAATACGATAAAAACCACTATGATGGTATTCATATGCGAGTTCCAAAGGGCAAAAGGGAAATAATTTCCGAACACGCAAAGGATTATGACGGTTCTCTAAACAAGTTTCTTAATCGGGCGGTTGATGAAACTATGAAGAGAGATAAAAATAATTGATAATTGACAATGGATAATGGACAATGGAAAATGGATAATTAAGTGCTGATTTTTTCAAGAAGTAAATTGCAGTAATCCTGATGTTTATTAGCTTCGTCATTTAAGCACTCAAGTGCGTTTTGAAGAAAATCGTTTTCTTTTGTAAAACTTAAATACATTGCACAAACATGAGAAAGTCCTGACAATATATCGGCTTGATGACTTAGTTCGTCTAATTCAATAACTTTAATTGATTTTTTCTTTTTCATTTCAATTACTCCTTTCGTTGTTAAGTATATAATACATTGTCGACAATACATTTTCAATAGGCAAAATAGCCAAATATTCACTAATTGTATTTATAGATATTGATTATAATGAACAATTATAATATTTTAAAGTTAAATTATTAAAGTAAAGGTGGTTTAGAATATGCCAATTAGTAAAGCAAGGCAGAGAGCAACAGCTAAGTACGTTAAAAATCATTATGATAGACTTGAATTGAAAGTTCCTAAAGGGAAAAAAGAAGATATAACAAATCACGCAAAGGATTATGACGGCTCTCTAAACAAGTTTCTTAATCGGGCGGTTGATGAAACAATGGAGAGAGATAAAAATAATGGATAATTGACAATGGAAAATGGATAATTGATTATTTGCGAATTTTGTTATCAGTGTTATCACACTATGTTTCAATATCTTTTATCGTAAAAAGTAAATTCTTTTACATAAAAAATAAGAAACACCGCCAAATTCCAGAGTAACGGTGTTTCTATACACTATACTTTAGGGAGAAACCGCTTATTGCAGTATTCCTTTTATAAGTATATTATAGCACATATTTAAAATATGTCAAGCGAAAGTTAATTATTTTTATTATCCATTGTACATTAATTGAAAGGGGTTGGTAATATTATAGCTTTGTATATAATTTTTGGAATTATCTTAGCGATATATATTATCCTGCGCCTTTCGGTGACGGTATCGTATCATGCAAACAGTGTTACCGACGAGATCAAGCTGTCGGCAAAATGGCTTTGGTTCACCATTTATCCAAGACCTGATAAGCCGTCAAAGACAATCAAGATAAAAAGCAAAAAGAATAAAAAGAAGTCAAAGAAGTCAAAGCAGACGTTTGAGGAAAACCTATCTGAAATTGAAGAAGAGTTTACAGAATACACTGAGGACGAGCTGGACGAGAAAATAAGTTCTTTGGAAAAGGAGCTTGAGAGGCAAGAGCAAAATGTAAAGCAGGCAAGTGAAATTCCAAAGACGGATAAAAAAATCAATGCTGAGAAAGCTAAGAATGAAAAAAACAAGAAAGAGAAAAATGAAAAGTCTGAAAAGGACAAGCCTCAGGAGAACGGTCTTAAGGCAAAAATCAATAATATTCGCCGTCGATGGGGAATATATAAAGACTTTATCCCGATGACGTGGAAGTCTTTCAGAAGCCTGTTAAAGCAGATAAGGTTTTATGACACAGAGATAGAGATAACCGCAGGAAAGGACGACGCTTACGACGCTGCAATGAATTACGGCAGGCTGAATGCGGTGCTGTTTCACGGGCTTGGGGTAGTAGGAACAATTTTCACTCTATTCAAGCCGAAAAGGGCAGAGGTCAAATGCGTTTTCGACAAAAAGGTGTTTGAGTATGAAATTTCGGGCAAAATAAAGGTAAGACCAAGTACCGTTTTGGGAATAGTAATAGTATTCGGTATTAAATTTTTATATCTATTTTTGAAAAAGCGTCACAAGGCAAAGAAGCAATACAAATTAAAGCGTAAGCTTATGATAAATAATAAGGAGTTGTTAGCAAATGAATGATAACGGTTTGG
>CANRJA010000039.1 GCA_947630825.1 uncultured Clostridia bacterium | reverse complement strand
AAGGTAGTAGTTGAAACTGCTGACGCAGAGATCGCTGCTGCTAATGCTGACCTTAAATACGAGGTTGGTACAATGATTGAAATTCCGAGAGCTGCTTTGACAGCAGATGAAATCGCAACAGAGGCTGACTTCTTCTGCTTCGGTACTAACGACCTTACACAGATGACATTCGGCTTCTCAAGAGACGACGCAGGCAAATTCCTTGACGCTTACTATGACGCTAAGATATTTGAGTCTGATCCATTTGCAAGACTTGACCAAAGTGGCGTTGGTAAGCTTATGGATATGGCTATCAAGCTTGGTAAGCCTGTTAATCCAAATCTCCACATCGGTATTTGCGGAGAGCACGGCGGAGATCCAACATCAGTTGAGTTCTGCCACAAAATCGGTCTTGACTATGTTTCTTGCTCACCGTTCCGTGTGCCGATAGCAAGACTTGCTGCCGCACAGGCTGCTATATCATCAAAATAGGTGAATTTTATATATAAATTTATAATTTAAGAAGTATAGTTTAAATTTAAGCTAAAAAGGACAGTGCATATGCGCTGTCCTTTTATAGTTATAAGGGAAAATATAATATTACAGCCCTTAAGGGGTTAAATTATCGTGAAAGGTTTAGTAAATAACATAATTAATTATTTGCTTTAATAAAATGTTATAAGCAGAATAGTTTGTATAGCAAAAATCCCCGCATAAGCGGGGATAAGATTAATTGCATCCTGGGCCGTTTTGTCTTTCGCGGTTGTTGAAGTTATTATTCTGATTTGAGTTAGTCCACTGATTGTTATCTGAAGACTTTTTATTTTTGTTCTGATTTTGGTTTTTATTCTGATTCTGGTTCTGGTTTTGGTTCGAATTTTTGTTTTGATTTTGATTTTTCTCAGACATTTTTATCCCTCCTTTGCTGTTACTAGTTTTTGCAATAACAAAAAAAATATTCATAATTTTTTCTGCTGTTATAAATTATTAAATATTAACAAAATTATTTTGCCAAGCATAAAATAAAAGGGAAGTTAAAAGCAATTTAAAAAGCATATAAAACGAAAGGAGGACGCTCCTTTGCGGAGCGGAATACAACAATGGGGATAAAGTATAGCAAAATGCTAGGTATAAGACTTGCCGATTTCAGCACAAAATATTATAAACCGCCTTTAAATACTGCGTCGAGAGGTCAGTGCGTTTGGTATACACAGGGCAGAGCTAATGAAAAGAAGGGTGTATATATCGGCGCAAGAGGCAACGGTAAAGATGTTTATGAGAGCTGTAAAAAAGACGGCTTTCAGGTGTCGAAGTATCCTAAAGCAAATTCAATAGCCTGCTACAACGGCGGCACATACGGTCACGTGAGGTATGTTGAGTATGTAATAGCCGATACGGTATATTATACAGAAGCTAATGAAAACTTTGATAACGAGCTTACGATATATGACGGAGTATTAAAAAAGATGTCATTTACCGACTGGATGAACCAGCCAAATCTTCAAGGTCATGTAGTTGTGAAAAAGGAGAGGCTGATAGATTTCAAAGTGACAACGCCGAACAAGAAGATAGGTTTATATAAGTCGGGCAATATGAAAAAGAGAAATAGGGTAAAAAGCATAAAGGCAGGAACGGTAAAGGTAGTAGCAGGAAGCGGAAAGATAAAAAACGGCAGGGATATAGTAAAGGTATTATACGACAATCGCTATTATTGGGCGATTAGAAAAACCAAAGCGAAGGTAAGGCAGTTAAAAAGAGTAAAATAGTTAAAAAACCCGATAGTTTACGCTGTCGGGTTTACTTTTTTTATAAAACCTATAAACACTTATTCAGCGAAAACAAAAGCGACAGCTATGTGGAACTTTTAATTCCGATTGAGAAAAAATAGTCTGTAACTTAACGCCGCAGGAGAGTTTCTCTGCGGTGATTTTATTTTTAGTTTGTGCTATTGACAAAAGTAGTTTTATCGTGCTAACATTTAATAACTATTAAATAGTAATAAATTGATAAAAAAATTATGGCAGTTTTAATTACATAAAAAGAGGGAAAATGAATGAACATTATTGAAATAAACGGACTTACCAAAAAGTTTAAAGACATTACAGCGGTCAAGGATTTGAGTTTCAAGGTTAAAGAGGGAGAGCTTTTTGCTTTTTTAGGATTAAACGGAGCAGGCAAGAGTACTACTATCTCAATAATGTGCGGTCAGCTGAAAAAGGATAAGGGCAAGGTTATTATCGACGGAACTGACCTTGACAGCAACGTTGACAGGATCAAAAGTGAGTTGGGAGTAGTTTTTCAGAACTCGGTTTTGGATAAGGCTCTGACTGTGAAAGATAATTTGCAGAGCCGTGCTGCTCTTTACGGAATAACAGGTAAAAGATTTAAGGAAAAACTAAGAGAGCTTTCTGAACTTCTGGAGTTTGAGGACTTGCTCAAACGTACAGTCGGAAAGCTATCGGGCGGTCAGCGTAGGAGGATTGATATAGCAAGGGCATTGCTCCACAGCCCGAAAATTCTCATTCTTGATGAGCCTACCACAGGTCTTGACCCACAGACGAGAAAAACTCTTTGGAATGTTATTTCACAGCTTAGAAAAGAAAATAAAATGACTGTATTTCTTACCACTCATTATATGGAGGAGGCTTCCGACGCAGATTACGTTGTGATTTTAGACAACGGAGAAATTGCCGCAGAGGGTACGCCTTTGCAGTTAAAGAATACATATACGGGAGATTTTATCACGCTTTATAATTCAACAAAAGAGCAGGCAGATATGTTGGGTATGAAATATGAAACGGTTCGTGACGGTTTTCGCATAGCTGTACCGAACACAGAAACTGCTACCGAATTGATAGTCAAATATTCTGAGGTGTTCAAAGACTATGAAATATTAAAGGGTAAAATGGACGATGTGTTCCTTGCGGTAACGGGCAAAAAACTAACGGAATCGGAAAACACATAGAAAGGGGAATATAAATGAAATCACTTATTATGTTGGTAAGGCGGAATACAAAACTGTTTTTCAAGGATAAGGGAATGTTTTTTACTTCTCTTATAACGCCGATAATCTTGCTTGTGCTTTATATTACCTTCTTGGGCAATGTTTTTCGTGATAATTTTTCTTTGACGTTTCCAAAAGATTTTAATGTATCAGAAAAGCTGATAAATGGTTGTGTGGGCGGTCAGCTTTTTTCATCACTTCTTGCTGTTTGTTGTATAACGGTGGCATTTTGTTCTAATATGCTGATGGTTCAGGATAAGGTGACCGGCGCTAGATACGATTTGACCATTACACCTGTTAAAAAATTTACCTTAGCTTTCGGCTACTATATTTCAACTGCATTGACTACTTTAATTATTTGCTTGATTGCTGCAGCAGCGTCATTTATTTACCTTGCAAATGTCGGTTGGTATATGTCTGCGGCAGATATTATGCTGATTATTTTGGACGTTTTTCTGCTGGTGATGTTCGGTACGGCATTGTCTTCTATAATTAATTTCTTTCTCACATCTCAGGGGCAGATGTCTGCGGTTGGAACTATCATAAGCGCAGGCTATGGCTTTATCTGCGGCGCTTATATGCCGATTTCTCAGTTTGGCGGAGGTCTGCAAAAGGTGTTGTCTTTTCTACCCTGTACTTACGGTACGTCTCTAATCCGCAATCACGCTATGAGGGGCGTGTTTAATGAAATGGTCTCACAGCATTTTCCGTCTCAAGTTATTGAGGGCATTAAAGATTCTATTGATTGCAATCTGTACTTTTTCGGTGATAGGGTAAGTATAGGTGCAATGTATGCTATTTTAGCGGGAGCTGTTGCCGTTTTGTTGATTTTATATGTTATTATTAATGCTTTGAAAATTAGGAGTAGATAAAAGAAACTAGACAATATTGGTGTAAATATTAATTGTAAGTCTTGACTTTTCTGCATAATAATTGTAAAATAAGTTATCGTAATAAAAATTAGGAGATGTTATTTTGAAACGAATTAAATTTATTTTAACAGCTGTGTTTATGCTGACAATGTGTTTTGGATTTGCTGGATGTAGTGGTAAAGAGAACAGTTCTGATTCTTCTGAAAAAGAAATGCAGACGGAAAGCTTTGTAATTCAGCTTTTCCCTGAGTATGCTCCGAAAACTGTTGAGAATTTCATAAATCTTGTTGAATCAGGGTTCTATGACGGGCTTACTTTCCACAGAGTGATCGACGACTTTATGGCTCAGGGCGGAGACCCTAACGGAGACGGCTCAGGCGGTTCAGACCAAAACATTGAGGGTGAATTTGCTGAGAACGGTTTTGAACAAAATACTCTTTCCCACACAAGGGGAGTTGTCTCAATGGCAAGGAGTACGGATTTTAATACTGCTTCAAGCCAGTTCTTTATTTGCTATGGTGACTGCAATTTCCTTGACGGAAGCTATGCGGCTTTTGGAAAGGTAAACGACGAGGGTATGAAGGTTGTTGACAAGTTCCTTACGGTTAAGAGAGAAGATGCTAATGGTGAGAAAAATGCAAAGCCTGTTACTCCTATAACTATTAAATCAGCTAAAATGATAAACGATACCTCTGACGGTCACGAGCAGATTGAAATGACTGTTGAATTTCAGCCGGAGTAATCGGCGCTAGAGGTTATAGTAAAGTTTATGGCGTTCGGAATTTTTCCGAACGCTTTTGTCTTGCCTCTGGTCTCTTGCCTCTGGTTTGCAAAAAATTTTTTGCAAACCCTTGACACCCCTGTCGAAAAATGTTACAATATACACATCTTAGTTAAGGAGTGATATTTATGTGTATAGTAAACTCCCAGAAATTAACACGGGGGGGGGGCATTAAGCCTTACCTTTATTAGTTATGCACAAAATAATTCACTAATTATTTATTTAAAATCTAGCATTGGATTTACGACGTAGTTATGACATTAGTATAACTGCGTCTTTTTGCATTTTTGGAGGTGATTGGAAATTATAATACAGTAAAGAACTGCAGACGTCTTTACAAGTAAAATCTCAAGTCTGCAAATATATTTTGGAAAAAATTTTATTTAGGAGGAAAATTTTATGAAGTTTAAAAAAATTATATCATTGCTTGCAGCGACAGCAATGACGGTAACTGCGCTTATTAGCGCAATGAGTGTATCAGTCGTTAGTGCGGCTGATGATTATCCAACATCAGGTAAATGCGGTGATAATATTGATTGGTTAATTAATTCTGATGGAGTTTTAGTAATTAGCGGTGATGGTGAAATAAAACGCCCTCCTGAAAATTGGGGATGGGCTAAACTTAGTAAGGATATAAATGAGGTCGTAATTGAAAATGGCATTACATCAACTTCTGCTGATAGTTCAGCAGAACCTTTTGGAAAGGATTATTGTGAATCTATTTCAAAGATTACATTTCCCCCAAGTTTCTTAAGATTAAGTAAAACTCTTGGCGAGTTAAAATATGTGGAAAATTTGAAAGATATTTATGTTTATTCTAAAAATGTTACAGATACAGCATATCTAGCACATCTATATCCGGGGGGAATTATATGGCACGTATATGAGGGAAGCGAAACTGAGAAATCATTATTAAATGATTTAAAATTAACTGATAAAGATATAGAATATATACCAGATGATGAACAAATGCCTACTGTAAATAATAAAACTCCTGCTGAATTTGATGAACAGGTAACAGAAACATCAGGTCCATCTGGGTTATTTTCAAAATACGAGTGGAATGAAACAAGTAAAACCTTAACATTCAGCGGAAAAGGTGCAATATCAATGGCTGATTATTATAAAAAATATGCAGAAGAGACAGAGCATATAGTAATAAAATCAGGAATTACCGTAATTAACTCTAACACAGGCATCGGTAGTATTAAAATGGACCTTTGTGGTTCATTCACTGGATTTACAAAACTTAAAGATGTACAGTTACCTGATGGTATAACAGGATTACCTGTTTGTGCGTTTAGGAATGACGCAAACTTAGAAGAGATAAATTTCCCTGATACTTTAAATTATATTGATGAAGCTGCATTTTCCTATTGTTCAAAGCTTAAATCAATAAATATTCGAGATGGAATGAGAATTGGCGGAGGTGCTTTCCATAACTGTGAATCACTAAAGGAAGTAGCAATTCCAAAAAATTGTTATTTGGAAAATACACACAGAACTGGCGGAGCAGGAATGGCACGTGCTGCTTCCACATTTGAAAATTGTACAGGACTTGAAAAAGTAGTTATAGAAGATGGATCAAAATTAGATAATGCCTTCTTTAGTGGATTTTTATCTCAAAATGGAATTCCAGAAGGTTTTTGTCGAGGTTGTACATCATTAAAAACAGTAATAATTAGAGGAAATATTGATTATATAGGCTTAGGAGCATTTAATAATTGCACTTCGCTTACTGATATGTATTTTTACAATACAGGTTTAAACACAATTACAGCAAAAAATGCAGATGCTAATAAGAAATCCATTGAATACAGCAACAACCCAACCTTCCATGTAGTAAAAGGCAGCACAACAGAACAGACGCTGAGAGACGCAGGCTATTTGAATGATGAAAATACAGTTTATTTTACTGATTTTACTGCACTGGATGAAAAAATTAAAGAGGCTGAGAATTTGGATACTAGCAAGTATACAGATGACACTGTAGCTGCTTTAAAATCAGCAATAGATAGCGGTAAAACTGTTTTGAACAATGAAAATGCAACTCAAGATGAAGTTGACAATGCAGTTAAGGCAATAAATGACGCATTAAGCGGTCTAGCTAAAAAGCCTGCACAATCTGCAAAGCCATCAACTGATAACAAAATAACCAATACAAAATCACAGGCACAAAAGAATGCCGAAAATGCAATGAAGCAGGCAAAGATAACAAAGCTTACTGTTAAGAGCAAAGCAAAGAAGAAGATAACAGTTACCTGGAAGAAGGTAAGCAAGGCAAATGGCTATCAGGTACAGGTGTCAACAAATAAGAAGTTCAAGAAGAGCAAGATAATTCTTACAAAGACAACATCAAAGAAGAAGATAACAATCAAGAAGCTAAAGAGCAAGAAGACATATTTTGTAAGGGTTAGGGCATATGCAACCTATAAAGATTCAAACGGCAAGCCACAGAAGGTATACAGCAGTTGGATCAAGAAGACGAGGAAAGTAAAGGTTAAATAAGATTTCTTGAAAATTTCCGATATATTTATGAAAACCGCTCGGTTTTGGGATTTCCGGGCGGTTTTCGCTATATTAGAGGTAATACATAGATGTTAAAAAACAAGGCGTTCGGATTGTTTTGATTGAAACATTGTAAAAAAGGTGTTATACTATATAATATATAATGGTATAAAAGGTGATAACAATGAAAAGGTTAATCAAAGTATTTTTAGTGATAGCTATTATTACAGGAGGTCTTCTTTCAATTAAGCTTGTGTCTGAAGTTTTCGGACCGAGTTTAAAAAAGTATTATTCGGTGGACAGGTGATGGGTGTATTTAGTTGATTTTGAGGCTTGAAAGATTTGTTTTGCAAATAAAAATCCCTCTCGATTTGAGAGGGACGGCCTTTTTAATAGGCTCTTTATGAGCAGAATCTATGACTGCCAATGGTAGTTATGATAGGTCTTGAGTGCATAAACGCATTGCTTGTTTTTGCCGGGTTATAATAGTATATTGCACCGCCAGTAGGGTCCCAGCCGTTCAGGCAATCTCTGGCGGCATTATATGCGGTGTCTGAAATCGGCTCGTTAAATTGACCGTCTACAATAGCGGTGAAGGCACCGCCCTGATAGATTACTCCTGACAATGTATCAGGGAAAGATGGGTGTTTTACACGGTTTAAAATAACGGCTCCGACTGCGACCTGACCTGTGTAAGTTTCGCCTCTAGCCTCGGCGGAAATAATTCTGGCGAGAAGATAGATATTAGATTCGGTTGCAGAAGGCATAGAGCCTACCGCAAGAGCTGTAGGAACGGCTTCTTCATCAGATGATACTTGAGTTGTAACAGTTCTTGAAATCCCGAATATAATAGTTACACAAAGCGCAAGTATTGCCGCATAGGTTACAATAGCAGAAATGGTCTTTTTCATAATTATCATATGCTCCGTAGGGAGCATTCCTCCTTTCATTGTTTTGTTCAAGTTCAATTTAGATGACGTATGAAAAGCAAAAC
The DNA here is from genome assembly GCA_947630825.1 of uncultured Clostridia bacterium. GTDB lineage: Bacteria > Bacillota > Clostridia > Oscillospirales > Ruminococcaceae > UMGS1601. Next base: position 366 of record CANRJA010000039.1, on the reverse strand, counting down.
CAATTGTTTTAAAATAGATTGAAATTTACCGCAACAAATTTGGGGTAACAAATATTTACCCTCGTATTTTACCCGAACGAATGGATATTATTCAAATCAACTCAAAAAAATGAAAAGCATGCTTTTTGTGGGATGATAATTAGCAATTTAGCATATAATATGACAAAAAACAAACCGATAAATATAGTTAATAAACAAAAAGACAAAAGGAAAAATTTTTTTTAAAAAACCCCTTGACAAAGGAAAAGGTACATGATATAATAATCAGGCACTCGAAAAACGAGTGGAGAAAAAAGGATAAAAAAGTCCTTAAAAATAGCATCTTGAAAATTGAACAATGGAACACGAAGACAAAGAGAAGTACCT
>CANRJA010000038.1 GCA_947630825.1 uncultured Clostridia bacterium | reverse complement strand
GGCATTCCCGAGCGTGTTTACCCTGTGGGAAGACTGGATAAAAATTCGGAGGGTATGCTTCTGTTTACAAACGACGGTGCTTTCGCTAACGATATTATGCACCCCTCAAACCACGTTACCAAAACCTATCGTGTTACGGTGCGCCCTGATATAACCGACGAGCAGTTGGTAAGGCTTTCTGAGGGCGTTGAAATTGACGGATCGATGACTTTGCCCTGTACTATAAACGTACTTACGAAAGAGCCTGGCAGGGTAGTTTTGCAAATGGTTATTCGTGAGGGCAGAAACAGACAAATAAGAAAAATGTGCGAGGCTGTCGGCTTGGAGGTCGCAAGGCTTAAAAGAACGGCTATAGGTCCTCTTAAATTAGGTATGCTAAAGCCGGGCGATTACAGAGAGCTTCAGCCTGATGAGCTTAGAGCTATCAGACAACGGTGACGTTGTATCCTCTGCTGCCTTTGGAAAGGTTGATTAATGTTTATCTTTTGATAAACGGCAGGCTATTACTTTGTGGAAAAGGTAAGTTCTTGCCTCTAGCCTCTAATCGGTGACATTGCACCAGCGAGCCGCTGGGGGCTCTGCTGCCTATTAAAAGTTTTATTTAATGTTTCATATTTCAAAACGGCAGACTTGTACTTTGTGGAAAAGATTAGTTCTAGCTTCTTGCTTCTAACTTCTATTCTCTAAACGGTGACCCCTGCACGCTCTGCCGCCTTTGGGCAGTTTGATAAATGTTAAAGTTTGTGCAACGGCGGGTCGGAATAATGGACAATTGACAATGGAAAATGGATAATTATTTCTGTAATAAATCATTCTTCCGCTTCTTGCATAAGTTCATTACAATGTTCACTTAATTTTGTGGCTTCGTCTGCTAAACATTCAAACGCTCCTGTGAAAATGTCGCTTTCAAAGGAATTGATAAAGCATAATAAGCATACATGAGCAAGTCCTGATAACATTTCAGCCTCTTTCATTACTTCTTCAAAATCCACTAAATGTATAGCTCTAAACTTCTTTTTCATTGATGTCACTTCCTTTTTATTTATTCTTATTTTATCACAAGATATAGTGATATTCAATTGGTAATTATCACAAATATAAGTGATAATTTTTGTGTAATTTGTCACTTTAAATAGTGACAAAAAATAATTATATTAATCTAAAATGAGGTGAAAATTGTGCCAATTAAATATGATAAACTAATAAAGCGACTACAAAAAGCAGGAATTACAAGCTATACTATAAAGCGAGATAAAATAATAGGTCAGGCGACTTACAAAAAAATTTTTGATGGTGGAGATATTGATACTAGAACAATAGCAAAGCTATGTAAAGTTTTAAATTGTCAGCCAGGAGATATTATGGAATATGTTGATGAAGAAGATAGTAGTGAAAGGTAGTATTGTATATTGCTATAAAATTCGATAAGCTATTTAGTTTAATGAAAAAAAGAGGATTAAGTACATATAGGATAAGAAAGGAAAATATTATATCTCAAAGTGCATTAACGTCTTTAAACAATGATAAAGGTGTAACTACCAATACAATAAATAAACTTTGTAAAATTTTAAATTGCCAGCCTGGAGATATTATGGAATATGTAGATGAAGATGATACTAATATTTAATTATTAAGATACAGCGCTATGTGCAAAGTCTTAATGTTTATAAGACTTTTGTCTTGTATATTCATATTACACTGATATATGTGCAATATCAATTGACAATATAGACAAAGATTTCTTTGATTTTTGTCTATAATACACTAAAACTAGAGTAATTTAAGATATTTGTGAAAGGAAAGTTTACATAATGCCTATAAAATACAAGATTGAAATTATTTCCGCTTTGAAAAAAGCAGGCTACAATACCAATACTATACGAAAGGAAAAGCTCCTTTCAGAGGGGACACTTCAAAGTTTACGAAACGGGAAATATATTTCTATGAGTGCCATCTCAAAAATTTGTAAGTTATTAAATTGCCAGCCAGGAGATATTATAGAATATGTTGACGAAGACGAAAACTAATATTTAATATAAGGAAATAACGCTATGTTAGAGATTTTACAAACAAAAAACAAAGAAAATTACAGAAACAAAATAACAGAGATGGGTCTTGACTTTGAAACGACATTTGTTGTAGATGCTACCGACGAGGGGAGTTCTATCGGTTTTGGCATATACCATTTCGGTATTGACGAGGAGTATGATCCTATAGTCGAGGTAGATTTTGTTCAGGACAACTCTGATATTATGCTGTTTGACGGAATAATACGCTCGATATTATTTCTTGCAATGATGAAAGGAATTGATAAAGCGAGGTTTAATATTACACAAACTGACACACTTTCAAAGTTGGGTTTTGTGCAAAATAATTATAATTGTCTTAACTCTATTACTAAATTTATGTCTAAATGTAAAAGTTGCGAAAACTGACAGTTATATTCTTGTCAAATAAGAGAATTTGTAGTACAATAGTATTGTGAAAATTTTGCCTTTTGGCTTTTATACTTAATTTAAGAATGGAGGAAAATCAATGGCTAAGGATTCTATCTCACTTTCTGCAAGAGATAGGCTGGCACGTTTGTTTGACGGCGGTGAATTTACCGAGCTTGATGCATATGCAAAGATATCGGGTAACTTGTCGGGAGTAATAACGGCATACGGTTATGCAGACTCTAACCCGGTTTATGCATTTGCTCAGGACATATCTGTCAACGATGGGGCTTTAACAAGGGTTCAGGCTGAAAAGATTTCTAAAATATACGATATGGCGGCAAAGACAGGGATTCCTGTTGTGGGAATTTACGATTCTTTCGGTGCAGATTTAAACGACGGTATTTCCGCAATGACGTCTTATGGTGATTTGATACTTAAAGCATCAAATCTTTCCGGAGTTGTACCGCAGATTTCAGTTATCGCAGGAACCTGCGCAGGAGCAAGTGCAATTTTGGCAGTGTCGGCTGATTTTGTGGTGATGTCAAAGAAAGCCGAACTGTTTATAACTCCTAACACAGAGGTTAAGGACTTAGCCCAGAATGCGGCTGAAAACGGAACGGCTTCACTTATTGCAGAGAACGATGAGGACGCAATAGAAAAGGCAAAGGAGATTTTGCAAAAGCTGCCTCAGAATAATTTGTCTCCTGTTCCTATGTTTGAATTTAACGAGCCTGATGGGGTATATTCTGATAACGCTGAGAGCATTGCAAAGGCTGTCTGTGATTTAGAAAGCGTAATTGAGTTTTCAAGCGATTTCGGCAAGGCAAGTTATACTGCTTTGGCATCTATAGGCGGAGCAACGGTAGGCATTTGTGCGACCAATAAGACAAACAACAAGCTAACTTCCTCTGATTGTTCAAAGATTGCAAGATTTGTCAGAACCTGCGATGCTTTTGCAATTCCGATAATCACGTTTGTAGACACAGAGGGCTTTGACAGCAGCGAGTGCGCAAACAAATCGGGTGCTGTTTTGCAGATGGCAAAGCTGGCGTCCGCATATGCTGAGGCTACGACGATAAAGATTTCGGTCATAACAGGCAAGGCTTACGGACCGAGCTTTATAACACTGGCTGGCAAGGGCTCGAACGCAGATTTGGTTTTCGCAGTAGAAAATGCGGTTATCTCGGCATTAGAGCCTTTAGCGGCAGTTGAATTTTTAAGTCACGATAAGCTAAAGGGAACAGACGATTTAGCTAAGTCAAGAGAGGCTCTAGTTGATGAATACATTAAAAAGGAAGCGTCTGCTCAAGCTGCCGCTGAAAAGATGTGTGTTGACGGGGTTATTTCCGCAGGTGATATAAGGAATACTCTGGTTAATGCTATAGAAATTATGGCAGGCAAGAGAGTTTCAAGGCTTCCTAAGAAGCACAGCAACAGCCCGTTTTAAATAAATTAAATTGATAGGTGGTTTTTATATGAAAAGGTATAACATAACTGTAAACGGAAAGACATACGATGTAGCCGTTGAGGAGGCAGGCAGTGATTCTGCTGCACCTATTCAGACAGCGTCTCCTGCACCTGCTCCGACTGCGCCTATTGCAGACGGAACAAAGGTTTCTGCGCCTATGCCGGGAACTATACTTGACATTAAGGTTTCGGTTGGAGACACGGTTTCGGAGGGTGCGCCTTTGTTTGTTCTTGAGGCAATGAAGATGGAAAACGACGTCAATGCTCCTTGCTCTGGAAAGGTAGTCAGCGTTAATACAACTAAGGGTTCAACTGTTGAGACAGGAACGGTGCTTGCAGTAATACAGGGCTAAGCCCTGTATTACTGCAAGAAGCAAGAAGCCAGAGGCAAGAGACAAGATTCTAAACAATATTACTTGATAGAAAAACAAGTTCTTACTTCTTGTATCTGTTTTCTTTTAATTCAAACAGGGAAGGATAACATTATATGGCTAAGGTTAATATTACAGAAACAGTATTAAGAGACGCTCATCAGTCGCTTATTGCAACAAGAATGTCTATCGACGAGATGCTTCCTATTTTATCGACAATGGATAAGATAGGTTTTCATTCATGCGAGGTTTGGGGCGGAGCAACCTTTGATTCTTGTCTGAGATTTCTTCACGAAGACCCTTGGGAAAGACTTAGAACAATAAGAAGGGAAATGCCAAATACAAAACTTCAAATGCTTTTCAGAGGGCAGAATATGCTCGGATATCGTCATTACGCCGATGATGTTCTTGAGTATTTTGTTCAAAAGACTGTTGCCAACGGCATTGATATTATAAGAATTTTCGACGCTCTTAACGATATAAGAAACCTCGAAACTGCGGTGAAAGCCGCTAAAAAAGAGGGCGCTCACGCACAAATCGCTATTTCTTATACGTTGGGAGACGTTTTCACAGACGAATACTATGTTGATTACGCAAAGAGAATTGAGGCGATAGGCGCTGATTCGATTTGCATAAAGGATATGGCAGCATTGCTCACACCTTATGCTACCGAAAAGCTTGTAAAGGCAATAAAATCTGCGGTTAAGATTCCACTTCAGCTACACACTCACTATACATCGGGATTGGCTTCAATGTGCCTGTTAAAAGGTGTTGAGGCAGGCGTTGACGCTATCGACACTGCTATGTCGCCGCTTGCTTTGGGTACTTCTCATGCGCCTACTGAGTCAATGGTTGCGGCATTGCAGGGTACAAAGTACGACACAGGTCTTGACCTTGTTAAGCTCAACGAAGTAAGGGATTACTTTATGACGCTTCGTCAGAAGTATCTTGACAGCGGTCTGCTTGACCCTAAGATGCTTGCTACAGACGCTAATGCGCTTATATATCAGGTTCCTGGCGGAATGCTTTCCAATCTGCTTTCGCAGTTAAAGCAGGCAGGCAAGGAGGATCAGCTTACCGAGGTTTTAAAGGAAGTACCCAGAGTTAGAAAGGATTCGGGTTATCCGCCGCTTGTTACGCCGACTTCTCAAATTGTTGGAACGCAGGCTGTGTTTAACGTAATTATGGGCGAGAGATACAAGACTGTAACTAAGGAGTTCAAGGGACTTGTCAAGGGAGAATACGGCAAGACGCCTGTTGAGATTTCTCCTGAGTTCCAGAAAAAGATTTTGGGTGATGAGAAGCCTATAACCTGCCGTCCTGCCGACTTGATAGAGCCTGAGCTTGATAAGCTGAGACAGGAATGTTCTGAGTGGATAGAGCAGGACGAGGACGTTTTGAGCTATGCGCAGTTCCCGAAGGTTGCGCCGAAGTTCTTTGAGGAGAGACGAGACAAAAAACTGGGTATTGATATGGCTCATTCTAATAAAGAGACTAAGGTACACCCTGTCTAAACAAGAAGCAAGAGCAACGGTGACGTTGCATCGGCGAGCCGCCTTAATAAAGCATAGTTTGAAAAACGGATAGCTTAATATAGATGTAAAAATGCAAGAGCGTTCGGAATTTTTCCGAACGCTCTTGTTTCAATTATAAGCTTTGCTCCAGTGCTTGTGCTAGCTGTGCAGGGCAGGATGTCCCTCTGCCGCCGCAGTCAACGTCTTTTAAAAGCTTGATTACGTCCTTGACCTTCATTCCCTTTGCAAGTCTTGCAACTCCCTGTGTGTTGCCCGAACAGCCACCGACAAATTCTACATTCTTGACGATTCCGTCCTCAACTTCGACGTTTATCTGTCTTGAGCAAACTCCTTTGGTTTTATAATTGATAGTCATAAATTATTCCTCCTCAATTTTTATTTTTGCAACTCCGCTGTCTATTGCCGCCTGTGCAACAGCTTTTGCAACAGCTTTTGGTATTTTTCTGTCAAATGCGTTCGGCAGAATAAAATCTGCACAAAGCTCATCATCGCTTACACACTCGGCTATAGCCTTTGAAGCCGCCATTTTCATTTCCTCGTTAATATCTCTTGCCCTAACGGCTAACGCGCCTTTGAATATTCCAGGAAAGGCTACCACGTTGTTTATTTGATTAGGGAAGTCGCTTCTACCTGTTCCTACAATGAATGCTCCTGCCGACTTTGCCTTGTCAGGCATTATTTCAGGAGTAGGGTTTGCCATAGCGAATATAATAGGCTTGTCATTCATTGATTTAACCATTTCTCCTGTAACAAGATTTGGCTTGGAAACGCCTATAAATGCGTCTGCGCCTTTCATTGCGTTGGCAAGGCTTCCTGTTATACATTCTTTGTTAGTAATCTTGGCAAGCTCCTTGTGTGCATCGCTAAGCGTTTTGTCAGTTTTCGAGATTATTCCGTTAATGTCTACCATTATTATATTGCCCACTCCGAGCGATAATAACAGCTTTGCTATTGCAGTTCCTGCTGCACCCGCTCCGTTTATGACAAGCGTCAGGTTCTCAAGTTTCTTATTTGACACCCTGCAAGCATTCATAAGCGCTGCACCAACGACTATCGCCGTTCCGTGCTGGTCGTCGTGGAAAACAGGTATATCTATACGTTCCTTTAGCTTTTTTTCAATTTCAAAGCATCGGGGTGCTGAAATATCCTCAAGATTTATCCCCCCGAAACTGTCCGAAATAAGCTCGATAGTTCTTACAATCTCATCAACGTCCTTTGACTTTACGCAAATAGGGAAGGCGTCAACATCGGCAAATTCTTTAAAGAGCGCACATTTGCCCTCCATAACAGGCATACCTGCAAGACCGCCTATGTCGCCAAGCCCTAAAACGGCAGTTCCGTCTGTTATTACGGCAACCAGATTAGAACGCCTTGTAAGCTCGTATGAAAGCTCGGGGTCTTTTTGAATTTCAAGGCAGGGACGTGCAACACCGGGAGTGTATGCGTGAGATAAGTCATCAGAGTTTTCTACCTTTACCCTTGAAACGATTTCGATTTTGCCGTTCCATTCCTTATGCTTTTTTAAAGATGATTCCATTATGTCCATTGTTTATTTACCTTTCGCATTACGATAATTTATTACAAATATTAAAGTTGTGCTTGACATATTTAAAATGTGTGGTATAATATACATATAAAAGGGTACTGCAATAAGCGGTTTCTCCCCTTAAAATAATACGTGTTTAAAGAAACACCGCTATTTTGAAGGTTTTGGCGGTGTTTCATTTTTATGTATAAAAGTTAAATTACTTTTTACGATAAAAAATGTTGAAACATAGTGTGACAACACTGATAATAATACTCGTATATATAAATAATTCCGAATACGTTACCATGGCTATCACCTCCCGTCTCGGGAGAAACCGCCACCACATTATTGCAGTACCCAAAATTATTATACAGTGTTTCTATAATTTTGTCAACAGGGAAGCTAGTAAGGCATACTATATAATCCTTTTAGAAGAAAGAAACAAGAGGCAAGAGCCTATTTTTTATAGAGTTATGATATTAATATCTTACTTCTTTCCTTTATCTATTATCCATTATCCATTGTCAATTATCAATTATTATTGTCTCTTTCAATAGCCTCGCTAACTGCTCGATTGAGAAACTTGTTCAAAGTACCGTCGTGTGCCTTGGCATGGGCTACAATATTTTCTTTTTCTCCTTTGAGAACTCTTAAATGGATACTATCATAGTGATTTTTATTATATTTTTGTGTAGCCTTTTTCTGAGCTTTACTAACTGGCATATTTTTCACACCTTTTTAGTGCTTTTTTATTTATCGTTGTCTCTTTCAATAGCCTCACTAACTGCTCGATTGAGAAACTTGTTCAAAGTACCATCGTGTGCCTTAGCGTGGGCTACAATATTTTCTTTCTCACCTTTCGGAACTTTCATTTCCAGTCTATCATAGTGATTTTTAGTATACTTTGTATTTGCTCTTATTTTTGCTTTACTAGCAGGCATATTTCATCACACCTTTTTAATGCTTTTTATTTTTCGTTGTCCCTTTCAATAGCCTCGCTAACTGCTCGATTTAAAAACTTATTCAAAGTACCGTCGTGTGCCTTAGCGTGGGCTACAATATTTTCTTTCTCACCTTTCGGAACTTGCATTTCCAGTCTGTCATAGTGATTTTTATTATACTTCGCATTTGCTTTTATTTTAGCTTTACTAGCAGGCATATTAATTACCACCTTATAGATTATATTACATATCATATGATTAAAATATATCATATTTGTACATAATAGTCAATACGTATAGGCATATTTGGCTTATCTTTGGTTGTTTTGACTATTGATTTATCGCATCTCGATATTGTATAATGTGTACATCTCGATATTGTAGAATGATAACAAATAAAAAAGGAAGTGACATCAATGGGTAAAACAATTACAGAAAAAATAATAACTGATATAGAGGACATTAAATATGAAAGTGATACATTAGTTGGTTTATCAACAGTTCTTACATCATTTTGTGAATCCGCTTTATATGATGAAAATATATTAAATGTATT
>CANRJA010000037.1 GCA_947630825.1 uncultured Clostridia bacterium | reverse complement strand
TTTCCTATTGTATCTGCACCAAGCACTGTGTCCCAAGACCATAAAGATACTCCGTTTCCGTGAACTATATCCGATACAAATCTTCTAAGCTTGACTAAAAAACTGTAATGCTGCAAATATCCATCTACATTATATATAAAAGACTTTTCACAAAATATAAACCAGAAAAAAGCTAAAAAGGCTGCAACTATAAAAAGAAGCGTATAAATTAAATATGTGTTTTTTCTTAATTTTTTTAACGTCTCCAAAATATCTCTCCTTTACTTTAATCATAAGTCTACACACAAATTACATAAATTATACCACCGTATTTACTATTTGTCAATGAAAGTATATATATCTAAACTTAGGTAATTACATCAGCTAAATTTTACATTATAATTTCATTGCATAGTATAAAAAAGAAATATAAAGGGGTTATTTATGAAAACAGCAGCAGCTTATATAAGAGTATCAACTGATGAACAGGCGGAGCTTTCACCTAAAAGCCAGCTTAGGAAAATCAAAGAGTACGCAAATAAAAACGGTTATATCGTTCCCGATGAATATGTATATAAAGATGAAGGAATAAGCGGAAGGAACGCTGCCAAACGACCTGAATTTAACAGAATGATAGGAACAGCCAAAATCAAGCCAAAGCCGTTTGACGCTATTCTGCTTTGGAAATTCAGCCGTTTTGCTCGTAATCGTGAGGATAGTATCGTTTACAAATCAATGCTTCGTAAGCAATGCGGAATTGATGTTATATCAATTTCCGAAAGCTTGGGAGACGACAAGATGTCAATACTTATTGAAGCTCTTATCGAGGCAATGGACGAATATTACAGCATAAACCTAGCAGAAGAAGTAAGACGAGGAATGATGGAAAAAATAAGCAGAGGCGGATTGGTTTCAAGCGCTCCCCTCGGATATAAGGTAGTAGACGGCGAACTTCAGATTGATGAATCAACGTCTGATATAGTTAAACATATTTTTGAAAGCTATCTTTCAGGTAAAACTATGCTTGGCATTGCAGCCGAGCTTAATGAAAAAGGTATCCGTACAAGATCAGGCGGAGCTTTTGAAAACCGTGTAATAAAATACATTCTTCAAAACCCGACATATATCGGAAAGCACCGATGGTGTCCAAACGGAAGTCAGGGCAGTAAATCACATTACAGAAACAACAGTGAAACTTTGGTTTACAACGGACGGCATAAGCCTCTTATTAGTGATGATGATTTTAAGAAAGTACAACTTAGATTATCTCTTAATAAATCTTATTCAAGAGAGGTCTCAAAGCATGAGAATGCATTAAGAGGTCTTGTTAAATGCCACTCCTGTGGAAACACAATGTCACTTTTAGTAAACAATGGGGTTAGGTACCTGCAATGTACAGGGTACACACACGGCAAGTGTAAAATTTCCCATTCAGTTAAATACGATTATGTTTACGATTCAGTTATTGACGCGCTGCAGAATGTTGATATTGTACATATAAGCAAGCGTATTTCTCAAAATAGCAATCAAAGCCGAAAGAGAGAGATAAGCAAGCTGATTGAAAAGGAAAAGTATAAACTAGACAGATGTAAAAAAGCGTACCAATCAGGAATTGATACGCTTTTAGAATATAAAGAGAACAAAGAAAGAATCCAAAATCAAATTGTTGAACTTTATGATAGTATAAATAAATACGAAATAATTAAGCAGGCGAAAATCATTCATCAAAACATTTTAACCTTTATGCCGCAGCTTCTCAAAACTGATGTTTCTCTTTCTGAAAAAAACGCTATTTTAAAAAGCATTATTGATAAAGTCATTTACGACAATTATACAAAAAGGCTGCATTTATTTTTTTACTCTACACAATAACAAATGCAGTTCGGCGGTCCTGACGGCGAGTTAGGCGCTGCTATGCGATACCTGTCACAAAGATACACTGCTCCTTGCAACGAGGTTAAAGCTATTTTATCAGATATTGGCACCGAAGAATTGGTACCATAATATTATCAGTTAATAACCAATAAGTCAATTCGGCATTTATTATATTTAATTCTCCATTTAATTCTCCCATATTAAAATTAATGTGATTTTTTGTGTTCAATAAACTGAAAATAAAAAAGCCGAAACCTTGAAAAATCAGGACTTTCGGCGAGTTTTATGGCACCCCCTACCAGAATCGAACTGATAACTAATCCTTAGGAGGGACTTGTTATATCCATTTAACTAAGGGGGCGTGTACTGCTTAGCTTTTGACTAGTGTATTATATCATAAAATTAAACTTTTAACAATAGGATTTTGTAATTTTTTTATCTAATTAAAAATAGAATTATTTATTAAACTTTCTTCGTATAATTTTACCAAACCTGCACATAGTAATTTTGGAGGTGAAGTAAAATGACTTCAAAAGATTTACTGTATGTTGAAGACGCACTGGGCCACGAAAAATATTTCAAAAGCCAATGCAAAGATGTTATCTCAAAGCTTGAGGACTCAGAGCTGATAAACTGCGTAAACGATTTGTCAAGCAAGCACGATCAGATTTTCAAGAGTTTTTATGGATTGCTATAAGTCTCATAAGACTTGAAAACCTTGATAACAAACAGTGAAAGGAGAAAATTTATGAACGATAAGGATTTAATGGAAGGACTCTTGCTTACCGAAAAAGGCGTTTGCGACCTTTATATGCACGGCTCAATCGAGTCTACTCCGGGTAATGTTCGCCAAACTTTTTCAAAGGCGCTTAATCAAGCTCTCGGCATTCAGGACACTCTCTATGAGCAGATGGCTAAAAAGGGCTGGTATTCTGAAATGCAGGTAGAACAGCAGCAAATTGATCAGGTCAAACAAAAGTTTTCTAATCAAAATTAAAATTTTTAAGGTGCGGAATTGTTTAAATTCTCCGCACCTTTTTAGTTGACTAATCACTATTAATTCAGCAAGTACAGACTTAATAAATTAAAAGCATTTTTCATATCCCTAAATCATAAGTATAAATATATACACATATCAGCGAGAGACTTATACGCAGAAGCCTATTGATAATTTAATTTGCTCTGCCTCTGGTTTTAAGTCTCTTGCCCCAACATCGAAAGGACAGGATATAAAAAATGAATGCATATAAAAAAATAGTGATAAGATCAATATGTATTATACTAGCCGTTGTAATAACCCCTCTGGTTATTTTTATCGGATTAAATTATGGCGATGTCATACTCAACGCCACAGGTTCAATGGCTGCCTCTTCTGCAAAAATGTCGTTTGGAAATAACACCGACTACATAACAGAATTATCAAAAAAGCTGGGCGCAACGCTTATTAATGAGCCTTCAACCGAATTTTATACGGTAAACGTAGGCGGCAAACCAACATGGGCTATTGATATGGCGCCTAACGAAACAGAGGCAAACAACGACCCTGATAAAAATACAAAAACTTATAAAAGTATAGTCGAAAACAGCGACAGCATAACAGTTCAAAACCCGCTTCCCTACCCTGATGAAATTGAAAACCACGACGGAGACATTGAGGACGTTCACTACGGAACATATTCTGATAAGAACTTTGTCACTCTTAACAGCGGCGCACAGGTAAGAAACTGCACAGAGTTAAGCAATAAAAAAGTTCTGAAACAAAGCGAGAAATCTCCCGATTTCAATATTGAGCTAAACAGCGATGAACCTCAGGTTTTGATATACCATACCCACACAACAGAAAGCTTCGAACCTTATACAAGAGACTACTATGACGATTCCTTTTCATGCAAAACAACCGACTCAAAGAAAAATATGATCCGTGTCGGCAACGCAATATGCAAACAGCTTGAGAAAAACGGAATAAAAACCGTTCATTCAACAACAATTCACGATTATCCCGACTACAACTCCGCATATGATTTAAGCTACAACACCGTTTCAAAAATACTGAAAAAATATCCGTCAATTAAGGTCGTTTTAGACATTCACCGTGACGCTATTGAAAAGGAGAACGGATTAAGGCTGTCTCCAATAACTGAGGTTGAAGGAAAACGTGCGGCTCAGCTTATGATAATATCCTGTGCCGACTATCCAAACGGTTCTATGGGTATGCCAAATTATATGAAAAATCTGTCCTTTGCCTGCTCGCTTCAGTCGCAGATCGAAGCGGATTACCCCGGGCTTGAACGCCCAATATTGTTTGATTACCGAAACTATAATCAGTCGCTTTCAACAGGTGCTTTGCTTATTGAAGTAGGAAGTCACGGAAATTCTCTTGACGAGGCAGTTTACACTGGAAAATTGCTTGGCAAATCTCTTTCAAACAATTTAATAAACTCAGCTAAATAGTGAAAAACGCCTGAACAAAATCGCTCAGGCGTTTATTTTACTGAAAAAGCATTTTATCAGTCAACGTGTCTCCCGATGAATCTTCATAAAGCTCCATAATTTTAGAAAGCGACATATTGGCTCTCTCTTCACCCTCTATATATGCAAGAATGTTTCCCTGACTGAGAACTAAGGTCTTGTTCCCGTATTCAAGAGCGTTTGAAACATTGTGGGTAATCATCAGCGTTGTTATATTGTTGTCCTTAACAATCTTTTCGGTTATTGACATAACCTTATCTGCTGTAACAGGGTCTAAAGCCGCCGTATGCTCGTCTAAAAGCAAAAGCTGCGGTGTAACTATGGTAGCCATCAGCAGCGTAAGCGCCTGACGCTGACCGCCCGACAACAGCCCTACAGGTGTTTTCATTCTGTCCTCCAAACCGATATCAAGCTCAGCCAATTTTTCTCTGAACATCTTCAAATCTTTGTTTGAAATCCCAATAGAAAGACTCCTTTTCTTTCCTCTCGAATACGCAAGCCCCAGATTTTCTTCGATAGTCATATTAGGAGCGGTTCCTTTTAAAGGGTCTTGAAAGAGACGTCCTATATACCTAGCACGTCTATGCTCTTTTGCATAGGTAATGTTTCTTTCCCCAATAAAAATCTTTCCGCTGTCTATATTACAGCTTCCGCAAACAGCGTTCATAAGAGTTGATTTTCCCGAACCGTTTGAGCCTATGACAGTTACAAAATCACCGTTGTCAAGCTTTAGATTTATATTCTTTAACGCCTTACGCTCATTAACCGTATTTGCATTAAAGGTAACGCTTAAATTTTCAAGTCTCAGCATTTTGAATCACCGCCCTTGCCTTTTAATATATATCTCTTATAAAAATCAACGGCGTACCCTTTCACAGCAGGAACAGCTATGGCAATAGCAACAATTACCGCAGAAAACAGCTTTGTATAATTGCTATCCATACCAAGTCCCATTGCAAAGGCAAGAACATAACGATAAGCCGTAGCTCCGATAATGGCGGCTAGAATTCCAAATAAAATGCTGTGCTTTTTAAAGAATATCTCTCCTATTATAATCGACGCCAGACCCACAACCAGCATACCTGTTCCGCTGTTTGTGTCGCCTGCGCTTGAATACTGAGCATACATAGCCCCCGATAATGATACCAAGCCGTTTGCAAGCGCAAAACCCAGTATCTTCATTGTATCAGAGTTGATAGACGACGCCCTTACCATAAACTCATTATCACCCGTCGCTCTTAGCGACATTCCAAGCTGAGTTTTCAAGAACAAAAACAAAATCAGCGATACTGTTATCAGCACAACTCCTGATACAATGACCTTGTTGTATTCACCCAAGGCACCCTCGAAATATGTAAACAAAGTATCCTTTCGCCATAGAGATATATTTGGTCGTGACATAATTTTCAGGTTTATTGAATATAAAGCTGTCATAGTAATAATACCTGCCAAAATAGGCTGAACCCTAAGCTTTGTTACCAAAAGACCTGTAACGCAACCGGCTGCTGCTCCGGCAATAACTGCAAGAATCATTCCCCTTATGGGATTACCGTTATATGCGTTCATAACAGATACGGCAACGCCTAAGGTAAAGGTTCCGTCGACAGACAAGTCTGGAATGTCTAAAATTCTGAAAGATATGAATATTCCCAGAGCAAGAAACGAGAAAACCAGACCCTTTTCAAGCGTTCCCAAAACTACCGATTCAGTCATCTGCGTATTGATTATTACCAAAAGCAATATTACCAAAACCAGCTTTGGAATAAGCGATAAAACATTTTTCTTGTTTATCTTATTTGAAATCGACATAAAATATCATTCCTTAATAAAAGTTTATTAACTCAACGCTAAAACCTACTTCTAAATAAGGGAAGCCTCAAAAGAGACCTCCCTTAAACTAACCTTTAGACGCACCACAAAAGAGTATATAATTCTTTTGATGTACAAAACAGAAAGACCTCAGTTATAATTAATCAAATAAAACTGTCTTTTCTGCGTTTGCTATTTCGTCAGGAATTTCATAACCAATAGCCTTAGCCGTTGACTTGTTGATGAATGTACTCAAATCCTCGTTGAACACCTTTACAGGAATTTCGCTTGCCTTCTTTTCACCCTTAAGTATCGAAGCGACCATATTTGCAGTTTCAATACCCAAATCGTTATACTGAATTCCAATCGTTGCAAAGCCGCCGTCCTGAACCATTGAATCTGCACCAACATACATAGGCTTCTTAGCCTTATTCATTACCTGTGCCACTGTACCCATTGCACTCGCTACAGTATTGTCATTAGGTGAAAATACTGCGTCGCACTTATCTGCCAGCGTTGTTATAGCTTCCTGAATCTCTGAAGTATTTGTTACAGAAGCAATCTCAAGTTTAAGACCCTTATCCTTGCAGTATGCCTTTACCTTCTCTAAGCAGGAAACAGAGTTGTCTTCTCCTGTGTTATACAAGTAACCAAGTGTCTTCAAGTCAGACGTAGCAGTCATGGCAAAATCTAAAATCTTTGAAATCTCAAGCGCATCGGAAGTTCCCGTAATATTTCCGCCCGGATTGTCAAGAGACTCTACAATTTCGGCAGCAACCGGATCTGTAACCGCTGAGAAAACTACCGGAATATCTGCTGAATACGGAGCAGCAAGCTGTGCGCAAGGCGTTGTTATTGCAACAATGATGTCGGCCTCGTCAGCTTTGAATTGATCTAATATCTGCGTAACAGTTGTCGATTCACCATTTGCTTGCTGACAATTAATTGTGCAATTCTCTCCGTCCTTAAAGCCAAGCTCACTCAAACGCTTTACTATTGAATCACGAATTGTGTTCAGCGAGCTATGCTCCATAATCTGAACAATACCTATTTTGTAATTATTATCCGCATTCTCAACAGCGCTTTCAGACGACGAATCTACCTTGCCGCAGGCTGTAAGCATTGTAGCAGCCAGTGAGGCGGCACTTAAAATTGCAAATACTTTTCTTAGCTTCATAATACTTTCCCCTTTAATCTAATTATTTTTCCATTTATTATTAAATCATACTTAGTTATTTTTGTCAAGAATATTTTTTAAAGTCATCTCTCATCTTTAATATTTTTATTTCTTATCACAATTCGTCTCATTATACAATAAAACCCCATATCCGATTAGGGTATGGGGTTTTAGAAGGGTTTATGTGAAGAGAATATTCACTTTATAACATTTTATCCCATCACAACAACAATATCGTTTTGCTCTTTCAGCTTATCTGCCGGAATCAGCTTGCCGTCAAGTGTTTCACCGTTCAATGTAACAGACTTCACTCCGCTTTCAACGTGAGCGTCGTTATTAACTTTAATCGAAAGGTGCGAGCCTCTGAAGTTCTTTTCAATTTCAAAGCCGTCCCACTCTGACGGGATTGACGGGTCGATTACAAGTCCGTCGAAGTTAGGTCTCATACCGCAGATACCCTCAACACAGCCTACCATAACAGTAGAGCCCGTACCTGTCAGCCAGTGAACGTGAGAACGTCCCTCAAAAGGCGAGCGTGTCGACTCGGTAAACTGTCCGTGAACATACGGCTCTAACACTCTGATTTCAGCCTTGTCGTTCATAGCGGCAGGAGAGCTTTCCATAAAATACTCAAACGCTCTGTTTCCGTGTCCAAGCAGAGACTCCGCTAAAATTGCCCAGCCCTGCGACTGCGAGAAAATTCCTCCGTTTTCCTTAGTATCAGGATTGAATATATGCATTATAGCGCCGTCGAAATAGTCGTCCTTGTATGGCGGCTCAAGCAGCTTAACGCCGTATGGCGTGTTGAGAATATCGTGTACGCTTTCCATAGCCTTTTCAGCCTGCTCTTTTGAAGCAAAGCCCGAAATAACCGACCAGCTCTGAGGATTGAGCCACATATTAGCTTCCTTGTCCTTCTTTGCGCCGACAACAACTCCGTTATCTCTGATACCTCTGATAAATCTGTCCTCGTCCCAGCACTTGTCAAGCTCCTCGCCGAGCTTAGTCTGTACCTTGTTTATATACTCAACATACTCTGTGTCATTCTTTTCCTCTGCCATATCTTTGATTACGCTCATTGCATAATAAAGCTGAAATGCCACAAAGGTCGATTCGCCCTTCTTGCCCATTCTAAGACAGTCGTTCCAGTCTGCGTGAAGACCTGCCGGCATATTGTGCGCTCCAAGACGCTCCATAGAAAATCTAATTGCGTTCTTTAGGTGGTCGTAAACAGTATCCTCGCCGCCGTTTGCATAAACGATAACCTCGTCTAAGAAGTCCTTGTTTCCGCTTTCGCCGATATATTTTAATATTGTCGGGAACAGCCACAAAGCGTCGTCCGCTCTGTACGACGGGTGACCTGTTTCCTTAGCATATGCCGAGTTTTCGTTGTTCTCATCAGGGCAATTTTCATGCCCCGCATTGTGGTCAAACTTAACAAGAGGAAGTCCACCACCGTTATTGACCTGCGCAGACAGCATAAACTTTATCTTATCAAGCGCAACCTCAGGCGCTAAGTGAATTATTCCCTGAATATCCTGAACCGTATCTCTGTAGCCGTAGCCGTTTCTCAGTCCGCAGTAGATAAACGACGCCGCTCTCGACCATATAAACGTAATAAAGCACTGGTATGCGTTCCACACGTTGATCATATTGTTAAACTCGTCGCTAGGAGTTTTTATCTGGAAGTTGTTTAAAATTCCGTGCCAGTATGTAACAAGCTCGTCTACTTCAGCGTCGACCTTGCCTTTTTCCTCATAGCTTTTGAGTATCTTATCAGCTTCGGCATTGTCTCTTTGACCTAACACATAAATAAGCTCTTTTGTCTCGCTGGGAGCAAGAGTAAACTCAGACTGCAAAGCGCCGCACGAATTTGTATTGAAGTTCATCTTGCCGTCGCACTTGCCGTTTTCAACAGCTATAGGATTTGAGTATGTTCTGTAAGGTCCTATAAAGCTATCTAAATCTCCGTTGCACGAAACAACAGGCGCTCCGACCATACCGAAAAATCTTTCTCTGTGGTTTGAGCCTGTCTCGTCTTTGCCGCTGTTTTCATTTATATGCTGGAGAATTTTATTCCCCTCAAAGCTAGTTCTTGTTATAAATAAAGTATACTGTAAATTTACCTGATCCTGCTCGTAATTGTTATCGTTTGTAAACTCGATAAAGCCGAATGTTGACAGCTTTCTCTCTTTAGTATCGTTGTTTGTGACCTTGCATCTCCAAACCTCGTATGTCTTTCCGTTCGGTACATAATATGTAGTCTCTGACGAGATGTTTGCGTATTCGCTCTTTAAAGTAGTATAAGCCGTTCCGTGATGGCATTCGCTCTTATACTTATCTAAAGGCTTTCCTACAGGCTGCCACGATGCCGACCAATAATCACTTGATTCGTTATCTCTAATATAGATATATCTTCCCGGAAGAGCCATATTAGAATTAAATCTGAATCTTGCAATTCTTCCGTTTGCGCCGCTTTTTACAAAGCTGTAACCTGCCGCATTGTTTGATATAATTGCTCCATACTCAGGCGAGCCTAAGTAGTTTACCCAAGGAGCCGGAGTATCGGGTCTTGTGATAACATATTCCTTATTTTCAAGGTTAAAGTAACCATACTTCATATTATCTCTCCTTATATATTAATAGAATAAATTTCCGTCTGTAAGTTTACATTTTTTCCTCACATAAACAGTATCTCTATATTATCACATTAAATTTTAATTTACAAGGGGGGAAATGCAATTTTGCCGATATTTTTTAGACCGACTTTTAAGCTTTATTACAATTTGTCTTATGACACAATTAAACCCCATACACATACGGTATGGGGTTATGAACAAGCTCAAACGTACTGTTTTAGGGGGTATAGCGTTTTTGGCGGAGAGAGTGGGATTCGAACCCACGGTACCTGACGGTACGACGGTTTTCAAGACCGTTCCGTTATGACCACTT
>CANRJA010000036.1 GCA_947630825.1 uncultured Clostridia bacterium | reverse complement strand
TATGGACGGTTATAGCGTCGCTTATCGCTTGGTGGAAAAACAACAGCTTTACCGATAAGGCTATTAAAGCGGATAAGATGTTGTAATACATAATAAAGGGATGTGCAGTTTTGGCAAACAGAGGAAACATAGACTGGGTTAAAATACGTAACGAATATATAAATACACCCACATCATATGAAAGACTTGCTAAAAAATACAATGTAAGCAGAGGCACATTAAGTAAACGAGCAAAAAAAGAAAATTGGGTAGGTAAGCGCGCTAAGTACATAAAAAAAGCACAGGAGCGTTTGTCGGAACAATCCATAAATCTGCAAATGGATTATCAGGAAGAGTTAATGCAGGTACGGCAAAAACTGCTTTTGAAAATTGATAAAGCAATTGACGGTTTGGAAAATCAAAAGGTAGATATAGAAAAAGAGTTGATAAGTACAGACAATGACGGAAATAAAACAAAGTCAAAACTTCAAGAGAAAACAGTGATTAAAGGAGAATTAAATTCAAAAATCATTAAAAATCTCACATCCGCTTTGCGAGATCTTCTCGATGATAAGGCAAATATAAACGAAAATGACAGTCTCGATACAGGAGTTATTGTTCTTCCAGAGGTGACATCTGATGAATAATACTGTATGGAAACCTCAGCCAAAGCAGGCTCTATTTATGAGCAGGAGTGAAAATGAATGTCTGTACGGAGGAAGTGCAGGCGGCGGTAAAAGTGATGCTTTACTTGCAGAAGCTACAAGGCAAGTACACATTCCCACTTATCGTGGGATTATTTTCAGACGTACATATCCGCAGCTTAAAAAGTTAATAGATAGAAGCTATCAGATTTATACAAGGGCATTTCCACAAGCAAAGTATAATTCCGGCACTCATACTTGGGTGTTTCCATCTGGAGCTAAAATTTATCTTGCAAATATGAACAGAGAAAGTGATAAATATAATTATCAAGGTCAGGATTATGAATATATCGCATTTGATGAATTAACTCAGTTTACAGAGGATCAATATATTTATATGCTTTCACGTAATCGTCCGAACGGACCGAATACAAGGTGTTACATGAGAGCAACAGCTAACCCAGGCGGAATAGGTCATGGTTGGGTAAAACAAAGGTTCTTAACTCCTGCTCCGCCTATGACACGCATAACAGAAGATGTTTCGTTTGTTGATGATAAAGGCAATTTAATAACGAAGACAACTAGCAGGATATTTATTCCGTCTAATGTATTTGATAATAAAGAACTTCTAAAGAACGACCCTACATATTTAGCTAGGCTTGCTATGTTGCCCGAAAAAGACCGTAACGCATTGCTCTATGGTGATTGGGATAGCTTTGACGGTCAGGTATTTACTGAATGGATAAACGACTCAAAGCACTATAAAGACGGTAAATATACTCATGTTATCGAACCGTTTAAAGTACCTCCGCATTGGCTTATTTACAGGGGCTTTGATTTTGGATATGCAAAACCGTTTTCTGTTGGCTGGTATGCGGTCGATACAGAAGGAAAGATTTATCGTATTCGTGAGTATTACGGCTGTACTGGCAATGCTAATGAAGGTCTTAAAATCACACCTCAGGAAATAGCTAAAAATATTAAAGAGATTGAAGATACAGACGAAAACCTAAAAGGAAAGAATATAATCGGCGTGGCAGACCCTTCTATTTTTGACAGAAGCAGGGGTGAAAGCGTTGCCGATATGATGGCAAGCCACCCTTATTATGTTACTTGGAGCAAGGGGGATAATACAAGAATTGCAGGAAAGATGCAGTTTCATTACAGGTTTGCATTTGACAGTGATGGCGAGTCTATGTTTCAGGTATTTAATACTTGCAAGCATTTTATCAGGACAATACCTCTGCTTATATATGACGAGCATAAAGTTGAGGACATTGACACAGAAATGGAAGATCATATTTATGACGAATGCCGCTATGTTTTGATGACTAATCCTATTAGTCCAAGACAGAATTTGATGAAGCCTTGCAGAATTATGCCGGGCGATCCTTTAAATCAGTTAGGCAGCAAAGTTTGATAAAGGAAGTGTAAAAATGTTCGGTAAGAAAAAAACCAAAAGCAAAACAATTATAGGCGAAAATGAAGTTTTAAAGGCAAGGTCGATTTTAGAAAAATACAAAGAAAGCAAATCTGACCTTGAAAGAAGAATAATAGAAAACGATAAATGGTTTAAGCTGAGACATTGGGATGTAATGCACTCAAAGCCGAGCGGTCCGCATACGCCTGCTACATCTGCTTGGCTATTTAATTCGCTTCTTAATAAACACGCAGACGCAATGGATAATTATCCAGAGCCTAATGTTTTGCCCAGAGAAGAGAGCGATAAGGATACAGCTAAGGTGCTTTCTGAGGTTCTTCCGGTTGTATTTGAGCAAAACAACTATGAGCAAACTTATTCAGATACATGGTGGTATAAGCTGAAGGTTGGAACTTCAGTAACGGGAGTTTTTTGGAACTCTAATGCAAATAACGGTCTAGGAGACATAGAGATAAAAAAGGTTGATTTATTAAATCTCTTTTGGGAACCTGGCATAACTAACATTCAGGAAAGCAAAAACGTATTTTCTGTAATGCTTATTGATAATGATGATCTTGAAAATCAATATGAGGAACTTAAAGGAACACTCGGAGGCAACACTTTTGAAATTGCGAAGTATGCCTATGATGATAATATTGATACAACGAATAAATCCGCCGTAATTGACTGGTATTACAAAAAAGATAACAAACTTCACTATGTCAAGTTTGTAAATTCAACTGTTTTATATGCTACTGAAAATGATGAAAAATATAAAGACAGAGGCTTATATGATCACGGTGAATATCCGTTTGTATTTGATGTTATGTTCCAAGACGAAGGTTCTCCTACCGGTTTTGGATTTGTTGATATTATGAAATCGCCTCAGGCATACATAGACGAGCTTAATGATGTTGTATTAAAAAATGCAAAACTTGCGTGTAAGCCTAGATTTTTTATAAAAAACCGTGCAACAATAAATAAAGAACAGTTTGCAAATTGGGATAACGACTTTATAGAAGTTGCAGGAACTGATGTAGGAGAGGACAGTGTAAGACAACTCAACGTTAATCCGTTACCGTCAATATATGTGACTTTGCTTAACAATAAAGTGGAAGAACTTAAAGAAACATCAGGAAACAGAGATTTTTCTCAAGGTTCTACCTCAAGCGGAGTTACATCAGGCACAGCAATAGCTTCGTTGATGGAAGCAGGTAGTAAACTTTCAAGAGACCAGATAAAGGCAAGCTATAGAGCATTTGTGAAAATCTGCAATTTTGTTATTGAAAATATCAGGCAGTTCTATGATGAACCGAGATGTTTTAGAATTATCGGGGAACATGGAGATGAAGAGTTCAGGACCCTTGATAATTCTAATATTAAACCTCAACAGCAAGGAGACGAATTTGGTTTTGATATGGGCGAGAGATTGCCTATATTTGATATAAAAGTAACAGCACAAAAGTCAAATCCATTTAATAAGCTCTCACAAAATGAGTTGATGATACAGCTTTATCAACTAGGTGTTTTCAATCCGCAAATGGCAGACCAAGCCTTAGTGCTTATTGAAGGTATGGACTTTGAGAATAAAAATACCATTAAGGCTAAGATAGGTAAAAACGCCACTATGTATCAACAAATATTACAAATGCAGCAACAGCTTGCACAGGTTTCGGCAATGCTGGACGCTCAGACAGGCGGAAACATTGGAGAGCAGACAGTTCAAGGGGCGCAAATTAATGAACAGGAAAACCCAACAGGCAATATGGACGAAGGGGAACTGACTAAGCTACGCTCAAATTCATTAGCGTCTCAAAATCCAAAAGCTCAAACGGCTCAGGAAAATGCAAAAAATAAAGTTCAAAACACTACAAGAGTAGATTAAGAGGGAATTATGACAACAGTTGAATGTTTTTACAACGAAAAAACAAAACAATTTATATTAAGGGTATACGGTCATGCAGGGTATGACAAAGAAAATGATATAGTTTGTTCGGCGTGTAGTATGCTTACCTTTACTGTTTGGCAGGCAATAGCCGACCTTGAAGATGAAAGCCTTTTAAAGAACGTCAAATCTTCAAAGTCTGAGGGATATATGAATATAGAAGTTGAATTTATTGACGTTAATACATCTCTTAATGTACTAAGGGGAATTATAAAAGGCTATGAAATGCTTGAATGTAAATATCCCAAGAATGTTCAGGTAATGGGAATAGACAGTGTAGATAATGTTTGCAGAAATAAAAAGCAAAATCTTTTTTATTCAGTAATAAAAAAATAGAGCTAATTCTGTTTATAAAAATTATTGTCAAATTGTCCACCTAGAAAAATATAATATATATTTATATACTTAAATCACAGGCTCAGATATGAGCAGACACATCGGAAAGACGAGGATTAAGAAAAGGAGCAAACCTAATGAAAGCAATTATTGATCGAGCAGTGGCTATCGACTTGACTGTTTTTGGCGATGAATCAGCTGACACGTCAAACGGAGATGTCGCAGGGAATAGCGAAACTGCACTTACGGGCGAAACCACCGGCACAGATGATAGCACCCAATCATCGCAAGAGGTTGTATACGGAATACAAGATGACGATACAACAGCAGAAAACACGTCTGAAATCCCTGAAACAGACGATAACAAGCAGGAGATGTCATTTGATGAGCTTATCAAAGATAAGTATAAGTCTGAGTTTCATTCCAAAGTACAAGGCATAATTAATGAACGGTTTAAGGAAACCAAACAAATCGAAGCTCAACTTGAAAATTATAAGCAAATGGCAGAAGTGATATCAGCAAAGTATGGTCTAAAAGCCGATGACTTTGACAAACTGATGAGCGCTATCCAAGATGATGACAGCTTTTATGAGCAGAGAGCCTTTGAAAGCGGTATGTCAGTTAATGATTATCGTGAACACCTTAGACAGGAAGAGAAAATGAATAAGGTCGTTAAGGAGCTTGAAGATTTGAAAGCTGAAAAGCAGCAGCAGGAATACATAAATCAATGGGAAAAAGAAGCTAACGAGCTTAAACAACAAATTCCTGACTTCGACTTTGATGAGGAACTTCAAAATGAGAAGTTTAATAGTCTCATAACATGTGGTTGGTCGCTGAAAGACGCTTACGAAGCTGTTCATGCAAAGGATATTATCAACAAGGTAGTTCCAAAAGCAGTTGAACAAGCTAAAGCAAAGACAGTTCAGTCGATAAGAGCTAAAGGACTTAGACCCAATGAAAATGGCATCACAAGCAATTCTCCTGCAAACATCAAAAACAGCGTCGATAAACTTGATGACAAGGATTTCGAAGAAATTAAGCGAAGAGTTAGAAACGGAGATAAGATAAAGTTTTAACTCTTCAAAAAATGAAGGAGAGATTTAAAATGACAAAAGCAATTCTAAGCAAATTAAATTTGAGAATGTTTGCTGAAAACGACACAAACAGAACATCTGATGCGGGAATGTCACCTGAGATGATTAAGTTTTACAATAAGAACTTAATCAAGGAGTTTAAACCTCAGTTAGTACATAGTCAGTTCGCACAAAAGAGACCGCTTCCAAAACACGGAGGCAAAACGGTGGATTTCAGAAAATATGAAAGCCTGCCGCCTATCAAAACGCCATTAGAAGAAGGCGTAACTCCTAAGGGACAAAAAATCAAAGTTACGAATAAAACTGCAACCATTGAACAATATGGCGCATTTGCAGAGTATTCGGATATTATTTCAACAACTACTGTTGATAATACAATTTTGGAAATGCAGGAGTTATTGGCAACTCAAGGCGGACAAACAATGGATATTGTTGACCGTGATATTATGCATTCCACAACAAATGTACTTTACGCTCCTAAATCAGACGGAACAGAGGTAACAAGCAAAGAGGAACTTGACGATACTTGTAAGGTAACAGTTGACCTGATTAAGAGGGGAGTAAATATTCTTACAAGAATGAATGCAAAGCCTGTGGATAAGTATTTTGTATGCATTATTCACCCAGATATTGCTTATGACATTATGAGTGATAAGGAATGGATCGAGGCTTCGCTGTATGCAGGTTCACAGCAGATTTTTGAAGGAGAAATCGGAAAAATAGGAAGAGTTCGTTTCGTAGAAAGCACTATGGCTAAGATTTTTGATGGCGGCGTATACGGAACACTCTTACTAGGCGCAAATGCATATGGAACAATCGACCTTGAGGGTATGGGCTTGCAGACAATAATCAAAGCGCTTGGTTCAGGCGGTACGGCAGACCCGTTAAATCAGAGAGGTACAATTGGTTGGAAGGGTGCAAAGACGGGTATAGTTCTTTCGCCTGAGTATATTTTGGATATATATTCAAAGTCAACCAATTCAAGCATTGCAAAAGCTAACTAGGAATAAATGAGTATTCGCTCTTGCTGCTCGTTGACAAGAGCGAAGTAAATCTCATTAAAAGAGGAGGACATATATATGGCAAGTACAAAAGCAAAGTCAGAAGGAAATATTGCTGATCCAACAAAAACAAAATCTAATGATGATAAGGTAACAGTATTCATTCCTAAAGACCCTTTGAATAAGAATGACGATTATCTTTATGTTGCAGTAAACGGTGAAAATTGCAGGATAAAGAAAGGCGAATATGTTTCAGTTCACAAAAAGTTTGCAGAGGTCATTCAAAGAAGTCAGAAAACGGCTAATGAGGCTGACGAAGCAGTAAAACAGCTTACTTCTGAAGCAAATTCAAAAGAGCTATCAAATCAATAAACCCGTTTTAGGGGGTAGGGTAAAATCCCTATCCCTTTTTGTTTATAAGGAGAAAAGGTATGACAGTAAATGAAGCGATTGAAAAATTAGATAAACTCAGACCTAACCAATATAAAACTCCGCAAAAAATAAGGTGGCTGTCCGATATAGATGGAAAAGTATTTGAAAATGTGTATTTAACGCATGAGGATAATGAATTAAAAAGCTTTGAAAAATATACAAGAGACGATATGTCAAAAGAGCTTTTAATTCCAGAACCTTATACAGAAGTTTATGAACATTATTTGTCCGCGCAAATATATTACAACAATAATGAGATGGCTAGGTATTCTAATGCAATGGTAATGTTCAACAATGCATTAGCAGAGTTTGAGGCTTGGTATAACCGCAGGCACAAGCCAATTTCAAAAATTATTATCGATAATTATTAAAACAAGGAGGCTTAAGATGTATCTTCCTGAACTTTCAAATATAGCACAGTCGAGAGCGACAATAAATACTTTTGGCGGCGTTAATAAGAAAGAAGATTGTCAAGGCAACGAATTTATAGATATGATGAATATGTCTAGTGACAGTTATCCTTGCATTGCTCCGAGAAAAAAGAGGTATGGAAGCGATTTTAACTGGTATTCGATTCATAACATTTCGGAAGTTAAGGATTTAAAAATTGATCTTTATTTATCTTGTTTCGATATTAACTCTTCCAATAATATGACGGTAGTTTGTTACACAAAGGTTATAAATGATATCTGCATGGATAACAATACAATTCAATTTGTTATTACAAACTACAGAAAGAAATATATCAAGTTGGGAGACAATTATTATTTAATTAACAAAATGGATTTGACAGTTGCTAATTACGGAGACTCAACTGGAATTGTATCCATTGAGTTTGATAGTAAAGATGCTGTCTCGTATTTTAATAGTAATCCGATTAATAATATATATAACTTATATATAAAAGACAATGACGGAAACTACTTGCTCATTCCTTACATTGATGAAGCTCATACTAGCGCTACAAGACTTGCATATGTTAATAATTGTTTTTACTGGTTAAAGGATGGCTGCATAAACTATAGTCTGTATTTAAGTAATATTAAAGCAGTCTGTACATTTCACGACCCGAGATCAGGCGTTTCACGTTTGAAAATAGATGTTGTTTATACAGAGAAAATTAAAAGTTTGTTTGAAGCGTGTAAAAATGCCGGAGAAAAACTGAAAATTACGGTTGATGGAAGCAGAACAGTTGAATGTAATGATGTTTTAGAAGGTGAAATTGTTTTTTTATTTCAAGACTTTTTTATGGGTAATGAATATACTTTATCAATTGAAACAAATAATCAGACTGGCAACGCAGTTATAGGAACATTAACCGAAGAGTGTGACGGAGATACAGATTTAATAGTCGGAGGTAATAAAATCATATCTATTCCGTCAATGTACACTTATGATACCAAGTATTTAACAGAAGAACGAATGTCTGATAAGGCGGAATTTTGCCTTGATAATGGTAATTCAAATAATATTAGGATAATGCGTATAGTTGAAGATGATGGCGCAGTAACTTGGAGATTTACTGTAAATACAGCAAAATCAGCAAACTTCTGGAAGCGTACCATTGTTGATAAAAAGACTGGTAAGACCATAAAAAAAGGTTACGAGTTAAACGAGTATATTTACGGCTCTTTTATATTTTTTTATTATTCTAATAATGATATTACAAAAGAAGTACCATTGCCTTGTACATATCATTATTTAAATGGCGGTAGTTTAACTGAGAAATATGCAGATATTAAGGTAACTGAGATAGCTGCCAATAAAATAACTTTTGAAATGTATTTAGGAAGTTTTGAATATATTAGTGTATTACCTGACGAATCAAAGGATTATGTATATGTAAACGAATTTGACTATAATCTGCGTCACTATTTTACTCAAGCTTCATACTTAGATACGGAAGTCGAGGGAACCGAAATTATTGGGTCAAACGAGAAAACAGAAACTACAGTGCGCACGGTTTCCAAAAGCTTTTTAGGCTACGATCCGTCTTTCGACTCAATAATAGGTTATGTTGCTAATGGTGAGATGAATGAACTGCCATTTAATATAAAATTTGCTTGTGCAAGCGACAACAGATTATTTGCCTGCAATCAGGAAGGAGACAGAGTTTTTATTTCTGCTATTGGCCGTATACATGATTTTGTGAATGAGGAAAACGGAACAATGTCCGCTGATGATATAGGTGTTCTATCCGAGGGGAATTTTACGGGTATTGTTTCTTTTAATCACAATGTATATTTCTTTAAAGAAAAATGTGTACATAAGCTATACGGTACATACTCGGAAGATTGGCAGTTAGTTGAATATCGTATAAACGGCGTTCAGGAGGGTGCTGAAAATTCAATTGTTGTATATGATAATTATATCATATATAAAGGAACAGACGCCTTTTATATGTATGACGGTTCTTATACTAAAAATATAAGTGAAAAACTTGGTAGCACTCTTGATATGGCGTCGTTTAATTGTAGCTTCGCCGCAGGTTTTAAAGACAAGTATTATGCTTTTTGTAAAACAACGGAAAATGATGAAACAGTTTACACAATGTATGTTTACGATATAGAAAAAGGACTTTGGCATATAGAAGAAAATAATTCAGATAAAGAATTTATTTCAATGTATTCAACGGCAAAAGGCGTATTAGCGCTTGAAGTTGAGAAAAACGGAGATATAGATTTTATAAAGACAATAAGCATTGCAGGATGTGTATTAGATAAAAACCGTGAAGAAAATGATTTTTTATGGAGTGCAACAACAGGCGATCTTCTTACTGATCTGTCAGATAATAAGTATTTTACAAAACTTCAATTAAGGCTTTGGGTAGATAAAAACTCAAAGTTAGGCATTGATATTAAATACGATAACGATGAATGGGAAAAGGTCGGAGATGATATTACAGCAACAGACAAAGCTAGTGTTGTTTTCCCTATTATTCCGAGACGGTGTGACCATTTGGCTTTAAGATTTTATGGAAAGGGCAATGCAAAAATATTTTCAATAACAGAAACTATTGAGGAGGCAAGTGAGATATAATGGCACAGTTATTACAAAAATTTAATAATACAAATAAAAACTCACCGCTTGATGTGAGAGTTTCATCAATAGAGTCGTTTCTTCAACTTTTTACAGACGAACTTGTATATTTGTTAGGAAATCTGACTTTAAAGAATTTTAGTTCAACAGCTATTAGTTCGCTGAAAGGTGAGATAAAGACAGGAACAAATAATCTTGTTGAACTTAGCAACAATCTGAAAATTCAGTGGGGTGATGTACTTGTAACCTCGATAAGTGCAGGCGCTTCAGTTTCAAAGAAAATAGTTTTTAATAAGGCTTTTAGTAATCCTCCGTCAATATTGGTTACACCGTATACATTAGTTCCGCAAAATGTTTTTTGCAGTTATACAGAGAGAAAAGCAAATGAGTTTAAATTAGTTCTTTGTAGAAACGACACTACGCCTACAACCGTTTCATGGATAGCAATAGGTATATAAGAAAGGAAGGTCATTATGGGTACAAATTCAAAGTCAATACTTCAAGATGCGCAAATTAAAAGCGCTCAGAAAAAGGTGAATCAGGCAGCTAACAACTATAATAATTCACAGTTTACAGTTTCAGGAGACACAAATAATTATAAAAGCCGCTTAAATGCTTTAGGAGAATATCAATCTAAATACAGCAATAAAATCGACAATACGCTGTCTAATATTGAAAAAGGTTATGATATGAACTCGGACAAGCT
>CANRJA010000035.1 GCA_947630825.1 uncultured Clostridia bacterium | reverse complement strand
GCTCCGTATTTTTCTTTGTAAGCCTTAACTAACGCTTCTCTCCTTGAAACTGAAAGGCTCTCTGGAAAGCAGTCTCTCGAAACTGCTACAATTCCGATTTTTACTTTTGGCATATTATCAAACATTGTGATTCCTCCATATAGTATTATTTAAAAGCTAAACGCTTTTTTACAATTACAATTATTTATCAATTCTAAGGTTTTCGCCTTTAAGTCCGATAAATCCGCCGTCGTTTTGAACGCCCGATTCCTCATGACCGATAAGCCACTTATTTTTAGCAAACAAAAGCTTATTGTCTCCTATTGACTTATCAACGCTTCCTAAAAGGTCTGTATTAGTATCCTTTGGAAGCACAACAACGCATCTGAAGCCGTCCTTATTCGCATTACAAGGAGCATAGTGAAGTGTTGTAGCATAAACCTCTATCATAACTCCCTTTGGGACCTTGAACATCTCCACCTTGCTTGTATCATATGTAAAGTCGTCCTCAATATCAGGCTGCCAGCCGAGCATAAGAATAAGGTCGGTCGCCGCAATATTTATCTCGCTTGAACGGTGATATTCAAGAGCATTAAGAGCATAGTTATTGCCGTTGCAATACCCTATCTGACATGTAAGTCCTCCGTATACCTCAGCAATTAAAGCCTTTTTGATGTTTAGAGCCTCAAGCGACGGAACGCTTGGAACATAAGCAACATCAGACGGCAGCGGAGTGTTTTCCATAGCGTCTAAAACATCGCTCAGGTTATAACCCTCAATCACTCTTCCGTACTTTTTAAATTCTGAATCAAAAACGGATCTTATCTTATAATCTGACATACAACAATCCTCCTAAATTACAATAACACCTTACATATATAAAATGTTACAGTTGTTCAAACAAATTTACCAAACATAATTATACCATTTATAACTTATTTCGTCAACGAAATACCAAATGAAATATTGCACTAAAATTTATTGATATTTTTGTAAAATATGATAACCTTTTTAAACCAAAACATAACAATACCAAAAATGCAGGAATTTTTTATCTATTTTACCTTTCTGCCGCAGAAAAGACCTCTTGAGCCTGTTGCAATATAGAATGTGCCGAACTCCCTAGGGTCTCCCGAAATACTTATAACCGTACCGAAATGCTGGTTATCTTCGCTTAAAAGCTCAAAACTGTTTCCGTAATCACAGCTTCTCCAAAAGCCGTATTCGCCGTCTATAACTCCGCTTGTGTATATCACAGGAGCATCTGAACCCTCTTTCGGCTTGCCAAATCCTACGCCAAGTGTAAAATCATTTGGTTTTGTAATGCGAACGCAGTCTACTGATTTAGACGCATCATCAAATTCCAAACGCCAAAGTCCGGCAGGTCCAAAAGATACCCAAAGAGTTTTCTCTTTACCACTTTCTGCTCTTACCTCAATTTTGCGCAGCTTTAACTTCTCTCTGCTTTGCGGCTTTTCAAACACTTCACTCGGAGTACACTCATAAAAGGTTTTACCCTTATCTGTGCTTATAAACATCAAAGACTCTTTATTAACAGCCATAAATATATCGGGATTTACCCTGTCTGCCAAAATATATAAAGGAACAGGAGTTGCTTCATAGTCACATTTCCCGATAAAAACAGATTTACCCCACGTCTTACCCTCGTCATCTGTGTAAACAACGCTATCGCTTAAAAATTCGTGCTGTTGAGCTATAGTCCAGATTATTCTTTTGCCGTCTGCTGATAATGCCGCCCAGCCTGAATCTATATTGGATTTTTTAATACTATCGCAAAGTATATCTATCTTATCGCTTAACCCGTAAGGGAAGCCTAAATGTCTCCATGTTTTGCACTGGTCGTGGGAAATAATAACTCCTCCGACTGTTTCTCCCGTCCAGTTTCCTCTCGGAGTTGCAACTACGACCTTGGGGTTTTCATCAGTGAAATCAGCGTTAAGGCAGGTTATATACCTGTCTCCGTTATCGTTTGCAAATGAGTTCTCAGGAATTTCATCAACGCTTGAAAACGCAAATCCCCCTAAGTCTCCCACAATGTCAATACACCTTATTTCACCTTTTGGAGGACTGTATACATTTATATGAACGGTTTCCTCCATACCTTCGCAAAGAGGCTCCCACTCAACTGTTCCGCCGTTTTCAGACGCAGTTAAGTTCTTTGATACAAAAACACCCGTACCTGTATTAAACACCGCCATATCAGGGTCAAAAGGATTAATTTTTATATCGCTCATCCAGTGAACCAAAAGCCTTCCCGAATTATACTCAGGCTTCATATACGGCACTGTAAAATTCATTTTACCGACGCTTAAATTATATAAAATCTGTTTCCAGCTATCACCGTTGTCGAAGCTTATGTAAACGCTGTTAGGGTGGGATTCACCTATCTCAGATAAAACAAGCATACCATTGCAAAAATCCACACCGCTCAGTCCCACGCCTAAAACATTTTCAGGCGTAATATCCTTTTGCTTGTTTTCAATTATCCTGCCAAGCTTGTCAAGCTCGTATCTGAATATTCTTCCGCTTACAATTTCAGCCGAATCACAGGTGTACCTGTATGGCTCTTTATCCTTTCCCGTCTGGCTGAAGGTTACATAAAAATACCGCTTGCCGGTCTTTCTATCAGTGCCGAATGAACTTCTCTGGGCAACAAACCCTGCTAAAGCAGATGTCAAAAAAGTATCCGCCTCCGGCTGGGCAACCTTAAAAAAGCTCTCTCCGTTGTCATATGAAGCGTAAAGCGAATGTCCTCTGAATTTTTTACCGTCCTTATCAGAGATATTTCCGCCTCCGCTTGTTCCTACAAAAACTGTACGGCTTTCTCCCGACTGAATTGCGTTTATAAAGGTCAAATTGGTTTCTCCATTTACATCAAGATTATCCCAGCTATCGCCCTCGTCTCTTGACCGCAAAAGACCCGACGATTGAGAGGCAAAAAACAAATCGTTCCCGATTTTAATTAATCGCTCGCCTGTTGCCCTGCCCATACAGTTTCCGTGAATACCGCACGGAATACGTTTTATTTCAAAGCTCTCACCCTTATTATGACTTATGCAAAGCTCACCTTTTTTATGATCTCCGCAAGCAATATACAGAGCGTTCTCGTCGTTTTCGTCTAACGCAATAGACAAGGGATAGCACTGATTTGGCTCTATCGACGTAACGCTGTCAATAAGGGATATCCACTTTCTGTTTTCAAAATCGAACCTGTAAACTCCGCCTATATCGGTTCTTGCGTAAAGAATGTTTGGCATTTTTTTATGAAAAACAAAGCCTGTTACAAATCCTCCGCCGCCTATGTTGAAATTCTTATATTCATACTTTACTTTATTCATAAACATAACCTCTTTTGCAATATTATGAATACTTTTTATCTTTCAAACCCAAACCGGCTTCTTTACGGTTTACAATATAAATTCCAACGCTTACTAAAATAAGCGATAAAACAGCCGATATTCCAAAAGACTCGGTTTCACCCAGAAAAATAACCGAGAAAACTGAACCGAATACAGGATTTAAAAATCCGTAAACGGTGACCTTAGAGACAGGATTATATTTCAAAAGTACAGACCAAAGGCTATATGCAACTGCTGAAAGAAACGCGAGATACAAGAGCATAAACAAAGCCTTAACAGAAGCTATTTTTAGTGTTCCGCCAAAAATCATTCCTACTATTGTCATAACTGCGCCGCCGAAAACAAACTGCCAGCCGCTTAACAGTATCGGACTTGTCACAGCAGAATACCTTTTCATAAACACAGACGACAGCGCATAACCTAATGCGGATAGCAGAATAAATCCTTCTCCTGTAAGTTTAAACTGAAAGTCAAGTCCGTTTAAATTAATAAGTATTACCCCGACAAAGCCTATAAGACTTCCAATTATTTTTGCAGACGTTATCTTTTCAAGTCTGAATACTATGCACGAAACAAAAAGTGCAATAAACACACTTGCTCCGTCAAGCACAGACGCTTTAACTCCCGTTGTATGCGAAAGACCAATATAGAAAAACAAATACTGAATTATCGTCTGAAACATAGCAAGAACAACTATTTTGCCGACTGATTTTCTGTTGGGCAGCAGAGGTCTTTTCTCTATAACGCTTCCTATCAAAACTGTAAAGACTCCTGCTAAGAAAAACCGTATTCCTGCAAATAAGATCTGTGAAAACGGATCGTTATTCCCTATTTCAAAAAGCCTGTAGCCTATTTTAATACACGGAAAAGCGCTTCCCCACAATGCACAGCATATTATTGCAGCTAAAGCTACAACTATTGTATTTGACATAATGCTTTGCTTTTTATTTTCTTTTGTAAAATTCTTTTTATCTGTCATTTAAACTATCTCCGAATTATTGACCATTATACGCAGTCCAATTTTCATATTTCAGCATATGCTGCAAACCGTCTATGACCCATTTTTGTGACGTGAATTTTTTTGTTATCTCTAATTTTTTATTATATAATTCATCATTCAAAGGCGTCATTTGACTTTCATATTTAGATATTTTCTTCTTGCTGTGATATTTACCAAAGTAATAAAGAACATTTTGTTTTCCTAGCTTTATACATTCACTGCTTACAATTTCGCTTATCGCCTTATGATGAATATGACCATATTCTCCGTCTTTATTGTGGGTAACTATCAATTTCCAATCCTTCATCTCCAGCAAATTATCAACAGTTTTAAATACCTTGTATTTAATTCCGTACCAATTATCTCTTACCAAAAATGTTTTATCAGGAAAGTTAAGTATCATAGGAATATTAGTTTCATTCAATGATGTTACGGCGCTTATAAATTCATCTTTTCTTACTTTGTTGTATCCATCTGTAATACATACAACAAGATATCCTCCTTCTGCCAAATGCCCTCCGCCCCATATAGTTTCATCATCGGGATGTGCAACAATCATAAGTTTATCTACGCTTAAAGTGTCGACTCTTTCAAGAATATTTTTATCATAATAGCTTTTACCAACTCTGTTCTCCCAATAAACGCCCGCTAATAATAAAAATAATACAACCATAGCAATAAAAATTATAACAACCTTTTTTAAATAGCTCCAGCTTTTAAGGTTTTTAATTATATTTATAGAACTGTTCATTATCAGTGTTTCTCCTTGAAATAGTATTTTTAAATTGTTTATAACTAATTATACTTTACCCGATTTCAAATTAAAATGTCTTATTGAGATTTGAACAGATAATATAACAACAAGTATTAAAACTCCCAACAAAGATATTATTTTTGCTTCCTTTAAAAGCGGAGCTTTATAAACAATTTTAATGCTGTGATCTCCTTTTGATATTTTAAAACCAATAAACGCTTTATCCACTATTTCAATATCAGTGTTTTTTCCGTCTACATATGCAGTAAAGCCCTTATCATACGGAATTGAAAGCTTAAAATAGCTGTTGTCCTTAGTTACGTTTATAGTTCCCTCGTAAAAATCACCCTTAGTTTTTGACTTATCTATTATAAACTCATCAACATTGTTTTTCAATCCCTCAATTTCGCTCTTTTTGACAGTGTAAAACCTCCAGTCAGAGAGAGTATACTGCCCTTTTGAAAACTGAAGAGTAATATTTTTTATAGGCTCATTTGATGAAAGTACAAAGCAAAATCTCTCATTATTGTTATAATACTTCCACTCAGGCTCTGTAAGTTTATTTTTTATTCCATTTACAGTAAGGTAAATATCAGTGGGATTTTTTGAAATCTTATTATCTGCCTTACAGGTCATAATAAGATAATCTTCAATCGGATCTTGTAAATTAACAGTACACTTATCTGAATCAAAAGAACTTGCTAATCCTGAGATATTATAGGCTTTTTTATTCCTTTCTGCCGTATCAACATAAACGGTATTACTCTCTTTATCATAGCTGATGCTATCAGGCAGCTCTGAAAAAATCTCATAAGCTAAATCAACGCCTTTGTTTTCTATATTGTCAACAGAAACATTCGGCAATTTCTCATCTACAATTGTATAATCCATCAACGCTTTCATATTGTATGGATAAGCTAAATTTTCATATTGAGAACTGCTCATAAGTTTTGAAGACGCATAACCCAATGGCATTACATCGTCATTTTTGAAAAGAGTAAGTTTATTTCCTCTTTTCACCTCACTGTATCCGTATGGTACGGTTATATTTTTACCTTCAAGAGTTTCATTTTCAACAAACAGATACTTTTTACCCATATATGAGTAAAAGAAAGGATTTAATGTTTCAACAACCATTGCTGAATTTCTGTGAGGCATTTCATTTTGGAACTCGTCATAATAAAAATGGTTATAAAATTGGTTTTGAAGCGAGGAATAAACAGTTGTAGTATAATAACACTCTCCATAGACTTTATTAATTGTCTCACCTTCATCTGCATACTGAGAAACGCGATACAGGTTACCGTCATCAGAAAAATCTACAGCTTCTATATCATTCAAATAATCTTTATCAACTCGTTTCACATCATCCTTTAAGCAAAAAACGTCAGATAAGTTTGTAAATATACAAGTTGTCAATGCAATAACAGACACCAAGGATATAAACGCTGTTGTATTACTTTTTTTATTATATATTATATAAGCAGTATTTATAAATACAATATCTATAAAAGCAAAGCAGTAAGCATACTCTTTAAAGATCAATAGAAATACTGCTCCGCATATTATTACAATAATATTTATTAACGCCCAAAAACGCATTGAGATATTTCTTTCAAACACGTTTCTGATAAGCTCTGCTGTTAAAAGCAAAGCAATAGGGATAAGAGGTATTATTGCTTTTTCTTCGCCGTACATAAAACCATTCATTATAAATGACAAAATTTTAAAAACCATAAACACAGAAAGTACAATTCCGATAAATCTATGACCTTTGTTTTTCCTAAGCAAAGCAAAAATAATCGCAAACAGCGAAATTGCAGTGAGACCCAAAGAATATGGATTGTAAAGAACGGCTTTATAATCAATCGTGGGGAGCAAAATATCCTTCAAAGATACTTTAACATTCGTATGAGCTCTGCCCTGTATGATTGCGTTTAACGTTGGCAGCCAAAGAACCGCCGATATCATAACCGATACAAGCATACATATTCCCATATTAAAAACTGCCTTTATATATTCCTTGATTTTAAAGACATAATTTTTATTCAAATAAATTGAAGTGATATAAACAAAAACCGCAAGATAGCTTCCTATGCTGAAATAATAGCTTGTAAACATTATCATAGACAAACAGAAAATCAAACCGGCACGATTTTTCTTTTCAAAAAAGCTGTCACAGCAGAACAATGCTCCCATTAAAAACGGAAAATACCATACAAACATTATATGTCTATGGCTGTGAAAAATAATAGGCGCCGCCAGCAAAAACAAACAGCTTACAAAAAAGGTTATCTTGATTTCATAGCGTCTTTTTATCCAAAAATAGAACATCACTACAGACACAAAAACGCTTATTATACTTACCGCCTGAATATAAGCCGACATTGACACAAAAGGCAGCAAATAGCTTGGCAGCATCAGAGGATTAAATAGTCCATAATACGAAAAATTATATATATTCTGTCCTGCGCCTATCTGCGGAGCAAAACTCGGAAAAAAGTTTTTGGTTTCATAAAACAGATTTCTAAAATACTCTGCAAAAGCATAGTGCTGACTGTTCCAGTCTATCGTTGAACCATATGCAAATTTAAACCTGGTTATTATAATTAAAATTACTAAATATAAAAGCATCAAAATCCCTATGCAAATCAAATCTGCTTTTTTATTTCTAAGTTTTTTTAACATTTTGTCTACTTTTACTCCCAATTATTTAATTAATAAGCCGAATTGTATTAAGCGGTTAATACAATTATACTGCTGCTTTAATATAATGTCAAGAAAAATAACAATATTTATTTAATAAAAGGATTTATTAGTGAATGTGATGCAGTTTAATTCAATTATAATTATTTGTGTTCCGTTGATTTTTTCAACATTTCAGCAACAAGGATAGGCTGCGCTTTTTGTGCAATTCTATCTAGTATCATTTGTACTTCCTCAGGTGTTTTATCCTTACAATAATCCGTAGCTATCCTAACCCTAGTATTTCCTATCATATAGTCCTCTGCAATGTTATCTGATGTGAGTTTTTCAGCCATAATCTCACCTCCGAATTAATATATTCGTTATCATAATTGTCCTATGAAATTTGTGGCAAGAAGACATCGAACAACCATAATAGAAATAATTTGAGCCTTGAATAATATAATGAAGTAATGAAAGCAGTGAAACGCAGGAATTTTGCAGGTATGTATTAATTAGCAAGTGAAAGACTGAATCAAAGCGCAGGCTGAACGTGCTGGGAATTAATTCTTAAAGAAAGCTGCGGTGAGCATATTGCAATACTGTATATATTTACGAAAATCCCGAGCGGATGCTGAGGCTGAAGAACATGGCGATGGAGAAACCCTTGCACGTCACGAAAAGACATTGCTCGAAGTCTCAAAAAAGCTCAAATTAAATGTCACTCAAATTTACCGTGAAATTGTTTCCGGAGAAACTATTGCAGCACGTCCGGTTATGCAGCAGCTCTTACAGGAAGTAGAACAAGGGTTGTGGAGCGGTGTTTTAGTAATGGAGGTAGAGCGTCTTGCCCGTGGAGATACCATAGATCAGGGTATAGTATCTCAAACATTCAAATACAGCAATACAAAAATTATAACTCCATTAAAAACATATAACCCTAACGACGAATTTGATGAGGAATATTTCGAATTTGGATTATTTATGTCTCGCCGTGAATATAAGACTATCAATCGCCGATTACAGCGCGGACGTTTTGCCTCTGTAAAAGAAGGAAAGTATGTTGCCAACAAAGCCCCGTATGGCTATGAACGTGTACGCATTAAGAATGACAAAGGCTGGACTCTATCTATTATTGATGAGGAGGCTGAAATCATCCGCTTAATATACGAGTGGTATACTATCGGTGAAAAACAGTCTGACGGTTCTTACAAGCGTCTTGGCACAAGCCTAATAGCACGTCGTCTTAATGAAATGAAGGTTCCAACCAAAATGGGCGGAAATTGGGCAGTTTCTACAATTCGAGACATACTTATAAATCCTGTTTACACCGGTAAAATTAGATGGAATTGGCGACACAACGTAAAGAAAATGGTTGATGGTCAAGTTACTATATCACGTCCCCGCTCCAATGACTGTGTTATATTTAAAGGCTTACACCCTTCAATAATATCCGAGGATACATTTAACATTGCTCAAGATTGCATGTCAAGAAACCCTACTAGACCTATTAGCGAACGTAACACTGTGAAAAATCCTCTTTCAGGAATTGTTATCTGCGGTAAATGCGGACGCCGAATGGTACGTCGACCGTATAATGACCGCGGATACCCTGACGCACTTATATGTCCTAACTCTTCTTGT
The DNA here is from genome assembly GCA_947630825.1 of uncultured Clostridia bacterium. Lineage (GTDB taxonomy): Bacteria > Bacillota > Clostridia > Oscillospirales > Ruminococcaceae > UMGS1601. The sequence goes on along the minus strand of CANRJA010000035.1, from coordinate 1,183 downwards.
GACAATGTCAGCTCCAACTTAAATATAGTAGAAGAACGCATATTACAAGTCCTTAGAGACTGGCTTGGAGAATATAAGCTCAAATGGAATATTAAATTAAAAGAACCTAAACGAATTTCACAAGTTGACATAAAACGTAAAGCGCTAAATAAGCTCAAGACAGAACTTGAAACTCTTAATAAACAGTTAAGCAAAACACATGATCTGCTCGAGCAAAATATTTATGATATTAATACTTTTCTTGAGCGTTCCCGTTCTCTATCGGAAAGAATAAAATACACAAAAGCTGATATTGATGTTATTAAGTCTAATTTGGGCATTGAAAACATTAGAGAAGAAAGCTCTTTAAACATAATACCTAAAATAGAGAAAGTACTTGAGGTATATCACAATCTTCCTACTCCGAGGGCAAAAAACGACATACTCAAGGATATTCTTGAAAAGGTTACTTACATAAAAGAAGTACAAGCAAGACGAAAATCACCGGATAATTTTGAAATAACAATTTATCCAAGAATACCTAAATAAAAAGCCGCTCCATTTTTCAAAGCGGTTTTTTTGATATCCTTATGGTACTAAAGAACTCGGTCATATGGAGATAGTAAGCGCAATAGTATATCAGCTTACAAGAAACCTTTCAATTAAAGAAATTAAAGAAAGCGGATTTGACACATATTTTGTAGATCATACAACAGGACTTTATCCACAAGCAGCATCTGGTATGCCGTTCTCTGCAGCCACCTTCCAGTCAACTGGTGATCCTATTACTGACTTAACAGAGGACTTAGCCGCTGAGCAAAAGGCTCGTCTTACTTACGACAACATACTTAGGCTTGCCGATGACCCTGATGTACGTGATCCTATCAAGTTCCTCAGAGAACGTGAGATAGTTCACTTCCAGAGGTTTGGCGAATCTTGACGTACAAAATAGTACAAAAAACGGAGCTGCCGATTAATAAGATTTTTATTACAAATTTTCAACACACAATAAATTGTGCATGTTGAAAATTTATTTTTGTTATACAAGAAAATCGGTTGACACATAAAGCATCTACCGATTTACTTTTTAATAATCACATTTAACATTTTTATTCCTTTCCTTAAATTATCACTGGATTACTGCTTTTTTATGTTAATCTTAACATTTATTAATTATTTTAACAGTAGATAACTTATAATTATA
>CANRJA010000034.1 GCA_947630825.1 uncultured Clostridia bacterium | reverse complement strand
TCAAGAACCTCTTTTACTGCTTGAAGAAATTCCTTTTCACCGGGATTTCTTGCCTCTACCTTTTCGTATACCTTTTTAAGGTATGCATTCTTAAACTCCATTGTTTAAGCCCTCCCATTTATTAATTTTATGCCGCTTGCTCAAATGCTCGTGTTTACACCGGGCTTTTGACGCTTTAGCACGATATAGTTATTCTATCATAAAATTTTCCTTTTTGCAAGTGAAAAATAAAAAATTGCAAATATTTTGTTATTATTTAAACAGAAAACAGTTATTTGCATAATTCGTATTAAAAAATTTCAATATTTTTTCAAAAAGGGGTTGACAAAGGAAAAATAATAGTGTATTATTGTATTATATCAATAATACAGTTTTATCGTAGGTCAGCTTTGAACTGTATATTATGCAAAGTATTTATAATACAAAGTTCATTAAATAGAAATGGAGGTTTAATTATGGCTTGGGAAATTAAAAACGACAGACCGGTTTACATTCAGCTTGTGGAAGAGCTTGAGATGCGGATTCTCAACGGGACATACACAATGGGAACAAAGCTCTTGTCAGTAAGAGATTTAGCAAGCGAAGCCCAGGTCAATCCTAACACTATGCAGAAGGCTCTAAGCGAGCTTGAGAAAAAAGGACTTATTTCGTCCAGGCGAACGTCGGGAAACTATATAACAGACGACGAAAAGCTGATTAGAGATTTAAGAACGGAGCTTGCGTCTTTTGAAGTAGGAACTTTCTGCGGAAAGATAAAAAAGCTGGGGATAACCAAAAAAGAAACAATAGAACTTATAAATAAGGAGGACTTCTAAAATGAGTGAAATTTTAAAATGCACAGGGCTGACTAAGAAATACGGTAGTCTTGTTGCGCTTAACAATCTTGATTTATCTGTAAATAAGGGGCAGATAATAGGTCTGCTCGGACCTAATGGAAGCGGTAAGACAACTCTTATAAAGCTGATAGCAGGTCTGCTAAAGCAAAACTCGGGAGAGCTTACGGTAAACGGAGAGAAGATAGGAATAAACACAAAAAAGATGGTATCCTATTTGCCGGAGCGTACATATATTCCCGACTGGATGAGAGTTATCGACATAATAAAGATGTTCGAGAACTTCTATGAGGACTTCAATCTTGAAAAGGTAAAAACTATGCTTGACAATCTGGGGATCAAGTTTAATCAGAGAATAAAGGCGATGTCGAAGGGTACTAAGGAAAAGCTTCAGCTTATTCTTGTTATGAGCAGAGAGGCTCAGCTTTATCTGCTCGACGAGCCTATAGCAGGCGTTGATCCTGCGGCAAGAGACTACATTCTCCGCACTATTATCACAAACTATAATCCTGAGGCGGCTGTAATAATTTCCACCCACTTGATTCAGGATATTGAAACGGTTTTGGACGATGTAATTATGATTCAGAACGGTAATTTAAAAATTCACAAGACGGTCGACGAGATACGTGAGGAAAGCGGAAAATCAGTCGACGAGCTGTTCAGGGAGGTATTCAGATGTTAGGAAAGTTATTTAAAACAGAATTCAAGGCGTCGGGAAGGCTTTATCTTCCTTTGTTTATAGGGGTCATATTCTTTGCGATAGTTGAGCGCATTATGCTAGAGATTTTGGAAAACACAGACGATTCTCTCGTGCTTAATATAGTATTCGGCGTTATCACCGTGATTTTTGTGCTTATTATAATAAGCGTGTGCGTTTCGGGACAGTTTATTTCAATTTATCGGTTTTATAAGAGCGTGTTTACAGACGAAGGTTATCTTACAAATACCCTGCCTGTGAACTCAAGCTCGATAATAATTTCAAAGCTGTTGGTAGGCGTATTGTATACGGTTTTCAGTTATATCGTTTTATTTGTTTCAGGATTTATAATGGTAGCCGGTGATTTGCTTATAAACGCATTGAACGGCTTAAAGATCTCATATGGTATTGAGAATACTCAGATAAGTTTGATGGATTTTGCAATCAGCAGTATTGTTAATTTAAGGCTGACTCTTACAATTCTTGCAGTATTAATCATAGCTGTGTTGTTTTTTAACATTCTGGTGTTTTATGTTGCATTTGCAATCGGCAATATGGCAAACAGAAAAAAAGTTCTGCTATCTATCATAATTTACATTGCTATTATCAATGTGCTGTCTTTTATAAGCGCAGGCGTTGCAGTGTTTGTAGATTGGCTGAGCTGGGATAATGTATTAAGGATGAATGTTATAAATATAACGCTGGCGATTATTTTAGCGGTAATTGTTGTTATCGGTTTGGTTTGTTTCTTTGTGACAAACAAGATAATCAAGTCAAAGCTTAATCTTGAATAAGGAGGCAGTATAATGAAAAGGATTTTTAAAAGACTAATAGCTGTATTTTGCACTTGTACAATGCTTTTGAGCATATCAGGCTGTGTTTCAACGGTAAATACAGATGATGCAAAATCTCTCAGCGCAAACAACTCTTATAACATTGATGACTACGGAGAGGAAAGCGTCAAGATAGATATTGATACAGGTATGGCATTTTCTGAAAAGGGTTCAGTCAGGTTTCAAGATCATATAGAACTGGTAGATTTCTGGGAGTATGGCAAGAATAAAAGCAATACGATTTATTTTAAAGGTTTAAAAAGTGAAATGTTTGAAAATTATGATTTTCAAACCCTCATAGATTTTGCATTTGAATATAAGAATATGATATATTTCTTAAAGCAGTCATATGATAAAGAAAAAACAAATTTCAACCTTGAGCTTTACAGAACTGATTTGAATGGTGATGATATTACAAAAATATCAACAATTAAATCTAATGTTAATGGCAGTCATTGGGAAGTGGTAGATTTTGCAATCAAAAATGTATATGTTCAGAATAATACTTTGATATTTAATGTTGGATATTACACTTACGATTCATCTTATGATTCTGAAATTAATAAAATATATAAAATAGATTTAAAAACAGGCATTTTTGAAAGTATCCTTAATGGAAATGATGTTCGACTTGCAGCAGTAAAATGTGACAGCGACTTTACTTATCTGTATTTAAACTATTTTAGCTATAATGATGATGGTGAAATTGTTAAACCCAGAGTTTATAGAATAAATAATGATACTAAAGAACGCAGTATGTTGAAATATGACTTTGGTAATTCTAATTATAGCTATATATATGCTGTATATAATGATATTCTTATTTGTGAGAGCGCATATAACAATGTTTTTCTTGCGAGAATCAATCAGAAACCAAAAACTATTATTTCCAACACTGGTAACAGAGAAATAAATTATATATGCCTAACAGACAATAACGTCTTAGTTAAATATGATAATTCAAAGTTGTACTCATTCAATTTAGATACAGAAAAATTAAATTTTACGAATATAGGACCTAAAAAAGATATAAATCATGTTATATATAAACTAGGTGACAAATATTTGTGCTTTTTAGATAACAATTATGATTATACATATTATAGTGTAAATGATGTTTTACGTGGGTCTTATGGTTTTGAGTGTTATTATTTATCAAGTGTACTTGATGTAGAAAATGATAAGCACAATTTTGAAGAGATAAAAAATCAGTGCATTGTTGACGATATATCTTTATATCCGTATTGGGTCTGGCAAGATTACGACGACATAGAATCGTGATATGATCAATAGATAAGAACCGAAGCAGTTTATCTGCTTCGGTTTTTGTGTTCTCAGCATTATTAAATACTTGTTGCAAAATAACACGGTTTATGGTAAAATATCATAAAACAATAATACCAAAATTTTATCAAACAGGAAAAAGGACGGGTATTTTTATGAAAGAAACAATATTGGTAACAGGCGGAGCAGGCTTTATAGGCAGTCATACGGTCGTTGAGCTTTTGGAAAGCGGATACAGTGTTGTTATAGTAGATAATTTCAGCAACTCAAAGCCTGAGGTTCTGGATAAGATAAGGCAAATAACAGGCAAGGATTTTAAATTCTATGAAGATGATTTGCTCAACCTAGACGGCATTTCAAAGATATTTGATGAAAACAAGATAGACGCTGTAATTCATTTTGCAGGGCTAAAAGCGGTAGGCGAGTCGGTCGAGAAGCCTGTTGAGTATTATCACAATAATATAACGGGAAGTCTTATGCTTATCAAGGCTATGAAAAATCACGGCTGCAAAAAGATAGTATTCTCGTCGTCGGCTACAGTATACGGAGTTAATAATCGTGTGCCGTTTGTTGAGGATATGCCTACTTCTGCTACAAACCCATACGGATATACAAAGGTTATGATAGAGCAAATCTTGCGTGATGTTTATGTTTCAGACAATGAGTGGAGCGTTTCTCTGCTTAGATATTTTAATCCGATAGGCGCTCATAAGAGCGGTCTTATCGGCGAAGACCCTAACGGAATACCTAACAATTTGCTTCCGTATATCGGAAAGGTAGCGGTAGGTCAGTTGCCACAGCTTAATGTGTTCGGAGATGATTATGATACCCCTGACGGTACTGGCGTGCGTGATTATATCCACGTTTGCGACTTGGCTTCGGGTCATCTGTGCGCATTAAAGTATGTTCTTGAAAATAAGGGCGTTGAGGCTGTTAATTTAGGCACGGGAAAAGGCTCTAGCGTACTTGATGTTCTTCACAGCTTTGAAAAGGCTTGCGGAAAAGAGTTGCCTTATGAGATAAAGCCGAGACGTGCAGGGGATATTGCAACTTGTTATGCGAACACGGATAAGGCAAAAAGGCTATTCGGTTGGGAGGCTAAGTATTCTCTTGATGAAATGACAGCCGACGGCTGGAGGTTTATAGAAAATAATTTTTAATCTGGTGCAGGTTAGTTAAATAGAAGTTAAAAGAAATAATTAAAGACCGTTTATCTTTACAAGTGTAAATTTAAAGCGGTCTTTTTGTTTTATAGAATTACGTAATTTAACTTTTCTCAAACTGGCTGTTATAGAGCTTTGTATAAAATCCGTTTTTTGATAAAAGTTCATTATGGTTTCCTTGCTCGACAATGTTTCCGTTATTCATAACTAAAATACAGTCGGCGTTCTTTATTGTTGAAAGCCTGTGAGCAACAATAAAGCTGGTTCTGCCCTTCAGCATTTTTTCAAAGGCAGATTGAATTTGCTTTTCTGTCCGTGTGTCTATGTTCGAGGTAGCCTCATCGAGTATAAGCATTGGCGGAAGCGTAAGCATTACTCTCGCAATACACAAAAGCTGTTTCTGACCGCTTGAAAGATTCTCGCTGTCGTCAGAAACTACGGTATCATAGCCTTTGGGAAGTCTTTGAATAAAGCTGTGAGCGTGAGCGTTCTTGGCGGCGGTGATAATTTCTTCGTCACTTGCATTTGGTTTGCCGAACGCTATGTTTTCTTTTATTGTCCCTTTAGACAGCCATGTCTCCTGAAGAACCATACCAAAGCTCTGCCGCAGGCTGTGACGTGTGATTTCTTTAATGTTTTTTTCGCTTATTTTAATACTGCCGCCTGTGACATCATAAAATCTCATAAGAAGATTAATTAGCGTGGTTTTTCCGCAGCCGGTAGGTCCTACAATGGCTACTCTCTCTCCCTTGCGAACGTCAAGGTTTAGGTTTTCAATCAGCGGTCTGTCGGGTGTGTAGCTGAAAGAAACATCTTTAAGACTCAGTGTTCCGTCAACTTTTTCTAAGGTATAAAGTCCATTGTCGCTTTGCTCTTCATCTGCTTCTATAATCTCAAAAACCCTTTTTGCTGACGCAAACGCAGATTGGAGTTCCGTTATAACGCTTGAAATTTCATTAAACGGTTTTGTGTACTGGTTTGCATAGGTCAAAAACGCAGAAAGCTGTCCTACGCTTATATAACCGCCTATTGCGAAAATTGCTCCGAAAATTCCAACGCCTGAATAAACAAGACCGTTTATAAAGCGAGTCGCAGGGTTAGTTATTGCAGAGAAGAAAAGTGCTTTCACCCCGACAATTTCAAGCTCGCCGTTTATTTTTTCAAACCTTTTCTTTGATTCATTTTCGTAGTTGTATGCCTTGACTATTTTTTGCCCTGTTATCATTTCGTTTATATGGCTTGTCATCTCGCCTCTTTTTATTGACTGCGCCTGAAACATATTGAATGTTCTTTTTGCAACAAAAGAAGCCACAAAAAATGACAGAGGAGTGATAACAATAACAATAAGCGCTATTTTAAAATTAATGGAAATCATAAAGCCTATTGTTGCAAGGATAGTTATAACTCCTGAAAATAGCTGAGTAAAACCCATAAGCAGACCGTCTGAAACAAGGTCGATATCTGTTACTATTCTGCTTATCAAGTCGCCCTGAGAAGAGTTGTCAACATAGCTTACAGGAACCTTTTCAAGCTTTGCAAAAGCGTCGAGCCTAATATCACGAACAGTGTTGTAGGTCAGCTTGTTTGTACATAGGTTCATAAGCCACTGGGCAATAGCCGTTATAGCTATAACTAAAATTATCAATACAATGATCCTTTTTAGCTTTTGAAAGTTTACATTTCCTTTTGAGATTATAAGGTCAATGCCGTTTCCCATAAGTATCGGCGCTAAAAGGGTAAATGCCACAGTTATGACCGATAGAATAAGCGCCGTAATCAGATAACGTCTGTAAGGGCGAATATATTTAAACAGCTTTTTTACTATTTCTTTAGTGTTTTGAGAATTTTCTATTTTGGCTTTCACTCTTTTCACCACCTGCTATAATAAAATTACTCTTCTTCAAGCTCTGCTTTTGAAAGCTGAGAACGACAGATTTCCTTATATGTTTCACAATTTTTCAAAAGTTTGCTGTGCTTTCCTATACCTGCAATCTCACCGTTGTCGAGAACGATTATAAAATCAGCGTCCTTTATTGCAGTTGCCCGCTGGGAAACGATAAAGGTAGTACGTTTGTAATTGTTTTGCCTTAAGGCGCGTCTTAGATTTGCGTCGGTTGCAAAATCAAGGGCGCTTGAGCTGTCGTCTAAGATAAGTATCTTTGGCTTCGAAACTAATGCACGCGCGATAGAAAGTCTTTGCTTTTGACCTCCTGAAAGATTTTGTCCGCTTTGTGTTATTTCAAAATCCAGTCCTTTTTCCTTGACAAAATCATAAGCCTGAGAGTCCTTGAGAGATTGCCATATTTCCTCATCAGACGCATCTTTCTTTCCCCACTTTATATTGTCACGGATAGTGCCTTTGAACAGCATAGACCTTTGTGCAACAACGCAAATGCTTTTTCTTAGAGCCGCGAAAGTATAGTCTTTTATATTATGTCCGTTTAGAAGTATCTCACCATCGCTAACGTCAAAAAATCTCGGCATAAGGTTTATAAGAGTTGATTTTCCTGCTCCCGTACCTCCTATAATACCGACAGTCTCGCCGGTTGATACTTTAAAGCTTATATTTTTTAATGCGTATTTTTCTGCGGTTTCATAATACGAATAGCAGACGTTTTTGTATTCAATTATAGGAACGCTGTTATCATATTGTGTTATGTTATCAATTACAGCGTTATCATCTGTAAGGCTCGGCTGGATATCGAAAATATCGTTTATTCTAACTGCCGAAGCCTGCGCCTTTGTGATTATTACAATAAAATTTGCAAGCGCAACAAGCGCAAGAAGTATCTGCGACATATAGCTTACAAGGGCAATTACTTCTCCTTGAGTTATTGCTCCTTTAAATGTGAAAACACCTCCGAACCATATGATAAGTATAGTCGCTATGTTTACTAAAACATAGGTCGCAGGGTTTAAAAGCGCAGAGATACGTCCTGCTAGAAGCTGTTCTTTTAGAAGGCTGTCGCTTGTATCGGCAAAGCGTTTTTGTTCAAATTTTTCTTTTGAAAACGCTCTTATGACCCTAATACCCGACAGGTTTTCACGGGTTATTGTTGAAATTTCATCTTGATTTTTTTGAACGATTTTATATATTGGTATGGTTTTTGACATAATAATGTATATAACCAATGAAATAACAGGAGTGAAAAGCAAAAATATCAAAGTAAGTTTAACATTAATGGTAAAAGCCATAACGATTGCTCCAAGCACTATAAACGGCGAACGCAAAAACAATCTGAGTATCATATTAACTCCTGTCTGCACCTGGTTTATATCCGAAGTAAGCCTTGTTATTAAAGCACCGATTCCTACTTCGTCCAGTTCCTTGTGAGAAAATGCGTTTATATGAGAAAAAAGGCTTGTCCTTAATTTTGTACCAAAGCCCATTGAGGCTCTTGCGGCAAAGTATTGCGCAGTAAGCGAGCTTATCAATCCCAAAAGCCCAAGAAGAATCAAAACAGCACCCATTCTGTAAATATATACTTTGTCTGAATTATATATTCCGACGTCTATTATTTTCGCCATAACAATAGGTACAAGAAGCTCAAAAGACGCCTCGGTCATTTTGAAAATAGGACCGAGAATACTTTGTATTTTATATTCTTTTAAAAATCTAGCTAATTTAAACATAAAAATCTCCAAAAAGATTGCTGTAAATGCAATTTTGTAAGGTTATTATACCACTATTTATTTTTTCAATCAATACTTGTTAAATACTGAAGTATATGCTATAATAATTATCAGTATATTTTTATTTATTTAACATTTGAATAATTTACCACTAAAAATAAATTTAGAATGGGGACAATAAGATGGAGACAATTCTTAATATTGATAATAGTGTTCTGGATTTTCTGATTTCTATTAGGACTGAGTTTTTAAACGACTTTTTTGCTTTTTTCAGTCATATAGGCAGCGGCGGGATTATTTGGATTGCTGTATCTCTGATTTTACTGTTTTTCAGAAGAACAAGAAAGGTTGGTTTTATTCTTCTGTTTTCTTTAGGAATAACCGCACTTATTAATAATCTCGTTATAAAAGTAATTGTGGATAGGGCAAGACCATTTATTGCTAATGATGCGCTAAAAACTATTATTTCAAAGCCTTCGGGAGCGTCTTTTCCGTCGGGACACGCTTCATCTTCATTTGCTGCTGCTGCAGTATTGCTTAAATACTTTAGAAAAAATGGCTTGTTTGGTTTAGTGGCGGCAATGCTTATCGCATTTTCACGAATTTATTTTTGCGTACACTATCCGAGTGATGTAATTGCAGGAGCAGTTGAGGGAGTTCTGATTGCGCTGATTATTTCGTTTGCTTTCGAGAAAATTTACGATAAAATACGTTTTAGTAGACTTTTAAAAGTAAATAAAAAGATAACTGTTTCACATGGGTTCACATACGAGCCAATACCTGATAAGATTTGGAACAATATGCAGGGTAAGTCTTATCCTGACAGTGAAACCGTAAAGAGTAAGGGCTGTAAAATTTCAAGAAATGAGCTTTTTTACCTTAACGTGTTGTATTTTGGCTTTGATAACGAAACAAAAGTAGGGGAGATAATATGCAACAGAAAGATAGCCAAAGACCTTTGCAGGATATTTAAAAAGCTATTTGAGCGCAAGTATATGATTGAAAAGATAAGGCTTATCGACAACTATGGCGCTGACGACGAGAAGTCAATGACAGACAATAACTCGTCCTGCTTTTGCTACAGAAACATTGCACATACTGATATTTTGTCTAAACACTCATACGGTCTAGCTGTTGATATTAATCCTTTATACAATCCGTATATTGCAAACGGCAGAATTATGCCAGCCGCAGGCGAGCCATACGCTGACAGGAGCCGCAGTTTTAGTCACAAGATAGACAAGAAGGATTACTGCTACAAGGTATTCAAAAGCTTTGGTTTTGAGTGGGGCGGAGACTGGATAAAAGAAAAGGATTATCAGCATTTTTATAGGTGATGTTACTGCAATCCGTTTAGGTCTTTCATTAGTTACGAGGAGCAAGCTATATTCTTGTAAATATAGATTATTTTAAGCAGAATACTACATATTGTATTAACATTATACAAAATATCCATTAAAATTACAGTATAATACTTAATGCTACTATATATAGCAAATTATTTGACTTAATAAAAATAGTTTTATATACTTAAGATTAAGAAGGATAAAGAACAACCATTACTGTGTAAGTTGAAATTAGGTGATTAAAATTAATTTCAAATATGTGCTAATAGCTTTTTTGATTTTAGCTATTTCGTCTTGCGCAATCATTCTTTTGACGCTCAATAGCAGTGAAGAATCCTCATCGGTAAAGCTGATAACCAGCGTATCGGAGGATTTGGAAGCAAGCGACAGTACAGATACATCACAGAGTAATCAGACAGAATATAATAAAGAATCTAAAAAGACGGCTGCGAATAATCGTACTATAAAAAGCTCCACTGCGACTGCTTCGCCAAAGAAAACTACGTATGATTCAATCATTGTAGAATTTCCGCTGGATATTAACAAAGCGACAAAAAATGAATTAATGCAGATAGACGGAGTGGGCGAGGTTACTGCGAGTAAAATTCTGTCTTACAGAAAGAAGCTAAAATACTATTCAAATTTACTGCAGTTAAAAGAAATTGACGGAATTGGCGATGCAATCTACGAGAAGCTAAGGAAATATCTTTATGTATCAAGTGACAGATTTAAAGAACTTGATGAATCATCAAAAGATAACAAAGACAAATCCGCAACAAAATCGAAAACTACGAAGGCTAAGACAACGAAAAGAAAGGTCACAAAGTCTTCCGGTAAAACAACAGAAGAAAAGCAAATGAAAATGGTTAATATAAACACAGCCGGTAAAGAAGAACTTATGGACTGTTTATTGCTTGATGAAGAACAAGCCTTGAAGATAATAGATTTGCGTAAAAGGGTAGGCGGACGATTTACCAGCGCACTTGAGTTGGTATATGAAATAGGTAAAAGCGAATATAATCGCATAAAGGATTACGTTATGATTTAGGCGGTTTTTAAATTCCTCTGTTGTACTGATGCAGCAGGGGATATTTTTTTGAATAAGGCTTTAAGTTTACAGAATAAAATAATGGAGTTTGGTAAAAATGATTAACAGATTATTACACAAATAAATATTAATAAATTGTTAAGTCTATTGACAAGGATTTTCCTATATGGTATAATTCAATGGTTAAATTAATACGACATATAATTTTTGCATTATGGGATATAGCCAAGCGGTAAGGCAACGGACTTTGACTCCGTCATTCCGGTGGTTCGAATCCACCTATCCCAACCAATTACGAAATGAATTAAGTAAACTTTTTATAGATATATTTTGGGGTATCGCCAAGTGGTAAGGCAACGGACTCTGACTCCGTCATTCCGAAGGTTCGAATCCTTCTACCCCAGCCAGATTACAAAGCACGATATAAGCCTATTTATCGTGCTTTTCTTGTTGCTATTACTGCAATAGTATTGCAGTAGCTTTTACAAAACTGAAAATTTTA
>CANRJA010000033.1 GCA_947630825.1 uncultured Clostridia bacterium | reverse complement strand
ACCTGTCCACAGGAGAGGTTGATAAAGAATATAACGGATACGGTGAAATAAATATGCAGTGGTCTTACACGCTAAAAGACAAGACGCTGAACCTTGTCTGTATTACAAATAATAAGACCTTTTCTGTAGAAAGTGTAGACGCTGATGTCCAACCGGTGTCTTCAGCAGGCGGCTATGTTCTGTTCGGAAACCGGGAAGAGGACGATACGCCGCTCTATTTAATAAATCTTCAAAATCAGACCTCTTTAAAATTAGATATTCCAAAAGCGATGAAGTCCAATTTGGAGATACATCTGGTAAAAAATAAAAAAATGATGTTATTGGCAAACGATGAGAAAGCTTATCTGGTGGATATCAGTTCCTTATAATGAAGTATTTACGAAAACATTTGTTGTACTTTTAAAGATTTGTAAAATAGGAACTAGAAAGGATAAAGTCAAAATGAAAAAGATATTTTGTATTCTTATAATTATAGTGTTTTCTCTTTGCAGCTGCACAAACAAGAAACAAAATAATAACAATAATAATCAATCTTCATCTGAAGTCGAACAAAAAAGTATTATAGGTAAAAGTTCCGACGACATAGTTTTACCCAATGCTCAATTATCAACTGTCAATTTAAAAACAAGTTTAGATTTTATCTCATTTACCGACTTTAGAATACTTGAAGCTTTAGGTGATAACTATTATGGGTATAAATCCACAAAATTAGGCGATGAAATTTCTGAGGAATATTGTTTGACTAATCAAAATACTAATGTTCAAACGCCGTTAAACTATCAATCAAATACCAAAGACTGGGTTGTTAGTTCAGATTCTAAAATAGTTATGCAAAACAGGTATCTTTACGAGTGGAAAAGCTACACTCAGCAAATAACAGACGAAACCATACATGATGTTAAGCTGATAAGAGTAGATGGAAAAACCGGAGATGTCAAAATTATTGACGAAATAAAGCAAAGCTCTCCGTTTGTATATATGTGTAAAATTAATGATAAGCAGTTTCTTTCTTATAGTATATCAAAAGCGCCTTCCGATAAAACAGGTTATTCGGTAATTTCAGCAGCTTCAATATATGATATTGATGGAAAGAAACAAAATATTATCTGCGAGAAATATGAAAACGATGAAAGCTGGTCTGACAGTAATGGAACATTGATAGAACAGTTTGCTGTAAATAACGGCGAAATATATGGATATGGACGCAGATTGATAAATAATCAATATAAACATTTTTTATATCACTATGGACTTGACGGACAGCTTATAGACAAAGAAGTGCTTAATGGATTTGAAAATATTATCGGTTCAGAACAGCCCATAGAGTTTTCGTATCTCGGAAATTATATAAGTTTTCGTACATATGAAAGTGTAAGCAATTATATATGTAAAAAGGACGAAAACGAAATTAAATTAATTATGAAAGGTATAAACGGACAAGTTCAATATGCTATAGTTGGCAAATATATATTATTTATAGAAAATAATGTTGACGTTAATACTGGTGAGATTAAAACCGGCGATTATCCTATATACATTATTGATTCTGATTCCGATATTATTAAGGCAGCAAATTTCCTAGTTCCTATTTATAATCCGTATTTTAATGAAATGTTATCTTTATCTAACAACAAATTGCTTTTATCATATTGTGAAAATACATATGACCCATTAAAAGTACATCAATTTTTAATCGACTATAATAATATTGATAAAGCATATTTTATTAATTGACGATTGGAATAGTTGTCAAATATCAATAAAATGTTAAATGTTAACTTTCTATGAATATTTGCACTTGACTTCTAAATGGTATGTATGGTATAATTAGTATGTAAATTTCTATTTGATACTAAAGGAGATTTAGTATATGTACAAACAGAAAGATTTGAAAGAGCTTCCTGATTGTCCTGTGGAAACTACATTAATGCTTATCGGCGATAAATGGAAGGTGCTTATCCTTCGTGATCTTTTAACAGGTACAAAGCGGTTTGGCGAGTTGAAAAGATCGGTTGGAAACGTATCTCAAAAGGTTTTGACTGCTCAGCTTAGAGCAATGGAGGAAAGCGGTTTGCTGACACGAAAGGTTTATGCCGAAGTTCCTCCAAGAGTGGAATATTCTTTAACCGAGCTTGGACAGAGTCTTAAACCTATTCTTGATGTTATGAAGAATTGGGGAGAGGAATATAAAGCATCTGCAAATTAAAAACGGCAATCATCGAGTTACGATGACTGCCGCTTCTTTATATAAACCAAAACTAACTAAACGATGGCGGAGTAACATTTGTATGCGAAAAGCTGTTGTCCGACGGCGACGGCTCCGACATACTGAAATACATTTTTGCCGCCTTGGTCGTTCCAAAATCACGGTTTGAACCCGTTTCCTGTACCTTGTTAAACGCCTCTCTGAACAGCGCGTTGTGCGCCTCTTCTCTGTTCAGTAGAAAATCTATTGTTTCTTTTACCTTCTTATCGTCAATCTGTCTGTAAAGGTATTCGTAAACCACCTTTGCTCTCTGCTCAGAAGCTATATTTGAAAGCAAATCTGCACACAAATCGCCAGTAACCGAAACATAATCTCCCGTCCACGAATAACCCGACGCATTTATCAGTCCCGGGTTCAGCCCCAAAAGAACATGAGTTTCAATTTCGCCCGCAGGCACAGATTGAGCGTCTACATCGTGACCGTTAAGCAGATTGATTGTCTCTGCCACCATTTCCATATGACCCAGTTCCTCCGCCGCAATATCAAGAAACAAATCCTTAATGTCTGGGTCTTTTATTCTGAAGCTCTGCGACATATACTGCAAAGCCGCTTTCAATTCTCCGTTTGCACCTCCTAGCTGTTCCTGCATCAGCGCCGCATACTGAGGGTTAGGCTTTTCAACTTCTACCGGATGAAATAACTGTTTTTCGTGCTTAAACATAGAAACACCTTCCTTTTAATTTTTTATTATTGTTTCCTGAATTTCTTTTTTTATACATTATATTTCAACTGAGATGTCTTTTATAGCTGTTGAATTTTAAAGAATTAACAAGTACTAAAATCACGTTGAGAAAACTAATAAATGGGAATTGGTGATGGAAATTTATTGAGATTATTTACAACAATTACTTCTAAAAATTTTAGTAATTTTTGTTGACTTTGCATAATTAAATATGGTATAATAAAATTAATTAAAAATAAAGGTTAAAATTAAAATGACGGAAGGCAGATGACAGAGTATGAGATTTAGACAACGTACTATGCGTCTGCTTATTTTATTTTTATTGTCAGCAAGTGTTGTAATTAGTGGAATGATAACTTTTGCTGTTGCAGATATAAGTAATGATGACAGTGATATGGAGATCGGCAAGGTTACCTTGCAAGTCACTAGTAACTTAGCAAATTCAAAGGTAAAATTAAAAAAGGGCAAAATTTTTACTAAGGGTAAGTTTATATACAAGATCGTATCTTTAAAAGGTAATAGGGGTAATGTGTCTCTGATAGGCGCTAAGTCCAAATTTATAAAATCAGCAAGAATACCCAAAATTGTAAAAAAGAAAGGGTATAAGTTTAAAGTTATTTCAATCGGCAAAAAGGCTTTTATGAATTTTAAAATGCTAAAGTCGGTAACTACAGATGCCAAAATAACAAGCATTGGTAGAAAAGCTTTTTATGGATGCAGAAAACTAAATAAAATAAATATTCCGAATGAAAATCTGAAAAAAGTTGGCAAAAATGCATTTAAGGGAATTTACAAAAATGCAGTTAAGGTGCCAAAAATTAAATGTAAATCCAATAAGGCATTGACGAATATTATTGAACAAACAACCGAAGTTTATACTGAACCTGTACATACGCATAAATATACTAATTGGAAAATGATTATTTCCCCGACATGTACAACTAATGGTAAGCAAATCGGGACCTGCTCGTGTAGTGATGTAAAAATTCGTGTAATACCTGAGCTTGGTCATAACTATTCAAAAATCTTTGTTGTTGACAGCGTTGCAACTTGTAATACAGAGGGTACTATGTCAAGGCACTGTACTTGGTGCAATTCTAAAATTGACGTAACTATAATCAGTAAGTTTGGTCATTTTTTTACAAATTACGTTTATAATAATGACGCTTCCTGTATGGAAGACGGAACAGAAACGGCAAAATGCGAGTATTGCGATGAGACATTTACCCGCATAAAAGAAAATTCTGCGTTAGGACATAATTACCCTGATGAATTTACTGTTGATGTTGAACCAACCTGTGAGACAGACGGTTTAAAATCAAAGTATTGCAGTCGTTGTAATGCCAGAACCGAAATAACAAAAATTGATAAGCAAGGTCATAATTTTTCCAACTATACTTACAACAACGATGCTACTTGTGTAGCTGACGGTACAGAAACTGCAATATGCAGTAGGTGTACGAAGGAGGATACCCGTATAAAGGTGGGCACTGTGCTTGGATACAGCGGACATAAATTCGGAGACTGGGAAACAGAGATCGGAGCAACTTGCACAAGTTGGGGTACTATTGTTCGTTTCTGCTCAGTTTGCGGAGAGAAGGAAAAGGAAATTGTTCAGCCTCTTGGGCATAGCTTTGAAAAATACATAAGTAATAATGATGCAACCTGTACGGAAGACGGGACCGAGACGGCAAAATGTGAAAGATGTGCTGTTACAGATTCACATACTGTCATTGGCTCTGCGCTGGGTCACGATTATTCAAATGAATTTACAGTTGATACTAAGGCAACCTGTGAGAAAGACGGTTTAAAATCAAAGCATTGCAGTCGTTGCGAAGCTAAAACGCAGGAAACGACAATTAAAAAGCTGGGTCATGATTTTGCTGTCTATACTTATAATAATGATGCAACTTGTACTTCGGACGGTACAGAAACTGCAATATGCAGTAGGTGCAAGAAGACGGATGTTCGTACAGAGATTGGTTCGGCGCTTGGTCATGACTATGCAGATAAGTTTACAATTGATGAAAAAGCAACCTGTGAGAAAGACGGTTCACAGTCAAGGCATTGTATACGCTGTGACGCTAAAAAAGATATAGAAACAATTGAAAAACTAGGTCATGATTTTGCTGTCTACACATATAACAATAATGCAACTTGCACTTCGGACGGTACAGAAACTGCAATATGCAGTAGGTGCAAGAAGACGGATGTTCGTACAGAGATTGGTTCGGCGCTTGGGCATGACTATGCTGATAAGTTTACAATTGATGAAAAAGCAACCTGTGAGAAAGACGGTTCAAAATCAAAACACTGTAGTCGCTGTGATGCTAAAACGCAGGTAACGGCTATAGAAAAGTTAGGTCATAATTATTCTGATTATACTTATAACGATGATGCTACTTGTATAAATGACGGAACTGAAACTGCTGTATGTAATAGGTGTATGAAGGAGGATACTCGTACAAAGGCTGGTACTGCGCTTGGATACAGCGGACATAAATTCGGAGACTG
Organism: uncultured Clostridia bacterium; assembly: GCA_947630825.1. GTDB lineage: Bacteria > Bacillota > Clostridia > Oscillospirales > Ruminococcaceae > UMGS1601. Next base: position 5,936 of record CANRJA010000033.1, on the reverse strand, counting down.
GAAAACAGATATTCAAGTTACTTGCACAAAGTGGGGTACTATAGCTCGTACCTGCTCAATTTGCGGAGAGAAAGAGACTGAAATAGTTCAAGCACCAGGACATAGATATGAAAAATACATAAGTAATAACGATGCAACCTGTACAGAAGACGGCACTGAGACGGCAATATGTGAAAATTGTGGTGAGACAGATTCTCATACAGTTTTTGGTTCTGCACTGGGACATAAATATTCAGATCAATTTACGGTGGATATTGAAGCGACCTGTGAAAAAGCAGGTTCAAAGTCTAAGCATTGCATTAGATGTGATGACAAGATTGAAGTAACAAAAATAAAAAAGCTTGGTCATAGCTATACTAATTATGTGTATAATGAAGATGCAACCTGTACGGAAGACGGAACAGAAACGGCGAAATGCGACAGGTGTGAATCAACAAAAAATCGTATAAAAGAGGGAAGTGCTAAAGGGCATATTTGGGATAAATCTACAAATAAATGTACGGTATGCGGTGCATCAGCTCCTGAGGAAATTATAAGCAGGCTGATATATAATTCCGGTTTTGTAGGTTTTCAAGTAAATATGGCGAGACAAATAGAATATATAAAAACAAGGTGTACACCAGATTTTTTGATGTACACCTTTATTATTAACTAATATAAAATTAAATCTCACTGCGGTTTTCAAGAGCCTTGAATAGTGTAACTTCATCGGCGTATTCCAAAATTCCGCCGATAGGAAGGCCGAATGCAAGCCGAGTCACCTTTATGCCGAGTGGCTTTAGTAGTTTTGAAATATACATAGCAGTTGCTTCGCCCTCAACAGTTGGGTTGGTTGCCATTATAACTTCGGAAATTTCTTCGTTATTAACTCTTTCCAAAAGCTCTTTGATTTTTATATCATCAGGGCTGACGTTATTAATAGGGGAGATAAGACCATGCAGAACGTGATATACGCCGTTATACTCCCTTGTACGTTCAAACGCTGTGATATCCTTGGGGCTTTCAACAACGCAGACAGTAGTTTTGTCACGCTTGATATCGTCGCATATTGGGCAGATTTCCTTATCGGTTAGGTTCTGGCAAATTCTGCACATATGAACTGTACTATGAGCGCGAATTATTGCTTCAGAAAATTCTTTCGCTTCCTCCTTGCTCATAGACATAACAAAGTATGCAAGTCTTTGAGCCGTTTTCATACCTATTCCCGGGAGCTTTGCAAACTGCTCTGCAAGCTCGACCAGTGGAAGTGCATTAGCCTCTGCCATTAGAATAACCCCGGAAGAGATACGCCGCCGGTCACCTTGGACATTTCCTCTTCGCTTTCCTTTTCAATATTGTTAATTGCCTCGTTAAACGCGCTCATAATCAGATCCTCAAGCATTTCAACATCATCAGGGTCGACAACCTCAGGTTTGATTTTGAGCGATTGCACAGTTCTGTTGCCCAAAACCTCAATCTCAACAGCCCCTCCGCCGACAGACGCCTTAAAGGTCTTTTCATCTATTTCAGACTGTACTCTTTGAATATCCTCCTGCATTTTCTGTGCTTGTTTAAGCATCTGATTCATATTTTGCGGTCCGCCGCCCATACCGGCAGGTAATCTTGCTTTCATAGTATTCCTCCAAATGTAAATTATTTTATTTCTATATCAATGTTTTCACTCTTAGCTTTTTCAATTAACTTCTTAACAGGGCTTGCAGATTTGGTCTTATTATTTTCAGCTTCGGTATCACCATTTGCAGAACCGCTTGTATCCTTAGCTTTAACCGAAACCTTAAACTTCCTTCCGAAAAAATCGGTTATTATTCTGTTTACATCTGCAATTTGCAGCTTGAACATTTTTAAATCAAAAGCGTCTTTTACTATAATTAGAATCATATTTTCATAGATAAAAGCCCTCGACTCTGACAAAAATCCCACAGCAGACGGACATTCACTTTTAAATCGTTCAACAATTTCATCCCAACAGTCAAGAGGTACGAAATCCTTTGTTGTCACCTTTTTTTTAGGAGTTTCAGCTGTTTGCTCCTTAACCTCAGGCTTAGCATTTCCCTGTGACTGTTCCTGAACGATCGTCTTTTCTCCGCCGTCAGCAGTCTGTTGAGACTCTTTATAAATTGCGTTTTCGGGTTCTATATTAATATGCTCTGTTTTTTTATAATTGGTTTGTTTTACAGGTATGCTTGTACTTTTAGAAAAAGCAGTATTGCTTACAGAGCAAAGCTTGACCATACACATTTCAAGCTCTATGCGCTTAGATGTTGATTTAGCCAAATTTTCATTACATTCGCTGAGAATTTCTATTTTTTCGAGAATATTACCCATATCGGTTTGGTTGGCAATAGTCTCAAGTCTTTTGTATTCATCAGGCAGACACATTACCATATTGTTTTTTGGAACTGCTTTAATAAGCATAAGATTTCTCATCTGCTCTAAAAGCTCGTTACACAGCCTTGTCATATCCTTTGCCATATCGTAAAGCGACGCTATGGTCTCCATAACTTTTGTTATATTACCGGCAAAAATGCCGTCAATAATATTAAAAAGATAATCTCTTCCTGCAATTCCTGCCGCGTCTGAAACGGTTTTTAAATCAACATTATCAGAATAGGCTATACACTGGTCAAGCAGAGACAATGCGTCTCTCATTCCGCCGTCTGAAATTTTCGCAATAAGGGTTGCGGCGTCATCGTCAAGCCTTATACCTTCCTGATCGGCAATATACTTTAGCCTTGAAACAATATCCTCAACTCTGATTCGTCTGAAATCAAAACGCTGACAGCGTGAAATTATAGTTGCAGGTACCTTGTGTACCTCTGTTGTGGCAAGAATAAATATAACGTGAGCAGGAGGCTCCTCCATAATTTTCAGCAGGGCATTGAACGCATTTATCGAAAGCATATGAACTTCGTCAATGATATAAACCTTATATCTGCACTGCTCTGGAAGAAATTCAGCCGATTCCTTTAACGCTCTTATATCGTCAACGCCTGTGTTTGAAGCGGCGTCTATCTCTATTATATCAGTAAGCGATTCGCTGTCGGCACACCTGCATATTTCACATTCAAGACAAGGGTTGCCGTCTTTAGAATTAGCGCAGTTTACTGACTTTGCAAAAATTCTCGCACAGGTCGTTTTGCCCGTACCCCTTGAGCCTGTGAAAAGATATGCGTGCGCAATTTTATTGCTTTGTATCTGGTTTTTAAGGGTGGTAGTAATATGCGGCTGTGAAACAACGTCGTCAAAGGTCAGAGGACGCCATTTTCTGTATAATGCGTGATACATATACTTTCCTCCCTTATAATTAAAACAATCAATCCGACATATAGGTATGCAGGCGAAACTGCATCACATAAAACAAACTGCTTAATGCTGCTCGGTTCCCCGCCTGACATGGTTCACAGCGTTTCATTGCACAGGACCTGCACACCTATATCTCGGATTGAATGAACCAAATTTTTATATAGTATACCACAGTTTATTTTATTTTTCAAGGGCTCATTTGTAATTTTTCAACTATTAGAGATTAGCAGTTAGAAGTTTTGAAGCAAGAAGTTGCTGCAAAATGTAAACTAACTGTGAACTTTACTAAACTTTATTGACAAAGTCGATTTACTGTGGTATTATGCTAATAAATTAGTGCGCTATCACTTTACTAGGATAAAGTGATAGCTTTAAGGATTATAAAACAAATATTGGAGAGAAAAATGAAAAGATATGATTTGATAACCCCTGAGGGTACTAAGGATTTGTTATTTGACGAATGTTTGTCAAGACGTGCTGTTGAAAATAAGTTTGCTGAGATTTTTAAGTCGCACGGTTACAGCGAAGTCGTGACAACGGGAATTGAATTTTATGATGTATTTAATAAAGGGTCAAGGTCTATACCTCAGGAGCAGTTGTATAAGCTCGTTGATTCAAAGGGAAGGCTTATTGCAATGCGCCCCGATTCAACGATACCGATTGCAAGGCTTGTTGCCACACGTCTCAAAGACGCTGAGATGCCCCTCAGATTGTATTACATTCAGACTATGTATGAGAATAACGCTTTGCTGAAAGGTCATTCAGATGAAATTGTGCAGGCAGGTATTGAGCTTATCGGTTCAGATTCCAGGAAAGCGGATTTTGAAGTATTGTCTACGGCAATGGAGACGCTTACTGCATTTGAGAAGGATAAATTCCGTCTTGAAATTGGAACAATAGGATTTTTCAAGGAGCTTATTTCCAAGCTTGATATTGACGATAACACAGCTGAAGAAATCAGATATCTGGTTTCTAATAAGAACTATCCTGCGCTTAATGATTTACTTGACGGAATAGGGGATAACGACGCTACAAGAGCGCTAAAGCAGCTTCCTCGTTTGTTTGGCGGCGAAGAGGTATTCGAGAGAGCGTCAAAGCTGTTTTCTGATGAGAAGATAGAAAAAATGCTTTCTGATTTAAGGTATGTGTATAATTCGCTGTCAAAGCTGGGATATGAGGGCAAAATCATTGTCGATCTAGGAACGGTAAACAGAGTATATTACTACACAGGAATAGTTTTCAGAGGATACTTGGAGGGAATAGGCGAGCCTGTTTTGTCTGGAGGACGTTATAATAAGTTAATATCTGAATTTGGCTTTGACGCTGCCGCTACAGGCTTTGGAATAAATGTCAATGCAGTCTCATCGCTGCTGCTTAAAAGCGATAATGCGCCGAGAACTAAGGTTGCAGACGCTATTGTATTCGGTGAGAAAGAAAATGTTTTGAAAGCTGTTGCGTATTCAAATGCTCTAGCAAAAAGCGGAATGACAGTTGAGAATTCGCTTTTTGAAACGCTTGAAGAAACAAGAGAATACGCACGGAAAAAGGGAATATCAAAGCTGTATGCAGTGTCAAACGAGGTTAAGGAAATTGATTTATAAGATGATACTTGATCTTTGATTTAGCATAGTTCTTGCATTTGACATCTTGAATTTGAAAGGGAATTGATGTATATTATGAATAAACCTATTAGAATTGCTCTGACAAAGGGCAGGCTTGAAAAGGATACAGTCGGGCTTTTAGAGAAAATCGGTTTTGACTGCACAAGTGTACGTGAAAAGGGAAGAAAGCTTATACTTCCCATTCCTGACGCTAATTTAGAAGTTGTTCTTGCAAAGGCAAACGATGTAATTACATACGTTGAGCATGGCGTCTGTGATATGGGCGTTGTGGGAAAAGATACAATTATGGAAATGGGCGGTTCGTTTTTCGAGCTTGTTGACTTAGGCTTCGGCAGATGTAGATTTGCACTTGCCGCAAAGCAGGGTTCGGGCTTCTACGGCGGTTACGACATCAAAACGATAGCGACTAAGTATCCAAATGTTGCAAGAGCGTATTTTGAAGCTAAGGGTATGGATCTGGAAATTGTCAAGATCGAAGGTTCTGTTGAGCTTGCACCGCTTTTGGAGTTATCCGACGGCATTGTAGATATAGTTGAAACGGGAACAACTCTAAAGGAAAACGGTCTTGAAATTATTGAAGATATTTCGCCAATTTCAGCAAGGCTTATAGTCAACACGGTGAGTATGAAGTTGAGACAGGCAGAAATTGAAAAGCTGGTTTCGCTTTTTGAGAGAAATCTATAAAACATTTTTTTATAATTGTGTTGCTGAGAAAATAAAATAAATCGGGATTCATGAAGGGGTCTGTATGATAGAAATTTTCCCTATGTCACAAGGACATAGATATTGGAATGAAACCATTTCACTGGCTGCAAATTGTTCATGGAAAGCAGGTTCTTATTTAGCTGAAAAAATGATAAATAATGAATTTTTCTATTGGGAAAAGGTGTTTGCTGCTTGTGTAGACGAAAAAGTAGTAGGCTTTTGTACGCTCACTGAGAAGGACGAGTTGTCTCCAAAGTATGAATTTAAACCACTTATAGGATTTGTTTTTGTTGACGAACAATATAG
>CANRJA010000032.1 GCA_947630825.1 uncultured Clostridia bacterium | reverse complement strand
TCAGGTAATTTTGAAAATACTCGATATATAGAACTTTTTACACCGAATGGAACTCTTGCTATGTCAGCAACTGTTGACCCTAAAACAAATAAAACAACTAGTGTTGCAAGCTATAAAGGATATGTTCAGAGCATAACATCAGATACATTACAGTTTTACGTAGGTTATTCAGATCTTAATGGCAAATGGTATTATGTTGCCTATAAATTTGACTAATAGTAAATAACGCATAATAAAACCGCTCGGCAGTTGTCGGGCGGCAACTGTAAAGGAAACACCATAATATTTTTTTAATATAAACGCCTAATTTACGCTCTTTTTTTGCGGAAACTTTGCGGAAACTTTGATTTTAACGATTTATAAAAGTGCCTAAAATAGGCACTTTCGTTTATAAGATTTTATAATCGTTACAAACAATAAAAAGCACTGAAAACCCCTTAAATAGGGCATTTCAGTGCTTTTTCATTGGCGGAGAAAGAGGGATTTGAACCCTCGCGCCAGTCTCCCGACCTACTCCCTTAGCAGGGGAGCCCCTTCACCACTTGGGTATTTCTCCGTAGTAATGATTTTAATTCAAAGAACAAATAAAATTATATCATAAAAAAAATGTTATGTCAATGTTTTATATAAAAAATTTTGAAATCTAAATTTTAGATTCAATGTAAAATGAAATTGGATATATAAAATGGGTTAGAAATTAAACTTACAGACATTCCTTAATCTGATATTTGCATTATTAAAAAAATTCTGATATAATTAAAAAGTTATGCAATAACTAATAAGAGCTTGTATAAATTATCAGATATATAATAAATTCGGAGGGACAAAGGAATGTTAAGAGAGGATCTAAGAAATATCGCAATTATCGCTCACGTTGACCACGGTAAAACTACTCTTGTTGACGAGATGCTCAAGCAAAGCGGTACTTTCAGAGAAAATCAGGTAGTAAACGAGAGGGTTATGGACAACAACGATATAGAGCGAGAGCGCGGAATTACAATACTTGCAAAGAACACGTCGGTTGTTTATAAGAATGTTAAGATAAACATTATCGACACACCCGGCCACGCAGATTTCGGCGGAGAGGTTGAGCGTGTTCTTAAAATGGTAGACGGCGTTATTCTTCTCGTTGACGCAGCAGAGGGTACAATGCCTCAGACCAGATTTGTTTTGCAGAAGTCTCTTGAGTTGGGACATAAGGTAATTGTAGTCGTCAACAAGATAGACAGACCCGATTCACGTTTGGGTGAGGTGGAAGACGAGGTTTTAGAACTGCTTATGGACCTTGATGCTACCGACGAACAGCTAGACAGCCCGTTTTTATACTGCTCAGGCAGAGATGGTACGGCTTCGTACACAGCGGATAAGGTCGGAACTGATTTAATACCGCTCTTTGACACTATTTTAAACTACATTCCTGCTCCCGAAGGCGACGAGAACGGAAGTCTGCAAATGCTCGTATCTTCAATCGACTACAACGACTATGTGGGCAGGATAGCTATCGGACGTATTGAGCGAGGCGAGATAAGGGTCAATCAGGACGTCTCTGTAGGAGACTATCACGAGACAAAAAAAGAATACAGGGGAAAAATAGTTTCTCTGTACCAGATAGAGGGTCTTAACCGTGTTGCTTGTGAAAGCGCAAAGGCAGGCGACATTGTCTGCATAAGCGGTATTGAGAACATCTATATAGGCGACACCATCTGTGAGTATGGCAACTTTGAGCCTATACCTTTTGTAAAGATATCTGAACCTACCGTCGAGATGACGTTCTCGGTAAACAACAGTCCGTTTGCAGGCAGAGAGGGCAAGTATGTAACCTCACGACAGCTTAGGGACAGGCTCTTTAAAGAGCTTCTGAAGGACGTTTCTCTGAGAGTATCTGACGGCGAAACTACCGACAGCTTCAGGGTCGCTGGACGGGGTGAGATGCACCTTTCAATTTTGATAGAGAATATGCGCAGAGAGGGGTATGAGCTTTCAGTTTCAACGCCGAGAGTTCTGTTTAAAGAGATAAGCGGAAAGTTAAACGAGCCTATTGAGCGTCTTGTTGTAGATGTTCCTGCCGATAACGTGGGCGCTGTTATGGAAAAGCTGGGTGCAAGAAAGGGCGAGCTTCAGGAGATGACCCCTGTAGGCAGCAGAATGAAGCTGGAGTTTTTGATTCCTGCTAGGGGGTTATTCGGCTACAAGAGCGAGTTTCTGACCGACACTAAAGGCGAAGGCATAATGAGCTCGGTTTTCGCAGAATACCAGCCGTACAAGGGTGATATCTCAAGGAGAAACACAGGCTCGCTTGTTGCTTTTGAGGCAGGTACTGCGGTAGGCTACGGTCTTTTCAACGCTCAGGAAAGAGGAGAACTGTTCATAACTCCAGGCACAGAAGTCTACGAGGGTATGGTAGTAGGAGCGTCGCCTAAGTCTGACGATTTAGTGGTAAACGTCTGCAAGAAAAAGCATCTAACAAACACCCGTGCAAGCGGCAGCGACGATGCGCTCAGGCTTATTCCTCCGAGAATACTTTCTCTTGAGGACTGTCTTGAATTTTTAGCTGACGACGAGCTTTTAGAGGTAACTCCTGAGAGCCTTAGAATAAGAAAAAGAACCCTTAACAACAGTTTAAGGGCAAAAGAAAGAGCAAAACAGGGCTGAGCCCTGCACGCAGTCTGCCTTTGGGCAGTTTGTAAAATGTTACAGTTTGAGAAACGGCAGGCTTATACTTTGTTTAAACGGTGGGCTTATACTTTGCGGTAAGAACAGGGCTGAGCCCTGCACGCAGTGCATTTTATTTAATGTTTTACGTTTCAAAACGGCAGACTTATTAATTGATAATTGACAATGGATAATGGATAATGGAAAGTGGCTAGATATTAGAAATAATAAGTCTTATAATTCTTCATAATTTGACAAATTATTTATTTTAATTTATAATGTGCTTAAGAGAGTGCTGTACATGAACGGTAGGCGGTTTCTCCCAGAAAAGGGGGGTGAAATTTGAAAATCTGCGATTTTCAAATACGAGTTTTGTGCTTTTCGGACAATGTCCGAAATTTTGCTTCGCAAAATCGCACAAAACATCGGATGACCATGATAAGTTATTCCGAATTATTTTTATTTGCGAATTTCGTTATTGGTGTTGTCACACTTTGTTTCAACATTTTTAATCATAAAAAGTAAAATACTTTTTTATTTAAAAACAAGAAACACCGCCTACTCTCTCAAAGTAACGGTGTTTCTTAAATACCTATACTGGGAGAGGCCGCCTAGGCATTAATTTGCCGTGTGCAGCACTCTCTTTTATATTTATATTATAACACACTTTTTCGAAATGTCAAGCATTTAGAGGCAAGAATACTTTTTTTATTCTTGATTTTGGCGGCAATGTCATTGTAGAATTGTGGTGCTCTCTGCTATTATGCCGATTGCTTATAATTTGTTAAGATAAATTCATTTAAGCCACTGAAAATTGTCAGTGCAACCTGTTTTTGATAGCCCTTTGAAAGAAGCAAGTCGGCTTCTTGTTTGTTTGACAGAAATCCGCATTCAACCATAACAGACGGGCATTTGGAGTAATAGAGCAGGAATAAATCCTTACCGGCGTTTTTAATTTCTCTGTCGTTGTTATTTTGCAGCTTGCTTTTAAAGGTGTTTTGAAGTGTTTGGGCAAGCGTTTGGCTTAAGGGATTTGTCTCGGTATAGAACATCTGCGCTCCATTGAACTGAGGGTCTGTAAACTGATTTTGGTGAATAGAGACAGCAACTGCGTTCTCGTATTTATTAAAGAGGTTAAGTCGGTTTTTCATATCAGATTTCTTCTGTTTTCCAATACCGACTACGCCCGGATCAAAAATTGAAGTGTCAGTGGAGCGTGTAACCTCTACAGTGTAGCCGAAGGTTTCAAGTATAGCTTTGAGAGAAAGTTCTATACTTAGGTTTATATCCTTTTCTACAGCGCCGTTATAAGCCGAACAGCCGCCGTCAACGCCGCCGTGACCAGCGTCTAAAATAATGATAGGTTTTGAATCGTCAATTTGGGAGGAAACAGTTACAATTTCGTTTTCGTGCGTATTATAGCTGTTTGGAACGTCAGTGTTTATGCCGTGCAAAAAGGTATAAATTACTATATAGGAAAAAATCACGCCTAAAGCGGCATAAATTTTTTTTGAGCTTTTAACCAAAATAAATCGCTCCTTTTCGTAAAATGAAATTATTACATTTTATGAAAAAGAGCGTTGTTTTATGAATAATAAGGTAAAGTTAAATATTCTTTTTGTTTTTATAAAACAGTTTTGCCTTTACATCAATATTGTTGTAGCCTATGCTGTATCCGATTTGACAGCCAAGAGGCATAACAAGCGGTAAGATAATAAGTACAATAAATGAGTATAAGGGTATAGACGATAGAATCAACACGTTATGTTCATTAATAGTTTGGTATTCAGCGTTTGTTAAAAATAAATCAAATATGGGATAAAAGTATACGTTGAAAACTGCATACAGCCAGAGCGGTGCTTTGACAATCTGAAGCTTTGCCAAAAATAAAGCAATCACGCCTATATAGCTTGGAATTGCGCCGACAAATCCAATTTTTATTCCGAGATTTTTGCAGTCGTTTTCGCCGTGAAACTTAACTTGATTTTTCATAGTTTCGCTTACCTTCAGACCGTAATCGCCAAAAACCAAACCAAGTATCAGCAAAAAACAAAGACCAAAAACAAGGTCGTTTAAAATTCTCGCCTTATCGTGAAACACGACCCAGAATATCATTAAAACAAGACAGAAAAATGTTGCCAGTAAAAACCTCAGAAGACCTTTAAGAACCATTTTGTTTTGAAGATTTTTCATGCGCTCTCAGTCCTTTATGTAAATATTATTTTAATAAAAATTGCTTTTAATATTTCAAAAAATTAAAAGTACAAGAATATTATACACACTTTTGAAGTTAAAAACAATAATATTTCAAAAATATTTATAACATATCTATAACTCTAATACAGATAATATTATTAAGAAAGGATTTGATAATATGTTTGAAAAATTTAAAAAAGACACTATGTTGATAAATTCAGTTGACGGAACAAAAATATACCGCCCGAAGGTTTTAAACCCAATGTTTGAAACTTATGTTGTTACAGATAATTACACTGATGAACAGGGAAATGTTTATAATAAAAGCGAGGATAACGTTATTCTTTCGAAAAACTTTGTCGACCAAAATCACAAATAGCTTTTAAGTTAAAGTATTTGCAGCCTCTTGCAGACTTCACATCGGCTTAAATTTATGATATAATTTTATTGACAAATTATTATAGGGAAGTGAAGTCTGTGAGTAAGGTTGCACTCGTTACCGGCGCTTCAAGGGGAATTGGACGAAGTATAGCCTTAGAGCTTGCACGTTCGGGGATAAGCGTTGCTATAAACTATCATTTATCAGATAAAATGGCAAAAGAATTACTTTTTGAGATAAAGAAGTTCGATGAAAATGTAAATATATACAAGGCAGATGTTTCAAACGAGATTGAAGTATCAGAAATGGTACATAAAATAAATTTGGATTTAGGGGAAATAGACATACTAGTCAACAATGCGGGAATCTCCCAAATCGGACTTTTTACAGATATGACATCACATGAGCGTGACAGAATGATTGGTGTAAACTTAATTGGCGCAATGAACGTTACCAAGGCGGTTTTGCCGAGTATGATTCATTATAAAAGGGGGAGCATTATAAATATTTCTTCAATGTGGGGAGAGGTTGGGGCTTCATGCGAGGTTGTATATTCAGCTACAAAAGCAGGGCTTATCGGCTTTACAAAAGCGTTAGCAAAAGAGCTCGCACCAAGCGGAATAAGAGTAAACTGCATTTCTCCCGGTGTTATTGATACTGATATGAACTCTGAGCTTTCTAGCGCCGATATCAATGAGCTTATAGATGAAATACCATTGAAAAGAATCGGTACGCCTGACGACATTGCAAAAGCGATTAAATTTTTAATATCCGACAATGCGAAATATATAACAGGTCAGGTAATAGGCATAAACGGGGGAATGGTTATATAAGCAAAACCGCCTGAACAAAATGTTCAGGCGGTTTGCCGTTTTGGGATATATATAAATTTAGAAGGATGATGTCAGCTATTTAACTTTGACCTTTCTGAGCTTTTTATTCCACTTACTATAAACCTTTTGTGGCTTGCCATAGGCGTCCTTATAGGTTGCATAAGCTCGAACTCTTACAAAGTAGGTCTTTCCGCTTTTTATCTTTTTATTAATTGTCAATTTCTTCTTTGTAGTAAATTTATTGATTATTCTCTTCTTAAAGTTACTCTTCTTAGAAACCTGAACTTGATAACCAACTGCTGTTTTAACCTTTTTCCAAGTTACATTTATCTTCTTTTTAGACTTGCTCTTGACCTTAAGCTTAGTTATTTTAGCCTGCTTCATAAGTCGTTCAGCAGCGTCCTTATCCTTTTTAACTACCTCAGGGCTTCTGGTTGTTGTAACGATTGGAGCATTACCGGTTGGTATAGGTGTAACAGGTGTATCAGGTTTTGTAAGCGCAGAAATTGCGTCATTTAACGCTTTAGCTGCTGCATCTACATCTTCTTGTGTAGCTTCTAAATTATTGCGAACAGAATTTGCATTTTCTAAAGCTGTTTTCAAATTATTGATCAAGGCATTATCTGAATACTTGCTTGTATCAATTTTTTCTGCTTCATCTATAGCAGATTGAAGTTCATTTATATTTGGGATATATTTAGTATTATCATCTGTCAGATAGCCTGCATCTCTCAATGTTTGTTCTGTTGTGCTGCCTTGGACAATATGGAAGGTTGGGTTTTTGGTTGTGTCGAAAGAGTCGGTATTTCCACTTGTCCCTATGACTGTATCTTTAGATGTAATGGTTATTAATCCTATATTGTAAAGATAAATATCGGTTAAAGGACAAAGTCTAAATGCTGATGAGCTTATATATTCAATATTACCTCTAATTACTACTGTTTTTAATTTTGTGCAATTATCGAAAAACTTTTCTGGAAGTCCATTTTTAGACATTACATTACCCCATGAATCACATATTTCACATCCGTCTTCTATTGTTACTTTTTCAAGACCTGTACAATATGAAAATGTACACTGTGGACGTGCCATTCCCTGTGCTCCAATTGTTGACATTAAGAAATTAATGTTTTTAGGAATAACTATTTCTTTAAGTGATTCACAATATCCAAATGCGCTCCCACCAATCATCATTCCTTCGTGTAGGTTTATCGTTTTAATATTAGTGTGACCAAATGCACCTTCTCCGATTTTATTTAAACTATCTGGAAATGATATTTCTTCCAGATTTGTATCAGAGAAAGAGAGAATACCTATTTCTTCAAGACCTTCAGGAAAGTTAATATTATTCAATGGAGTTTCATAAAATGAAAGTTCTCCTATATATATTAAGGTATTTGGTAACTCAACGTCCTTTAGTGCTGTAAATCCATAGAATGCACCACTAATATGCTCTTTGATTTGCACACCAGTGTATGCAAATATTGAGGAAATTCCTTCTTCTATTACTATGTGTTCAGTTTTTTTAGCGTATTTTTGATAATAAAAATCTGCTATTGATATTGCACCTTTTCCACTGAATGTAAGAGTTTTGCTTGTTTCATCCCACTCATATTTTGAAGTTAATCCGGCAGGTCCAGAAGTATCAGTTACCGATTCAAGCTCAACCGGAGTTCTATTATTTACAGTTGGCATTTGTTCATCATCTGGAATATATTCAATATTTTCATTGGTTAATTTTAAATCATTTCTTAGTGATTTCTCAGTATTACTATCCTTATATACATGCCAAGTAATTCCTCCTGGATAATTATCTGCTTGATATGCTGTGTCTGTAACATTATTAGAATAAATATATATATCTTTCAAATTTTTAAATTGTTTTACAGGATCAAGTGTTTTTTTTAATTGTGTAAAACTTGGCGGTAATGTGATTTTTGAAATAAAACGACAACAATCATAGCCAAAAGGGCATATATGATAATCATTAATAGAAGTTGTTGATGTAATACCATTTTCAATTACAACTTCTTTTATATCATTACTAAGTTTAGCCCATCCCCAATCGTCAGTAGGGCGTTTCATTTCACCATCACCGCTAATTACTAAAACTCCATCGGAATTAATTAACCAATCAATATTATCACCGCATTTACCTGAAGTTGGAAACGCTTCATTTGCAGCTGAAATATTTGATAAAGAATTAATCGAAAGGTTTGTTATAAACATAGCCGTCACCAAAGAGCCAGCTATTACTTTTTTTAAATTAAAATGCATTATTCTTCGCTCCCCAATATGTAAAAATTTTTCTTTTAAATTATAGCACATTTTGGAAATCTGTCAACACCTTGAAATAAGAAATTGTTGGAAATAATTTGTAAATAAGTTATTAATGTAAAATAATTTGTGTCTGTTTAATTTTTGTTATTTGATATTATGTGTTTTTATGTCGGCGAAATTTGAATATTTTTAATAAAATAAAACATAATAGTTTGGTTATATTTATTTTTAAAACTATTTTTTCTTAATTATTAATGTTTGATATTAATGCAGAAACTGTAAATTGTATATGAAATGTGAACAATATATAAATATTTCGTGTGTTTTGGGAATTTGTTTGACATTACAAGTTTTCTGTGATAAAATAATTGAGCCGCATATTTTCGGTTGTTTAAGTAAATGACTTGTTTCATTTCACCGAACATAGCGAGTTCGATTATAAAGGTAGGTGCATTTGAGAATGTACGCAGTTATTGAAACAGGCGGAAAGCAATATCACGTCCACGAGGGCGATGTTGTTTTCGTAGAAAAGCTGGACGTTAACGCTGATGATACGGTTACCTTCGATAAGGTCGTTGCAGTTAATGCAGATAACGGTATTACAGTGGGCGCTCCGTATGTTGAGGGCGCAGCGGTCGAAGCTAAGGTTCTAAAGAACGGAAAGGCTAAGAAGATCACAGTTTTCACTTATAAGCCAAAGAAGGGCGAAAGCAGAAAAATGGGTCACAGACAGCCATACACACAATTGAGAATCGAATCTATCAAGGCATAATGATTATTGCAAATTTTTTCAAAAACGCAGATGACAAGCTTCTTGGCTTTCAGATAAGCGGTCACGCTATGCAGGAAGTTTACGGAAAGGATATAGCTTGTGCAAGCGTGTCTTCGGCGGTTATGCTGACTTGTAATACGATTACTGAGGCGTTTAAGTCGAATGCCAAGGTTAGCGTTGAGGAAAACGAAGTTATGCTGAAGCTTGTTTGTTCAGATGATAATGCGGAAAAGGTTTTATTGGGTCTTTTGACGCATATGTACTTTTTATCAGATGAATTTTCAGGCAGGATTTTAGTTAAGGTTATTGAGAAATAGCTTTGTATTGAGCTTGCTTATGCGGGCGGAAAGGAAAGGTTACCTATTATGATTAGAATTTCAATGCAGTTTTTTGCACATAAAAAAGGAATGGGTTCTACAAAGAACGGACGTGATTCAGAGTCTAAGAGGCTCGGTGCTAAAAGAGCAGACGGTCAATTTGTTCTTTCGGGAAACATTTTGGTTCGCCAGAGGGGAACACACATTCATGCAGGTATGAATGTAGGACGCGGTAAGGATGACACATTGTTTGCAAAAGCTGACGGCGTTGTAAAGTTTGAAAGACTTGGAAGAGACAAGAAAAAGGTTTCTGTTTATCCTCAAGCGTAAAAAGATTATTTGATCCCTGAGCAGATGCTTGGGGATTTTTTGTTTTTGTAACTATTTTGTGATATACTATATATAAGTTTTTAATAGGTATTACAATTTCAAGGAGTGAAATAGATGTTCGTAGATAAGGCTAAAATTTTTATAAAAGCAGGTGACGGCGGAGACGGTGCTGTTTCTTTTCACCGTGAAAAATATGTAGCCGCAGGAGGTCCCGACGGCGGAGACGGCGGCAAGGGTGGAGATATTGTTTTTGTTGCCGATAAAAGCCTGTCTAATTTGATCGATTTTAAATATAAGAAAAAGTATGAGGCAGGCAAGGGCGAGAATGGAAGCAAGAAAAACTGCTCTGGAAAGAACGCACAGGATTTGATTGTTAAAGTACCTGTCGGAACTGTTGTAAAGGATTTAGACAGCGGTCGAATTCTTGCTGATATTTCAGACAGTGAACCTGTAGTTATCGCAAAAGGCGGCAAGGGCGGCAGGGGAAACGCACATTTTGCGACCGCCACAAGGCAGATTCCTAAGTTCGCAAAGCCGGGCTTTAAAGGCGATTCTTATAATGTTCAGCTTGAGCTTAAACTGATTGCCGATGTCGGTCTGGTCGGTTTTCCAAATGTCGGGAAATCAACTCTTATATCTGTTGTTTCGGCGGCAAAGCCTAAAATCGCAAACTACCACTTTACTACTCTTACCCCTGTGCTCGGAGTGGTTTCAATGGGCGATTCAGAGAGCTTTGTTATGGCGGATATTCCCGGACTTATCGAGGGAGCAAGCGAGGGAGTAGGTCTTGGGCATGAGTTTTTGAGACACGTTGAAAGATGCAGGCTTATTGTTCATATGGTAGACGTTTCAGGTGTTGAAGGACGAGATCCGAAAGAGGATTTTTTGTCTATAAACAAGGAGCTTTTCAATTTCAGTGAGGAGCTGAGCCATGTACCTCAGATAGTTGCGGGGAATAAATGCGATATGGCTAGTGATGAGCAGATTGATGAGTTTAAGTCTTTTGTTGAGGATAAGGGTTATGTGTTTGTTCCAATTTCGGCGGTTACAACAAAAGGTACAAAAGAACTTTGCAACGCAATTTGGGAGAAATTGAAAGAATTGCCTCCTGTCAAGCGTTACGAGGCAGAGCCTTTAACTCAGGCTGAACTTGAGGAAAAGCTAACTGTAAACAGAGATTTCAAGGTCACCAAAGAGGACGGTATATACTTTGTAGAGGCAGAGTGGCTTTGGGATATACTCCGTGTTGCGAATATGGACGATTACTCATCACTTCAGTATTTTCAGAGGGTGCTGAAATCTTCTGGTGTAATAGACAAGCTGATTGAAATGGGTATACAAGAGGGAGATACGGTTTCAATTTTTGACTTTGAATTTGACTATATGGAATAAATGACGGTGATATTATGACTGAAAAAGATGCTAAACAATACAGCCCCTTGGCTCTTGCGTTTTTAGGTGACGCAGTTTATGAAAGACTGGTACGGAAAAAACTATTGCTCTCGGCTAATATGCCTGTAGGCAAGCTGCATGAGCTTACTATTCAAAAGGTTTGTGCGGAGTATCAGGCAAAAGCGATAGACAGGATTTCAGATATATTGACTGAGACTGAGGCTGACATTGTAAAGCGTGGGCGAAATGCAAGCGGAATGACAGTTCCAAAGCACGCAAGCGTTGCTGAGTATAGAAAGGCAACAAGTCTTGAGTGCTTGTTCGGGTTTTTGGAGCTGATAGGCGATAAGGAGAGAATAGGGGAGTTATTTGAATTAATTATTGATGATGAAAAATAAAGAACCGATTGCATCCATTGATGAAAAGCTGCTTGAGTATTATTGATAGCCTGAATTGGAGGGTTAATAGAATTAATTATGAATATATTTAAAACAGAGC
>CANRJA010000031.1 GCA_947630825.1 uncultured Clostridia bacterium | reverse complement strand
GGTTCGCTGTTGGGCGGAGCGGTTTTGACCGAGACGGTTTTTGCATGGCCCGGAATAGGAAGCTATACTGTTGAGTGTATAACAAAATCAGACTTCCCTGTAATTCAGGCAGTTGTGCTGATAATCGCAACTATATTTGTGCTTATGAACTTGATTGTCGATATAATTTATGCATTTTTAGACCCGAGAATCAAGTACGGAAAGAAGGAAAGCTGATAAATCAAGGGATATGAATATAAGTTTTTGCATTTGAGAAGTGTTTTCAGACATGCTTATAGAATGTAAAAACAATGAGAGGAGCATATTTTTAATGGCTAGTAAAAAAGTTTTAGCAGCCGACGGCGCTGACGTTCAGGAGGCTGTTCGTATAGAAAAGCCTGAATCCCGCTTTAAAGCAATGTGGGACACGCTAAAGAAAAATAAGGCGGCGCTGTTTGGTCTTTTCGTAATTATTATTCTGGTTATAATTGCAATTATAGGTCCATACATAACGCCTTACGACCCTAACAGTCAGGTTATGAAAGAGGCATACCAGAGTCCGTCGGCAAGCCACTGGTTCGGTACTGACAATCTGGGCAGAGATATATTCAGCCGTATAATAGTCGGAACAAGGGTATCGCTTTTTGTGGGAATTGCGGCGGTTGCTATGTCGCTTCTTATCGGAACGATACTGGGTTCTATTGCAGGTTACTTCGGCGGAAAGATCGACGCCGTTATTATGAGAATTATGGATATGATGCTTTCAATACCTTCGATATTGCTTGCTATTACGCTTATGGCGGCTTTGGGTAAGGGTATTGACAAGGCTATCATCGCTATCGGAGTTGTTTCAATTCCCGAGTACGCAAGAATTATAAGAAGTTCGATTTTATCTACAAAGGAAAACGATTATGTCGCTGCGGCAAAGGTAATAGGAAATAGCGACAGGAGAATTATTTTCCACCACATTATTCCTAATGTAGTTTCGTCAATAGTAGTAAGAGCTACTCTGGGAATTTCAACGGCTATTCTTGATACTGCCGCTTTGGGATTCTTAGGTTTGGGCGTTCAGCCGCCTACGGCGGAATGGGGAGATATGCTTGGACGTGTAAGGAGTATGATTTTGGTATATCCTTATATGCTTATTTTCCCAGGACTTGCTATAACTCTTGCGGTACTTGCATTTAACCTGTTCGGTGACGGATTGAGAGACGCTCTTGATCCTAAGTCAAGAAGTTAGGAGGTTGTGAGATGCTATTAGAGGTTGAGAATTTAAAAACGGAATTTAAGGTCAAAAGAGGAACTGTCAAGGCTGTAAACAATGTAAGCTTTGGCGTTGAAAAAGGAGAGATACTGGCTATAGTCGGAGAATCAGGCTCAGGAAAGAGCGTTTCTTCGCTGTCTGTTATGGGTCTTATCCGCGATCCGGGTAAAGTAACGGGCGGCAAGATAATGTTCCACGGAGAAAACCTGGTTGAAAAGACTAAAAAGGAAATGAACAAAATCAGGGGAGATAAAATCTCGATGATTTTCCAAGAGCCTATGACTTCATTGAACCCTGTTTATAAAATCGGCGACCAAATTATGGAGTCGATATTGACGCACACAGACTTATCAAAGGCGGACGCCAGAAAAACGGCAATAAAAATGCTTGATTTAGTCGGCATACCTTCTCCGGAGCAGAGAATGGAGGATTATCCGCATCAGATGAGCGGAGGAATGCGTCAGAGAGTTATGATTGCAATGGCGCTTTCGTGCAATCCTGAGGTCTTGATTGCCGACGAGCCTACTACTGCTCTTGACGTTACTATTCAGGCGCAGATATTAGAGCTTATTGACAAGCTGAGAAATAAAATAGGTATGGCTGTTTTGCTTATTACACACGATTTGGGTGTAGTTGCTGAAACGGCTGACAGAGTTGTTGTAATGTACTGCGGAAGAATTGTAGAGCAGGCAGATGTTAAAGACATATTCACAGACCCGCTTCACCCTTACACAAAGGGACTGCTTGAGTCTATACCCCGAATGGAGGAGGACAGGGACAGGCTGTTTATGATTAAAGGAGTTGTTCCCGACCCGACAAAGCTTCCAAAGGGATGTTCTTTTGCGGACAGGTGCGAAAACTGTATGGAGAAATGTAAAGAGCATATGCCGGCGCTTGTTGACGTCGGTGGAAGAAAGGTAAGATGCTTTCTGCACAGCGACGAAGAGGAGGTTGATGTTTAATGGAAAATAGGGAAGTTCTTTTAGAGGTTCAGAACTTATCAAAGTTCTTTACCGTAAACACCAGCTTTTTCGGAAAGCCTATTGATGTTTTAAAGGCTGTTGACAACGTTTCATTCAAAATCTACAAGGGCGAGGCATTCGGTCTTGTTGGAGAATCAGGCTGCGGAAAGTCAACAATAGGAAAGATGCTTGTCAATCTCTACACGCCGACAAGCGGTAAGATCATTTACGACGGCGTGGAGCTTACTGCGTTAAAGAAAAAAGAGAGAAGAAAATACTGTAGGGAAATCCAGCTTATCTTCCAAGACCCTTACGCTTCATTAAACCCAAAGATGACAGTCGGCGATATTATAGCCGAACCTATTATAATAAACAAGCTAATGCCAAAAAATGAGGTCGAGAAAAGAGTAAACTATCTGCTTGACTGCGTTGGACTTGCAAACCACCAGAGAAACAGGTATCCCCACGAGTTCTCGGGAGGACAAAGACAGAGAGTTGGTATTGCAAGAGCCTTAGCTGTTAATCCAAAGCTGATAGTTTGCGACGAGCCTGTTTCGGCTCTTGACGTTTCTATTCAGGCACAGGTATTAAACCTTCTTGACGACTTAAAGGACGAGTTTGGGCTTACATATTTGTTTATTGCTCACGGGCTTAATGTTGTCAAGCACATAAGCGACAGAGTAGGCGTTATGTATTTGGGCAAGCTGATGGAGATAGCAGAGAAAAACGAGCTTTATAACAATCCGCTAAATCCTTATACACAGGCTCTTTTATCGGCAATCCCGTCTGTGGATATTACACACAAAAAGGAAAGAATTATCCTCAAGGGCGATGTTCCAACACCTATCAATCCGCCTGAAGGCTGTCGATTTGCGTCGCGTTGCTTTAGGGCTGAGGATAAATGCAGCGAGCATTGTCCGCAGCTTGAAGATGTTGGAGACGGACATTTGGTTGCCTGCGATTTCTGCGGTGAGTAAGACTTCAATACAGAGAGAAGAATCTATTTGAAAACAAACAGACTTAATAGTATTATTTCAAGGCTCAAAGAAAACGGCGTTTCACAAATGCTGATAAGCGATCCTGCGTCAATTTTCTATCTGACAGGAAGAATGATAGATCCTGGCGAGAGATTTTTAGCTCTGCTTATAAAGGAGAACGGCGATAATAAGTTTTTTATCAATTCTCTATTCACTGTTCCTGAGGATTTGGGAGCGGAAAAGATTTGGTTTAGCGATGAGGACGACCCTTGTGAAATAGCTGCAAAATACATCGACAGCGGTAAAACTCTCGGAGTTGACAAAAATCTTCCTGCAAGGTTTTTGCTAAGGCTTATGGAGCTAAAAAGCGCGTCAGGCTATAAGAATACGTCTGTATGCGTTGATACCGTTCGTGCCTGCAAGGACAGTGAGGAAATTGCTCTTATGAGAGAGGCATCAAGGGTGAATGATGAGGCTATGCGTGAGCTTAAAACCCGTATCAGAGCAGGTATGACTGAACGGGAACTGGCGTCGCAATTAAAGGATATCTATGCGTCAATGGGGGCTTATGGGTATTCATTCGACCCTCTTGTAGGCTTTGGTAAGTGCGCCGCTATCGGGCATTATGAGGCAGGGAATAACATACTTTGTGAGGGCGACTGTATTCTTATAGATATGGGCTGTATAAAGGACGGGTATTGCTCGGATATGACAAGAACATTTTTCTATAAGAATGTCAGCTACGAGCATAAAAAAGTATATGAAACCGTCTTGAAAGCACAGAAAGCGGCAGAAGATATGATAAAGCCGGGAGTTCGGTTCTGCGATATAGACAAGACAGCAAGAGACATTATTGAACAGGTAGGTTACGGTGATAAATTCACCCACCGTTTGGGACATTCTATAGGAATAGAGTGCCACGAGTTCGGTGACGTTTCGTCTGCTAATGACAATATTGTCAAGGAGGGTATGATTTTTTCTATAGAGCCCGGCATATATATTGAGGGAGATGTCGGAGTGAGAATTGAGGATTTGGTTCTTGTCACTCACGACGGAGTGGAAATTCTTAATCATTACAGCAAAGAGCTGGAGATAATATATTGATTTTTAATAATCACAGAGGGCAAGTGGTTCTTGCTCTCATTTTTAATAGAGAGGGTTAACTTTTATGACAAATAAAGAACTAAAAGCATTCAGAGACAGCATTTCAGATTATTTGGAGGAAAACAAGCAGGAGATGTTTAAAACTCTTGCCAGACTTGTTGAAGTAGAGAGCGTACTTGGCAAAAAGGATCTGCAAAGCAATCAGCCTTTTGGCGAAGGACCTGCAAAGGTATTAGAGGTTGCCGGAGAAATACTTCACGACTTCGGATTTATTTTTCAAAACCACGAAAATTATATGGTCACGTTTGATTTAGGCGGCGAGCAGGCAGATAAGCCGGAGCTTGGAATTATTGCGCATTTAGATGTTGTGCCAAAGGGCTCTGGCTGGACATATGAGCCGTTTAAGCTTACAGTAAACGAACAGGAGGGCAGACTCTACGGCAGGGGAACTATAGACGATAAGGGTCCTGCCGTCGCTGTTTTGTACGCTGTTAAGGCGATAAAGGATTTGGGTATAAAGCTGAATAAAAAGGTCAGGGTTATGCTTGGAGCAAGCGAAGAAACAGGTATGGAGGATTTAAAGTATTATTCAAATAAGGTAGGGCTTCCGGATAAGATGCTGACGCCCGATTCCGCTTTTCCGGTTATTAATGTTGAAAAGGGAGTTTCTCACATAATTATGGTAGGAAGCTACAATAATAAAATTGATGGTGCAGTTATTGAAAGCGTTACAGGAGGAACTGTTATAAACGCTGTTCCGGACAGAGCTTATGCCATTGTGAAAGGGATAGATAAAAGCGTTATCGACCGAAAAATTTCTGAGATGCAAATGAATGTAAGATTTATTGACGAGGAGGCAGACGGAAAAATAAAAATCACATCGCTAGGTAAGTCTGCGCATGGCTCTTTACCTGAGCTTGGCGAAAACGCAATAACTGCTTTGCTTAAATTGCTCACAGAAATTCCATTTGATAAAGGCGGAGCTTATGACCTTGTGTGTGAGCTTGAAAAGATTTTCCCTTACGGAGAGTATTATGGTGAGGCTCTTGATTTGTTCTGTGAAGATGATGTTTCGGGAAAAATCACTGAGGTCTACAGTCTGATTGACATAAATGGCGGCAAGTATAAGGGCGGAATGGATATTCGTTTTCCAGTTTGCACATGCCTGAAAGATATTTATGCTAAGCTTGATGAGCATTTGGGAAGTCTTGGGCAGACGTATGTAGACGACGACGCTATGGAACCTCACTATGTCGATGGAAATTCTGATTTTATACAAACGCTTTTGAAGTCATATACCGAGCTTACAGGCTTAAAGGGCGAATGTCTTGCCGAGGGCGGGGCGACCTATCTTCATAATACTAAAATGGGTGTTGGATTCGGCGCTGAGTTCCCTGGAGAGAACAACAATATGCATGGCGCTGATGAGCACATAAATATAAGTTCATTTATGAATATAGCGAAAATATATGCAGATGTAATTTTCAGACTTTGTGCTGAGTAATGTTACTGCAAAAAAACTAATACTGCTGAAAGGACAAATTAAAATGAAAATCGGAATAGTAGGACTTGGTCTGATAGGCGGATCGCTTGCAAAGGCTATAAAGAAAAATACCAAGCATCTTTGTTTCGCCTACGATATAAACAAAAAAGCTGTTGCAGATGCGATTCAGCAGGATTCTATAGACGGCAGCTTTGCACCCAACCAGCTTTCTTCCTTTGATATTGTCATATTAGGTTTGTATCCTGACGATACAATCAGCTTTATAAACGAGAACTTGCCATACTTTAAAAAGGGCGGAATATTAATTGACACCTGCGGAGTTAAAGAGGAGATAATAAAGTCTGTTGATAAAAAGCTAAACGAAATGGGAGTTTGCTTTATAGGCTGTCATCCAATGGCTGGGCGGGAATTTTCCGGCTTTGAATATTCATTAGACAACCTTTTTGAAAAGGCAAGTTTTATAATAACTCCAACAGAAAACACTAACCCTGAGGCTTTAGAAAGAATTAAAGAATTCTCAAAGGAAATAGGCTTTTTAAAGAATGTAATATCTACGCCTAAGGAGCATGACGAAATAATTGCATTTACTTCACAGCTTGCACACATTGTATCAAGCGCATATGTTAAAAGTCCTACTCTGCTTAATCAGTCGGGTTTTTCGGCAGGCAGCTTTAAGGATTTGACCCGTGTTGCAAAGCTGAATGAAAATATGTGGACGACTCTGTTTATGATGAACAAATCCGCTTTGCTGGAGGAAATAAATCAGCTTATGAAGCATCTTAGTGAGTACAAAACAGCTATTGAAACTGATAACAGCAAGGCGCTTTGTGATTTGCTCAGAGAGGGAAGAGAGCTTAAAGAAAAATCTAATGAGATAAATGCCGTAAAGTAAAAGTCGGTGTGCAGGTAAAATAAGAGGCAAGTAACCAAAGTCAAGATGAAAACTTTGAGGGTTTGATAGAAAAATGAGTTTTTGTATCTTGTGTATGGTTTCTTGCCTCTAATTGTATGCAAATTTGTTAATCTGGAAATGTGCTATTAACAGTTTAATAATATTTATATATTACAATAAAAGTAATTAATTAGACATTATTAAAATGCAATTTGCAAAGAGGTGTAAGATATGCAGCAGCAGGGAATCAGCAAATTAGATTTAAAAAGGCAGAACCGTATGCAGGTACTAAGGATTTTAAAGCAGCGGGGACCTACATCGAGAATTGATATTGCAAATACGCTGGGGCTTACAAGGGCTGCTGTAACTATAATTACAAATGAAATGATTTCAAAAGGTATAATCCATGAAATAGGCGAGCTTCACAGCGTGAACAAAAAAGCTCCGAGAGGAAGAAAGAAGATACTCATTGACATTAATCAAAACTATAAGTTCGTTTTGGGAGTTCTTATTGATAACGATATGATAAGTGTTGGAATTTCGACGCTTTCGGGTGCTGTTTTGGATAAGCGAAACCTTGATATAAAGTCTGATATAACTTATAAAGAAATTGTAGATTTTATAATCGAGTCTATAGATTCTATTTTATTGGATAACTGTTTAAAGCTTGATGAAATTTTAGGAATAGGTTTTGGAGTATTTCCGGCGATGTATGAAAATGCAGGAGCAGAAATATCAGAAAATGGTGAGCCTGATTTTAATAGTCTTGCAGTTGATATTTATGAAAGGTTTAAGGTTCCGCTGATATTTGACAATGCTGTCAAGGGTATGGCAGTAGCTAATATGGATTTTCAGCCTGAAAAGGATATAAACATAAGTAATATTGCGTTTTTGAGATACGGTGACAGCTTGCATTTTGTAGTTGCTGATTTGATCGGCTCTGTTAATGGTTATAACAGCAAAACAGACTTTGTTGATAAAATTATAGTTGACCCTGCGGCGGTCGGAAACGATAATTTAACAGGCGGCTCAGTTAAAGACGAAATAAGCAGAGCAGGCGTTAAGAAGAAAATTACAGATGCGTATTCAAAGGAAAACACATCTAAACTTTACGAGCTTACTGACGGCGACGTGAGCAGGATAGGATATGAAACTATAAGAGCTGCTGCATTGAGCGGTGATAAGGCGGTTTGTGAAATCATTGGTAATGCGGTAAAGCTAGGCGCTGTTTTGATAAATAATTTGTACTATTTAACTGAACCTCAAAAAATAGTTTTGCACAATATCAGAGTCAACGAAGATGAATTTGACTATATCAAGAAAGAGATTGCGAAAATTGCCGGTGAAAATGTAGCGTCAAAAATTGATATGAGCATTATTGAAAGGAAACACGGCTTTTTGTCGGGCTGCGCAATAGCCATAAGAGAGCTTTTTTTTGCAAGAGGCGGATTTGATACGGCTGATGATGATAAATAATAGTTTTACATATTTTGTTTCTTGATTAATTATAAATTAAAACCGCTGAGATTAGTTTCAGCGGTTTTTTTGTAAGTTAATTGTACTATTTAAACAAACTTATCTTCATCAATATCATCGTCCAGTTCTTCACCGTTTAAAACAGCCCTAAGCGAGTCTATTTCCTCTTCAGTAAGAGTTATTCCCTTTCCCATTCTTGTATGATCGGGACTCCATTCTCTTAAATCGTATTTGGGTTCTCTTTCATTCCAGGAAACCATATTAAGCTCCTTTGTCCAGCCTTTGGCGTTTGTGGATAAAACGCCGAGTTCCTTTGTGATTTCAAATTTCAGTTCTGCCATTTGTATAACCTCCGATATTTATTTTATGAAGGGCAAAAACTTCAAAACCTTTTGCGGTAATACGGTTTTTGCTACCTTGAACAGACATCTGTAGTTAAGTAAAAATACTATCATAAATAATATAAACAAAGATGTGTATTTAATATATGTGTACCCGATATAATTTGCAAGCACCATAAGTATAAGCAAAATGCAGTTTGTGATAAGTTTTTCTAACCTCAAGTCGAATTTCTGATATTTCTGCGTATCGACTGCCCTTATTATAAATACCACAAAATACGACGCAAGGGTGGAAATTGCCGCCGCGTAAAGTCCTATAACAGGGAGAAGCGTCACATTGAGAAGTACGTTTATCACTCCTGCAATAAGGCTTGTTACAAGTGAACGTACAGATCTTTGCGCTACTGAATAAATTGTTCCGAAGAATGTAACATAGCAGGTGAAAATTGTTGCAAATATGAGTATCGGCGCATAGTTTACAGATTCTCTGAACGCAGGACCTATCCAGAAGTTTGTTACAGGCGTGACCACGAGCAGTATAAACGCAGATACTATATACAAAACAGACTGGTTCGAATCAAATACGTTTTTATAAAAGCGTTCCTGATCCGTTTTATCCTTTTCTGTTATTGCCGACATATTCCACGCCATACCGAAAATCATATACACCGTAGACACTATGTTGGGTATCTTATATGATGCGGAAAGTATTCCGTTTCTTTCCTGACCTAGAAAATAGGTTGTAAGGAAAGAGTTTGACGAATTTGTTATAAGCCACAGCAGTTGTGCGGGAATAAGCGGTATACAGTATTTGAGCATTTGCTTTGCAAGTGATAAATCAAGTTTTTTGAAATTAATAAACTGCCATAGTTTTGCAGCATATATGAGAAATACTATAGACGCAAGATCGGAGATTATAATTGCAAGAAGATATCCTGTAACTCCGATTTTAAGTATAAGCAAAAACAGTACAGTCAATATAAGCGTGCTGAAGGTTGTGAATATACTGCAAAAGGCATACAGCTTTATCATTTCAAGTGCCCTTACGAAATATGAGTATAAGAGCTTTAGGCTTGAAGTCGCAACATAAATATATAACAAAACAGAGTAGTTATCTATAAATCTGTGAATAAAGCTTGTTCCGCTGATAAAGGGTATAACTATGCCAAGAAGGAGTAATCCTCCTATATTAGCAATATTGCCTATTGTAAATACGCTCGCTTTGTCATAGTCCTTGTCAAGGCCGTACCTTGTTATGGCTTCTGCCACCGCAAGAGATACAATAGGAACAAGCCAGTTTGCCATTTGTATAATAACGTCTGTTATACCGAACTCTGCATCGGTCATGGCATATGTGTAGATAGGCACTAAAAGAAGCACTAGAATCTTAGAGCTGAACTGACCTATCGCAAAAATTATAGTGTTAGAAAAGAGCTTTTTGTAACTGCTTTTTGATTTTTGTGTTTCCTCAGACATATTTTTTTGCCTTTCCGATATTAATACTAATTATTATATCACAATTATGTTATTTTGCAAGCACGTTGAAGCGGCGGTGATATAAATTAGCGAATTTTAAAAACTTTTTCAAAAAAGGTATTGACAAAGACGATTTTATACTTTATAATTATATAGCTGTCAAACGGTTTGCAATATACGCACTGTTTGATTTTACATAGATCGGGATGTAACTCAGTTTGGTAGAGTGCTTGGTTTGGGACCAAGATGCCGCAGGTTCAAGTCCTGTCATCCCGACCAGCGGCGAGCCGCCGCAGGCTGTTCGCGTTTTATATTTGATGAACGTGAATCTTTTATTTCCCGCGTTTTTACTTTTATTAAAGTTATTAACTGCTATTATAAAAAAATTAGGTATTTTTTGTATTTTTGTCTTGACAACTTCATCAGACTATGATATAATTTAACTCACGTTATTTAAGCTGGTGTAGCTCAGTTGGTAGAGCAGCTGATTTGTAATCAGCAGGTCGGGGGTTCAAGTCCGTCCACCAGCTCCATTTTATGCTAAAAATAACTTAATAAGGAAGAGTTCCCGAGTGGCCAAAGGGGGCAGACTGTAAATCTGTTGCTTTACGCTTCGGTGGTTCGAATCCACCCTCTTCCACCAGGATAAGTTAGTAAAAAAGATTTTTAGCGAGAAAGCCCCGTTTTTTCGGGGCTTTTTTGCATTTTAGAATAAAATTTTAAAAGGTAGTTTCATCGATCGTTTTGGAGAAATTTACGGAACTGTATGGCTCGAACTATCGCCAACCAAATATTTAAAAAAATCAGGCTCATAGAAATAAAAATCTATCTAATGTGGTTATAATGAAAAATTGTCAAGTCTTTTGTGAATAAAAATTACTTGGATTGGGAATAATTATACTTTTATAAGTATAAAGAAATAAAAGTTTGTCCTTGATTCTATATAAAAAAGAGAATTAAGAAAAATATTTTATTAAAAATGCACCCTATTCATACTCTGAAACGTGTATAATATGAATAGAGTTCTCTGCGGAATATGAATTTAACGGATTGTTAAAGTAAAAAAGGAGTACAGATATGCAGAAAAAATATGCCGGAATGGATTATGAGGAAGTCGTGCGGCTTTTTTCTGATTACATCACAAGAATGTGCGTTGTGTGGACGCAGAATTCAGAGGCAGCAAAGGATTGTTTTCAAAATACGTTTCTTAAACTATACCAAACGTCAAAGGAGTTTCAAGACACTGAGCATATTAAAGCTTGGCTGCTTACTGTAGCCCGAAATGAGTGTCGTGATTACCACAGGACATTTTGGAACAGAAATGTGGATAAGGGATATTTTTTTCAAGAAGAATCAACAAGCCTATTGACATACGATGAGGAAGCATCAGATCTGGTGGAGAAGTTGTATAGCTTGCCAATAAAATACCGTGAAGTACTGATGCTATATTATTATCAAGGATATGACGTAAAGGAGACGGCTGAAATTCTCCATATCAGTGTCAATACTGTGAAGTCAAGATTGCGTCGGGGCAGGGAGAAGCTTGCAAAAATTATTCAGCATATAGATGAATAAATGGAGGTTAATGATGGATTATAAAAAATTAGACAAAATAAAGACACCTGAGAAATGGTTGGATCAATTAGATACAGCAGTAAAAATTGAAAAAGAAGGTCAAGACAGCAGCGAAATTCCCGTTGTAAAGAAAAAAGGACAGGGTATGCGGACGACAGCAATATTGATTTGTATACTGGTGTTCGTAACAGGAATCACAGCGGCAGCTACGAGTTCCGATGTGTTCAAAGAATTTCTATCAGGTATTTTTGGACAGCATAAAGTGACGGAGATTGACCGTGAGCAGAAGAAGGATGCCCAGTCTTCAAATCTGCAAACGCCGGATATTGTGGCTGAATCTGATGATACCATTGATTTGAAAGAAAATATGTTGGTTGTGGGACATCAGGAGAGCTTTGTCAGTGAATATCATTATGACAAAGAGGATAATGAAGTTGTGGACCGTGTGTATGAGGTCGTGAAAGGCGGTCTTAGAAAACTGAAACCAGTACAATTTCAGGGGGATTATGATGGAGAACCGTTTTCATTCGAGTATGTGACAGTAGGAAGTGAGATATATGGATTCAATTATTCAGGTGGTATAGATGAGGTTTTCCACTATGTGAACGGAGATACTGTATATGCGGCTTTATATCAGATGAATGCTGATAATGAGATAAAAAAAGAATGTATCGCTGCCTTGAACCTAAAGACAGGGGAAGTTACAAAGCTTTCCGGAGACAAGATGATCTGCAATTTTGTTATGTCTCCGGGTGGGAAAGTGATCCTCTGCAATCATAGGTCAGACGGCTACTGGTCTGTATTTGATCTTGCGGAGAAAACCGAGAAACGGGTGGATAAGATAGATGGCTATGCGCACACAGATGAAATAGAATTTGTTGATGATTATCATATTCTAACACTAGGAGAACCCTATTTCAAAGATAACACAGAATACTACACCACCCAGCTTATCAACCTGTCCACAGGAGAGGTTGATAAAGAATATAACGGATACGGTGAAATAAATATGCAGTGGTCTTACACGCTAAAA
>CANRJA010000030.1 GCA_947630825.1 uncultured Clostridia bacterium | reverse complement strand
GATTTGCACATAAGCAGATTTTTTCAAATTTTCAATCAATAAATCCCTTGTTAATTTTACACAACACCTTTAAATTGCATTTGCCTAACCTGTTGAACTTGCACAATTTGCTTTACCATTAGCAATAAAATTTAAAATTTGCACAGAGTAATTAAAAAGAATAAAATTAAAGTATCAAAACAAAAAGGGTGATCTATATGAACAAAAATTCAAATTTAAAACTGCGTATTATCGTGTTTACAGGGCTTTTCGCCGCTCTAGTATGTGTATTGACAATGCTTCACATACCTACAAATAATGGCGGATATATTCATGTTGGAGATTCACTTATCTACCTTTCGAGTATACTGTTACCATTTCCGTGCGGTATGATCGCAGGAGGAATAGGCGGAGGATTATCAGATTTATTATCGGGCTCTCCAGAATATGTTATTCCTACATTTATAATAAAAGTCTTAAACTCTCTTGTTATATATATTATTGCAAGGCGAAACCAGAAAATTATAAATGTGCGTTCTGTTATTGCGGCAATACTTTCAGGATTAATAACCGTTTTCGGGTATTACTTTACTGCTGTTATCCTGTGGGGAGGCTTTAAAGCTCAGCTTGGCACAATTCCGGGTAATATTTTTCAGGCTGTGGGAAGTGCGGTGATATTTATAGTTTTAGGTCTTGCATTTGACTCCGCAAAGCTAAAGGAAAAACTGAGATTTCACAATAAATAATATACATAAAACAAAATTTCACCAGCATAATATATATGTTGGCGAAATACAGAACAGATATGTTCTTGCCTCTGGCTTCTTGTATTTTGCTCTGTAATTGCACCGACATATTATAAATGTTCGGTGTTTTTTATTCCCATCAAGCTCTAACCTCAAAATTCTTGCCTCTTGCTTCTAAAACTCTTGCATCTAGCCGTGACAAATAATTATAATTATGGTATACTATACAAATAACGACTATTTTCTAGAACGGAGAATGATAATGAGCGGCAAGCGAAAAAGCGGTATTTTAATGCACATATCAAGCCTTCCATCCGAATACGGCATAGGGAAATTCGGCAAAGAGGCTTACTCCTTTGTTGACTTTCTCAAAGGGTGCAAACAAAAATACTGGCAGATACTCCCCCTTTCGCCGACCAGCTACGGAGATTCTCCTTATCAGTCCTTTTCCATTCACGCAGGAAATCCATACTTTATAGATTTTGAAACGCTCAAAGACGAGGGTCTTTTAAATGAGAATGATTATAAAAACATAAAATGGTGCGACGACAAACGCTATGTGGACTACGATAAGCTGTATAAATTGAATTTCAAGGTTCTTCGCAAAGCGTATGAAGCCTTTAAAAACAACATTCCCGAATCATATAACGAGTATGAGAAATCAAACGATTACTGGCTTAATGATTACGCTCTGTTTATGTCCTTAAAGGACGCTTACGATGGCAAGTCTTGGATAAAATGGGATTTACCGCTTGTAAAACGTAAAAAGTCTGCCATAAAGGAGGCAGAGAAAAAGTACAAGGACGATATTGGCTTTTGGAAGTTTACGCAGTATAAGTTTTTTGAACAATGGTTTGAGCTTAAAAAGTACGCAAACAAAAACGGCGTAGAAATCATAGGGGATATTCCTATTTATGTCGCTTATGACAGTGTTGATGTCTGGTGTTCGCCCGAACTGTTTGAGCTTGACGATGATCTGCTGCCAATCAATGTGGCTGGTTGTCCGCCTGATATATTCACACCTTTAGGTCAGCTTTGGGGAAACCCCCTTTACAACTGGAGATCAATGAAAAAGAACGGCTTTAAATGGTGGATAAACCGAATTGACACCGCACAAAAAACATATGATGTTATCAGGATCGACCATTTCAGAGGGTTTGACAGCTATTATTCCATTCCGTTCGGAGACAAAAACGCAATAGGCGGTTACTGGGAGGAAGGACCGAAAATCGAACTGTTCAAGGCTGTGAAAGAAAAGCTGGGCAAGGTAAAAATAATAGCCGAAGACTTAGGCTTTATAACGCCGTCTGTTAAAAAACTTCTCCGGCAGACAGGCTATCCGGGAATGAAGGTATTGCAGTTTGCATTTGAGCCAAACGCAAGCAGTATGTATCTTCCTCAGAACTATAAAAATTCAAACTGCTTTGTATATACTGGAACTCACGACAACGATACCTTAAAGGGTTGGGTAAGTTCAGAAAGCAAGAAGAACATTCGGTTTGCTATGGATTATCTTGGAATAAAGAGAAGAAAACAACTTCCGCATGCTGTTATACGTCTGGCTTGGACGTCAACCGCCAATACAGCTATTGCGCCGCTTCAAGACTTCTTAGAGCTTGGGAGCGAGGCGAGAATGAACATACCGTCAACAGTGGGGAACAACTGGCGGTGGAGGGCATTAAAAAGCGATTTCACACCTGAGCTTCAGCAAAAGATAGCGGATTTAACAACGCTGTGCGGACGTCAATAAACATTTGAAAGGAACAAAGCTTGTGGATAAAGAACTGTTTTTAAAAGAATTCAAAAGAGATTTAATTTCTAAGTATAAAGTATTGCCGAAAGAAGCAACTCCTCAGCAAATTCACGAGAGCCTGTCGAGTGTGATAATGAATATGATTTCAAGAGATTGGGATAGAAGTATTGAGGCACACGATAATACAAGAAAAGCGTGCTATTTCTCTGCTGAATTTTTGGTCGGACGGGCAATTTATAATAATTTGATGAATCTCGGCATTACAGACGAGGTTGAAGATATATTGAAAGAAGAAGGCTGTTCACTAACATCACTTGAAGAAATTGAGGACGCCGCTCTCGGGAACGGCGGTCTGGGCAGGCTTGCGGCTTGCTTTATGGATTCCGCCGCTACGTTAAATCTCCCGTTAGACGGCTACGGGATAAGATATAAATACGGCTTGTTTAAGCAAGAAATTAAAGATGGATTTCAGATTGAAACCGCAGACGACTGGACAAGGTACGGCGATCCTTGGTCAAAGCGGTGTGAGCCTGATACACAGCTTGTAAAATTCAAAAACCAGACCGTAAAGGCTGTGCCATATGATATGCCGATAATAGCTTACGGCACAAAGCATATAGGTACGCTCAGACTTTGGCAGTCAGAGCCGACAGAGGAATTTGATTTTTCGCTTTTTGACAGCGGAAACTACGAGCAGGCAAGCCTTCAAAAGATATACGCTGAAGATATCTCGAGAGTATTGTATCCAAATGACAATACATACGAGGGCAAGGTATTAAGGCTGAAACAGCAGTATTTCTTTTCAAGCGCATCTATTGCCGATATAATAAAGCGTCATAAAAAGACCTATGGTACGCTTGAAAACTTAGCTGAAAAAGTTACAATCCAGCTAAACGACACTCACCCCGTAATTTCAATTCCCGAGCTTATAAGGCAATTGCTGAACGAGGGATTCAGCTTTGATAGAGGATACAAAATCGCTCAAAAGGTGTTCAACTACACAAACCATACCATTATGTCAGAGGCTTTGGAAAAGTGGAGTGCAGAGCTTATTCAAGACGTAATTCCAGACGTTTACAGCATTATACTTTTACTCAACGAGCAGTTTATTAAAGAGGCTTATATCAAGGGGCTTGCCAAAGAAAAAATCAACGTAATGAAGCCTATCATTGACGGCACTGTTCATATGGCAAACCTTGCGGTTTTCTGTTCAAGCCACACAAACGGAGTAGCAGAGATTCACACGCAGATTTTAAAGAACGTTGTTTTAAAGGATTGGTATGAGCTTTATCCGGAGCGTTTTCAAAACAAAACAAACGGAATCACCCAGCGAAGATGGCTTGCTTTGTGCAACAAAGAGCTAAGCGGTCTTATTACCGAGCTTTTGGGTAATAACAGTTGGATAACAAACTTAGACAAACTGCGTGAGCTTTCAAAATACGCAGATGACGATGACGTTATAGACAGATTTATTGCCATAAAGAAAATCAAGAAAAAGCAGCTTGCCGATTATATAAAGGCGCACGACGGAATTGAAATCAATATCAATACGATATTTGACACGCAGATAAAAAGACTTCACGAATATAAGCGTCAGCTGTTAAATGCATTTTCAATTCTGTATATTTACTTCGGCATCAAAGACGGCAGTATTAAAGATTTTACACCGACTACATTTATTTTCGGTGCAAAGTCGGCGCCCGGTTATGCAAGAGCTAAAGGCATAATCAAGTTTATAAACGAAGTCGGACGGCTTGTAAATAATGACGAACAAACAAAGAATCTGTTATCGGTCGTATTTGTCTCAAACTATAATGTTTCCTATGCAGAAAAACTAATCGCAGGAAGCGATGTTTCCGAGCAAATTTCAACAGCCGGTACAGAGGCTTCGGGAACGGGAAATATGAAGTTTATGCTGAACGGTACGGTAACTCTCGGAACGTATGACGGCGCAAACATTGAGATAGTAAGAGAGGCTGGAGAGGAGAACAACTATATCTTCGGCGCAAGAGTTGAAGACCTTGCAAAAATAGCACCCCAATATGACCCAAGAAAAATAAGCGAAAATAACGAAAAAATCAAGCGTGTTGTAAACACTCTTATAGACGGGACGCTTTCAGACGGAGGAACAGGAATATTCAGAGAGCTTTATTTCTCGCTTATGGACGGCGCAAGCTGGCACAGCGCCGATAACTATTATCTTATCGGCGATCTTGAAAGCTATGTAAAGGCAAAACTCACGGTAAACCGTGACTTTAAAAACCAAAGAGCTTTTTATAAGAAGTGCTGGCTTAATATGTGCAATTCGGGCAAATTCAGTTCAGATCGGACAATTAAAGACTACGCAGAAAACATATGGGGTATAGAGCCTCTTGTTGGTTTTGATAAATAAAGAAGCGAGAAAAAGGCTGGAATTTAGTTTAAAACTCTTGCTTTCAAAAGAAAAAGGAGCAGTTATTCTGCTCCTTTTTTATTGATATTTTACATTAACGGACCGAATATTTTTAAAATGCCGCTGAAAATCTTGTCAAAAATATTTCTGTCATTCATTTCTCTGATTGTAATTTCAGTGCAATGCTTTTCAATCATCTCCGTAATATCTTTTTTAACATCTGATACTATTTTATTTTTATAAAATACAGCTCCATCCTCAAAGTGAAGATACAAACTTCTGTAGTCCAAATTAACCGTTCCCACCGTTGCGATTTTATCGTCCGAAACGCAGTCTTTTGTGTGAACAAACCCGGGTTTAAAGCGATAGAATTTAACGCCCTTATCTAAAAGCTCCTTGTAATAACAGTTTGATATCTTCTGAATATACCACTTGTCTGGAGTTCCCGGAACAACTATTTTTACGTCCACTCCGCTTTTTGCCGCATAGCCTAAAGCGGTCGTAAGCTCGCCGTCTAAAATCAAATATGGTGCTGTAAAGTACACATAGTCCTTTGCCTTGTTGATAATGTCAAGGTAAATCATTTTTCCTAAGGGTTCATTGTCAAGAGGCGAATCACCGTAAGGTATAACATATCCGTCGCTTTCAAAGCTGTCATAATGGTATTTGTGCGGAGAAAAATCCATATAATTTGCCGATTTCTCTTCGTCCAGCTCCCACATCTGAAAGAACATCATAGTAAAGCTCCAGACTGCCTCGCCTTTTATCATTACAGCCGAATCCTTCCAGTAGCCGTATTTGAACTTTTTATTGATATACTCGTCAGCTAAATTAGTGCCTCCTGTAAATGCCGTATATCCGTCAATCACCACTATTTTTCGGTGGTCACGGTTGTTTTGAACAGTCGTCAAAAACGGTACAAACGGATTAAACACCTTGCACTTTATACCATAATACCTTAATGTTTCGTCATACTTGCCAGGAAGTATCGTCTGTGCGCCTACGCCATCGTACATAAATCTTACGTCTACTCCCTCTTTAACCTTTTTAAGAAGGATTTTAAGTATCTGACTCCACATCGTACCCTTCTCGACAATAAAATATTCTATAAATATAAAGTGCTTTGCCTTATTTAGCTCTTGAAGAAGCACCTTAAACTGCTCTTGACCGTTTTTAAAATACTGA
Organism: uncultured Clostridia bacterium; assembly: GCA_947630825.1. Taxonomy (GTDB): domain Bacteria; phylum Bacillota; class Clostridia; order Oscillospirales; family Ruminococcaceae; genus UMGS1601. The sequence goes on along the minus strand of CANRJA010000030.1, from coordinate 7,889 downwards.
GCCGTACTGTTTCTGTATGTCGGGAATTTACCGAAGTTTGCTATATAATTCGACAACCTTGCAAAGGACTTGTCCTCATTTTCCAAGATACCGTTAAAAATTTCCTTATTCTGAGTTAAGTATTTTTCAGTCTGAACAGTTTTTTTCTGTACGATTTTTTTAAAAGAACGCTTTGACGTCTGAGTTTTAACAAAAATGTATGCCAAAGCCATAAATCCCGGAAATACTACAAACGGTACCAGCCACGCTATCTTATATCCTGCATTTTCATTTGAGCTTGCAATATAACCCACAAGAGCAATAGCTAATGCCGTCAAGGTGAGATATATATAAATAATATGTTCATATAAACTAAAGAATGCAAAAATTACAAAACCAACCTGTATAAGCAAAAGAATAATAACCGTTATTTTGCGTGAAAACAAAAAGCTAAGTTTTTTCCTCAGATTAGCCTTTATAGTATCTTTAGTTGGTTTTTTCATATATATTTAAACCTCCGTCAGAAAAAAAGTAATAAACTCCTATAAATATTATACCAAATTATGAGAAATTAATCAACTCAAAAACTCTTAAACCATATTAGTCTAAGAGTTTTTTTGCTTATTCAGAATCTATCTCTAGCAGCTTATCGGCTTTTATATCGCTCGTTTCGAGAGTAGTAACGCTTTTCAGCTTTCTGTTTATAGCCCGTGTGCGAACTCCCACCAAATCATCAAGCTGACTTGACGCCTTATTAATACTCTCCTGAGCTTTTTGGATAACGTCCCCAAACTTGCCAAATTCCGACTTGACCGCACCAAGAACCTCCCAAACTTCACTGCTTCTCTTTTGGATAGCCAGAGTTTTAAAGCCCATCTGAAGGCTGTTAAGAAGGGCCGCCATAGTGCTCGGTCCTGCAAGATTGACCTTGTAGCTTCGCTGAAGCTCCTCTACCATTCCTCTGTTTACAAGCTCGGCATAAAGCCCCTCAAAAGGCACAAACAATATACCGAAATCCGTTGAGTACGGAGGGCTGATATACTTCTGATTTATGTCCTTCGCCTCGCTTTTAACAGTTGCGAGCAACACTTTAACAGCGGCATTAATTTCATCTTTTGAGCCGTTGTCATAAGCGTCAACAAGATTTGTATAGCTGTCGCCCGGAAACTTGGAATCAATAGGAAGGTAAACGGTTTTATCGTCGTCGGCAGGAAGCTTAACAGCAAACTCGACACGCTTTCCGCTGCCCTTTTTTATTTCTACATTCTCCTCATACTGCTCGGGAGCAAGTATCTCTGACAAAATAGAGCCTAACTGAATTTCGCCTAAAATTCCTCTGCTCTTTACGTTTGTAAGAACCTTTTTCAAATCGCCCACTCCCGTTGCAAGCGTCTGCATTTCTCCAACACTTTTATAAACCTGCTGTAAATTATCATTAACCGACTTAAACGACTGGGTTATACGCTCGTCCAATGTCTTTTGCAGCTTTTCATCTACGACCTGACGCATCTCATCGAGCTTCTTTGAATTCTCTTCCTGAAGCGAACCGAGCCGTTTTTCAACAGTTGTACGGATATTATCCAGCTTCTGCTCGTTCTCAACCGAGAAGGTCTTAAACCTTTCCTCCTGATGAGTGAGCGAATATGTAACCGACTTTTGAAGATTTTCCTGCTTGTCTGACAAATTCTTATCAAGCACAGAAATTTTATCGGTAACCGTATTATTCAAATCCTTCTGGTTCTGCGACACCATCTCGCCCAAGCTCTTTATAGAATCCCCAGTTGTGCGGTTGATTTCCTGCCTGAATGCAGAAAGCTCTTTTTCTATATCGCTTTTTATCTGACGTATAGTTTCCTCACCGGCGTCCGACTGTGATTTTTTCGGCAATATGACTATCATTGATATCAACAAAATCACAGATATTAAAGCAGATGCGCCCGATAGGATAAGTCCAAGCATAAATATCTCTCCTTGACTTTAATTATAGTTGCGTATATAATGTATTTGCAATTTAATATGCAGATTTCAGGCGGCATCATTGCCGTTATTGTTTACAGTCTTATTTGAAGTTACTAAAATCTTTCTTCGGTTATCGCTCTCAAAAGACGTATCAACCTCGCATAAATAATAAACACACCCCATAGCTGCAAAACCCAAAACTGCCAATAACATAAACGCTATAAATTCAACCATTATAAACCTCTCCTTTTTCATTCTTTCAGCAAGGCTTAAATCAAAACCAATAAGATTTACAACCTTTACTGTAATTTGATTTTAACAGGCTTACAGTCCATTTGTTTGGACTAATAAGCAATGTTTTTAATAAAGAACGAAAATTTAAGGCTTAAATAAAGGTGTATTACCAACATTAGTATAACAGAAAGGGTCGAAATATGCAAGAAAATTTTAAGATTATTGAAGGCTTGAATGTCGCAAATATAAAAGGAGTAAAGACTTCTTATTCTAAAATAAACAGCAGTGAAATAAACTGTGTTATAAGCGCAGAAAAGATAAAATCTATTGTAAAAAAGGCTGTAAAGCTGATTAAAAAGCCTTACTTTTTTCTTGAAGCGCCTTGCACTGACGCTCAGGAGGCGGAGCTTTCTAAGCAGGGCGACAGCGGTTCTCATATGCAGCTTTATAACCTCGAGGTCACACACGATGTAGCCGAAGCAATTTTAAAGCGTTACGGCGATTTGCTTATTAACGACGGCTTGACAAACTTCGGGTTTTGTTCTCTTGAAACTGAAACGGAAATTTACGTTATGCCGTTTCAGAGCATTATGCTTTATAATAAAAATGACACAGGCTCTTTTGAAAAAATTCTGAAAGACAGCAGCATTTCTCAGTTAAAACCGGAAGAATTTATAACGATAGACAGCCTGCTTTCAAGGGAAAATCCTGCCGACAGGATTTTAGTAGAGCTTAACGGCGAAACGGTGTTTGATGTAATTGAAAATCTGAAAGAGGTCGGACTTACGCTTTGTGAAACAATTAAAGAAATCTAACAGTAAAATTATAGAGGGAGGACGCTCATTATGGTAAACATCTGGCACGATATTTCGCCTAAAAAAATTTCTCAGGAAAATTTTACGGCAGTTATTGAAATTCCTAAGGGCTCAAAGATAAAATATGAGCTTGACAAGGAAACAGGTTTTTTAATGATGGATAGAATACTTTACACATCGACGCACTATCCGGCAAACTACGGCTTTATTCCCAGAACCTACGCATCAGACGGAGACCCTTTAGACGTACTGGTTTTATGCTCTGAAACGCTGGAGCCTCTTTCTCTTTTGAGCTGTTATCCGATAGGGGTAATAAAGATGATAGACAATGGTTCGTCAGACGAGAAGATAATCGCAATACCCTTCAACGATCCTGTGTATAACTGCTACAATGATATTAATGAGCTTCCTAAGCATATTTTCGATGAAATGTCACACTTTTTCTCAGTATACAAAACACTTGAGGGCAAAGATACCGCAATCGAGGAGATAGAGGGAAAACAGGCTGCGAAAGATGTCATTCAAAGCTGTATGGATAATTATAATGAGTGTTATTGTAAGTAGATAAAAATTCACTCCCGATTTTGGCATAAACCGCCGTCGGGAGTTTTCTTATTTCCCCATAAAATGTTTGACAAAGCCCCGCTTGATAGTGTACAATAAAAGGGTAGAAAATACAAAATTTCAAATCGGAGGAAAATTAAATGGCTTATGTAATAGGTGTCGACTGCGGTACAAGCGGTACTAAAACCGTTCTGTTTGACGAAAGCGGAAAAGTTATCGCCTCAAAGACGATAGAGTACCCTATGTATCAGCCAAAGAACGGCTATGCTGAACAAGACCCTGCCGACTGGGCAAACGCTATGATCAATACGATTAAAGCTGTTATGTCGCAAAGCGGAGTTTCTAAAGAAGACGTCAAAGGCGTTGGAATTTCAGGACAAATGCACGGTCTTGTTATGCTCGACAAGGACGGTAATGTTTTGAGAAAGTCGATTATTTGGTGCGATCAGAGAACTGCTAAAGAAGTCGAAGAAATGAATAAAAAGCTAGGCGAGAAAAAGCTTATCGAGATTACCGCCAACCCTGCCCTTACCGGCTGGACGGCTGCTAAAATTCTCTGGGTGAAGAACAACGAGCCTGAGATTTATGAGAAGTGCGCTCACATTCTCCTGCCTAAAGATTACCTTAGATATGTTCTAACGGGCGAGTTCGCAACCGAGGTTTCAGACGCTTCGGGAATGCAGCTTTTGAATGTTCCTAACAGATGTTGGTCTGACGAGGTTTTATCGGCTTTAGAAATTGATAAGAGCCTTCTTGGAAAGGTTTATGAAAGCTGCGAAGTCACAGGCGAGGTTACGGCTAAAATGGCTGAGCTTACGGGACTTAAAGAGGGAACGATAGTTGTCGGCGGAGCAGGCGATAATGCCGCTGCTGCTGTGGGAACAGGAGTTGTCGAGGACGGAAAAGCGTTCACAACAATAGGCACATCGGGTGTTGTCTTTGCACACACATCAAGCATTTCTATAGACCCAAAGGGACGTGTTCATACTTGCTGTGCGGCTGTTCCGAACTCGTGGCACGTTATGGGCGTTACTCAGGGCGCAGGGCTGTCTCTTAAATGGTTTAGAGACAACTTCTGCAATGCTGAGAAAGAAACCGCGTCACTTATGGGCGTCGACGAATACTACCTGATGGATAAAGAGGCTGAAACTGTTCCGGTCGGAGCAAACAGGCTTCTCTATCTGCCTTATCTTATGGGTGAGAGAACTCCCCACCTCGACCCCAACGCAAGGGGTGTGTTCTTTGGTCTTTCCGCTATGCACACAAAAAAGGATATGCTTCGTGCGGTTCTGGAGGGTGTTTCATATTCGCTTCGTGACTGCGTTGAAGTATTCAGAGAGATGGATATAAACGTATCTGATATGATGGCTTGCGGAGGCGGCGGAACTTCTCCGCTGTGGCGTTCAATGCTCGCTGATTTGTATAACTGCCCTGTTAAGACTGTTGCGTCCAAGGAAGGTCCTGCTCTGGGCGTTGCGCTTCTCGCAACCGTTGGCACGGGAATTTACAGCAGTGTTCCTGAGGCTTGCAATGCGGTTATAAAGACTGATAAAACACAGGAGCCTATAGCTGAAAATGTACCTAAGTACGAAAAATACTATCAGCTTTACCGTGAGATTTACCCTGCGCTCAAAGCAAGCTATAAAAAGCTAGGCGCTATGTAACTAATTGAATAAAACCTGATTTTTCAGGAAATATATAATTGAAAGGAATTTTATTATGAAACTATTTATTGACACAGCCAATGTTGACGACATCAGAGAGGCAAACGATCTCGGCGTAATATGCGGAGTTACAACAAATCCGTCTTTAATAGCTAAAGAGGGCAGAGTTTTTCAGGATGTTGTAAAAGAAATAACTGAAATTGTAGACGGACCTATCTCGGCTGAGGTTATCTCGCTTGAGGCTGACAAAATGGTCGAGGAGGCTAAACCTCTTGCCGCTATGCACAAAAACATTGTAATCAAAATCCCGATGTGCGCTGAAGGACTTAAGGCTACCAAACAGCTTACAGCTCTCGGAATAAAGACAAACGTAACGCTAATCTTTTCAGCTGCTCAAGCTCTGTTGGCTGCAAAAGCCGGCGCTACCTATGTTTCTCCGTTCTTAGGCAGGCTTGACGATATCGGTATGGAAGGCTTGAACCTCATTGAAGAAATCGTGGACATATTTGACGCGCAGGCTATTGAAACAGAGATAATTGCAGCTTCTATCAGAAATCCAATTCACGTTACTGCTGCTGCAAGACTTGGCTGCGATATTGCAACAATCCCAATGAGCGTTATTAAACAAATGATTCATCACCCTCTTACCGACAGCGGAATTGAAAGGTTCTTAAAAGACTGGGAAGGCGTTGAAACTAAGTAAAATTCAATATTATAAATAAAAAGCAGAGTCTGAATAATCAGGCTCTGTTTTTAATTTGCAAGGCTTAAATTATGCAATAGTTATAATATAACAGTTCTTATTTAGTCTTTTTATTAACAACCTTAGACCACTTACCGTTATACTTTTTACCGTTTGCCATCTTATAAGCCCTTACCTTTAAAAAATACTTTTTTCTGGATTTTAATTTCTTAATCTTTATTTTGTTTTTCTTAACAGTAAAAGTCCTTTTATTCTTAGTCAATTTCTTGTTTGTAGCTAATACAACCTTATAGCCTGTTGCTCCGCTTACCTTTTTCCATGAAACTCTCAACTTATTTTTCTTAGCTGTAATATTTACATTCTTTACCTTAGCAGGCTTAACTATAGTTGTTTTAATAATCGGTGCTGTGGTTGCTTTAAACCCCGCTATTGCGGAAGCCGTTGTAGATGCAGTATTTGATTGATCGCTTGGATTTGACGTGTTATTTGAATTTGACATGTCGTCTGAATTTGATGTATCTGACGTATCTGGAGCGGATGTATCAGCTTCACCAAGTTTAGTATTTGACAATGTGAAAGTAATTGATATGTTCTGCATTACCTCATCTTCGAATAAATCAACGCTGTCATTTTTCAAATTAGGATCCCATGGGCAAACACAAAAATCGTTTGAACGTACATGGCTTACTTCATCTATCTCAGGAAACGGCGATACGGGACTAGACCAACAATTAGGTATAGTGTATGACTCACCATTTAATATAAACTTAATTAAAACTATCATTGTATCCTTTGAAATAATATTAGCCGCATCTTTACTGTAAAGAATAAGGCTAATGTCCTTTGCACAGCGATTAACTCCTTCAGCCGTAATTGTGTATTCACCGTCCTTCAGTGCATATACATAGCTAGTTGCTGTCAAAGAATTGAAATTTTCATCTGTCAAATAAATAGGCAATGCGCCCTCGGGAATCGGCTCAGTTGATTCAGTCTCAGTTGTCTGCGGCAGCTTATAAAAGTCGGGTTCTTTGTTGTAAAGACCTATAAGCTCAACATTCGTCTTTGTGTTACAATAACGCTCGTTATAAGCGTCAGCGGGGTTTTTAACACCTTCAAATTTTACGCCTAAGTACATTACACTATTTAAACTAATAGGAGAACCGCTCCATTTTACTACATATGTTCCTCTTTCCTTATCTATTATTGTTGCCGGTGTAGCTTCATCCTCAGCATAGTCGTCCCAATCCAAGCCATTGCTGTGTGCAAACCAAGCTTTTAAAGGGTGATTAACATCAACATTAACTATCTTGAAAGCGATATAAAGCTCAGTTGCCTGATAGATATCTTGTATAACCGGCATATTTTTATAATCATATACCTTACAAAGCTTATATTCCGAAGTGCTATCCTGCTGCTCTTTAGTTAGCCATCCGCCTGTTGGCGGTGAAATAAGTCCGTCTTCATCTGCAGCAGAAGTTGATGTAAAAGAAGTAATAGCAATAGATGTCAATACCATAATTGCTGAAGTTAAACTACATATTATTCTTTTTAACCTCATTTTTATTTCCTCCTAAATTATCCTATAAAATATCGTTTATCGATACGACTACATTTTATCATTCATATTTTCAAATATCAACTTTTTTTCAATTTCCGACTTGATTTTTGTAGGATTACTCAAAAAACTTTTATTTTTTTGTGCAACATTAATTTCAAAAAATGAATTATTTTACATATTACTTTTTTATTACAAATTATCGTTATAAAAAATGATAAATAAACAATAAAAGTACATTTTTACAAACATATTACTTTTATAATATATTTTACTGCATAAAAAATCACGCTCTGCTTAATTTGCAAAGCGTGATATTAAATCATCAAAGCCTCTACGCTGGAGCGGGCAACGAGGCTCGAACTCGCTACCTCCACCTTGGCAAGGTGGCGCTCTACCAGATGAGCTATGCCCGC
>CANRJA010000029.1 GCA_947630825.1 uncultured Clostridia bacterium | reverse complement strand
ATATTTGAAAGCGGTTTGTCTGTAAATTGTAATTGGAATGAGGAACTAATTGCCGATTGGATTGCATTGCAATCAGCCAAGTTAAATGAAGCGTTTAAACAAGCTGGGTGTGTTTAAGTAAGATTTAAGAAAGTGTAGTTTTAACACAAAAAACAAAAGAGGTGGTGACCCCTGAATGAAAAGAATTTAATACCTATTCGAAGCGAGAGCGAAGCAAGAGAAAAAGGCTCAAAAGGCGGTAAAGCGTCAGGTGTTGCCAGACGCCGAAAAAAGAGTATGAAGCAGGTTATGGAGATGTTGCTTGATATGCCTGCAAATACATCTGATGATTATAGCCTATTGACAGAAGAAGGTATTGATATTGATTCGCTTGACCCTGAATTTATAAACAATATGCTTGTTGTAAATGCCGCTTTAATGGCAAGAGCAAAAACAGGCGACCATAAGGCAGTACACGAACTGAGAAGTATTATTCAGGACGATGTTTATACTAAGCATAAAATCAAGATTGATAAGGAAAGATTAAAGCTAGAAAAGAATAAATTAAGCCCTCCTAAGAATGAGAGGGATATATACAGTGGAATACCTGCAAGCCTTGTAGCGCCGTCGTTTTCGTCGGTGCTTTTTGATATTTCGGAACATAATCATTCTGAGTATGTCTTTCCTGGCGGACGTGGTTCTACAAAATCTTCGTTTATATCGGAAAATGTAGTTGATTTGATTATGAAGAATGAGGATATGCATGCTTGCATTTTAAGACAGGTAAGCAATACGCTCAAAGACAGCGTGTTCAGTCAGATTTTATGGGCTATTTCATCATTGGGTCTTGATGATGAGTTTGATTATATAAAATCGCCTCTCGAAATCACAAGGAAAAAGACAGGACAAAAGATATATTTCAGGGGTGCAGATGATGAGAATAAAATCAAATCCATTAAACCGTCTTTCGGATATATCGGTATATTGTGGTTTGAGGAGCTTGACCAGTTTAAGGGCGAGGAGGCTGTCCGTAAGATAGAGCAGTCGGTCATCAGAGGCGGAGATACAGCATTTAAGTTTAAATCGTTCAACCCTCCAAAATCGGCTCAGAACTGGGCTAATAAGTATATTAAAATACCCAGAGCAGATAGGCTTGTAACCGAAAGCACATATTTGACTGTTCCTGAGAAGTGGCTCGGAAAGCCGTTTTTAGACGACGCAGAGTTTTTAAAGGAAACTAATCCTATAGCTTATGAAAACGAGTATATGGGCGTTGCTAACGGCACAGGCGGCAATGTTTTTGATAATGTTGTTATAAAAGAGGTCAAAGATGAGGAGATTAAACAGTTCGACCGTATTTACAGAGGAGTTGACTGGGGCTGGTATCCCGATCCATACCACTATACAGCTTGCTATTATGAGCCTGCACACAGCAGGCTTGTTATTTTTGACGAGTATCGCTGTAATAAACGCTCTAACAAGCAGACTGCAGATGAGCTTATTAAAAATCACGGAGTTACTGAGAATGATATGATAATATGCGACAGTGGTATTGAAAATAAATCGATCGGGGATTATCGTTCGTACGGCTTGCTTGCAAGAGCAGCTGACAAAGGACCTGGTTCAGTTGAATACTCAATGAAATGGCTGCAAAGCCTCAGAGAGATAGTAATAGATAATAAACGCTGTCCTGAGACGGCGAGGGAGTTTTTAGACTATGAGTATGAAAGAGATAAAGAGGGCAATGTCATTTCGGGCTATCCCGATAAGGACAACCATAGCATTGACGCAGTAAGGTATGCACTCAACAGAGTTTGGAAGCGGAAAGGAAAGTAAATGGGATTTATAAATTTTATGAAAGGGCTGATAAGAGGTTTGTTCCCAGTAAAAGATATAAAAACAGCTTTGAATATTGAGCTTGCTCTATCAAATAAAATGCTTGAAAAAATAGAGCTTTGGCAGAAGTGCTACTCCGGCAATGCAGATTGGCTGAACGAGAAAAAAGGCGTTTCAAGCCTAAGGCTTGAGCAGTCGGTTGTCAGGGAGTTTTCTAACATTACACTTAATGAAATGACAGCAAGCGTTACACTGCCGGCACTTGATGAATTGTTCAACAAAGCGATAAGAAATATAAATATGCACTTACAGAAGGGCTTGGCAACAGGCGCTATGGTCATAAAACCCTTAGGCGAGGATAAAGTGCAGTATGTATCAGCCAATGCCTTTTTACCTGTTGAATTTGATGTTGAGGGACGGCTTATAAAGGTTATTTTCCCTGAAACAAAGAAGTTAAAAGACAAATACTATACAAGGCTTGAATTTCACGATTTGGATTATGAAAAGGGATTGACAATAACCAATAAGGCTTATGTGTCTGCAAGTCCTAATACTCTGGGCAGGGAGATTTCCCTTGATACTGTTGCAGAATGGAAAAATCTTGAGGAGGATGTGAGCTATCCTCTTATGAAGCGTCCTGCCTTTGGATATTACCGAAATCCGATTGAAAACAATATAGACGGCTCTCATTGCGGTGTATCTGTATTTGATTCTGCTTTGGAGATTATAAGCAAGGCGGATAAGCAGTTCGGTCGGTTAGATTGGGAGTTTGAAAGCGGAGAAAGAGCAGTACACATTGACGAGGCGGCTTTGAAAGAGGACGGCAAGCCAGGTAGGCTCAATGAACGGCTTTATGTAGGGCTAGACCTTGGAGAAGATGAGCTTTACAAGGAATTTTCTCCGCAGTTTAGGCAAAATGATTTAATAGCAGGACTTGAGGAGTATAAACGCAATATCGAGTTTGAGGTAGGTCTTTCATACGGCGATATTTCAAACCCACAGACGGTCGATAAGACCGCAACCGAGATTAAGTCTGCTAAGAAGCGAAAATACAATACGGTTTCCGCTATTCAACAGAATTTAAAAGACTGTTTAGAGGACCTTGTATATGCTCTTGCATTTTATAACGGAATGGCTACTCAGCATTATGAGTTTATATGTGATTTTAAGGACAGTATTTTAGTTGATGATGAAACAGAGCGTCAGCAGGACAGAAGCGACGTCAATATGGGAGTAATGAGGCTTGAGGAGTACCGTTCTAAATGGTACGGAGAGCCTATTGAAGAAGCTCTTAAAAATCTGCCACAAACGGCGGATGTTATTGATGATAGCGTAAATGTGAATGCTAGCAGTTCACAGCCTGTAGTAGAAGTACAAAATAAAAGCCTAAACGGTGCTCAAACTCAAAGTCTTATTGCAATAATGGCACAATATTCATCAGGTACTATCTCAGAGGGTCAAGCTATAGCTCTTATTTCTACAGCAATAGGAATATCAAAGGAAGAAGCGAGAAGCATTATAAATGGTGAAATAGATAGTGAGGTGACAAAGAAATGACAGCAATCGTTATAACGGCAATAATTTGTGCCACTCTTATTATTCTGGTTAAGGAAAGCAAGGGTAAGTAAATGCTAAAGCCTAACGAAATAGAGGCTATTTCAATGACATTTGACAAGCCTATGAAACAGCTTGAAAATCGTATAATGCAGGATATAGTCCGCCGTATAAAGATAAACGGCCAGATCACACGTTCAGCCGATTGGCAGATAAACAGGTTATATGAGCTTGGACTTGCCCAAGAGGACATTCAGAAAGCCATTCAGGAGCATTTAAACATAAGTGATATTGAGATACAAGATATGTTCAAAAACGCCGTAGAAAGCGGATATGTTCGTGATAAGGCACTGTATGACAAGTTAGGAAAGTCATTTATTGAGTTTGCTGACAATGCGCCCTTACAGCAAATGCTTTATGCTGTTTCTAAGCAGACAAGCGGTGAATTGAAAAATATTACTCAATCGTTAGGCTTTGCTGTAAGACAGCCTAACGGGAAGCTAAAGTTTTTACCGATAGCTGATTATTATCAAAAAGCTCTTGATAGTGCTATGCTTGATATAGCAAGCGGAGCATTCGATTATAACACTGTTTTAAAGCGTACAGTCAATGAAATGACTAACAGCGGACTTCGCACTGTAGATTATGCAAGCGGTTGGAGTAACAGGATAGACGTTGCCGCAAGGCGAGCAGTTATGACGGGCGTTTCTCAGGTTACGGCAAAAGTAAACGAGGACAATGCGAAAGCTCTTGGTACAGAACATTTTGAAGTTTCATATCACATTGGAGCAAGACCTTCTCATCAGGAATGGCAGGGCAGAGTTTATACAAGAGAGGAGCTTACTACCGTTTGCGGTCTTGGCTCGGTTACAGGGCTTTGCGGTGCTAACTGCTACCACGATTATTACCCGTTTGTTCCTGGTATATCAGAGCGTATATATACAGACGAACAACTTGACAAAATGAAAGCAGAGGAAAACACACCCTGCGAATATGGAGACAAGCAGTATACAAAGTATGAAGCATTGCAAAGACAACGCAGGCTCGAGACAACTATGCGAGCTCAGAGACAGCAAATAAAGCTGTTGCAAGAGGGCGGTGCGAATGAGGAGGATATAATCAACGCACGTTGCCGATATCGAGGTACTTCGGCTGAATATGCACGATTTTCAAACGCTATGAATTTACCACAGCAGAGGGAGCGAGTAACGGTTGACTGATTAGGCAATGTAGGGGTTGGGAAGTATGCTAAAAAACCGACTAATAAGGAGTAGCAATGATAGAATTATACTTTAGTTTAAAAACTATAATTACGATATTAGTGATTGTAATTACAATTATTACTTACACTGTTTTTTATTTCTTACATAAATAATGGATATTAGCACGTTGATTAATTTCAATGTGCTTTTATTATATTCAAAATTACCCCGCCGGAGGTTTATCCGGCTCAATTTCAACCGCAGACAAAGCGGTATATAAGCTATGTAGAAAGGATTTATTATGAAAAGCATTTTTGACATTCTAACTGAAATCGGAGTTGAAATTCCCGAGGAAAAGAAAGGCGATTTTGACAAAGCCTTTAAGGCAAATTACAAGACGGTTGCGGAGGTTGATAAAATAACCGCAGCAAGAGACAATTACAAGTCTCAGCTTGAAACGGCTCAGACCGCCTTAAAAGAGTTTGATGGCGTTGATGTTAAAGACCTGCAGGATAAAATCAACAGCCTAACTGCTGACCTTGAGAAAAAGGACACCGAGTATAATCAGAAGGTTGCCGATATGGAGTTTAACTCTGTACTTGACGGAGCGATTACTTCTAGCGGTGCAAAAAATGCAAAGGCGGTAAAGGCACTGCTTGACCTTGAAACCTTGAAAGCAAGCAAAAATCAGGCAGACGACATCAAAACGGCTCTTGAAACAGTAAAATCGGAAAACGATTATATGTTTGAATCTAAAGAGCCTATTAAAAATCCTGTTAAAGACACGGGAAACACAGGAATTACAGGTGGAGGAACAGAAACACTCAGAGCGGCTATGGGATTGCCGCCTGAAAAAGACTAAAGAAAAGAGGTAATTTATTATGGCTATACAATTAGCTAAAAATTTCACACCTTTGCTTGACGAGGTGTATAAACTAGCGTCAGTAACATCAGACCTTACAGGAGACTCTGCAATAGTTAAAGCAGGCGTAAATGTAAATGAGATATGCTATCCGCAAATCAGCGTAACCGGCTTAGGCGATTATGACCGTAACAGCGGATATACACAAGGCAATGTTGACCTTGTATGGAAAACAACTCAGTTTAATTACGATCGTGGTACGAGAATTTCCGTTGACGTTATGGACGATGAGGAAACTTTCAACCTTTCATTCGGCAGAGCAGGAGCCGAACTGATGAGAACTAAGGTTGCACCTGAGGCAGATGCGTTCACCTTTGCTACTCTTGCAGGAACAGACGGAATATCAAAGGCGGAGCCTGCCACATTTGCAGACGCTACCGAATTTCTTAAAGCTCTGTTAGAAGCTAAGAACAAAATGGACGAAGATGAAGTGCCGGAGGACAACAGGATTTTGTATGCAACTCCTACCCTCTTAAACGGCATTATGGCTCTTGATACAACAAAGTCAAGAGAAGTGCTGAACTCATTTTCCGTAAAGAAGAAAGTACCGCAAAGCAGATTCTATACTGCTATAGATTTGCTTGACGGTAAGTCCGGCGGCGAGGAAGCAGGACATTATAAGAAAGCAGAAGGCGGCACAGACATCAACTTTATGATTATTCACAAGCCTGCAATCATCAAGTATGACAAGCACATCGCTAACGACCTTATAGCTCCTGCAAACAATCCTGACAGCGATTCTTATATACTCAAGTATCGTAAATACGGTCTTGTTGACGTATTTAAGAACAAAGTTGCCGGTATTTACCTGAGCGCTAAAGCCGCAGAATAGAAAGGATGATACCATGAAAACTATAGGATTGATTGTTAAGCCAGAGGCTAAGAAGCCAAAGGAGAATAAACCTGAGACTAAGAAGCAAAAGGAAAGCAAGGACTAAAAGGAGTGAATCTTAAATGACCGAGCATATCAAATATGAATTTTATAAAACTGAATATCTTATAGGCAAAAAGGCTGTTATTGACGAGGCTTCATTTGCATTTTACATAAGGCAGGCTTTAAAAACTCTAATGAGGTATGCTCCGTCATTATCAGATATCTCCGAGTTGCCGGAGTGCGCTATGCTTTGTGCTTGTGAAATTGCAGAGGTAATTTACAAAAATGATGAAGCGGAAAGAAAGCACGGAGGAATATCATCAGAGAGTGTTGGAGGCTGGTCACAAAGCTATGAAAGTACAGATACGGCTATGCAAAACCAGCAGAAAAAGATAAAGGGTATTGTATATAAGTGGCTTTCGGGAACAGGACTGCTGTATCGTGGCATTAAGCGTAAAAGGCGGTGTGCATTATGATGATTAATGCAGATTGTACACTGTATAAATACGATAAAGACACGCAAGGTTTCATCAGACACGAGATAAGGGGAGTTTATTGGCGGTCAAGCCAACAGGCTAATATTTTAAAAAGCGGTCTGTCCTCCTGTGACGGTACAACCGTATATATTTATAAAAGCTCAATAAATGGAGACAACATACCCGAGACGCCTCAAAAGGATATGCTTGTAAAGGGTATTGCCGAGTTTGAATTTGACAATACTTCTCCGCAGGCTGTTTCAAGCAGTATGAAGATGTTTCGTGACCAGTATCCGCAGTTTGTAACGGTTAGTTCTGTTGACAGTATGCTGTACGGCGGATTGCCTCACATAGAGGTATCTGCAAAGTAGGTGTTGCTATGGCTGGTAGAAAAATTTATGTTGAGACACCAAAAGGAAAAATTGTTGGTGTACGTCACAAAGACGGTACTATGACAATGAAACTTGAATGGAATGAGGGATTTTCCTCAAAGATGAATAGGCAATTTGGCAATGCTCAGGAATTTGTTGACAGTGAATGTATACGCCTAATGAGACCTTATACTCCAATGCGAAACGGTATTTTAGCCAAATCTGCAATATTAGGAACAGATATAGGCAGCGGAGAAATACATCAGGTTGCTCCTTATGCAAGATATCAGTATTACGGTATGCTTATGGTATCAAGCATTACAGGTTCGTCTTATGCCAAAAGCGGCGAAAGCAAAGTTCTTACGGATAAGCCTCTTAATTACAGTCAAGCTAGAAACGCTCAGGCAGGCAAGATGTGGTTTGAGCGTATGAAAGCAGACCATAAGGACGCTATTTTAAAAAGAGCGGCAAAATATGCAGGAGGAAATGCGAAAAAATAAATTTTTCAAAGGTATGGTGATCAAAAATGAATATAATCGAGCTTGTAAAGGATATATTATTGCAGTTTCCCAAAATAAACGAGGTATGCAATGATATACATATAGACTTTACTGATGATGTTCCGACCAATTACGGTTTATCTTCAACAGGCGACAGCCTTTTATCTGAGGATTTGCTTGGAAATCAGACAAGACAGCATAATTTTGTCTTGTATGCCGTATATCCGTCAATCAATGATTTTGACCGTATGAGCAATTCGGGAGTTTTGCTGGAGCTTGCTATGTGGCTTGAAAGACAGGCAAATGAGCAGGAGATAGAGATAACAATAGAAGATACAACACTTAAAGGCAGTTTGAAAAAGCTGTCTACAGCAAACGGAATGCTGTATAATATTCCGAATGGAAATTTAAACGATGGAGTGCAATATCAGTTACAGATTATTGCACAATATGAAATTGAAAGTGAGGTTTTTTAAATGGCAGCAGCAAATATAAAAGGTAAGTTAAAAAGAAGCTATCTGCTTCATTATATCGACGCTTCTTTTGGAGGAGAAACACCAAAGTGGTTTTTAATAGGCAAGGATATCGAGGATATGTCGGTCGAGCTAAATCCTGACGTTGAAACTACAAAGAATATCCTTGACGAAACATCTGTAAACGACAACGGATATGAGCCGAGTATGTCAGCAGATCCGTACTATGCAAATCCTGACGATGAGATTTATCCAAAGCTCAAAGATATTGCTATGAACAGGAAAACAGGTGACGATTGCAAGACAAAGGTGCTTGAGGTTTTAGTTGACAAAACTGAAGGACCTTATGACGCTTGGACTGAGGACGCTATCGTTAAACCGCAATCATACGGCGGAGCACCGGGCGGAATTAATATTCCTTTTGATGTTACCTTTAACGGCAATCGTGAGGAAGGTACTGTAACTATCACTGATCAAGTACCTAAATTTACAAAGGGTGCGGCAGTAATTATGGCTAAACAGGGTGTAGCAGTAGCACCGGTAAAAACAAAATGATAAAGAGCGGAATATCCGCTCTTTTATTTTTAGCGTATAAGCGCAGAACGGAGGACTATTATGGCAGAAATACTTAAGTTTAATGACGGATTTAAGGAGTTTGCAGTAAACGGAGATGAAAGCCGTATTGTAAGGTTTAATCCTTGTGATTTTGGAATTTTAGAAAGAATAACAGCTTCACAGAAAAGGCTTGAGGAGTTGGAGAAAAAGTATAAGGACGCTGAGGCAAGCGATACTGATGAATTAGGAAAAATTGCCGTTGAATGTGACAAGGAAATAAGAGCAGAGATAAACACTGTTTTTGGTAATGATGTTTGTACTCCTGCTTTTGGAACAGTTAACTGTCTGTCTCTTGCCGGAGGGCAACCTTTATATGCAAATTTAATTGACGCTTTACTTCCTATCGTTGAAAGCTCATTAGATAAGGAAACGAAGCAATCTAAGAAAAGAATTGCTAAATATACAAATGCGGTGAAATAATGATAGGTATTCTTCCCAAAAGCCTAGATATAGACGGTCAGGACTATCCGATAAGAAGCGATTACCGTGTTGCTTTGCTTATTTTTGAGGCGTTTGACGATAGAAGTCTTAATATTGCCGAAAAGGTACAGGTATGTGTAGAGTGTCTCTTTGAGGAAGTACCTGACGATATAGAAAAGGCATACGAAAAAGCCTCTTGGTTTTTAGACGGCGGCGATATGCCTAAGTCAAAGAAAGCACCTTCAAAGCTAATAGATTGGAAGCAGGATGAGCATTATATATTCTCTGCAATCAATAAAGCAGCCGGAAAGGAAGTAAGAGAGCTTGAATATATGCACTGGTGGACGTTTCTTGGACTGTTTTCTGAGATGGGCGAGGGCTTATATTCTCAGGTAGTTAATATCCGCAGAAAAAAGGCAAAAGGCAAAAAGCTCGAAAAATATGAGCAGGAATTTTACAGGGACAACAAGGACATTATTGATATTCACCCTGTTTACACTGAGGAGGAAAAGGCGGAAATCGACTTCATAAACAATTTAGTCGGTGAAGTTTGAGTGAAAAGAGGAGATAGGAATTGAAAGGTTAGTAAAGGTAAAATGTAAAAAGTGCGGAAAAGTGCTTTTTGAAGCTAACTGCAAAGGGATAATAAGAAAAATTTGTCCTAAATGCAAGAAAGAAAATATATTCAGATTTAAATAACAGCCGAGCGCACCTAGCGAGCCAGTGGCAATATGAAAGTTAGGTGATACTATGGCTGTTGACGGCAGCTTAAATTTTGATACTAAAATAGACAGCAAAGGCTTTAACAAAGGAACAAGCAATTTAGGAAAATCTCTGAATTTGCTTAAAGGCAAGATGTCAGGCATTTTCAATCCATTTAGCAAAGGTGCAGTAAGCGCTCAAAATTCGATATCAGGATTGAGAAGTTCGTTTATGAGCTTTGCAAAGGTCGCTGCCGGAGCATTTGCAGGAGTAAAGATATTTAACTTCGGCAAAGAAGCTATCGAATCTGCGTCTGACCTTGCTGAGGCTCAAAACGTAGTTGATGTTTCTTTCGGTAAATCTTCTGAAAAAATGGAGAAATTCGCTGAAACCTGTGTTGAGACCTACGGTATATCAAAGCTGACTGCAAAGCAGACAGGTTCAATATTTGCTGCTATGGGTTCAGGTATGGGACTAAGTGAGGACGCTGCCACCGATATGGGTGTAGCGTTGACAGGTCTTTCGGCGGATATGGCGTCGTTTTACAATGTCAAGCAGGATATAGCTAGCATTGCGCTTAAATCAATTTATACAGGTGAAACAGAAACCTTAAAGCAGTTTGGTGTTGTAATGACTGAGGCTAATCTTGAGACTTACGCATTATCTCAGGGTATAGAAACATCATACAGAGAGATGTCACAGGCTGAAAAGGTACAGCTAAGATACAATTACGTTATGCAGCAGACATCTCTTGCACAGGGTGACTTTGCAAGAACTTCAAACGGCTGGGCTAACCAAACAAGAATGCTTTCTGAGAAGTGGAAGGAGTTTTCTACTGTTATAGGCGGCGTACTAATGAATGTATTGCTTCCTGCTGTAAGGACTTTAAACGGTGCAATGTCACAGCTTATCAAGGTAGCACAAAATGCGGCTGACGCTCTAGCAAGTGTATTCGGTATAGAAATGCAAAGCTCAAGCGGTGCAGGGGCGGTAGCCTCCAGTACGGCTGAGGTAGCCGATTCATCAAGTGAGGCGGCTGACAACTATTCTGAAATGGCTAGCAATGCAAAAAAGGCGGAGAAGGCAAACAAGGGAAGCCTTGCCAGCTTTGATAAGTTAAATACTTTATCAAAGAAAAGTGATGATTCAAAGACAGGAAGTTCTGCGTTGCCTGCGGCAACTTCACCTACAGTTGATACAGGTAAAGCGGAAAAGGCATTAAAAAATCTTGATATTAAGGGAATACAAGACATTTTAAAGGACTTTGGGGCTAAGATAAATGATTTTTTCAGAAATGTAGACTGGAAAGGCATTGGAAGTAATCTTGGCAGTAAAATCAATGATGTATTGTCAGTTATAAACACGGCTTTAACATCTGTAGACTGGAAACTTATTGGTGCATCTTTAGCACAAGGGTTGAACGGAATAATAAGCGCAGTTAATTGGGACTTATTAGGACAAACTGTAGGTAACATGATGAATGTAACAATCGGTTTGTTTGAAGGTTTTATAAGTAACTTTGATTGGGCAACTTTGGGGAAATCCTTAGCTACATATGTAACAAGTTTATTTAACACAATTGATTGGCAGGGTGTTGTAAACATAATTGTTAACGGGTTAAATGGAGTTGCAACAACACTTTATAATTTTGTTAATAATATTGATTGGGCAAAATTGGGCACAGGTATGGCTAATCGTCTTAATCAAGTGATTTCAGGAATAGACTGGGCATTGATTGGTAAAGCACTTGGAGATTCTGTTCAAGGTTTAATAGATACTGCCTATGGTTTTGTCACTACTTATGATTGGGGTAGTTTTGCAAGCGGTATATCGACTTCTATTAATGAGTTTTTTAGTTCCATAGACTGGTCGAAAGCCGGAAAGACAGTAGGTGAAGCCATTAAGGGGCTTTTTACTGAAATAGGAACATATTTAGGCGAGGTAGATTGGAATAAAATAGGGCAGGATATTGGAACTTTTCTTTCTAATATAGATTGGTCTGGAATTTTTGATAGAGTTATGACTGCAATAGGAAATGCTATTTCAGGAAGTTTTGGGACAGTTAAAGGAATAGTACAAGGTTTGGCAAGTGACGGCGTATCTCCATTAGAAGGTGCATTTATAGGTCTTGCAGGAACGATTGGTACTGTTAAGATTGGAAGTACTTTTGTTTCAGAAGTAAAGAAAGGAATAAACAGTATTAAAGATTTTGCTGAAAAGATAAAGGATATACCGAATAAAATAAATAAATTTGTAGGTGAAGTGAAGAATGGAATATCCAAAATAGGTGAGTTTGCAAGTAAAATAAAGGACGGTGCAACAAAACTCGCAGAATTTGCACAGAACATTGCTACGGCAACAACCAATATTATTAAAAATACGGCAGCTATTATCAAAAACAAGATAGGTGAATTTGCAAGTAAAATAAAAGACGGTGCAGCAAAGCTTGCAAGTTTCGCACAAAATATAGCTACTGCAACGGCTAATATCATAAAAAACACTGCAGCTATTATGAAGAATATAATTCAACTAGCATTACAGAAAGCAGCATTAATAGCTCAAAAAGTTGCAACTGTAGCAACGTCCGCTGCTCAAGGTGCGTTAAACCTTGTTATGAGTATGAATCCAATCTCATTAATCATTATTGCTATAACTGCTTTGATAGGAGTTTTCGTTTTACTTTGGAACAAATGCGAAGGATTCAGAGAATTTTGGAAAAATCTCTGGGATAAGGTAAAAGAAATAGCTGGTGTTGTATGGGAAGCTATTAAAGGATTTTTCATTGGTGCTTGGAATGCTATAAAAGGCGTTTGGAGCAAAGTAAAAGAATTTTTCAGCAATATATGGAATGGTATTAAGGGTGTATTTTCTGGCATAGGTAATTGGTTTAAAAATAAATTTACAGAAGCAAAAGAAAATGCATCCATAGCTTGGAGTAAGGCTAAAGAAACATTCAGCGGTATTTGGAATGGTATTAAAGGAGCTTTTTCAAACGTAGGGGGTTGGTTTAAAAATCAATTTAGTACTGGTTGGAATAATGCAAAATTAGCTTTTTCAGAAGCAAAAGAATTTTTCAGCGGTGTGTTCACTAAAATAAAAGATGCTTTCTCAGGAATAGTTACTTGGTTTAAAGATTTATTCGGGAAAGTATGGGAAAAGATAACAGGTGCATTTTGTCAAGTAAAAGATTGGTTCACTGAACACGTTGCATCTCCAATAAAAAATGTATTTAGCGGTATTTGGAGTGGAATAAAGGGAGTTATAAATAAAATAATTAGTGGTGTAGAAGGATTTATCAATATATTCGTTAAAGGTATTAATTTACTTATAAAAGGACTTAATAAAATATCGTTTGATGTGCCTGATTGGGTTCCTGCAATTGGAGGAAAGAATTTCGGCTTTAATTTGAAAACACTTGGAGAAGTTGAGTTGCCACGTTTAGCCACAGGAACAGTAGTACCGGCTAACTTCGGTGAGTTTACTGCTGTGCTTGGAGATAACAAGCGTGAGCCGGAGGTCGTTTCTCCTGTAAGCACTATGAAACAGGCATTTCTTGAGGCTTTGAAAGAATCGGGAATAGGCAATGGCAGTACAAATATTGTGATAGAGGCAAGCGGAAATGAATCTGAATTTATAAAGTACCTGACATTTAAAATTAAACGTGAGGAAAATCGTCAGGGAACAAATAACGGAAATCTGGTGAGAGTGTAATGGCATATAAAGCAGAAAGAGGTATTACCGTTGACGGAAAGCTGTATGATGTAGATGTTCTATCCGTCAGCCTTGATACAGAATTTATATATAAATACGCTGAACGTACAGAGGATTATAACTTAAATTATGAGCTGGGCGGTGTGTTTTTTAATCAATCCATAACAATAGGCTACGGATACGGAGCAGAAAAGCAATCAACCGATTTTTCAAAGCTATGGAAGCTGTTAAGCTCTGAAAGCAATATTGATAACGGAACGGGGCATAACGTAAAGGTGTGGACACCATTAGGCAGGGTCACATTTCTTATGTATCCTGACAAGGTAACAGTAGCGTTAAAACGCGACCGAGACAAACAGGGTACATGGTGGGAGTCTATGACCGTAAACTTTATTGGGGTAGGTCCTCATAGCGTTGACGAAATATAAGCGGAGGGTTTTATGAGAAAAACAAGTTGTATAGTAAAAGTACCTGAAAAAGGACTGGTGTTCTCAGAGGCTCAAATAAGAAGCGTTACTATTTTGGAAGAGGTAGACCCTTTAACAATTAATCTGAGCAGTAACAAGGCGACAATATCGTTATATCGTCCTGACGGTGACCTTGATTTATTGCTTGAGGAAAACATATTCGGTCTAGCTGAAAATGACAAAATAGAGATTTACGAAAAAATAGACGGAGTGGAACAGTTTATGGGATTGTTCTACTATGACATCGCTACATCCGCTGACAGCACTCAGATAACGATTGAATGCTTGGACGCAATAAATCTACTAGGCAAAACCACGTTTTACTGGGGAGAGTATTATAACAAAATAGAAGGCCAGAATGTATACTCAAAATCGCGAAAAACAGCAGGAGAACTTGCAGCAGATATTTTAAACGACGCCGGATTTGAATATTACATAGAAGATTCATTAAAAGATTTGCCAATATACGGTCATTTGCCGGTTGTAACTCACAGAGTAGCACTTCAATATCTTGCCTTTGCTATAGGTGCGGAAGTAAGCTGTGCAAGAAGTAACAAAATAAATATTACCAAAAACAAAGAGAATACTCAATCTACGATTACCAAAGGTCAGAAATTTGAAAGCACAGCAGAGCTTACAGACTATATTGGTTCAATTGCTGTTACAACACACGATTTAAGAATATCTACAGAGTCAGCTTCGATAACCGGAATAAACAACCAGTTGATTTGGACAAAGTCAAATGGAGACGGCACGGGAACTTGTTATACAGGTGATAAGCTGTGGTTGTTTGGTGAGCTTATCTGTATGCAGCCTCTAAAGGATCTACAAACAGATTCAAGCGGTTATTACAATGCTAATATCAGGTGGGGATATGATGTAGAAACAGGAAGTTTTAATACAGAAGATAAAACAGGACCTATTGACAGAACTGACAGGTTTATAAAAGATGTCAAAAAAAATAATTATTTAGTTAATGCTACGATTCTTAATATGAATTATTCAAGAAATTATTTTGGCACAACATTTGGCTCGCATTTTATGTATATTGACGATGACACATCAAATTACAAGTACTATTATAGCTATGCCGGTGCTATCAATGCTTTAAGGTTAGTTGATAATCAAGCAGTATTTACTGTCGGGGAGCAAGAGCAAGGCACTCAGGCAGAGATTAAAGATTGTACTTTGATAACATCAGAAAATGCCGAAGAAATAGGAAATAGGTGTTTAGAATATTATCAAAAGCGTAAAAAGATAACATTCAAACTTGTGCTTAACGATGAACGTGCAGGTAAAACATATATAATCTGGGTTAGAAACAGATACTATATCGGTACTATAACAAGCCTGTCAATCGACTGTACTGGAGGTTTTTTAGCAACGGCAACTGCGATCTGTTCCAAAGAGTACAACAATTATCAGGATGGCGATTATTTTATTACGGCTGACGGACATCGACTGCAGACAAATGAAAAGAGTTATTTTAAAGTAAAGTCATAATTAAGGGGGAAAAAGTATGAGTGATTATAACAGTATATTTACAGGAACAGAGATAGACGACACTATTTCGTTAATAAAAAACGGCATAGAATTACAAAGTGGAACAGATTTGAACACTGTATTTACACCAGGATGGTATTACGGTCTTGGAACAAATTCTTACACAAATCGTCCAATCATAAGCAGGAATTTTGTACTATGCGTTTTTCCTTCGGCAGACGGTAGCAGTACAGGAGAAAGGGTTGGACAGTTATTTATCACAACGGGATATACGTCAACAGCTTCAAGCACATATCCCTCTGCAATGTATGTTAGAGGAGTGAGACGTACTAGAAGCACATCTTCTAGTTCATACTCATATACCACTACAGGCTGGACATCTTTAGCTACATCTACTGATATATCTAGCTTATCAAATGATATATCTAGTTTAGAGGACAAGATTACTAGTTCTTCTGTTCCGCAATATACTTGCGGTACATTGTGCTTTACAACGCAAGGTGGATATGATACTACTAGTACATATAGAGTTATTAACTTTATACCAAGTATAATAAAGGTTTATTTTATAAGTCAAACTTCATCTACTGGAAGTGATGCTCAATTATGTACGGTTCTTACACCTCCAACAGCATATGGCAGCAGTTATACTAACGTTAACACTATTTGGAATGGTAGTAAGCTTGTAGACGGTCATATTGCAGAAATATCTAAAGGTAAAACTTATTACTGGAGACCTATGGGGTCTATTGGATATTATGTATATGAAATTATGGGATATAAAGAGACTACATAATAAATACTTTCAAAATTTATAAGGAGATGAAAAGAATGTCAATTAACTATGAAAAATCACTAGGCAAGCGGTTAGCAGATTTCAACAG
>CANRJA010000028.1 GCA_947630825.1 uncultured Clostridia bacterium | reverse complement strand
TGATAAAATGAAAATCAATATTTTAGGAGCAGAGTATGAAGTTTTATATCAGACAGAGGAAGAAAACTCTAAGTTGAGGGAAAGAGACGGCATCTGCGAATTATATACAAAGCAAATTATACTTGCAAAGAAACCGCATGACATTATGGAGTTTGACAACATAGACGAATACTGGAAAAAGGTACTCCGACATGAAATAGTTCACGCTTTTATATTTGAGAGTGGTTTGTCTGTAAATTGTAATTGGAACGAGGAGTTAATTGCCGATTGGATCGCATTGCAATCAGCCAAGTTAAATGAAGCGTTTAAACAAGCTGGGTGTGTTTAATATGATTTTAAAAAGAAGGTGAACATAAGTGTGGCAAAAGGTAAATATCAGAAGTGGCTAGAACCTGAAAACTTAATACTTTTGCAAGGCTGGGCAAGAAACGGCTTGACCGATGAGCAGATTGCTAAAAATATGGGTATTTCACGGTCAACCTTAGCTGAATGGAAGAAGAAGTATTCGGACATATCGGACACCCTAAAAAAGGGTAAAGATGTTGTTGATATTGAGGTCGAAAATGCTCTGCTTAAAAAGGCATTAGGCTATTCATATAAAGAAACTACAAAAGAGTTAAGTGTTGATAAACAAACAGGTGAAAGCAAGCTTATAGTAACAAAAGAAGTTACAAAGCATATCGCTCCTGACACGGCAGCAGGTATATTCTGGCTCAAAAACAGAAGACCTGATGAGTGGAGAGACAGAGTACAAGAGGATAACAACGCCGCACTTAATAAGCTGGACGATATTTTAAACGAGGTTAAAAACGATGCCTTACACAAATAAACAAAAAGAGTACATAGCTAAAGCTAATCACCGTTGGAATTTCAAAACAGGTGCTGTGCGTTCAGGTAAGTCTTATGTTGACGTTACAGCTATTATTCCAATGCGTATCAGAGAGCGCATAAATAAAGACGGTTTGATATTTATTATAGGCGTATCAAAAGAAACAATAGAGCGTAATGTACTGCAGCCAATGCGTGAACGCTATGGAAAAGCCATAGTCGGAACAATAAATAACCGCAATATAGCGCACGTCTGTGGCGAAGATGTGTACTGCTTAGGCGCCGAAAAGGTTTCACAGGTTGCAAAAATACAAGGTGCTTCTGCTAAATATGTCTACGGTGATGAGGTCGCAAAGTGGCACGAAGATGTGTTCAATATGATAAAGTCAAGACTAGATCGCCCTTATTCCTGCTTTGACGGTTCTCTTAATCCTGAATATCCCGACCATTGGCTTAAAAAATTTTTAGACAGTGACGATATTGATGTTTACTGTCAGAAATACACCATATTCGATAACAGCTTTTTAAGCCGTTCCTTTGTGGATAATCTTTGTAAAGAGTATGAAGGCACGATATTCTATGATAGATTGATACTTGGTAAATGGGTAAGAGCCGAAGGCGCAATCTATGAGAATTTTATTGACAACAAAAGCGAGTTTATTATACCTAAGGAAAAAGTTACACCGTCAAAAGATGAAAATATAAAAGAAAAAGTAAAAATCGAATATATAAACATTGGTGTCGACTTTGGCGGCAATAAGTCACAACACGCTTTTGTAGCAACTGGATTTGACGCAAACAGGGAAAATGTTTATGTCTTAAAATCTCGGTGCATTAATGCTAAAGGAACTAGCGTTGAAGATATAGTACACGCATTTGTCAGGTTTGCTGATGAGATAAAGAGAATTTACGGCTTTATCGACAAAGTATATTGCGACAATGCAGAACAAGCTATTATTAACGAGTTGCGAAACAAAACTGAGTATAATATACGCAACTCAATCAAAAATGAAATAATAGACAGAATACGGTGCGAGGATGTGCTAATATCCTCTCGCCGTTTATTTATAGTTGAAAATGAAAACGATGCTCTTATTGACGGGCTATCAAATGCAGTATGGGACGATAAACAGCAAAAAGACGTAAGGCTTGATGATGGTACAAGCAATATTGACATTCTTGACGCATTTGAATACTCGTTTGAACCGTTTATAAAAGCAATTTTAAGGAGTTAGTTATATGTTTGAAAGTGTAAAAGACTTAATATACAAGCTTTTTGGCAGAATAATCAAGCATTCTAATAAAGACATAGCAGAAGCGAAAGAGCAAACACGAGAATATCAGGATACTACCAGAGAAAATATTACGGCCATATTTGCTAACAGCTTAAGCACCCTAGCCTTTTCTGACAGCAGTATATCAATAACAGACGGTAATAATTCTACAACAAAAAGAACAGATTTATTAAATGAAGTTATGCAGGACTTTTGGGCGAATATCAAGCAAAACATAGCTATAGGCAACGGCTGTGGTATGATTGTGTCAATTCCCTACTGCGTAAACGGCAAATTATATATAGATAACGTCAGCAAGGATAGAATGTTTGTATCTGGTATGCAAGGCAAGGATATAACTAAACTTACTGTAATGGCGGCTGTGAGACATACCGATAATGGTATAAAATACGTTCGTTGGGTAGATTACAGCGTTGAAAACGGTATTTATACCATACGGCAGAAAGCTACTAAAAATGGTGTACCTTGCAGCTTATCAGAGGTTGAGGACTGGGCCGGAATACTGCCGGAAATGCATATAGCAAACGTAAGCAGTTTACCTGTCGGTATATATAAATGCCCTACATCAAGCAGACGCCCTGACAGAATAGACGGAGTACCTATTTCGTTTGGCTGTCAAAAGACAATAGAACGAATACACAATTGCTTAGAGGATATAGACAAGGAATACAACAATAAAGAAGCGAAAGTATTTGCTGACGTCAGTCTTTTTGATAAAAATGATAAAATTGAAAAGACAATTTTTAAAACCTTTGATGTTGATAGCGGTTTAAAAGATAAGGTATTTTTTGAAATATTCGACCCTGCATTCAGAGATACAAGCTATTACAATCGGCTTGAGCATTTATTTGCACAGCTTGAAAAAGAAATCGGCACAAGTCGAGGTATTCTCACAGACTTAAACATTACAAACGGAGCAACGGCAACGGAAATCAGACGTGCTACTTATCAAACATTCAGTCTTTGTGATGACATACATAAAAATGCCGAAAAATATATTGACGGTCTTGTTTACGGCTTAAATATACTTGCTAATTACTTTAATCTTACGCCTGAAAGCGATTACCAGATAAACTATGAGTGGTCTTACTCTATGCTTGAGGACACTCAAAATACATTTAATCAGCTTATACAGGCTAAATCAGTAGGAGCAGTGGAAACGGCTGAAATAAGACAGTTTATAACCGGAGAGGATTACGAAACCGCAAAAGCAAAGGTTGAAGCAATAAAGGCAAGTGAGCCAAATATATCCGATTTAATAGGTGAATAAATATGCTTGACGAAACTCAGCTTGAACTCTTGCCGGAGCGCATAGCTCAGAGGCTAAAACAAGTAAACGATCTAGCGCTTGAGAAAATAGGCAAGCGAATAAAAGAAATCGGCGAAATGAAACCCTCTGACGTACATAGAGCAACACAGCTTATGACATACGGCAATGATTTTGATGAAATAGTCAGCCAATTGTCAAAAATAAGCCGAAAAAACGAGCAGGACATCTACGATATATTTGAAACAATAGCTAAAGAATACTCCTTCCAGGCTGAAAAACTAGCCAAAGCTAAAAATACAAGTTTCTTACCATACGAACAGAATAAACAACTTAAACAGTTTGCAGAAGCTATGGCAAAGCAAACAGCAGATACCTACCGTAATATGACTAATACAATTGCCTTTCAAAAGCGTGATGAAAACGGGAAACAAGTACTGACTTCCCTATCGAAAACATACCAGGACGTAACTGACAAAGCCGTTACTGCTGTTGCTACAGGCGTTGAGGATTATCAGTCAGCAATGCGAAAGGTTATAAAAGACTTGGCCGACAGCGGATTAAGAACAAAATATCAGCCTTTAAAAGGTTCGGCAGGGAAAACAGTAGATTACGCAAGCGGATATTCACGCAGACTTGATACTGCTGTAAGGCAAAATATACTGTGGGGTGTTAAAGAATGTAATCAAAATATATCTGATATGCTGGGCGAAGAACTGGGAGCAGACGGCTATGAGATAAGCTATCACTCTAATCCGAGACCGTCACACGCTGAAATGGGCGGAAAGCAATATGCAATAGGGAAAGCTAGGACGGTAAACGGCAAATATTATCCCTCTTTCAGCAATGTTGAAAATTTGTTGAGTGATTACGGTTGCCTGCACTATAAATTCCCTATTATATTGGGCGTTTCCGTTCCTGCTTACACTGACAAAGAGCTTAAAGCTATGAAAGAGCAAAGCAAGCAAAAAATCACGTTTGACGGCAAGGAATACACAATGTATGAATGCAAGCAAATGCAGAGAAAGCTCGAAACTGCTGCACGTCACGCAAAAGACAGACAAATCATAGCTAAGGCTTCAGGTGATGATACACTAAGGCGATTAGAACAGGAAAAAATAAACGCAATAACCCACAAATACAAACAGCTTTCCAACGCTTCAGGCTTGCCTAGTAAAGTGGAGCGTATATCGGTATCTAAATATCACAGGGTTAGGACACTATATGAAAAAACTAGCCATTCGTAATTTACGGAATGCTTTTATTATGACAATTTAATAGTTAATTTAAGCACTTAACTTATAGCTAAGTGCTTTTATTATACAAAATATTCTCTACCATGCTGAGATTAAAATGCACGGGCAACGCAGCGCTGAGTGGCAGCGCATTTACAAATAAAATCTACGTTGAGGAAAGGACAAAAAATGGATTTTTCCAAAGTATTCAATGGCAAAAGCCTAACACAGGCAGAATTTGAAGCCGCAATCAAAGCCGAAAATATCAAATTGGCTGACCTGTCAACTGGCGAGTATGTTGCTAAAGGTAAGTTAACGGAGCAAATCGACAAAACAAAAGAGCTTAAAGATACAATCGATAGTCTTGAAAAAGAAATCGGCGAGCTCAAAAAAACCGACCCTGCAAAATTGCAGGAGACTATTGACGATTTGCAAGATAAACTCAAGAAAAGAACCGAAGCGGACGAACAGGCAAAAAAGGATAAGGCTCTTGCCGACAGGTTCTCAGCCGTATCTGGTGAAAAGAAATTTGTCAATGATTTCACCAAAAGCGGCGTTTTGAGTGAGTTTAAAGAGGCCCTTGAAAACAAGGATAATGAGGGCAAGAGCGACAAGGAGATCTTTGAAGGGCTTATAAAAGACCGCGAAGGTATTTTCTCAAGCTCTAATCCTCCGGCTGATATGCCTGGTACAGAACCAATTGACAGCGATAAGGCAACAGAAACACTCAGAGCGGCTATGGGATTGCCGCCTGAAAAAGACTAAAGAAAAGAGGTAATTTATTATGGCTATACAATTAGCTAAAAATTTCACACCTTTGCTTGACGAGGTGTATAAACTAGCGTCAGTAACATCAGACCTTACAGGAGACTCTGCAATAGTTAAAGCAGGCGTAAATGTAAATGAGATATGCTATCCGCAAATCAGCGTAACCGGCTTAGGCGATTATGACCGTAACAGCGGATATACACAAGGCAATGTTGACCTTGTATGGAAAACAACTCAGTTTAATTACGATCGTGGTACGAGAATTTCCGTTGACGTTATGGACGATGAGGAAACTTTCAACCTTTCATTCGGCAGAGCAGGAGCCGAACTGATGAGAACTAAGGTTGCACCTGAGGCAGATGCGTTCACCTTTGCTACTCTTGCAGGAACAGACGGAATATCAAAGGCGGAGCCTGCCACATTTGCAGACGCTACCGAATTTCTTAAAGCTCTGTTAGAAGCTAAGAACAAAATGGACGAAGATGAAGTGCCGGAGGACAACAGGATTTTGTATGCAACTCCTACCCTCTTAAACGGCATTATGGCTCTTGATACAACAAAGTCAAGAGAAGTGCTGAACTCATTTTCCGTAAAGAAGAAAGTACCGCAAAGCAGATTCTATACTGCTATAGATTTGCTTGACGGTAAGTCCGGCGGCGAGGAAGCAGGACATTATAAGAAAGCAGAAGGCGGCACAGACATCAACTTTATGATTATTCACAAGCCTGCAATCATCAAGTATGACAAGCACATCGCTAACGACCTTATAGCTCCTGCAAACAATCCTGACAGCGATTCTTATATACTCAAGTATCGTAAATACGGTCTTGTTGACGTATTTAAGAACAAAGTTGCTGGTATTTACCTGAGCGCTAAAGCCGCAGAATAGGAAGGATGATACCATGAAAACTATAGGATTGATTGTTAAGCCAGAGGCTAAGAAGCCAAAGGAGAATAAACCTGAGGCTAAGAAGCCAAAAGAAAGCAAGGACTAAAAGGAGCAGTGCATTATGTATCTAACATATGACGAATACAGGGAGAGAGGCGGCACGCTTGATGAACCTGAATTTATAACGCTGTGTATTAAAGCTGCTACTCTGGTAGACAGCCATACATTTGGGCGTTTAAAAGGTACTGAGCCAAGTAAAGTCGTTAAAGCCCTCATTTTTGAGCTTATCTCAACGTATTTCAAGGAAAACTCAAATAATATACAGTCGCAGAGCAATGACGGGTATTCTGTTACATATAAAACCGATACCGACTACTCTGCGAAACGAAGCAATATTATTCGGGAATACTTGAGTACGGAAAAAACGCCTGATGGCACTCCCTTGCTCTATTGTGGGGTGTCATAATGCAATATCCAAGCTGGTGGAACAAAACAATAACTATTTTCCACAAAAGAATTACAAAAGACGAACACGGACGTACCCACTATAAATGGGTACGTCAAGTAGTCGACGATTGCTTTGTAACAACAAAATTGAAACAAAGCGTATCAAATAACGAAATAACACCTGTAAAGGTCAATATCGTGAGAACGCCGTGCTTTGTGGAAGTTGTCACAGGCGACATTATTGTTTTGTCAGAAACAAATAACAGTACAGATCTGACAAGTGATGTAGCTATAAAAAGCGCATATCCTAACAGCTTTACAGTAGACGAGATACACGACAACACAGGAGATTTCTTACCTCATATGTACATAAGCGGGTGATTAATATGAACTTTGAACTTGAAGTATCATCAACTATTGATATCCCAAAGCATTTAGCTAAACTTGAAAGTCCTGAATTTAGAAAATTCACGCATACTGAATGGAATAGACTTATCTTCCCATTTGTGCCTTTCAACACTGGTGCATTAGCTGAAAGCGTTATTATAACTGCTGAATCAATCGAATACAGAATGCCTTATGCAACAGCAGTATATATGTCAAACCGTAATTTCCGCAAGGATTTGCACCCTTTAGCGTCATCAAAATGGGATAAGGCGGCTGAACCTACTGAAAAGCCAAAGCTCATAGAAGCACTGCAAAAATATGTAGACAGCGGGAGGTTAAAGCTATGACGATAACAGATAAGAATACAGCTATTATGAATTGGCTGTACGGCTGTAACGAGCTACAGGATATTTTCTACTTAGTAGGCAAGGCTGAAAACGGCGGCACTACCATTGTTCCTAACTCGTCTGAAGAATGGACTAAGCAATTTTCCGACGGCACAGGCGAAAAAGAACTGACCTTTACGCTTGTTATGTACAAACCTGTCAGTTCAGAGCCTAACTCCAATGAAAACGCCAGAACACAGTATGACGTTGAAAAGGTAATGGAGTGGATAAGAGAGCAAAACGAGGTTGAAAACTTCCCTCAGTTTGCAGACAACGAAGCTATCTTCGAGATAGAAGTTTTAGAAAACCAGCCTAACATGGCAGGGCAAGACAAAGATACAGCAAAATTTATGTTTGCTGTGAAAATTAATTATTACAAAGGAGAATAAGATTATGGAAAAATTAAAACGTTGGACAAAAGAAAAAAGTATGATTTTCATTGACACCGCAGATGATGAAACTCCCGACTGGGCAAGAATCGGAAAATCGACAGTGTATGATCTTGTGCTTAACGCAAACACAGTCACTGAGGACTTTATCGAGGACGAAATGCCAAGAGATGAAGTTGACTACTACAAGCCGGAAATGTCTCAGGAGCTTGCAACATACGAGGGCGATAAGGCGTTTGATTATGTTTGGAATATGTTCTACGAATTGCCGGTAGGAACAGAGCTAAACAAGAAGATTTTGTTTGTATTCCCAAAGAATATCGGTTTAGAAGCTGAAACTAAATTCCAGGCATGGAACACAGAATGTGCTGTCATTCTAAGCAATTTCAATTCTGTTGATAAAAAGGTTACATTTACTCTTAAAATCAACCAAATTGAAAGAGGTACAGCAACAGTCACAGAGGGAAAACCGTCTTTCACGAAGGCGGAATAGAAGTTAACGCAATAGACAGCGGAGTTGAATTAAGCTCCGCTGATTCTATTCCGCAAATATTTGAAGACGAAGAAGCTGCAGAAGAAAATCATATTTATGACGAGGAGATATAACTATGGCTAAGTTTACAGTAAAAAATGTAGAGTTTGATTTTGATATATTTGACGCAGATAATGCGGAGCTTTACGAAATCGGAACTGAAAAATTAAGAAAGAAAGCCGAAAAAACTTTAACAGATATAAAAACAGGCAAAATTACAAAACCATCTAAATTGTTTAGAGATTTCGGTAATATTGCTTTTCAATTTATTGATTCAGTGTTTGGTGAAGGAAAATCACACGAGTTATTCGGTGATAAAGTGCATTTGATTGATATTGCCAATACACTTAATCAAATTGATTCTGAAGTGCATAAAGCAATAAATTCAGACGTACAGCAAATTGAAATCTTAAAGAATGCCAACAAGTCTAATGATTAACTATGTTAATTCCCCGCCGCCTGAGAGCCTTTATATCAACGGCACTGAATATCCCATAAATACCGATTACAGGGTATGGCTTGAAGTATCTTGCATACTGGAGGATTTTGATTCAACAGATGAAAACGAAAATATCATAAAAACATTTGAGCGTATAGTGGAGCTTGTGTTTGGTACAAATCAAATTCCTGAGAATATAAACGACGTTTTAAACGCCGTTACTGAGTTTCAAAGGGGTTACCCTGCTGAGTTGTCAGATACTGAAGGTTTAGCCGAAAGCACGGATACTGATAACGAACGCGTAATTAGCTTTAAGCACGATATCAATTACATAATTGTAGCTATACGCAATCAATCTGGAATAGACCTTTCCTACAAACGCAAAGAGCCTTTCCATTGGTGGGAGTTTGTGCTTGAATTTGATAGCTTAGAGGACAGGCATTTTATTTCAAGGCTTATATCCATACGGTCTTATGACGGTGACGACAAAGACAGATTAAGGCTTAAAGAGAAATATAAGCTGCCTGTTAAGCTAACGGCGGAAGAAAAGAAAGTGAATGAGATGTTTTATGCAACGTAGAAAGTATAAAACTTAGAGGTGCGCATATGGCTGAAGGATTAAAAATAAAGGTATTCGGCGATACCAAAGATTTTGAAAAATCACTGCACAATTTAAAAAATGTCGGTAAAAAATCTTTAGAGGGTTTAAAGTCGGTCGGCGAAAAATCAATGACAGCTTTAAAAACTACAGCAATAGCCTCACTAGGCGCTATAGCCGCCGGTTTAACGGCAAGCGTAAATGCCGGAAAGGATTTTGAACAGACATTTGCTAAAGCGTCAACGCTGTTCGGTGATGTAAATGTTCAAACTGATAAGCTGAAAACTAATTTGCTTGACATATCAAATAATACAGGCGTTGCCGCTGCAGAGCTTAACGAGGGTCTATACTCCGCCCTATCCGCAGGAGTTGAAGTTACAGAGGATATGCAGACCTCTACTGAATTTCTATCAGGCTCGGCAAAACTCGCAAAAGCCGGATTTACTGATGTAGAAACTGCAATTTCAGCAACCGCAAAGACGTTAAACGCCTATAACTTGCCTGCAAGCGAGGCAAATAAAATTCAGGATATGCTTATTCAAACGCAGAATAAGGGTATCACAACCGTTGATGAATTAGGTGCAACTTTAGCACAAGTAACACCTACAGCAGCGGCATTTGGCGTATCTTTTGACCAAGTATCGGCCTCCTTGTCGACTATGACGGCACAAGGTACACCGACTGCACAGGCTACAACTCAGTTGAACAGCCTTATAGCCGAGCTTGGCAAAAACGGAACAGTGGCAGCAGGAAACCTTGAAAAAGCGGCTAAGGGTTCTAAATATGCAGGAATGTCCTTTAAGGAAATGATGGACAACGGCGCTAACTTAGGCGATATTCTTTCAATGATGAACGATTACGCATCTAAGTCGGGAGTTAGCCTTGTTGATATGTTTAGCTCCATAGAAGCCGGAAAATCAGCATTGTCTATTATGACTAACAACGGCGCTAAGTTTAACGAAAACTTAAAGTCAATGGCTGACAGTGCAGGAATGGTTGATTCTGCATACGAGAAAATGTCAAACACTCTTGAAACTCAGCTTGATAAACTTAAGCAGAATGTAACAAACCTAGGCATTGCTATCTACGAGGAAAATAACACCGTATTTGCACAAATGGCAGGCTTCGGCGCTGAATGTATGTCTAAAATATCAGAGGGCTTTGAAAGCAACGGAACTGAGGGTATGATAACAGCAATAGGCAATGTGCTGTCTGACGTATTAACTAAGACTACCGAAAAACTGCCAGAGGTTGTAAACATAACAGGCGATTTGATGTCCTCGTTAGTTGATGGCATTGACAAAAATCTTTCTAAAATGTCAAATGCTGCTGAGAAGATTATATCTTCACTCAAGAATGGTATAACAGACTTTATGCCAAAGCTAAAGCCTATTGTTAAGGAAATAGGAAATATCCTAGCACAAGGCGTAATTGCTTATCAGCAAGTATTTTGGAATGTCGCTCTTAATGTTGTTACATCTCTTGCTCAAGGTATTGCTAAAAACAGCAAGAAAATATCTAAACAGGCGGTTAGCCTTATTAACAGCATAATCAAAACCGCAACGGACAATCTGCCTCTGCTCATACAGTCAGCAAGTGACATTTTGACCAATGTTATGAAATCGCTTGCGAATAATTCAGGAGTTATAACTTCTAACATCAAAAATCTAATTGTTCAAATATGCAATGCTATCTCAAACAATGCATCGCAGTTAATACAAGCAGGTGTAGAGCTTATTAAGGCTTTAATCAAGGGCATATTAGAAAACGCCGGAGAGATTATAAGCGCTATTCTAGGCACAATTGGCGACCTACTGAAAGAGCTAGGTAAAATCTCACCCCTGATTGTTGGAATTGGTGCTGCAATTACGGCTAATTTTGTAGTAAGTACAATAATGGGATTTGTTGAGGCACTAAAAGCAGGTACAGCGGCGACTAAAGCATTAGATGCAGCCCAAAAGCTTTTAAACGCTACACAGTTAGCTAGTCCTATTGGTTGGATAACTGCAGGCGTTGGTCTGTTAGCAACTGCTCTCACCACAGCTGCTATTGCCTCAGATGATGCAGTAGACAGTCAAGATTATCTTACAGCATCACAGAAAAAAGCTATTGAAGCATCCGAAGAATTTCGTCAGAAAATCGAAGATAATATTAACGCTTTAGATAAACAAGTCAAAAAAACTTCTACAGAGTTTGATTATTATGACAGCTTATCAGGAGAACTAGATACTATCGTTGATAAAAACGGCAAAATCAAAGACGGTTATGAAGACAGAGCAAAGGTAATTACCAACGAGCTCTCAAACGCCTTAGGCATTGAGATTGACATAAACGGTAAAGTTATCAATAGTTATGATAAACTGCAAAAAAAGCTCAAAAAGACTATTAAACTCAAAGAAGCTCAAACACTATTAGATAACACCAACGACAACTATCTGGAGGCGTTGGAAAGTAAAAAAGAGGCTACTGATAAATTAAACGATAGTCTAAAAAAATTAAATGAAGAAAAAGAAAGAGATGGAATACTCACAAACGAAAAGCTAAATGAATATAACGAGTGGTTTGAAAAGTTAAATTCATCATCTTTTTCAAACTTATCATTAAGCGAACAAGAAGAAATTAGCCAACACGTTAAAGAAATTGTTTCAGAGTTAAACGATGAATACGGCAAATGCTGGGATTGGGGTTCTAAAATTGCAAAGATGACAGAAGAATCTAATGCAAGGATAGAGCAACAAACAACTGAATATAACAAAGCCTCTGCTGCTGCAGAAGAAAATCAGGCTAGAATAACAGCATTTACTGAACTTCAAGAAGCGGTTGCAAGCGGTAATCTTAAACGTATTAATTTAGCTACTGAAGCTATGAAGTTTACCGCTGAAACGGGCAAAGCATTTACTGTTAAAAATTTAGAGGAACAAAAGCAACTTCTTCAAGAGCAATTAGATACATATAAACAAGCAGTTGAAAACCACGAAGAAGGCGCAGAAGAACTTCTTTCCCAAACAGAAAACAGCCTTGACAAGATTAACGAGCAAATAGCTGATAAATTTATGCTAGACAATCTCGGCGAGGGCGCTATGACCAGCTTGGCAAACGGAATTAAAAGCGGTGCTGAAAAAGACGTAAACAGTCAACTTGAGCAAGTGGCTATAATGTGCGGGACAGAACTGGCAAAAGCAGAAGATGGAAGCTACCAAGTCGGAGAGACTACCACTAAGGAGCTTGCTAACGGCATTAAAAGCGGTAAAATTGCCGTAACCGACGCCGCACAAGAGCTTGTTAATTGGGTATGCGACACTGCTTCAAGCGAAGAAAATATGATCATTGCCCAGAATAGCGGCGGAGATATTGCACACGCTATAGCTTCAGGAGCAAGGGCAATGATAGCAGAAGCACAAATGAGGCAGGAATTTGAAGCAAAAAGAACTCAAGACGCTATAGAAAAAACCAAAAAATATCTGCAAGAACAGGCTGATTTGGCTGCAAAGTTAAAAGCCAAAAAGAAAAAAGAAGCTGAAAAAGAACGTCAAAGACAGGAAGAAGCGCAAAGGGCCGCAGAGGAGGCAGCTAAAAAAGCAGCAGAGGAAGCAAAAAAACGGCGTGAGGAAGCTGAGAGATTAGCACAAGAGCGTAAACAACTCATAAAAGACGCTGAGAAAACAGCTGATGAAACCTTCAAAAAAATCAAAAACAATCAGAAGGATATCGATAAAAAGATTAAGGAGCGTAAAAAACAGCGTTCTGAGCTAAAGAAAGAACACAAAGCTAATTTAGATAGCATAAAGGAAGAATACAAAAACACGCTCCAATCTATTGCAGACAGCCAGGCAAGCTATGCTGACAAAATAATGTCTTTCAGCGATTTGTTTGGTGCAACTCAGCAAGCTACTGTCACAAACAAGAAAGGCGTGCTAGCCAATCTTGAATATACGACTACACAATATAAGGAGTTTTACAACACAATACAAGCCCTTCGCAATCGTGGTATATCTGAGGACTTGATTAATCAATTTACTGATTTAGGTGTAGGCTATACCGCACAGCTTAAACAGATTGCTTCAATGAGCGACACAGAGCTCAAATCTTATCAAGATATGCTTAATCAACAGCAAGAGATCGCTAATAAACTTGCCTCTCAGAATCAAACATTTGAAGATGATAGGCAAGCTGCTAAGGCTGCTTATGATGAAGCTATAGCTAAAGCTAACGCCGATTATGATGCAGAGGTTAATGCTCTGAACAAAAAGTATAACAAGCAAATCAAAAAACTTAAAGATAATACTGAAAAATATATGGAACAACTCGGCAAACAGCTTAGAAAAGGTCTGAAAAAAGGCTCTAAGATGTCAAGCAAGGAAGCTGAGGAAATTGCTGAAAATCTTGTCGGCGAGGTTGTTAAAAAGGTTAAACAGAAGCTGAAAATCAACTCTCCGTCAAAGGTCTTTGAGTTTGATATTGCCGGAAATATGGTAAAGGGTCTAGCACGAGGTCTTACAAACGGTACAAAAGACGTTGTAAAATCTGCTGAATTGCAAGTAGACCAGCTTAACAAGGCTTATGATAATATTGCGGTAGCAAATAAACTTAAATCTGCATTTGCCAATGCCAAGAGCGCAGTAGGAGCAACACTGGGCAACATTTCAGCTAACATAACGGCCAATACGCCTAATACGATAGTGAATAACTATACTAACTGCAATAACAATACGACAACCGAAAGCATTCAGAATGTCTTTGAAGAACCTATGCAAGCTCCTGATGAAATAGC
Organism: uncultured Clostridia bacterium; assembly: GCA_947630825.1. GTDB lineage: Bacteria > Bacillota > Clostridia > Oscillospirales > Ruminococcaceae > UMGS1601. The sequence continues at coordinate 2,632 of CANRJA010000028.1, read as the reverse complement.
CAGAGCAATTAAGTATAACGAAACATACGGACTTGGAGGCGCATAACATGATAAAATTAACACGTTTAAGTGATAATCAGCAGTTTGTAATTGATGGTGAAAACAGCAAGTGGAAAGCAACTAAAATAGAGGGCATTGACGCACTCACTCTTAATGTTTATACTGAAACGCCTGCAATCGGTACAGGTGAAATAGTAACGGGCAAATACACAGGCAGACGCGACATAAGTGTAACTGCTCATATGTCCTACCCTTGTTACAATTCAGGTTCCGGTGCAGGAAGTATTACCGCTAGAGCTGCCGTTATGGATTTCTTTGACCCTGATGATACATATACAATGGAAATTGAATATGACAGCAAAGATTTATTTATTGACTGCGAATTACTGGCTTACAAACTACCGACAGGAAATAACCGCAGACCACTGGACTTAACATTTACTATGCTTTGCCCTGATCCGTATTTTTACTCAGGCTTCAATGAAGTATCAATGAGAGGCCGATTTACGGTCGGCGGACAATTCCCAGTGACGCCTATCATTTCTATTTCGCTGATTGGTGAAAATGAAATGTTTATAACCCCTGTTACAGGGTGTAATATACACATTATACTTCCCGACAATTACCAAAACTCTAATAATAATTTAGAGTTAGACTGTAAATATGGCATTTTAACAAACACCGCTACTAAAGAAGACCTGACAAGTTATATAGTAAGCGGTAATCCAATGCCTCGTATACCGCCTGTAGCAGGATATCAATTTGCAAGTTTTACATCTAACAAAAGACCAAAACTGTCAGGCACTCTTAAAATAACAGCAAATAACACCGCAAGCTATACGGCACCATACACAATTAAAGAGGTTGAAATAACCTTCCCTGACGGAATAACTGTTTTATATACCGAGCCTAATAAACAATATAACCATCCAATAGATGGTCAATCTTATGGCATACGCTATGTAAATTCAAGTTTCGTTTTCAATGGTCCTAACGGTGCTTCGATTAATTATTCTGTAATATTTAACGATTCAACACCAAACAGAAGTTCTGCGACTATGAAATTTAAAGAACTATATAGGGGGTTTTAAGATGCTTTTTTCTGTTACGGATAAAAATTTCAAAAGAATATGCACTCTAGGTAAGGCTATTAATATTCAATGGGATCAAAAGTGGTATTCCTGCGGACAGTTTTCAATACAGCTTCCAGCTAGTGTAAATGCAACTGATGATTGGCATTATGTTTTTTGCGATGAAAGACAAAATGTAGGCATAATACAGCAAAAAATATACTCTCAGAATATAAAGGGTAAGTTTTTGCAAATCTCAGGCTTTTTTATGGAGCATGAGCTTTCTAATGTTGTAATTGAATACTATCAATTAGAGCGTAGAACTGAACTAAGCTATGCCAGTGATTCTTTATATAGACGAATAGGGTTCATGATACAAAAATTTATCTTAGAAAAAGACTCTTGTTTTATTTATGATGATACAAATATAACAAATACCTTTGGAAAATACACCAATAGCGCCTCTCAATCATTCGATTTTGAAATAAATAATCAAGATGTAATGTCTGCAGCATTTGAACTGTCTAAGACTAACGAAACGTCTTTTATTTATACAGCACAACCAGAAGAAAACAGCTTTAAAATCCTAAAAATGCTTCCAAGCATTGAAAATACTAAGGTTGTTTTTACAGAAAATCAGCTAGAAAATTTTACAGTAACTTATGACGAAAGTAATTACAAAAACTGTGTTAAAGTTTTAGGACCGACCTTTAATGGTGAGCAAATCAACCTTGATTACAAATCAGAGCGAGTAACTGAATACGGTGAAACAGAGAGATGGATATTACTAGATAACACTGGTATGTTACCTGTAAAAACAGTTAATGATGGAAAAATAACACACGAGGAAAATATAACTGATAAATCAGAAATCTTATATATGTTGGAAAGCAATGCAAGGGCTGAGCTTGAAAAATATGAAAATGTCGTAAATTTAGATGTGAAGATTGCCAACACCGGAAAATATGTGTATACCAAAAACTTTAATCTAGGTGACATTGTTACTGTAAGAATTGAGAGCTTAAACATAGAAGAAACACGGCAAATTATAGGGGTTTCAGAAGTATGGAAGGCTAACAAGCACGAAGTATACATAGAACTGGGAGAAAGCAGACAAAGCAACATTGACAAAGCAAAACGAGCAGTATCGCAAGGTTCAATATCAAAAATAACAAATTCAACAGTATATGAGGCAAAAGCGGCACAGATTATGGTAATAACAGGACAGCAAGAAAGTCAAAATGCCCAATCTAATTACACAATGAAATTTTCAGGAAACTTTTCGGGTGTCCGATATGTAGAACTTTTTGCACCAGGTGGAATACTTGCTATGTCAGCAACTGTTGACCCTAAAACAAATAAAACAACTACTGTTGCAAGCTATAAAGGATATGTTTCGGTTGTAGACGAACAATCGATTAACATATTCGTAGGTTATTCAAATCTTAATGGCAAATGGACTTATGTTGCCTACAAATATTGAGAAAAATTTATAAGGAGATGAAAAGAATGTCAATTAACTATGAAAAATCACTAGGCAAGCGGTTAGCAGATTTCAACAG
>CANRJA010000027.1 GCA_947630825.1 uncultured Clostridia bacterium | reverse complement strand
TCAGCATACCTTGTACCATTTTCAACATATTTACTGATGTAATGATGCATCTTCCTCACCCCCTCTGCTCTCTCTTTCCCTCTGCTTTATGAGGCTTCGTCTTTTTTAAACAAAAAACGTAAGTCTAGTTCAGGAAAAAGATTATCACGAATTTGTAATGCCTCTTCAAAATAAAAACTGCGATTTTGAGCCTTAGTGCGAAAAGTTGCTTCTGGCATTTGTATTGCGGCAGCAGCAGCATTGATTGATATACCTTTATTTTGCAGACTATTCAAAAGATTTTTATACATAAATTCACATCCTTTCTTTAAATATGAACGCTTTTTCGTTCGTTAAGTGTATTATAAACGCTTTTTTGTACATTGTCAAGTAGTTTTGTACATTTTTTCGTATTTCCACATTTTGCACATAAATTCATTGATAAATATGTGCAATTCGTACAAAGTTTAAATTTTTATACGATAATTCGTACAAAACTATTGAAATACATTTTATAGTATGATATAATGCAACTTAAGGGGGAAAAAATATGGGATTTGGTAAACTTTTAGAACAAAAGATGAATGAAAAAAATGTTAAACAGGCTGAACTTGCAGAGGCTGTTGATATTCCAAAAACTACACTTAGCAGTATGATTCAACGCGATAATACAAAGGTTGAGATAGAAAAATTCTTAAAAATATGTGATTACTTAGATTGCGATCCAGAAGAATTTTATAAAGAATATCGAAAAACTAAAACTCTTTCAATGTCGCCTAGTTTTACTGAAAAATATCATTCACTTGACATTTACGGTAAAAACGCTGTTGATAGCATATTAAACATTGAATATAACAGATGTGCAGTAAGTGAAAACAAAGAAAAGACCGTTAAAATGTTTAAGGTTGCTCGAAGCTCAGACGGCGAAAAGCCTCAAACAGTCGAGCTTACACAGGATGAGTATGAAAGACTTCTTAAAGCTGTTGAAATGGACGATAATGAGTTATGATTATATATTAAAATAAAATATCCCAACCAGTACCGCTATACTGGCAGGGATTAAAGAAGAATTATATACAGAATATAGAGATATACTCCACATTCCGACAAAAATATTATATGACATTATTTTGAAAATGTCAAGGAGGAAACAACTATGGATTTTATTGACCAAATTAAACAGTTCTCCAATCGTATCAAAGGTCTGAAAGATTCAATTCAAACAGAGGAAGCTACTAAAACATCTATAATAATGCCTTTCTTCTCAATGTTAGGATATGATGTTTTTGACCCTCAAGAATTTGTGCCAGAATATACTGCTGATGTAGGTATTAAAAAGGGTGAAAAAGTTGATTATGCTATTTTGAAAGATGGCAAGCCATGTATTTTGATAGAAGCAAAATCAATATCTGAAAATCTTGATAAACATAACTCACAGCTTTTTAGGTATTTTGGAACAACTGAAGCTAAATTCGCTATTTTAACAAATGGCATAAGGTATAAGTTTTATACTGATTTAGAACAACCAAATAAAATGGATGCAAAGCCATTTTTAGACGTTAATATTTTAGATATTAAAGAGAATCAAGTGACTGAACTAAAAAAATTCAGTAAATCCTCATTTGATGTTGAGAAAATATTTGATACAGCATCCAATCTGAAATACTCTACACAATTTAAAACGGTTTTTGCTAACGAATTACAAAATCCAAGTGATAGTTTTGTGAGTTTATTTGTTTCTGCTGTCTATGACGGAAAAAAGACACAGTCTGTCATAGAAAAGTTTAGACCTATTTTAAAAGCCTCTCTTAACCAATACATCACTGAAAATATGAACGAGAAAATTAAGTCAGCTTTAAACGCTCAAGAGGAAACTGCTGAAACAGAAGAAATTGAAGAGGATATAAAACCGAAGCGTAATATTGTAACCACTCAGGACGAGCTTGAAGCGTATTTTATAATAAAAAACATTTTAAAAGAAGTAGTCAATATAGATGATATTACATTTAAAGATAATGAAAGATACATGGCTGTTCTTTATAAAAATAAAACTACAAAATGGATTTGTAGATTGTATTTTAATAGCTCAACAAAATATATAGCTATACCTGATGCCGACAAGAAGGAAAAACGAATTTCATTAAATGATTTATATGAAATCGAACAATACAAACAAGATTTACTTGACGTCTTGACAAGATATTTATAATTAACTATGAAAAGAATTAAACAACGGCTTTTTGAGATAGTTCAAAAGGCAAATGAAGATGATAAGGCAAGTAAAATCTTTGACATCAGTATCATTATATTAATAATCATAAATGTAATACTAGTTATTGCAGATACTTTTGATGTACCAAGACAAATCAGAAACTGGTTTAGTTATATTGAACTGTTTTCGGTAATTGTGTTTACGATTGAATATGCTTGTCGACTTTATACGTCGGATTTGCTTTATCCTGATTTATCACCTTTCAAAGCAAGAATAAAGTACATATTTTCATTTATGGCTATAATAGACTTGTTGGCAATACTGCCTTTCTATTTACCTTTTATAATACCAATTGATTTGCGTGTTTTAAGAATGATTAGAATAGTCAGACTATTGAGAATTTTTAAAGTCAACCGCTATACTACCGCATTATCAGTAATATGGAATGTATTTAAAAGAAAGAGAAATCAATTAATTTCTTCAATTTTTGTTGTTCTTATTTTAATGATAATAGCCTCAGTTTTAATGTACAATATAGAAAGCGATGCACAACCTGAGGCTTTTGGAAATGCATTCTCTGCATTATGGTGGGCTGTTGCTACGCTAACAACGGTAGGATATGGTGACATTTATCCAATTACAGCATTAGGAAAGATATTAAGTGCAATTATAGCTATTTTAGGTATAGGACTTGTAGCAGTTCCAGCAGGTATAATTTCAGCCGGATTTATTGAAAGTATAGATAAAGACGAAACCGAAGATGAGAAGTGCTTTTGTCCTTATTGTGGCAAAAAAATAAAATGAGATAATCTATTAATCAACCTCATCAAAGAAAACATATCAATGAAATAGTCAAATGACTTATGGAGCGTATAAAAACGCAAGAGACGCAGCGTGGCAATGTCTGATTGACTACAATGTAAAGTCATTGCCGGTCAATATCTTTGAGATTTTGAAATCAGCAGGGATTAAGTTTGCTAAAAACAGCAATGCTAATCTTGTAAGACCTAACGAAAGCGGCATAAGTCTTTTGATAAATGAACAATGGTATATCATATATGATGATAAAGATACACCGCAACGGTGCAGATTTACGCTTGCCCACGAATTAGGGCATATCTTACTAGGTCACGAGTTGAAAAAAGATAGGTATGAACGAACATTCAACTTGTCAAAGCCTGCTATAGAAACACAATCCGACATATTTGCCTCAAGGCTTTTAGCTCCGGCTTGTGTTTTATGGGGGCTTGACCTGCATACTCCGAAAGAAATAGCTTCTGCCTGTGACATTTCACTTCAAGCGGCAAAGATCAGAGCCGAGAGAATGAGTGTTTTATATAAAAGGAACAAATTTCTTACAAATCCGCTTGAGCGAACAGTATATAAAAACTTCGAGGAGTTTATTATAGATAATAAAAAATAAAAATGCCCTTGCGGTGCGCCAACACCACAGAGGCAGACATTAACAGATGAAATCTATTGAATAAATGTAGTATAGTAGAGCATATTATATAGGGTAGTAATATACAATCAAAAACATTGTAAAATAGTATTGACATTTGTTTTTCTACATGTTATAATTACTACACTGATCGCGTTATGGTGCACCTGAGGGTCCCGTAACCCAAAATCGTCCTCTGCTATAATCAGCAGAGGCTTTTTTGTTTTGGAGGAAGTTTAATGAATAACATAAAAAGAATAAAGTTTTTAACTTATGACGAACAAATTGAAAAATTAAAGAAACAACATCTTTATATTGAAGATGAAGATGTTGCAAAACAAATTCTTTCAGACACTAGTTTCTATGCACTTATTCACGGATATAGAGATGTATTTAGATCTAAGGAAACACGCATGTACAAACCAAAAGCAAACTTTTCAAGCATACATAAATTATACTCATTCGATGAAAATTTACGACAAATTCTGATGTCACATATACTAACGATTGAAAGAAAGTTAAAATCTATTTACTCTTATAGTTTCTGTAAGATGTTCGGTGATGATTATCTTGATTATCTAAATCCAAACAATTACAACTATGATCAATTCAAAAATGATGTTGATGATCTTATTGAGAATCATTTAAGAAGGGCATCAAATAGTGATAGACCTTATATTATACACCATAAAAATAAATACGGATATGTTCCTTTGTGGGTATTAGTAAATTCTTTAACTTTTGGTAATATGTCCGTAGCATATAAATGCTCCGATCAATCACTTAAATCTAAAATAGCAAAAGAATATAGCAGCTATTGTATATATTCAAATCAATTGGAAGCAATGCTAAGCGTTCTTTCTAAATTCAGAAATGTGTGTGCACATAATGAGAGACTGTTTATGTACAAGACCAAAAAAGCTCTTACAGATTTACCTATCCATAAAACACTTGAACCTACTCAGGGAAAAAATGATATATTTTCAGTATGTATAATATTTAAATATCTTTTAGATTCAACAGAATTTGATTCCTTTATTAATTCTTTAGAACAAGCAATAAATGAGTATTTAAACTCAATTGATGAATCAATAAAAAATGATATATTAAAATGTATGGGGTTGATTGAAAATTGGAGAGATAAATTAACAGCGAAGATTACTTAAAACATAATAAGCATAAGTAAAAATCAGTTAATATATAATAATGATATTGACAATTAAATAAAATGAGGTTATAATGAGTGTGTAACATAGCCGCTTGCCGGCAGTACAAAAGACAATGTTCTTTACGAACACTCATTAAAAGCACCTCAGAAATGGGGTGCTTTTTTGATAACAAAATAAACACCCCTGCTGAGCGGCATCAACAGAAGCGAAAAGTGAGCTAGCGAGTAAAGTAAAAACAAATTTAAAAGATCAAAACACAAGTAAAACGAACATATATAAGATACCTGAGGATTTAAAAATATGAATGTACAAAAACAAAAAAGCGGTACATATAGGTGTAAAGTATATATAGGCAAAGATGAAACAGGAAAGAAAAAATACAAAAGTTTTACTCACGAAAATAAATACGAATGTATCAGATTAGCTTCAGAATATAAAAACAAGCAAAATATGCCTACATGTAAAAAACCTTTGAATGAGGCTATAGACAGCTACATTGAATCTAAGAACAGTATATTATCTCCCTCTACAATCAGAGGCTACAGAATAATGCAACGTAATGCATATAAAAGCATTATTAAAAAACCTTTAGATGAATTAGACAATATAGTTCTGCAAAACTGGGCTAATGAAAACGCATTAAAATACAGTGCCAAAACTATAAATAATCAGTTTGGATTATTAACAGCAGTTTTACAGCAGAATAATTTAAGTATTCCAAAAATTGATTTAAAACCTAAGACAAAAACTATATATGTTATACCTGACTTAAATCAAATAAAAATTATAATAAAAATTGTTCACGGTGAAAATATAGAAGTTCCTATATTATTAGCTTTATTGCTTGGATTACGTCAAAGTGAAATAAAAGCATTAAAATGGGGCAATTACAATTCCGATAAAAAAACACTTTTAATAAGCGGATCTGTAGTACCTGATGAATATAATATGTATGTTCATAAAAAAGAGAATAAATCATATGCAAGTAACAGACTCTTAGATGTTCCTGATTATCTATGTAGAATATTAAACGAAAGTAGAAATAATCAAAGTGATGATGAATATATATCAAATATGTTGCCTAGTAGCATATTGAGATCTTTTTATAAACTTTGTGAAAGTAATGGCCTTCCCAAGTTTAAAATACACGCTTTACGACATGCTAACGCTAGTATTATGCTACTTAATGGAGTAAGCGATAAATATGCTATGGAGCGATTAGGACAATCTACACCGTCTATGATTAAGAATGTTTATCAGCATATATTTGATGATGAGCAAAAGAAAATTTCAAAAAAATTAAACGACAGTTTTAATAAACTTATAGAATAGTTTCCGCAAAGTTTCCGCAAATATTGATTATATCCCAGTTTTACGCGATTTGTAAAGGGTTCAAATCCCTCTTTCTCCGCCAATGAAAAAGCACTGAAATACCCTATTTTCGGGGTTTTCAGTGCTTTTTATTATTTTTAATGTTAACCAATGAGTATTTCACCATTCAATTCTTATATATTGTCTCGCCATTTCTGTTTTTAAGATATCATTAAAATCCGAGACAACCTTTGGACTAAAAATTCCTTTATATGCATTTTTTATTCTCATTAACACTTTCAACCGTTTTAAAGGCATCCTTTGGATGTCTGTTTGCCTATTTTATAAATTTTATTTATTATTTTGAGCTTAACTTTTTATAGTTAGTCTTTTATTTTTTTATACAGTTTATAAGATTCTGTTCTGCTTGCTCCCAATTAATTATGCAAAGCCAATCGTCAACATAATCTGCTCTGACATTGTAATGTTTTAGGTAATAGGCGTGCTCCCATACGTCTATGCACAGAATAGGACATAAGCCCTGCTCTATGGGACTGTTCTGGTTAGGAGTAGTAACGATTTTAAGCCTATGACGGCTGTAAACAAGCCATGCATAGCCAGAGCCGAAAACCGAAAGCGCCGCTTTTTTAAACTCGGCTTCAAAATTGTCATAGTCAGAGAAACATTGCTTTATAGCCTGAGCAAGTCTGCCGTTGGGTTCTTTTTTGGCAGGGTTTGTAAGACCGTTAAAATAGAAACGGTGATTATAAACTCCGCCTGCGTTGTTGCGTATAGTTGTTTGAAGCTGTTTTGGAAGTCTGCCTGAGACTTTTATAAGCTGTTCAAGAGACAGCTTTTGCAATTCGGGGTGTTTCTCTAATGCGGCGTTTAGATTATCAATATAGGTTTGAAGATGCCTGTCGTGATGCAAATACATTGTCTTTTCATCTATAAACGGCTCCAGAGCGCTGTAATCATAAGGCAGTGGTGTGTTTACAAACGGATAGTTGTTGTTTTCCATATAATAACCCTTCTCATATTTTTTAATAAATATATGCTTTGCGATAAATAATATGACATATGAAGGTAAATTAAAATATGAAAAAATTGACTTATAATTTTGCGCGTGATATAATGTAAATATACTTATAATATTGGAGGAATTATATATGGCTTTTTGTTCACAATGCGGCAATAAGCTTGCTGACGGAAGTAAGTTTTGCGACAAATGCGGCGCTCCTGTAGACAGCGGCACAGCTTCTCAGGATTCTAACAATAAAACAAAGAATTTTTCTGAATCTGTTGAGGATTTGGGAGCTAAAATTGCCGATTTTAATAATACACCCGATTACACATCTGATTACGATCAGACGGATATAACAAATAACAAGGCACTTGCAGCATTAGCTTATATTAGCATTTTGGTGTTAATTCCGATTTTGGCTGCGCCGAATTCAAAATTTGCAAAATTCCATTCAAATCAGGGCTTGACCCTGTTGATCGTAAATGTTGTTTTGTGTATCGCTTTATCAATTATAAGAATCGTTATGAACGCTATCGCTGACCCGTTGGGTAAAATTTTCTCAGTTGTTACTTGGGCGATAGGCATCTTAATTATTGTTTTGGCAATTATCGGTATCATAAACGCCGTTCAGGGAAAAGCTAAGGAACTTCCTATTATAGGCAAAATCAAGCTATTGAAATAGATTAATTTATACAAATAAAAATGACCGCTTACGCTGTGAATTGAAGCCTAAACGGTCATTTGTTTTTTATTTTATTCTTCGTCGCTGTCAGTTACATCCTCGCCGTAGAGCCCTGCAAGGAAAATACTCAATTGATTATCGTTCATATTTAAAATATCTTCCTTTGTATAGCCCATTTCTTTTAAATCGTCATCTGTGATTCCCATAGAGTCGAGAAGCTCTAAAATATATTCGTCTGACGAATCAGAATTGTTCAGAGAATTAATAAGCGTATCTTCAGAAACCTTTTTATAATTCTTGATTTTTTTATAATAGCTGTCGTCGCTTTCAAGTGAAATGCTTTCTATGTTCAGATACGAGTCGATTTTCATTTCCATAACCTGATGAACATACTGTATTATTTTAAGCTCCTGATTACTGAAAAAGTATGAAACAGTCTGATTTGAACTGTTTGAATCAGTAAACTCGTATCTCTCTCGAATATATTCTTCATTATTATAGCTAACACTGTAGGTATCCTTGTAATTAAGCAAGTCTTTTGACGGGAAATATGTGTCAATAGTAGATTTTATGTTTTGCGCGGTCTTGTTCTTGGAAACAGCATATAGTTTGTCTTTAGAATTCAAAATGTATGCAGTGCCGTCTGCTACAAGGTATTCCTGATAAGACGATACCGTTTGAACAGAGTAATAATAATTATTTTCATCTTTTACAGATATCGTTATTGGACTTTCGGTAATAAGCCCCATTGTACCTGATTTAAGCATACCCTTTATAGTATACACCTTGCCTGAAATTATTTTCTCTATAGAGTCTATATAGCTTGTTTTTTCATCAAAAACAGAAAGCTCGGTTATTTTTGTTGAGTCTTTTGATACGGTCGCGCTGTTGTTTTCATAAGAAGATGTACCTGTTTTATTGGTTTCACAAGCGCAGAGAATTGTTGTTAAAGCGCACAGAATTATTAAAGTAATTGACGATAGTATTTTTTTCATAAAGTCATATTCCTTTCTAATTAAAGTTTAACAGCTTTGAACACAAATGAGTTGTTTAATTCTTAAGTGAATGTAAAGGCGCAGGGATCTGCCCTCCACGATTGATAAATCGAGACGGAGATTCTTTTTTCAGTGCCATAACAGGCGCGTGACCGAAAAGTCCGCCCCAGTCAAGCTCGTCTCCTACATCTTTGCCGATAGCAGGTATAATTCTTACCGCAGTCGTCTTTGTGTTTACCATACCGATAGCCGCTTCGTCTGCAATAATCGCCGCTATTGTGTCAGGAGAAGTGTCTCCGGGAATAACTATCATATCAAGTCCTACCGAGCATACCGCAGTCATAGCCTCCAGCTTTTCGATAGTTAAAACTCCGCTTTCTGCTGCCGCTATCATACCCGAATCCTCAGATACAGGTATAAATGCACCTGAAAGTCCTCCTATTCTTGAGCAAGCCATTACCCCACCCTTTTTAACGGCGTCGTTTAAAAGAGCAAGAGTTGCTGTCGTGCCGTGAGTTCCGCAACACTCAAGACCTATTTCCTCAAGAATATGAGCAACGCTGTCTCCGACAGCAGGGGTCGGTGCGAGTGACAGATCAACTATTCCGAACGGAACACCTAACCGCTTCGAGGCAGTCACCCCCACAAGCTGACCTATTCTTGTTATTTTATAAGAAGTCTTTTTTATTATGTCCGAAATTTCTGTTATATTTGCATCGGGGTATTTTGAAAGTGCAGAACGCACAACGCCCGGTCCCGATACTCCTACATTTATCATACAATCAGGCTCACCGACTCCGTGAAAGGCTCCTGCCATAAAGGGGTTATCCTCAACGGCATTGCAGAACACAACCAGCTTTGCCGCACCGAAGCAGTTTTTATCTAAAGTTTCTTCAGCACACTGCTTTACAATACCGCCCATCAGCTTGCAGGCGTCAAGATTAATTCCCGTCTTAGTCGAGCCGATATTAACTGACGAGCATACTTTTTCTGTAGACTTCAATGCCTCAGGGATAGAGTTTATAAGTTCAATATCACCTGCCGAAAAGCCCTTTTGAACAAGTGCAGAATATCCGCCTATCAAATCGACCCCGACAGCCTGTGCCGCTTTATCCATAGCTAACGCAAACGGTACGGGCGAGCATTTACATGCGGCTGACACTATTGCGATAGGAGTTACCGAAATTCTCTTATTTATAATAGGTATACCGAATTCCTTTGAAATTTCATCTGCGGTTTTGACCAAGTCTTTAGCGCATCTTGTTATCTTTTCATAGACCTTTCCGCAAGCCTTGTCAATGTCGTTGTCTATGCAGTCAAGCAGAGAAATTCCCATTGTAATTGTACGAATGTCAAGATTTTCGTCCTGGATCATACGAATAGTTTCAAGTATATCATATGCGTTAAGCATTACTCAACCTCCAATATCCATTGTCAATTATTATTTATCAATTGATAGACCTGCCGTTGTACAAAGTTATTACATTGTACAAATTCTCCAAAGGCAGCAGAGCCACCGGTGGCTCACCGGTCAATTAAATATGGTGCATACAGTTAAAAACGTCCTCGTGCATTGCGGTTATCGAAAGCCCGAGTTCTTTTCCGAGTTCCGACATTTTATCGCTTAACTCTGCAAAAGGAATATTCAGATTTGAAATATCTACAAGCATAATCATAGCAAACATATCCTGCAATACAGATTGAGTAACCTCTATAACATTTGCTTTATATTCAGAACATACAGACGAAACCTTAGCCAGAATACCTATATCGTCTTTTCCTATTACGGTAACTATAGCTCTCATTATTAAACCTCCGCAGTATATTTTTATATTTATAATAAGTATAGCATAAATTAGACAAAAAAGAAATACCTAATGGATATTTTTATTATATGTTTGTAATTATGTTTTAAAAAGGTAACTGACTTTTAATTTTCTGTTTTAGTCATTTTTTGACTAAAACAAAATAATATTATTTTTTTATGATATAATAATTCTGCAAATGAAATAGGGGTAAATTTAAAATCAGGAGGAATTAAAAATGAAAAGTAAAAACACAGAAATCAGACATATACATCTTGATATTGAAGAAGAAAAATTTTATAAAATTCATTATGTTTCTGAATATTTTGGACGTTCTCTAAAAGGACAATTGAAATATATGATTAACAGTTATATTTCTAAATTTGAAAAGAATATTGGTCCTATTGATATGAATTTTTATAGTGAAAAATTTAAGTAATTATACATAATGACAAGAACAATTTTTTGCTGATATTTAAGTTTGAATAGAAATAAAAATCGCAAAATAGTATTGACAAATCTTAAAAAACGTAATACAATGTATTACAGAAGGAGATGATACTATGACTATTTCGGTAAGATTAAATGATGAAGATACTGAGCTTTTTAAAAAATACGCGGAGCTTAATAATATTTCCTTATCGGACTTAATTAGAAATGCGGTAATGGAGAAAATTGAAGATGAATATGATTTAAAATGCTATGAGGAAGCCATTGCAGAATACAGAAAAAATCCGATAACCTATTCTATTGATGAAGTTAAAAAGGAGCTAGGTTTATGAATGGTTACAGGGTAGTTTTTTCTGACAGAGCATTAAAGGATTTGAAAAAATTAGACAGACATACAGCGTCATTGATTATAGGGTGGATTGAAAAAAATCTTGAGGGATGTACAAATCCACGAAGTTTTGGCAAAGGCTTGACAGCTAACAGGTCGGGTCAATGGCGGTATCGCGTTGGAAATTACAGGTTGATTGCCGAAATTGAAGATAAACAGGTTACAATCTTAGTTTTAAATGTTGGACACAGGCGAAATATCTATGATAAATAAGAAAACATTCACATATTAAAACCGGCTAGGTTATCCTTGCCGGTTGACTTTTTTATGAATATATTATATAATCTAGTTATATAGTATGATTTAAGGAATGAAGGCATATGAAAATTTCTACAAAGGGAAGATACGCACTAAGGCTTATGGTGGATTTAGCAGCAAATGACAATGGCGAATACACTTCTTTAAAGGTCATTTCGCAAAGACAGGGTATTTCAAATAAATATCTTGAGCAGATTATAACTATACTTTCCAAGTCAGGATATGTAAAAAGCGTGCGCGGTTCTAGCGGAGGATATAGGCTAGCTAAAAGCCCTAAGGATTATACAGTGGGAATGATAATCAGACTTACCGAGGGAAGTCTAGCACCTGTAGCTTGTCTTGAAGGTGAGGAAAACGACTGCGACAGAAGCGAATCGTGTGTTACATTGTATGTATGGAAAAAGCTATATGAGGCTATCAACAATGTTGTTGATAGCATTACCCTTGAGGAATTGGTTGAAATGCAAAAGAACTTAAACGGCGGAAATTACGAGATATAACTAGATATAATATTTAAGAATAATTATCAATTTGAGCGTAGTGCAAAAGATGTACTGCGCTTTTTATATTGTTTAAGCGTATAAAAGTATATAGTAAAAATACACAAATGATTTACACTTTGTTTGTACAAGCCTACAAAATTCATGAAAAACCAGCATAAATACAATTTTTGTGCTATACTAGTAAATAATGGATAATATTTATTCATTATTACTTTTATTAAATATTTTATACGAGGAGGAATAATAATGAAAAAGTTCAAGAAGTTATTTTCTTGTGCCGCAGCTGCAACATTAGCGGTTACAGGTATTGTAGGTGGAGCATCATTAGGCGCTAACGCTGACACTACACTTATCACTAATGGCGGTCCTTACGCTGAAGATGGATTCTTTATTGAATCATACAATAAACAAATTTATTTTCAGGACATTGCATTCGAAATATCATTTAAGTATGATACTGTAGGAACACCTTCGAAGCCCGAATCAGCAACTGAACCATATGTTGGATACAATGATACTTTCGAGTTCCTTGTATTCGACACCAACTGGAGTGGTTGGCAAAAGACAACCGTAGGTCCTACAGGATATGACCAAAAAAGTAATGTTACCCCTGTAGCAGGTACAACCTACACAGTTGAAGTACCTATTAAGACAATTGAAAGCAAGCTTTCAACAGGCGGAACACCATATGGTATTAATCTTCAGACAGGTTTAATTGGTACATCAGCTGTATCAATCGTATCATTAAAGCTTGTTTCTGGAACAACTCCGTATGTACAGGAACCATTTACCATCACAGGTAACTATGTTATGGGTACTGCAAGTAAAATGAAGGTTGACCCTGTAGGAGCAGCAACTGTTAATGCAAGCGCATGGAACATTGAAGTTTCAGCAATTAACCTCAGTGCATGGTACAACCCAACTGTTGATGTTACTGTAACTTATCCTGAAGCAAGCTCAGATATAGACGGTAATGGCAATATAAACCGATCGCAGGCTGAAATCAAAATTTCAACAGGTGCAATTGATCCGGAAACCGGCGACGAAATATTCTCAACTCCGGATCCTAACTATGTATCGCACGACGCAGGTACTTATACATACACAACCGAGATCCCGAATACAACTACAAAATTTATAGCTGCATATCAGGAATGCACAGTTACAAAGATTTACGTGTATGATAATAACGAAGGTCTTGAAGAAAACCCTGTATCAGGTCAAACAGCTACAACCATTTCTCAAAACATGGGTCTAGCTTGGAATTTAGGTAATGCGCTAGAAATTGTTGACGCATACGGCAATATTAATGAAAAGGCTGCTGGTAATGCAAAAGCTACCAGAAAGCTTATTCAGGCTGTAAAGGCTGCTGGTTTTAACACAATTAGAATACCTGTTACTTTTTTAAATTTAATAGGTGAAGATGGTACTATAGATGATGTTTATATGGCTAGAATTCAGCAGGTTGTAAACTATGCATATGATATGGGTATGTATTCTATAGTTAGCTTACATGGTGATAGTATGCCGGGAATCAATGGATACTGGATAAATATAGACGCAACAGGTGCAGAATTTAATGACATACTGAATAAGTACTCTGCTCTATGGGCAGATATTGCTCAGGCATTTGCCGGCTACGATCAAAAAGTAATATTCCAATCAGCTGATGAGCTTATGAATTCTGCAAGTAATTATGCTGCTCCGCCAACACTAACTGAATATGACAACATAAATGCTCTTAACCAAGCATTTGTTAATGCTGTACGCAATGCAGGCGGAGCTAATAACACAGACCGTATATTAGTTGTTGTTGGATACAATACTAATATTGATTGGACTATTGCAGGATTTAAAAAGCCTACAGATTCAGCTACAAACAGATTAATGCTTTCTGTTAACTATTATACTCCATCTGACTTCAACTTAGGCGGATACGATGGTGGTAGTGACAATTCAACAACATGGGATGAAAACGGTCAATATGGTACATCATATATGAATAGCCAATTCCAAAAGGTTACGAATTTTGCAACTGGTTTTGGAATGCCTGTAATAATATGTGAATATGGTCCTCCAAATAAGAATAATACTTATCAAAGAGCTAATTATGATAATTGGTTAAATTATTATGCAGCTTTATATGGTATTGTAACAGCATACTGGGATAACGGTGTTACGGGTTACTTAGGAACAGCAATTTTTAATAGATATACTAATACAATTACTGAAAATGGTCAGGTTATTGTAGATGCGATTAAAGCAGGTTATAATTTACAACCGTAACTAATGTAATAGGCTTTACTTCTGACCGTATTACACTTGCAAAAAAATAACCCTCTTGCATTTTGTTTTAAGCATTATGTAAGAGGGATTTTTTTGTATAACGAAAACCCCCGATTGTACCGGGGGTTAAGTAGAGCTTAAGCGTTGCATTCTAAAAAATCTCCATATAAATCCGTCAGATAAAATTTCTATGGATGTCCAAAACTAAGTACAAGCCAACCTTGCTTTTCATGTACTAAATCAACAATAAATGTATGTTCTCCTTCCCATTCCTTATCATCAGTGGAAACATTAAAATCAACACTATATATTTTTAAATTATTTAACTCGTCTTTAGAAAATGTTTCTTCATATTGCTCCTTATACTGGTCAATTTCCTCATCTGTTATATCCTGAATTTTTACATTATCTATTTTAGTTATTTTACACTCGTGTCTTTTAATATCAACAAATTCAGCTTCTTTTGACTCTAAGGATTTCATCCCTATAGTGAAATCATCTTTCCAATAACCTATATACTTTTTTATAGTATCTTCCGGATTGAGATTATTGGGCTTGTAAATATACAGAAAACACACCGAAACAACAAAAACCAGCATACCAAAAAGAATAAGAATTGTTTTTAAAACTTTTTTCATAATGTTAACACCTTCAATTTTTCTTGTAATGACATATAACAGCAATAACACCGCTTATAATTGCAAAGGCAAATGTCAATAAAGAATAATATGTAATCACACATTCTGAAATTGAAAAACTTTCGTTATGATAAAATGGTAAGTAGGATAATATACTATCTCTTAAAATCAATATCATAAATCCAGAAGCTATTAACAAATAAACTATACTTAAACAGCCTATTTTGAATTTTTTAAACAAAAGCAAATAAAGAAAACATATAAACATAAAAGAGGTTATAATAAAAGATTCATTATTAAATATTAAAACTGAATCATAAATAAAACAACTTATAATCTCAATCAGTCATATTAATATAAACACCGATAAAAGAAAAGTATTGACTAAATATATTTTTCTCATATTAAAATTCATCTCCATAGTTTAATAATTATATAAACATCAAAAACACACTATATGCTATATAACCATTTTTCCATTTAGGCGCTTTATTAAAATAATCTACTAAACCATAATCATTTGATGCAGAAGTTTCACCATACGTTTTATTAATACTATACCCCTGTATAAGCATCAACTATATACCAATTTCCTGTTTGTTCATTTTCAGCAACATGAAAATAAAGTCCAGTACCATCTCCATCTGTTAATCCCATAAACACATCAGGCGATTCACTAAACGCAAATCTCCATGAAAATTCAGCATAATAAATCTTTTCACCCGGAGTAAGCAATGTACCATTGGAATCATAATTATCATATTCCTCTATATTATCAATTTTGCAATATTCAATAAAGGTAAAATCAAATATTCCAAGGCTACTATCTCCTTCGTTTAAAGACGGATATATCATTGACGCCTTTTTGGGATTTTTCTCATCTATTGCTTTCAAGTAATACTCAACAGCCTTTTCACCACTGGTAATAGATGATAAATCATAAGATATATTCCACTTGATAACTGGCAATACTATAAAATATAACATTAGAAAAACTGTAAAAGCATAAACACAAATATATATAATCTTTTTTTTCATCTAAGTTACCTCCATTCTGCGTAAGTATCTATATGAACAACATAAATATACCATCCTTTAGCCCACTTATTCTTATATTCCCTTATTCGTTTATTAAGTTCTTTATATTCTCCAGGCTGATGTTGAGCATAATTTACTTCATTATTTTTTATTGATTTTATTATTGCTGCATGATTATATTCATTTTTCTTTTCAGTATGAAAGAAAATTAAATCACCAGCCTCCATATACTTCTTATATTTTTTTAAATCATCAACATTTTTTATTTTGTACATTTTATATCTAGACATATAAGATTGTATATAATAATATAAACTGTTTGCATATATCCAAGATTTCGTAGCATAAAATTTATTTCCAGTAATAAAACTAATAAATTTACTATTCTTAACACATTTCCAATCATAGTTCATAGGAAATCCACCTGCATATAAGCACTGCGAAACAAAATTTGTACAGTCATAGGTACATTTAATAAATCTATTGTTGTATGATTTAGTCCATTTATTAATATATTTAACTACTTTATTTCTATTATATCTATGCTTACCATTAATTTTCTTTTTAGCATTACCAGTTTTATCGATATTGTTAATCGGATTATTTTCACAATAAGAAAATATATTATATTGAATAATAGTTTCTTGCTTTTCGGTTAGCCTATCTGCCTCATCCGCATTAATAAACCTACCAATATTAGCATCATAATATCTTGACTGCAGATAATACAAATTAGTACCAGTATCGTAATAATAACCCCTATATCTTAATGGATTTGTGTTTGCTATATTATCTGTATTTCTTAAAATAGTGCAGTTTCCCCATGCGTCGTATTCATATTCTGCAACTAGCTTGTTTCCCCTAACTATGGCTATTATGTCTCCTTGCAAGTTGGTGATATAGTCATAATGTTTGTCGTTAAAATCAAAGCCTATAGGTGTACCTTCACTGTCATAATAATTTGTTGATTTTCTAACAATGATACAATTGCCTAATTTTATTAGTTAACCGTATTAATTCAATTTTCTTATTTTGCTCTTTAAAACTTCGTAATCCTCAGCACTGAACACCTCATTATTCT
>CANRJA010000026.1 GCA_947630825.1 uncultured Clostridia bacterium | reverse complement strand
ATATGATATTTGCAATTCCAGCTTGTATGTGCTAGACTGTTATTGTTGTTCATTTTGACAACACTCCTTTTGATTTATTTTTTTGTACAGTGTGTCAAACCGTACTTTTTATTTTAATCAAAAGGAGTTTCTTTTTCAATACACCGCTTAAGCTCTACTGAACCCCCGGTACAACCGGGGGTTTTCTTTACACAATAAGAATACAAAAAGGGCTTGCAAAACTGCAAGTCCTTTTTGTATATATGAAGGGGGAATTAGATGGAGTATTCAAAATTTAAAACAATTAATTAGCTTTGCAGAAGAGTTTGGAGTATAATAAACTATTTGTTGAGGTGAGAACATCATCAGGTGGTTGGACTCATTGGCTAAAAGTTCCGTATTGAAATTTGGTTGATTTTTTCTGTATATGATGATATAATGTGCATGAAAAATGTGATAAAAAAGTTAAAGAAGGTGCATAAATGAAGCCAAAATTTTCAATGACAATAGCTATATCTTGATAAAAAAGATATGAATGTCGAGGACGAATTAAAAAACTATATAGATAAATTATATAAAATCTATTCCGATAGGTGTGCGTGAATATATTGAAATACGTTCAGGAAAGGCAACTGATGAATCAAAGATAAAAAAGCAAAACACATCAAAAATAAATTCGGAGGTGGCTAACAGTGGCTGATACTAAACGCTTTTCTGTTTATTATTTTCATAATGCCGATGATGATTTTTTCTTTACAACAGAACTGCGTGACACTTTTTATAATGCAGCATATAGTTACAGAAAATTGATTCAGGATGGCAATGATAATTTAACTCTAGACAGTATTGCTTCTATTTACTACACTTTATTTGGAGTAGCTGATGAGAAAGCATAATAACCGCTCCGGGATACTTCCAGCATACGGCATAACTTATCCACAGAGAAAACGGAGCGATAAGTATCAATATAACGGTACTTCTCCCCTATGGTGTTGAAAGTATGCCGACGGATTTTTTTAATATTCGTATAACCTCGTCTTTCTCGGCAAGTTGTTTTCGAAGGGTACGGATTTCGGTTTCCAATTCACGCTGACGTCGATTGTCTCTGCTGACACGGTCAGAAGGAGCAACTCCTGATGTTTTAAGCCAAGAGCGCAGGGTATCAACACATATACCTAAATCCGAGGCAGTTTCTTTAATCGAACGTCCTTGTTCGGTAACCATTTTCACAGCACCTGTTTTAAAAGCGTTGTCATAACGTGGCGGTGCTGAACCTTTTTTGATAGACATAATTATCATAACCTTTCATTATTTAATTTATTTCCTTTCCATTTTATCATACCTTTTTATGTCCATCAACTCGGGGAAGGGGGCAAAACCTTTATCAGAGGAAGAAATTAATAAAGCAAAAATCTAATAGAAGTGATGCTAATGGCAACAAAGACAGCTAACTTATTGCAAGAATAGAGCCTGATGGAAATATTAAAGAAGAAGTGATAAAAAGACAGGAACGTACTCCTGTCTTTTTTACTTCCGTTCGGAAAGTTTAGATTTATCTACGGCAACTTTGTTTATAATTTCATCAGCAGATTTTTTTTGGGGGAGGGGACACGATAAAAAAGAAATTTTTAATTAGTTGTATAGAAAAACTATTTATCATTTAATTAAAAAGCTGATCGGAATGATTTATATATGGCTTTTGAAACTCTTACACACTTTATTTTATAATCTCAAAAATTAAGACGATTTTTGTATTAAAAAATCCCCGATGCTTCGGGGATATATAAAATTTATTCATTTGACTCTGAATTGATTTTCAGCTTTTGCTCCTCATATTTGTGCTTTGTAGCCATACCGCCTCTTATGTGCCTTTCGCTTTTGTTAAAGTCAAGAATTTTCTTTACCTCTTTGTATAGCTGTGGTTTTGTTTTTTGCAGCTTTTCACTTACGTCCTTGTGTACTGTGCTTTTACTGATCCCGAATGCCTTTGCGCAAGCTCTAACTGTACACTTATTATCAACTATGTATTGTCCCAGTATTATTGAACGGTCTGTATCTCCTGAAAAATTCATAATACCCAACTCCCTGATGTCGTTTTCATAACATATATATGCGAGCGGACTTATTATCATTCTAAAAAATACAAATAAATTATGGCGGTTTAAGCGTCGTTACGTTTGACAAGTAAAATATATAAGGGTATAATTATTGAGGTCAAATGTCTAACTTGAATTTGTTTTACGGAGAAAAGTAATGAAGAGAAATTACAGCAAAGAGCTTGAAAATATAATAAAGGAAATTTCGGGAAATAATCCGAAACTTTTAATTCACAGCTGTTGTGCGCCTTGCTCCAGCTATGTTTTAGAGTATCTGTCACAGCATTTTGATATTACGCTTTTATATTATAATCCGAATATCAGTCCGAAGTCTGAGTTTGAATACCGAGTAAGCGAGCTTAAAAGGCTGGTTTCAGAGATGCCGCTTGATAAAGAAATTAATATAGAAATTCTCGAGTATAACGATAGAGAATTTTACGATGAGGTTAAGGGAATGGAGGATATTCCCGAGGGCGGCGAGCGATGCTTTAAATGCTATGAAATAAGGCTGCGAAAAGCGATAGAATATGCTAAGGAAAACGGGTTTGAATATTTCACAACTACGCTTTCGAACAGTCCCTATAAAAACGCAGAAAAGTTAAATGAAATAGGAGAGCGTTTAGCGGAGGAGTATGAAGGAGTTAAATGGCTTCCAAGCGACTTTAAAAAGAAAAACGGATATAAGCGTTCTATTGAGCTTTCAAGAATATACAATCTGTATCGTCAGGATTACTGCGGATGTGTTTATTCAAAAGCAGAATTGGATAGAAATAAAAAAACGGCAGGGACAAATGATTAGTCCTTGCCGATTCTATTTATATTAGCGTTTTTAATAATTTATATTCTGTCAGCCACTAAATCTCCCATTTCACTGCACGAAACACACTTCATACCCTCAGACATAATATCGCCTGTGCGGTAGCCTTCTGCCAGAACCTTGTCAACTGCATTCTCAATAGCGTCAGCCTCTTTGCCCATATCAAATGAGTAACGGAGCATCATTGCTACAGACAGAATTGTAGCCAGAGGATTAGCCTTGTTTTGTCCTGCAATATCAGGCGCAGAACCGTGAATAGGCTCGTAAAGTCCCAGTGAGCCTTCACCAAGTGACGCTGACGGTATCATACCAAGTGAACCTGTGATCATTGATGCTTCATCTGAAAGAATGTCTCCGAATAGGTTCTCGGTTACCATTACGTCAAACTGAGCAGGATTGTGAACAAGCTGCATAGCTGTGTTGTCAACTAAAATGTCCTGAAACTCTACGTCAGGATATTCCTCTGCTACCTTGTGTGCAACCTCTCTCCATAAACGTGATGAATCAAGTACGTTTGCTTTGTCAACCGAGTGAACCTTTTTGCCTCTCTTTCTTGCCATATCAAATGCCACACGGCAGATTCTCTCGACTTCGTAGTCGGCATAAGCCATTGAATCGCTTGCGTGCTTTACGCCATTTTCGTCAACGTGAGTGTCACGCTCGCCGAAATATGCTCCGCCGATAAGCTCACGAACTATAACTAGGTCAAGACCGTTTTTGGTTATCTCGTCTTTAAGAGGGCAAGCTCCTGCAAGAGCAGGTATTAATTTAGCAGGACGAATGTTTGCAAACAGCTTCATTGCGCCTCTGATGCCGAGAAGTCCTGCCTCAGGGCGGAGATTTCCCGGAAGTGTGTCCCATTTAGGACCGCCTACAGCACCTAGCAGAACACTGTCAGATGCAAGACATATATCAATTGTTTCCTGTGGCAGCGGAACGCCTGTTGCATCGATAGCGCAGCCGCCCATTAAAACATCTGTGTACTCGAATGTGTGACCATACTTTTCACCGATTTTGTTTAAAACCTTTTCAGCTTCATTGACAATTTCAGAACCTATTCCGTCACCCTTTATTACTGCAATTTTCTTGTTCATATTTAAGTCTCCTCAATTAACCTTTGATTTTTACAGCAGTGCCGAATGCCATAATTTCAGATGCACCCTGCAATACTGATGAAGTTGCAAATCTTACTCCGATAATTGCGTCAGCGCCCATGCCTTGAGCTTCCTCAATCATTCTCTTTGTAGCTATCTCTCTTGACTCGTTCATCATCTTGGTGTAGCTTTTAAGCTCTCCGCCGACCATACTCTTAAAGCCCTGTCCCATATCCTTGAACATATTCTTAGACTGAACTGTGCTTCCTTTAACAAGACCTAACGCTTCAATTTCTTTTCCGGGTATACTGTCGATTGTTAAAATAACCATAATAATACCTCCACTAGCCTTTTAGTGAATTTAAAAGACCGTTCTTATTTATAATGTTTTTTATAAACTCAGGGAAAGGCTGTCCTTGATAGCTTTCACCTTTAGTTTTGTTTGTGATCATTCCACTGTCAAAATCAATTTCCACCTCGTCGCCGTCACTGATGTTTTCAGCAGCTTCGGGACATTCAATAATAGGAAGTCCGATATTGATTGCGTTACGGTAGAAAATTCTGGCGAATGTCTTTGCGATAACGCAGGATATTCCGCTTTCTTTAATAGCGATTGGTGCGTGTTCACGAGAAGAACCGCAGCCGAAATTAGCTTCCGCTACCATAATATCGCCCTTCTTGATCTTCTTTACAAAGTCGATGTCTATGTCCTCCATACAGTGTGAGGCTAGCTCTTTGTGATCTGCTGTGTTTAAGTACCTTGCAGGTATGATAACGTCTGTGTCTACGTTGTCGCCGTATTTGTGTACTTTTCCCAATGCTTTCATATTCATACCACCTTTCTACATTACTTCTGTTGGCTGAGAAATCTTTCCTGTTACAGCCGATGCAGCCGCAACAGCAGGTGAAGCCAGATAAACTTCACTTTCAGGATGTCCCATTCTTCCGACAAAGTTTCTGTTTGTTGTAGCAACGGCTCTTTCACCCTTTGCAAGAATACCCATATGTCCTCCCAGACACGGACCGCAGGTAGGTGTTGAAACCGCACATCTTGCGTCTATAAATATCTTCAAAAGCCCCTCTTCCATTGCCTGAAGATAAATCTTTTGAGTTGCAGGAATTACTATACATCTTACGCCGTCTGCGACCCTTTTGCCCTTGAGAATTTCAGCAGCAGCACGGAGGTCTTCAATTCTTCCGTTAGTACATGAGCCGATAACCACCTGATCGATTTTTATATCGCCGAACTCGTTAAAGGTTTTAGCGTTTTCGGGTAAATGCGGAAATGATACTGTAGGCTTTATTTGTGAAAGGTCAATATCATAAACCTTTTCATATTCGGCGTCTGCATCAGCTTCATAGACCTTGAACTCCTTTGAAACCCTATCCTTGACAAAATCAAGAGTAACCTCGTCAACAGCAAAGATTCCGTTTTTTGCACCTGCTTCAATAGCCATATTAGCCATACAAAGTCTGTCCTCCATAGTGAGGTTTTTTAGTCCCTCGCCTGAGAACTCCATAGACTTATACAATGCGCCGTCTACGCCTATCATACCGATAATGTGCAAAATAACGTCCTTGCCCGAAACCCACTTGTTCAGCTTTCCTGTAATATTAAATTTCAAAGCAGGCGGAACCTTGAACCAAGCCTTGCCTGTAGCCATTCCTGCCGCCATATCTGTTGAGCCAACGCCTGTTGAAAACGCACCCAATGCGCCGTATGTACAAGTGTGAGAATCAGCACCGATAACCAGATCGCCGGGAGCTACAAGTCCTTTTTCGGGAAGTATAGCGTGCTCAACGCCCATATCTCCAACGTCAAAGAAGTTCTTTACTCCAAGCTCTCCGCAGAAATCTCTGCACTGCTTGCATTGAGTTGCGGCTTTTATATCCTTGTTCGGAGCAAAGTGATCCATAACCATAGAAATTTTGCTCCCGTCAAAAACACTGTCAAAGCCGGCTTTGTTAAATTCGTTTATGGCAACAGGAGAGGTGATATCGTTTCCGAGTACCATATCCAGATCAGCCATAATAAGGTCTCCTGCCTTTACGCTGTCCAAACCAGCGTGTGCGGCAAGCACCTTCTGAGTCATAGTCATACCCATAAAATAATCTCCTTTATTATTTGTTACATTATAGTATATCACATATTCTTGTATAAGTAAAATATATATTTCTGATATTATATATAATCTGTACTTATATAAGCATTATTTATTTAATTTCTTGCTCTAAATTATTAAAATCATCAGTATTGAAAAATTCTGATAGGGTTATGCCAAGTCCATCGCAAATCATTTTAATCGTAAGCAGCTTTGGATTTTGACTTTTTCCATATAGAATATTCTTAACAGATGACGGAGGCAAAGCACATATGTTAGCCAGTTTGTTAATTGAAATATTATGCTTATCACAAAGCTGAAAAATTCTGTTTTTTACCGCTGTAATCGTATCCATAATTAATACCTCATAGTTGATATAAATAAAGCTTATATATTTATTTCTTGATTTCAAGCTCAACCTTTATTTCACCCTCAACATTTTCAAATTCTTTAACACATTTTCTAATCAGATATAAAATTTGTCCATTGGCAGAGCGACCCTCATATTTAGATATATAGTGTAGTTTATAATGTAATTCCGGATCAATTTCTATTCCTAAATGCTTATTTTTCTTATTTCTCATAATCCACCTCAAAATAATCTTAATTTAAGTATATTTTAAGATTATTTTATGCTATAATGTTAAAGGTATACTTATTTTAAGTATACCGATTTTATATAGAAGTGATTACGCAATAATTAGGAGGATTTGTAAAATGAAAGTTGCAGTAATAGGTTCAAGAAGTATAAGAGTAAAAGATTTAAAAAAATATCTGCCGGAAAATACAACAGAAATCGTATCGGGAGGGGCAAAGGGAGTTGACACCTGTGCAAGGGAATACGCATTTAACAACAAGCTGATACTTACGGAATTTTTGCCTGAGTATAAAAAATACGGTAAAAAAGCACCGCTTATACGCAATAATCTGATTGTGGACTACAGTGATAAAGTAATTGCTTTTTGGGACGGAAAATCACACGGTACAAAGTATGTCATAGATTTTTGCATACAGAATAATAAAAAACTGACAGTTTACATACCGAAAAGATGAAAGACAATCAAACCGTATTTAATTTGACTTTAATGGCATAATATGATATTATACACTATGTATAAGTATGATTATAGATTTTCGGGAGAATTAAATAGATGAAGTATTATGTGGGAATAGACCTCGGCGGAACGAATATAGCCGCCGGTGTAATAAATGAGGACTTTGAAATCGTATCTAAAGCTAAGACAAAGACCAATCTGCCTCGTCCTGCGAGGGAGATATGCGACGATATGGTATCGGTAACCAAAGGAGCTATAGAGTCAGCAGGTCTTGAGATTGACGATATTGAAAGCGTCGGCATAGGAACTCCGGGAATTGCTAACTCAGACAGCGGAGTAATAGAGTATTCGTGCAATCTGGGTTTTGAAAATGTTGAGATGGGGAAGATGTTCAGGCAGAAGTTAAATCTGCCTGTATATATAGAAAACGATGCTAACGCCGCAGCATACGGCGAGTATGTTGCAGGTGCGGCAAAAGGAGCTAAAGACGCAGTATGCATAACTCTTGGAACGGGCGTCGGCGGAGGAATAATTATTGACGGAAAGATATATTCGGGCTTTAACTATGCAGGAGCAGAAATAGGTCATATGGTCATAGATGTAGACGGACCTCAGTGTACCTGCGGAAGAAAGGGCTGTTTCGAGGTTTTCTCGTCAGCGACGGGTCTTGTTAGAATGACCAAAGAGGCTATGGACAGAAACACCGACAGCATAATGCATAAGATGGCTGAGGAGTACGGAAAGGTAAGTGCAAGGCTTGCGTTTGAGGCTATGAGAAAAGGCGATAAGACTGCAAAAGAGGTCGTTGATAAATATATAAAGTACCTTGCGGCAGGAATTACAAATACAATCAACATTTTTCAGCCTGATATACTTTGTATCGGTGGGGGCGTTTGCAACGAAGGAGACCCTTTGCTTGTGCCTATGAAGGAGATTGTAGAGAGGGAAGTTTACACAAGAAGCTCACCTAAGAATACCGAGATAGTTATAGCGAAGCTGGGAAATAACGCAGGTTTAATAGGTGCAGCTTTCTTGGGGATTGCAAAGGAAAATAATAGATAGAGGAGCAAGGCTGTTATGGGACTTTTTAATACCAAAGATAAAATAGAATCGGAAGCTGAATTCGACAGGCTTTTTGAAGAGCTTGGTCTTGAGATAGAAGAAACTTTTGATGATGAAGAGCATGACGGTGAAAAGTTAAAGCCGCAACAGGAGTGAGGATAAATGAAAAGAACCGATTATATTTCGTGGGACGAGTATTTTATGGGTATAGCCTTGTTTTCGGCACAGCGCTCAAAGGATTCAAACACACAGGTGGGAGCGTGTATAGTGTCGAATGAAAATAAGATACTTTCGGTAGGCTATAACGGAATGCCCACAGGCTGTAATGATGATGAAATGCCTTGGGCAAGAGAAGGCGAGAGCGCTCTTGATACGAAGTACCCATTTGTGTGCCACGCAGAGTTGAATGCGATTTTAAATAGTTCTACAGGTTCGGTAAAGAATTCAAGGATATATGTGTCGCTTTTCCCGTGTAATGAATGTGCAAAGGCTATTATTCAAAGCGGAATAAAAGAGGTCATCTATATGGAGGATAAATACTCTAATTCTGCAGAAGTGATAGCCTCTAAACGAATGTTTGATATGGCAGGGGTAAAGTATAAAGAGTATTCTCCCACTTCAAGAACTGTCGAGATTAAACTTTGATTACATACGAAAGGACTAATACATAGAAATGGAACGCAAATACTGTATTTTAGGAGAGACGTTAAAGCATACAATGTCTCCGCCTATTCACAAAAGGCTATTTGAGCTTAGAAACCGTGAGTTTGAGTATGAGATAAAAGAGATAAGTCCGCAGGATTTAAAGTCAAGCGCAGACGAGCTTAATTCTATGGCTGGCTACAATATAACCATACCTCACAAGGTAGCGATTATAGATTACATTGACAGGCTGGACGAGTCGGCAAAGAGATATAATTCGGTAAACTGCGTTGACAATAAAAACGGCATAACAACAGGCTACAACACCGACTGCGACGGCTTTTTAGAGACTGTGCGTTCAATGGGTGCAAAACTATCGGGAGAGGTCTTGCTTATCGGCTGCGGCGGAGCAGGAAGAATGATAGCTATTGAGTCGGCGCTGGCAGGAGCAAATTTGAATATTGCCGTATTGGAATCTGATATGCCTCTTGCACTTCAGGTTGAAAAGGAGATAAAGGCGATTAAGCCTGAAGCTGAAATAAATATAATATTGAATACTCGAATTGATACAAAAAAGCGATATGATTTGCTTGTCAACGCCTGTCCTGTGGGTATGTATCCAAAGGTTGACGCTTGTCCTGTATCAGATGGAGTAATTGAAAAATGCGACGCAGTTTTTGATATTATATATAATCCGAAAGAGACATTGCTTTTGAAAAAGGCAAAGGAGATGGGCAAAAAAGCTGTCGGCGGAATGGCAATGCTGGTGTGGCAGGCGGTATCTGCCCATAAGATATGGGACGGAGACGAGTATACTGTTGATGAAGTGAACGGCATAATAGATGAGATGAATGAAATTGTAAAGAGAGATTTTAAGTAGTTTTACTATGAAAATGTCAGGAGGTAATACTCCTTAATGGAGTGTATTTAAAGATTATGAAACCAATATTTCTCTGCGGCTTTATGGGCTGCGGAAAATCAACTGTGGGAAAAAGGCTAGCTTGCGCTTTAAAGTGCGGTTTTATTGATATGGACGACTATATAGAAAAACAAGAGGGCAGAAGCATAAGCGAAATATTTGAAGCCGAAGGCGAAGAGTATTTCAGAAATCTGGAAACAGAAACTATAAAGAAGCTAGGCAATGAAAAGGGTGTAATAGCCACAGGCGGCGGAGCGCTTTTGCGTGAGGAAAACGGACGTGCCGCCAAGAAATTTGGAATACCTGTATTTATTGATACAAAGTTTTCAGTATGCTATAATCGTATAAAGGGAGATAAAAATAGACCGCTGGCTTATAATTCCAAAAGAGAGGAATTAAAAAAGCTATATGATAACAGAAAAAGGCTTTACATAAAAAACAGTGTGATTACCGTTAGCGGCGGAGCTCCTGTTTATTCGGTTGTAAAGAGCATTATAAAAGAAATTAATAAATTTAATGATAAGGAGAAAAAGAAATATGATAAGCAACAATATAAAAGAAGGAGCAAATAACGCTCCGCACCGTGCGTTATATCACGCACTGGGACTGACAAGAGAGGAGATTTCCAGACCGTTGGTTGGCATTGTATCGTCGTATAACGAGATAGTGCCTGGTCATATGAATATTGATAAAATAGTAGACGCCGTAAAGCTAGGGGTTGCAATGGCAGGAGGAACTCCTATTGTTTTCCCTGCGATCGCCGTTTGTGACGGAATCGCTATGGGACATCAGGGAATGAAATACAGCCTTGTTACCCGTGACCTTATTGCAGACTCAACCGAAGCTATGGCGATAGCCCACGCATTTGACGCACTTGTTATGGTTCCAAACTGCGACAAGAACGTACCTGGACTTTTAATGGCGGCGGCAAGGGTAAATATACCTACGATATTTGTTTCGGGAGGTCCAATGCTCGCAGGTCACGTTGACGGAAAGATGACCAGCTTTTCAAGTATTTCAGAAGCGGTAGGCGAATTTAACGCAGGCAAGATAGGCGCTGAAAAGCTTGACGAATATGAAAAACACGGCTGTCCTACCTGCGGTTCTTGTTCGGGAATGTATACGGCAAACTCAATGAACTGTCTTACAGAGGTTCTCGGAATGGGACTTAAGGGCAACGGAACTATACCTGCTGTATATTCAGAGAGAATAGAGCTTGCAAAGCACGCGGGAATGCAGATTATGGAGCTTTTGAAAAAGGATATAAAGCCTAGAGATATAATGACTGAAAAGGCATTTATGAATGCTCTTGCCTGCGATATGGCTTTGGGCTGTTCAACAAACTCAATGCTTCACCTTCCGGCTATTGCACACGAGTGCGGAATAGAGTTAAATTTAGATATAGCAAATGAAATCAGCGACAGAACGCCTAACCTCTGTCATCTTGCGCCTGCTGGAAACACTTATATGGAGCAGTTAAACGAAGCAGGCGGAGTATATGCGCTTATGAACGAGCTTTCAAAGAAAAATCTTCTTAACACCGACTGCATTACTTGCACAGGAAAGACAGTAGGAGAGAATATAAAGGACTGTAAAAATAAGAACACCAATGTTATCAGAGATATTGATGATCCTTATTCAAAAACGGGCGGAATTGCTGTTTTGAGAGGAAATTTAGCTCCTGACAGCTGTGTTGTAAAGCGTTCGGCAGTTGCGCCTGAAATGCTTTCACATTCAGGCCCTGCAAGGGTATTTGACTGTGAGGAGGACGCAATGAACGCAATTCTGGGCGGAAAGATAAATCCTGGCGATGTTGTTGTTATCCGTTATGAAGGACCAAAGGGCGGACCGGGAATGAGAGAGATGCTCAATCCTACATCTGCTATTATGGGAATGGGACTGGGCGAGAGCGTTGCGCTTATCACCGACGGCAGATTCTCAGGAGCTACAAGGGGCGCCGCAATCGGACACGTTTCTCCCGAAGCTGCGGTAGGAGGACCTATTGCGCTTGTTAAAGAAGGAGATATGATTTCTATTGACATTCCTGCTAACAAGATAAATGTTGAGATAAGCGATGAAGAAATGCAAAGCAGAAAGGCTCAGTGGAAACCAAGAGAGCCGAAAATTACTACAGGCTATCTGGCAAGATACGCTTCTTTAGTTACTTCGGGAAACAGAGGAGCAATTTTGGAAATAAAGAAATAATTATTTATACTTTTTAGAGAAACACACAAAATATAATCAACAGACTTTAAATTACAATATTTACTCTGACTTTTATGCTGTAAGATTTATGACACTTGCTTAAAGACTGTTAAATTAAAGGAATAAGGAATGCTCTTTAAGAGGGTGTTTCATAAATTGAAAGGTGGATATATTATGAAAAAGATTATTTGTGGAGTTTTGGCGCTTACATTATGTGCCGGTATTTTATGCGCTTGTGACGAGGTGGAGAGCAGTTCGGTTCAGGAACCTATGACTACCACTACATCATCAATGCCTGATGAAACAGGTACAGTACAATTAGGCGAGCCTGCGCCGACTGATATATCGGAAGAATCTCAGACGGAAACTTCATCAAGCAGTAATGCATCTGAGGAGGCTTCATATTTGCAGATAACAATGAAAGACTGGGATCAAATGAATACAGATTCCAAGTATGTCAATATGGAGTCGATTTTGAAGTATATAACCGATTCGGGTGTTAACACATCTCTTGATGTTGTTGATTTGGTAACAGCGCTTGATAAGTCGGGAAATACATCTAAGAAAAAAACAGCTTATGAGCTTGTGTTAAAGGAAATCAACAAGAATAAAGATCAATAAATTTAAGTGAGGGACACCATTGAAACTATTGCTTAAACAAGTTGTCACGGCGCGCAAGGATAGTACGGAAGAAACAGTGGATATTGCTGTTGAAAATGGTATAATAAGAGACGTCGGCTCTGCTCTTGATTTTAAAGCCGACAGAATTATAGACGGCAAGGGAAAGTTAGTTGCTTTTTCCGGTCTGTTTGATATGCACGTTCATTTCCGTGACCCGGGACTTACCTATAAAGAGGATATAATAACAGGTGCCGCCGCCGCTAAAGCAGGAGGCTTTACAGGCGTTGCGTGTATGCCGAATACTGTTCCGCCTATTGATTCTGTTGACGCTATAAGCTATGTAAAGGAAAAAGCGGCTTTAACGGGAATAGATGTTCTGCCTATAGCCTGCGTAAGCAAGGGTATGAAAGGCAAAGAGCTTACCGATTTCAGCGAGTTAAGACGTGCGGGGGCTGTTGCATTTTCTGACGACGGACGCCCTGTTGAGAATGCAGAGCTTATGCGTAAAGCTATAGAACAGGCTAAGAAAGCA
This sequence comes from uncultured Clostridia bacterium, assembly GCA_947630825.1. GTDB lineage: Bacteria > Bacillota > Clostridia > Oscillospirales > Ruminococcaceae > UMGS1601. The sequence goes on along the minus strand of CANRJA010000026.1, from coordinate 8,946 downwards.
GGAGTAACTATTATATCCCACTGCGAGGACTTAAACATTATAAACGGCGGTATAATTAATAAGGGAGAGGTATCCAAAGCTCTCGGAGTTAGGGGAATGGACAGAGCGAGCGAGGACTATATCACTGCGAGGGAGATTGCTCTTGCTATGAGTTTGGACGCTCATATTCATATCGCCCATGTGTCGACAGTTGGCTCTTGCAATATTATTCGCGCGGCAAAGGCTGACGGTATAAAGGTAACCTGCGAGACAGCACCTCACTATTTCACTTTTACCGATGAAAAGCTCTACTCAAAGGACGCTGATTACCGTATGAGCCCTCCGCTTAGAACAGAGGAGGACAGAAAGGCTGTTGAAAGGGCTGTCTGTGACGGAACTATCGACTGTATTATTACTGACCACGCTCCGCACAGCGAGGAAGATAAGGCTGACTTCTCTACTGCGCCAAACGGAGTGGTAGGTTTAGAGACTTCTCTTGCGGCAACGCTTACTCAGCTTTACCATACGGGACTTTTACCGCTTTATAAAATTAATGAGCTTATGAGCGTAAACCCGAGAAATATTTTAGGGCTAGAGCCTGTTTCTTTGACTAAGGGGAGCGTCGCTGATATTACAGTATTCGACCCTGATTTGGAATGGACCGTTGAAAAAGATAAGCTTCATTCAAAGTCAAAGAATAGCGTTTTTAAAGGCGAAAAGCTAAAGGGCAAGGTTTTATATACAATTTCAAAAGGCGAAGTTGTTTTTGAATATAAATAACATCGGAGGGAGGAAATGTTCTTTATAAGAGCATTGATGTATTATGTCATTTGACAGACTTATTGAAAAAATCGTAAAGACGCAAAACCCGACTGTTGTGGGACTTGATCCGAAGCTTGATTATGTTCCCGACTATATAAAGAAAAAGGCTTTTAAAAAGTACGGCAAAAATTTAAAAGGTGCTGCAAAGGCAATCTTAGCCTTTAATAAGGGAATTATTGACGAAATATGCGATATAGTACCTGCAATAAAGCCTCAGGCGGCTTATTATGAAATGTACGGCTGGGAGGGTGTTAAAACTCTTTATAAGACTATACAATATGCTAAGAGCAAGGGTATGTTTGTTATAACCGACGGTAAAAGAAACGACATCGGCGCAACAATGCAGGCGTATGCGCTTGCTCATTTAGGAGAAGTTTACGTCGACGGCGAAGCTTTTGAGCCATTCGGCGCGGACGCTCTGACTGTGAACGGATATTTGGGAACAGACGGTATTTCTCCGCTTTTGAGCGAATGCGTAAAGAGAGATAAGGGTATTTTTGTACTTGTTAAAACTTCAAATAAATCAAGCGGAGAGCTTCAGGATAAGGAGCTTAAAGACGGAAATACCATATATGCAGAAATGGGAAAAATGTGCGAAGAGTGGGGTAAAGACAATATGGGCAAACACGGATATTCTTCTGTGGGCGCAGTTGTGGGAGCAACTTACCCCGAACAGCTTGCCGAAATGCGAAGGGCATTGCCTAACACATTTTTCTTAGTTCCCGGTTACGGCGCTCAGGGCGGCGGAGCAGAGGGAGTTTCACACGGCTTTGACGCTAACGGACTGGGTGCTGTTGTAAATTCTTCGAGAGCGGTTATGTGTGCTTATCAGAAAGAGGAATGCGACGAAAAGGATTATGCAGGCGCCGCAAGGAGAGAGTGCATAAGAATGAAAGAGGATATAATTTCGTATCTTCCGAGAATAGCTCTTTAAGAAAAAGGAAAGACATAATGAAGTTAAATATAGTAATGGTAGAGCCTCAGATTCCACAGAATACAGGTAATGTTGCGAGAACCTGTGCGGTAACGGGAGCGGCTCTGCATCTTGTAAAGCCTTATGGTTTTACGATAACAGACAGGGCGTTAAAGCGTGCAGGTCTGGACTATTGGGATAAGCTAGAGATATACGAATACGACAGCTTAGATGATTTTTTTCAAAAGACAAACGGCGAGTATTATTACTTCACTACAAAGGGAAAGAACGTCTACAGCGACGTTGAATATAAGGATAATGTTTATATCCTTTTCGGCAGAGAGGATAAGGGACTTCCCGAAAGGCTGCTGTATGAAAACGAAAAGCATTGTGTGAGAATTCCTATGCGCTCTGATTTGAGAAGCCTAAATCTTTCAAATGCTGTTGCAATAGCAACATACGAAATACTAAGACAATGGGATTTTCCCGATTTGACAACAGAGGGAAAACTTACTCAATATACTTGGTAATTTACTGTGATTTTATAATTTTCATAAGGAGGAAGCTCTAAAACGGAGCATATTGCGTCTATGGACAGAATCAAATTTATAACCGATTCGGCGTCTGATATATCGGTTGAAAACGAGAGGGAGCTGGATATACTTGTAATGCCTTTTAAGGTTGCAATGGATGACAAAAGCTATACCTCAAGAGTTGATTTCGACAACGAAAAGTTTTATAAAATGATCGATGAGTTTGACGGTATTCCTGTTACCTCTCAGATAACTGCTTTTGAATATGCAGAGGCTTTCAAAAAGTATTACGATGAGGGCTATACTGATGTTATTAACGTAACTATAAATTCACAGGGTTCGGCTACCTATAATAATGCTGTTATGGCAGCGTCAGAGTTTTTTGAAGATAACCCTCAGGCAAAGGATAAGTTTCATATTTACAATATTGACGGCAGAGGCTATACGGGAGGTTACGGCTATCCGATAGTTCAGGGTGCAATAAAGGCTCTTAAAGGCTCGTCTGCTGACGAGATAGCAGCATATATTAAAGACTGGGTGGACAACTGTATTATTTTCTTTGCGCCGTACACCCTCAAGTATGCAAGAAAATCGGGAAGAATTCCGTCCGCCGCCGCTTTTGCAGGAGAGGTTATGGGACTTCGCCCGATAATGAGAATTATGGATAACCAGATAACCACCGAAAGCAAGGTTCGGGGCGATAAGGCGATAGTACCTAAAATATTGAGCCTCACCGTTAAGGAAATGATTCCGAAAACGCCTTACTGCATTGTTTACGGCAATGACGAAACAGTCAGAGACGAAATGGCAGAGGCTATGACGAAAGAGTTAGGATATCCGCCTGAGGATTTTTACCAAATAGGCGCAGCAATTACAATAAACGCAGGACCTAAAGTGGTGGGAGTTATATTTAAATCAAACCGGCAGGGCTAAGCCCTGCCAGTAGAGGCAAGAGGCAAGAAGCAAGATCGGCGAGCCAGAGTAATTGACAATTGATAATGGATAATTAAAAATGAATAATTATTTTTCAATTTTCTCAAGAAGTAATTTGCAGTAGTATTGATGATTGTATGCTTCATTCATAAGACATTCAAGTGCTTTTTGGAGAAATTCATTCTCATTTGTAAAGCTTAGATACATTGCACAAACATGGGAAAGCCCCGACAATATTTCAGCTTGCTGATTAATTTTGTCAATTTCAATAACTTTGATTTGATTATTCATTGATGTCACGTCCTTTGTTAATCAAATTATACTTATATCGATATAAGTATAATAATATATCGATATAAGTTTTGTCAATAGATATAATAGACAAAAAATATATAAATTTATTCAGATTATTTGATTATAATGTATAAAAAGATTTTTGAAGTAAGGTGGTAAAACATGTCAGACGGTGAAAATATGATACAAGTTATTGCTAAATATAATAAAGAGCACTATGACAGGCTTGAAATGAAAGTTCCAAAAGGAAAAAAGGAGAAAATTGTAGCTTATGCCAAAAAGCACGATGGCTCTTTAAATAAGTTTCTTAATAGATTAGTTGATGAGGCTATGGAAAGGGACAAGGAAAAAACAGATTAACGAGCCGATAGGTAAGATGTCGGTTTTTTTAACTAATGGTAAAATTCTGATAAAACTATTGAATTTTATTGCCTTTTGTTATACAATAATAGAAATGCTGTTATTAATTTAGCAGTGATAATATTTACAAGAGAGGATGTCGTATTAAATGGCAGGTCTAAACAAGGTAACAGTTGATGACATTAATGTAAAAGGAAAGAAGGTTTTAGTGCGCTGCGACTTTAACGTACCGCTGAAAGACGGCGTTATCACAAATGATAACAGAATCACAGCGGCATTGCCTACAATCAAGAAGCTGATTTCCGACGGCGGAAAGGTTATTCTTTGCTCACACTTGGGCAAGCCTAAGAATGGTCCTGAGGAGAAGTTTTCGCTTGCGCCTGTTGCGGTAAGACTTTCAGAACTTTTGGGCAAAGAGGTTGTTTTTGCAAACGACGACGAGGTAGTCGGCGAAAATGCAAAAGCGGCAGTTGAAGCGATGAACGACGGAGACGTTGTACTTTTACAGAACACAAGATTTAGAAAAGAGGAAACAAAGAACCTAGAGCCGTTCAGTGAGGAGCTTGCGTCACTTGCAGATGTATTTGTAATGGACGCTTTTGGTTCGGCTCACAGAGCACACTGCTCGACAGCAGGCGTTACAAATCATATTAAGGATACAGCAGTAGGATACCTGATGCAGAAGGAGATAAACTATCTTGGAAACGCAGTAGAAGATCCTGAAAGACCTTTTGTTGCAATTCTGGGCGGAGCAAAGGTTGCAGACAAGCTGAATGTTATATCAAATCTTCTGGAGAAATGCGATACTCTTATTATCGGCGGAGGAATGGCATATACATTCTTAAAGGCGCAGGGCAAAGAGGTAGGAACCTCTCTTGTTGACGATACAAAGATCGACTACTGCAAAGAAATGATTGAAAAGGCAGAGAAACTGGGCAAGAAGCTTTTGCTTCCTGTTGACACGACAATAGCAGCGTCATTCCCTGACCCAATCGACGCTGAGATTGATATAGAGGTCGTATCAAGCGACAGTATTCCGTCAGACAAGATGGGACTTGACATCGGTACAAAGACAGCTGAGCTTTATGCTGAGGCAGTTAAGTCGGCTAAGACGGTTGTATGGAACGGACCTATGGGAGTGTTTGAGAATCCTGTTCTTGCTAAGGGAACTATAGCGGTTGCACAGTCTCTGGCAGATACCGACGCTACAACGATTATCGGCGGAGGAGATTCAGCGGCAGCAGTAATTCAGCTTGGCTTTGCAGACAAGATGTCGCATATTTCAACAGGCGGAGGAGCATCTCTTGAATATCTTGAGGGTAAGGTTCTGCCGGGCATTGACGTTATTGCTGATAAGTAATTAAAATAATGAGGATTGCCCAAATGAGGGCAGTCCTTAAATTTTGATAAAGAAAATATGACCTAAAGGAGTTATTAAAATGAGAAAAGATTTAAGACAAGCGGTTATAGCAGGTAACTGGAAAATGAACAAGACAAGACCGGAGGCAAAGGCACTGATTGAGGAATTAAAGCCTATTGCAAAGGATAAAACCTGCGGAGTTGTAATATGCGTACCATTTACAAACCTTGAGACAGCGCTTTCACTCACAGAGGGAACAAATATCAAGGTAGGAGCAGAGAACTGTCATTTTGAAAAGAGCGGAGCATACACAGGCGAGATTTCAGCAGATATGCTTGCGGAGATGGGAGTGGAGTATGTAATTCTAGGTCACTCAGAGAGAAGGCAGTATTTTGCAGAAACAGATGAAACGGTAAACAAGAGAACAAAGGCGGCTCTCGCAGCAGGGCTTAAACCTATCGTCTGCGTAGGAGAGCTTTTGTGGGAGCGCGAGTGCAACATTACAGAGGAAGTTATAGCACGTCAGATAAAACTTGATTTTTATGATATCAGCGCTGATGATTTAAAGAAGTGCATAATTGCATACGAGCCTGTATGGGCGATAGGTACGGGCAAGACGGCTACTGCCGAGCAGGCGCAGGAGGTTTGCAAGTTTATCCGTGACACACTGGCAAAGCTTTATGATAAAGCGACTGCCGATGCGGTTACGATTCAGTACGGCGGTTCTATGAACGAGAAAAATTGTGCTGAGCTTCTTTCAAAAGAGGACGTTGACGGCGGTCTTATTGGAGGAGCGTCGCTTGTAGCTGAAAAGTTCGGAGTTTTATTGGAAGAGGCATCAAAGTAATACAGAGATTATTTTTAAGGAGAAAATACAAATGGCAAAAAAACCTGTTATTTTAGTAGTAATGGACGGCATCGGCAACAGTGTTACAGGTCTTGGCGACGCTGTTACAGAGGCAAATACTCCTACGATTGACAGACTTTTAAAGGAGTGTCCGAACACGTCATTAAAGGCTCACGGCGACGCAGTTGGACTTCCTACTGATGACGATATGGGAAACAGCGAGGTAGGTCACAATGCTCTCGGCTGCGGGCAGATTTATTCGCAGGGAGCAAAGCTGGTAAATGAGTCTATTGAAAGCGGTAAGATGTTTGCAAGTGAAACATGGGGCGAGGTCGTAGAGAACGTAAAATCACATTCGTCAACTCTGCATTTTATCGGGCTTCTCTCAGACGGAAATGTACACTCTAACATTTCGCACCTCAAGACTATGATAAAAAAGGCAAAGGAGCAGGGTGTTGCAAAGGTGAGATGCCATGTTCTTTTAGACGGCAGAGATGTTCCGGCTACATCGGGGCTTCAGTATATTGATGACCTTGAAAGATGTATGAGTGAGCTTAACGACAGCACATTTGACGCTAAGATAGCCTCAGGCGGCGGAAGAATGAAGATAACAATGGACAGATATCAGGCAGACTGGGGAATGGTGGAGCTTGGCTGGAAAACCCACGTTTTAGGCGAGGGCAGACAATTCGACAACGCAACTATTGCTATTGAAACTTACAGAAAGGAAAACGAAGGAGTAATCGACCAGGACTTACCGCCTTTTGTTATTGCGGAGAACGGAGAACCTGTAGGAAAAATTGTTGAAAACGACAGCGTTGTTCTGTTTAATTTCAGAGGCGACAGAGCGATTGAGCTTTCTATGGCGTTTGACGATGAGGATTTCACTTTCTTTGACAGAGGACCAAAGCTGAATGTTGTATTTGCAGGAATGTTACAATACGACGGGGATTTGAATTTACCGAACAAATATCTGGTAAGTCCTCCTGAAATCACAAATACGCTTTCAGAACTGTTGGTTAAAAACGGGCTGAGTTCGTATGCTGTTTCTGAAACCCAAAAGTATGGACACGTTACATACTTCTGGAACGGAAACAAGTCTGAGAAGTTCAGTGAAGAGCTTGAAACGTGGAAAGAGATACCGTCTGACAAGGTTTCGTTTGACGAGAGACCTTGGATGAAGTCGGCGGAAATCACTGACGATTTGATTGAGGCTGTCAAGTCGGGTAAATATGATTTTCTGAGGTGTAACTATCCAAACGGCGATATGGTAGGTCATACAGGAAGTATGGCGGCAACTATTATCGGTGTTGAATCGGTTGATTTGGGGCTTTCAAGGCTTATCAAGGCTTGTGAGGATATAGACTGCACAATTATGATAACAGCCGATCACGGAAATGCCGATGAAATGCTTGAAAAAAACAAAAAGGGCGAGATTCAGGTCAGAACTGCTCACTCTCTTAACAGAGTTCCATTTATCATTTATGATAAGAATACCGAATACACCATAAAAGAAGGCAGTTATGGACTTTCCAATGTTGCTCCTACTGTTGCAAAGGTTTTGGGTCTTGAAGCGCCGTCCTGCTGGGAAGACAGTATGATTTAGTTTAATAAAGTTAATGAAAAATGCAGACAGTTTAGCTGTCTGCATTTTTTATGGTTTGCATTATTCTTTCTTAATTGACAAAGAATAGTAAAGAATATATAATAATATTTAGATTTAAAAAGTATTAGTTTTTGTATGGGCAAATATAAGATGTTTTCATAAACAACAAATAAACGGAGGAAACTTAAAATGATTGAGAAATTTTTGTGTGTCAACATCAGTTCAAAGGATCCAAAGGGCTTGGCAGAATTTTACCAAACCATAGGGGTTCCAGTATTTGTTAAGGACGATAATTATGATGGCTGGAATTTAGGAAATTCGGAAAACAAGGCAAGCATTTGTGTCTGGGATGAAAATGCTTGGGGCAAAAATACAGCAGGTTATATCACCATTGTACTTAAAGCGGACGATCTTCAAAAAACTTATGAAGAAATAAAAAGCAAAGGAGTCAGCATTGACCCTCCGCACAAAACCGATTGGGGCGGGCAGGAGCTTAGTCTAAAGGATCCAGACGGAAATATCATATTGATATTGACATAACAGCCGTATCGCTTATAGATGAAAGAATAAATGAATTGTTTTGGAATGTGATATTAATAAGATATACTATATCATGAAAGGAATTTAAAATGAGTGAAAGCAATTACAAATCCTTTTCAAGAAAGGCATATTACTATGAAACCGACGGAATGGGAATTGTTCATCATTCAAATTATATAAGGTGGATGGAGGAAGCCAGAATCTACTGGCTTGAGTATATAGGCTATCCTTATTCAAAAGTTGAGCAGTCGGGTCTGATGATACCTGTCTTGTCGGCAGAGTGTGAGTATAAACATCCTATAAGATTTGACGATTTGTTTGAAATCCACACAATGTTAAAGGATTTCAACGGTGTAAGGTTTTCTGTTGAGTATAGGATCACTAATCTCACAGCGGACAAGCTGTCAGCAGTCGGTAAAACATCTCATTGCTTTGTAAATAAAGATTTTAGACCTGTGAGAACAAAAAGAGATTTTCCGGAGATATATGATGTGTTTAATGGTAATTTGAATATTGAGTTTTAGCTCTATTCAAAAGGGTTAATTGATAAGTCGCCTCTTTACTTTTAAGGCTATGTATGTTATAATTTAAAAGAATTGTAGATTGATAAATTTTTTCAGCAAGAAAGGAAGATGGGCATAGTTATGCGAAAAGACAACATTAAAAATATGCCTAAGAATTTTAAAGGCAATACCATCAAAGGGCGTAAAAATAAAAGACGGCAAAAGCCTGCTGTCCGTATTTTAAAAATCATTGGAA
>CANRJA010000025.1 GCA_947630825.1 uncultured Clostridia bacterium | reverse complement strand
CTAAAGGCTGATATTTACATTGCATCAGACCCTAAAGACAGCAATTTCCTTTACAGAATGGGAACAGAAAGCATTAAGGCAAGCTCGATAGATAAAATTTCAGAAATAACAAACGGCGATGCATTAACAGTCACCGTAAGGTATGATGAAAAAGCGCTTAGAAAGTTTAAAATTAAGCTCACTAATACGACATACACCGTAAATGTAAGTGACTTAAATTCTGCTGAGAGCTTAAACCCATTTGCCGATATTTCTGTTGATTTCAGCGGTACAGACGGATATGGAACTGCTGAGATAAACACGTCAAAGTGCAAACAGATTGTTTTGGATAATTTCACATTCAGCATAACGACATCTTCTAACAACGGAGAGCTTTCAAACGACGACACTGTTACCGTTGTTGCGAACTGCACATCAGCCTCGTATAACCCTGGCGATTCAACAATAGAATACGACGGCAGGAAGTATGTTGTAAGCAAATCATCAAGCAGCGAATTTACAGTTTCGGGCTTGAGCAGTGTTCAGGAGCTTGATCCGTTCGAGAACGTGACAGTTAATTTTAGCGGAATTTCTCCTAATATATCCGTCAGCGGAATGAACACCAACAATGCGATAGACCTTATAAAGAAAGCGTTCGACTATACTATTTCGCAGACATCAAACCTAAAGCTGGGAGACGTGATAACGGTAAACGCCGAATACAAATCAGGCTTCGATGACGAAGACCTTTTAGAAAAGGGATTTACCCTATTAAAAAGCAAAAGAACCTACATTGTCGAAAATGTTGACGCATATGCAACAAAAGTGAAGGATATAGATTTAACAAATATAAAAGCAGTAATGCACAAGCAGTTATCGTCATTTAGCGGATACGAAATAAATCTTGTGAACGCTTATTTTAATACTGCAAAAACTACATCTAATGAACCGTACAATCAATATTTTGAAGTTTATGAAATAAAGCTCGCAACAGGAACAATTTACCGAATTGTTGAAGCAGACAATATCTACACAACAGCCGGAGGCGAGCTTAGATTTACAGTAAATGAAAACGCAAGAAACTCAGGAATAAAAGAAATTCTCATAGACCAGTTTGTAAAGTCCAACAGTAACTATAAAACAAAGAATTTGAAAATTGAAGCAGCCCCGATTCAAGTTACTGAATAGTATAAACAGGCGGAGTCAAATAAATGACTCCGCCTTGATTTTTAATGAATTTACTTTCCTGAGTTTGGATTTATAAATGAAATCGGATCTATCCATTTTCCGTTTTGCTTTATACCGAAATGCAAGTGTGCAGGAAGTTTGCTTTCAACATCAGCAGTCTTTCCTACAGCACCTATTTTCTCACCGGCGTTGACCTTATCTCCCTCGGCAACGTCAACGGCTTTTTTAAGATTATAGTAATGACCCTCAATATTGTTTCCGTGATCAATTATAACCTCAGTACCGAACAGAGGATCCTCAATAACCTTAATTACAGTACCTGCGGTCATTGCTACAACCTTTTTGCCTACCTTCCCTTTAATGTCTACTCCGTCGTGAGTTTCCCAATAACCCAAGGTTTCGCTTTTTACAAGCTCTCCGTTTGAGAAAGGATTGATAATCTTTCCTTGTAAAGGCATTACAAGAGGTTGAGTTTCAGTATCGACTTCATTATTTGTTTTCACACTGCTGCCTTTGTCAGCTTCAGTTTTAGTTACTTTCACTTTGGTTTTTTCGCTATTACTGTCATTGCTTTCGCTCTCAGACTCAGTATTTTCATCTGATGTTGTTTTTTCAACATCGCTTACCGTATTGGCAACCTGAGAGCTTTCAATACTTGTTAGAATATTTCCGTTTGTCAGCTTATTCATAGTGCTTTTATAAACGGCAAAGCTGCCTATTCCGACTGCCATAAGAAAAACCAAAAAACCAACAAGCATTCCCTTTCCCCTGATAAGATCTGATAACTTCTTCATTAAAATAAACTTTCCTTTCCTTTTGATTTGAATTTTAGTATTACCTCAATAAGGCTATACCCTAAAACACAAACCGATTTGAAAATCCCTGACTTTCAAATTTTGACCTCACTTATGTTGAATTGAACTTTATAAGGTTATTTTTGACAGATTTAATAGCTTTATTCAATTTAAAAAAGATTATTTTTCCTTAACATCATCAAAGCACAACTTAAGCTTACCGAGGGCTTTTTTCTCTATTCGGGAGACATACGACCTCGATATGCCGAACCTTTTTGCTATCTCCCTTTGAGTAAGCGGTACCGCTCCGTACAACCCATACCTTAGCGTGATGATCTCACGCTCTCTGTCGTCAAGACACTCAGGAAGAAATGTATACAGCTTTCCCGATTTAATGGATAAATCAATCTTGTCTATTATTTCAACGTCCTCTGATATTATATCCATTAATGTTAGCTGGTTTCCGTCCTTGTCGGTATCTATTGGCTCGTCGAAATAAAGCTCCCCCGCCGATTTTTTTAAAGACCTGAAGTGCATTAAAATTTCATTTTCAACGCACTTGCTTCCGTAGGTTGCAAAACGCGTACCCTTTGTATAATCAAAGGTAGACACCGCTTTTATAAGCCCTATTGTGCCTATTGATATAAGATCCTCTTGATCGCTTGAGTTTGAATAATACTTTTTGACTATATGTGCAACCAGCCTTAAATTATGCTCAATCAGCTTTGTTCTTGCAGAATCATCTCCCTCAGCCATTCTGCTGAAACATTCTCTTTCCTCCTTTGAAGATAACGGCTTGGGAAAAGCTCCGTTTTTTTCAAGGTGAAGCGCAAAATAAAGGCAGTTTGAAAGAATTATTTCAATTAAATTCGCAAACATAAAAACACCCCTTTAACATACTTATGAAAAAAAGGTGTTTGTCTATTCTGTTATTCAGTTTTAGAGCAGAGCAATACTATATGCCTTTCTTCTTTTTAATAATTTCATCACTGTCCAGGATTATGGTAAAGGGTCCGTCGTTTACCAAACTGACCCTCATATCAGCACCGAAAACCCCGTGCTCAACCCTTGTTTTAATCCTCTCTCGGCAAAGACCAATAAAATACTCGTAAAGCCTGTTAGCCTTATCAGGATTTCCTGCATTTATAAAGCTCGGTCGATTGCCCTTTCGACAGTCTGCATAAAGAGTGAACTGCGATACTATCAAAAGCTCTCCCTCAACATCTTTTATAGAAAGATTCGTTTTATCGTTTTCATCAGAAAATATCCTGAGATTTATCATCTTGTCGCATAGCTTTTCACATTCAAATTCTGTGTCAGTTTCGCAAACGCCCATTAATACTAGATAACCCTGTGATATTTCTCCGACAATTTTACCTTCAACCGTTACATTGGCGTTTCTTACTCTTTGTATTACCAGTCTCATTTTAGTCTCCTTTTTTAATTTATACTAACATAATATCACATCACAACAGAATAATCAATCTGCACTAATTAGCAGTCACAAGCAGATATTGAAAAAATAACTTGCTTGTGCTATAATTTAGTAAAATAAAAGATATAGGAGCAAGATTTATGGATAGCTTTAAAGAACAGCTTGTAACAAGAAAATCGGATAAAACAGTTTTTATAAAAAGAGCATTGATATTTATTGCTTCACTGCTTATTGCAGTGGTGTTGTTTATATTTCTTAATGTTATGTCGCTGATACTTATTGCCCTGCTTTTTTGGGGTGCATACACCCTTATTAGATACTTCGACGTTGAATATGAATACATCTGTACAAACGGTGACTTGGACATTGACAAAATAACGGCAAAAAGCAGAAGAAAAAGACTTATATCTGTCGATCTTAAAAGCGTTTCAGATTTCGGTTCGCTAAAAGGCAAGAACTTAAATAAAGATTACAGCATTATTGACGCAACATCGGGTGAAAGCGAAGATAATTCATATTTTATTGAATGTAAAAATTCTAAATACGGAATGTGCAGTGTTCTTATAACGCCCGACGAGGATATGCTTGAAGTTATAAAAACCTACCTGCCGCGAACGATCAGGAGATAATAAATGTACTCAATTGGAATTGATATTGTAGATATTCAGAGAATAGAAAAAAGCGTTTCAAACAGCAAATTTCTTTCAAAAGTGTATTCTAAAAAGGAACTCGATTTTTTCTCATCAAAGAAAAACCCATACCCATCAATGGCAGGCAACTGGGCAGTTAAGGAAGCCTTTTCAAAGGCTCTTGGCACAGGTTTAAAAGGCTTTAGCTTAAATGAAGTTTCAGTTTTGAGAGATGAAAACGGCAAGCCTTTCTTAGAGCTTTCAGGAAAAGCTCTTGAAATTGCAAAAGGGCTTTCGTTTTCTGTTAGCATAAGCCACACTGATGCTCTTGCAACCGCCGTTGTTATTGCTTATAAGGAATAAGATTATATTGAAATAAACCTTACATTTACGAATGGAGATTATTATGTCAAAGATACTTACCACTGAACAAATGGGATACGCAGAGAAAAACTCTATAAAATACGGCGTTTCATTGTCAGAGCTAATGGACAATGCTGCTCTGTCTTTATCTCACGAAATAACCAAAATTGCATATAAAAGAAGCCTTAAAAACATACTTATACTTGCCGGCAGCGGTAATAACGGCGGAGACGGTCTTGTTTGTGCAAACACACTGCTCAGCAATTCTCTCAATGTAAGGATAATTCTTGTGCAGGGAAGCCCTAAATCAGAGCTTGCAAAAGCGGCAATGTCAAGACTTGAGAAAAACGCAGAAATTGTTCCGGCTAGCGACGCCGCCGAACTAACTGAGTGGGCGGATATAATAGTAGACGCCGTATTTGGAACAGGATTTCACGGCAGTCTTCCCGATGAAATAAAGCCGCTTTTTAAAATGGTAAGTGAATCAAAAGCTGTAAAGATCGCCTGCGACTTGCCATCAGGAGTGAATGCAAAAAACGGACAAGTATCAGACGGTACTGTTAAATGCGATTACACAGTTTGCTTTCACGCCCTGAAGCTCGGACTATTACTCTCCCCTGCAAAGGAATTTTGCGGAGAGATTACAACCTGTGACATTGGCATACCAAATCAAGCTGAAGATTTTGATTTTGAAATTGAAAAACTTGACAAAGCTTTAGTAAAATCGCTTTTACCTCCCCGACCAAACAACGCCCACAAAGGAACCTTCGGCAAGCTGTTATGCGTTTGCGGCTGCTCTGGTTACAGAGGTGCGGCGGCAATTTCAACCTTAGCCGCACTCCGCACAGGGGTTGGTCTGGTAAACTTATGTACCGTTGATGAGGTTATCTCCTCGCTGTCATCAAGCATTTATGAGGCTACCTACACTCGTCTTGAAAGTGAAAACGGTTTTATATCCTGCGATAACGCTGATAAAATTGTCGAGCTTTCAAAGGGCTCAAGCGCTTTATTATTGGGCTGCGGTCTTGGTAAAAACGCTCATACGATAAGCCTTGTAAAGGAAATAGTAGAGCGTGCTGAAATACCTATAATAATAGACGCTGACGGAATAAATTGCCTTTGTGAGAATATAAATGTACTAAAGAACACAAAGGCAAAGATAATTCTTACCCCTCATATTGCTGAGTTTTCACGGCTTTTAGGAATTTCGGTATCTGAGTTTTTAGAAAATCGGTTCGATTTAGTAAAACAATTCAGCAGTGAATACAATGTTACAGTTCTGTCGAAATCGACACAAAGCATAGCCGCATCATCTGACTGCAAAAAAGTTTACCTGTCAGATACGGGCAACTCTGCTCTAAGCAAGGGCGGAAGCGGAGACCTGCTCGCTGGTATGACAGCTTCATTTGTCGCACAAGGAATTGAGCCGATCTCAGCTTGTGCAATAGCCCAATTCGTTTTGGGCATATCTGCCGAACGGCTTTCAAAAAGTATGTCAAAGCGTTCAGTAATTGCAAGGGATATTTTAGATGTTCTGCCTTTTGTTCTCAAAGAAATTGAGGATTAAATAAAAGCCTGTGTACGGGATTATCCTCATACACAGGTTTTTTGTTTGAAAGGATGAAACAGCTTGAACAAACCTGCAAAATATCTAATCATTTCAATAACGCTTATAATGCTTTTTACGTTGACCTCCTGCAAAAAGAATACTAAAGCCGCCACGCTGAATATTCCATACTCGTGCGAACTGACAATGAAAAGCGATGATGAGGGAAGCGACACATATAAAGCCTCACTGTCACGGAAAGAGAATAGCTGGCTTGTGACGTATACCGAACCTGAGAGCATCAGCGGAATGACGATAACCTACTCGGACGATAATTATAAAATAAAGCTAGATGAACTGGAATTTGACGCAAAACGAGATGAGCTTCCCGACAGTGCGTTAAGCACTATGATAATATCTGCTTTGGATAAATCCACTTTGTCAACCAATGTTGAATACAAAACAAACAAGGGACTTACCATAGCAAGCGGAACAATAGGAGACAAAGATTACGAGCTTGTCTTTAAAGACGACATTCCTCAGTCGCTTAAAATATCAGGCTATACGGTTACATTTTCAAACTTCAAATCTTAACGGGCATAAAAAAGAGTACAAACGCAAAGTTTGTACTCTTTTTGTAATTTAATTTACTTACTACTTAGTTCTCTTTCTTGATACAACATATCCTGCTCCCAAAAGAACTATTAATGATGCTGCAACTGCTGCACCGCCTGCTGTATCAGGGTTCTCAGAATTGTTCTCATTTTCGCTGGCTTCTTCAGTTGTATCGCTCCAGTTTACTGTGAATTTAACTGTAAGCTCTTCCCACTCGGTATCTATAGCCGCATAATCCTTCTTAGCGCCCTTAGAAAGTGCCTGAGGTGATGCGTCCTTTGCGCATTTACCATCAGGACTTGTATATGCGTCCTCAGGTATCTCAGTTACTTCTGCATCATACAGAGGTACATATGCATTCTTCTCATCAACAATCTGCGTATAGGGAACACCTGTTAGCTTTTGCTTCTTACCGTCAAGCTTAACCTCGTCGACTGTAACCGTTGCTTTGCTCTGCTTATCAATCAAGCCCTGAATTTCAAGGTTGCAATCAGCCAAGCCTTTTGCCGTACCGTCACAAGTTGCCTTAACAGTATAAGTCTTTCCGTCGCCCTTTTCAGATGTGACAACATCTACCGTTTTAGCAGTTACGTTTTTATAATTCTTACCGTCGTTATACCATTGATATTTTCCGTCAATATCCTTAAACTGAACATATCCTAAGCCTGTGGTACTGTCAACCTTTTCGGCTGCTTCTTTCAAGCCCTCTATAGCTGCCTTTAATTTTGCAGAAGCTGCATCGATCTGCTCCTGAGTAATTGCCTCGCCGTTATCAGATCTTGTTATCAAATCCTTTGCCTCTGCAACTGCCGCTTCAACAGCTGCCCATGAATCTGCTGTGTATTTTGTGAAATCCATTCCCTCAGCTGTTTCGATATAACCTTTAAGCTCACCCCAAATGAGTATTCCAAGCTCTTTACATACAGCTTTAAGTTCATTAAGAGCTTTATCAACAGCTGCCTGAGGTTCTGCAAGCAATGACTTTGAAAGTGATTTATAGTTTCCATACTTACCATAAACGCTGTTAGCCGAATTATATGCTTCAGTTAGCTTTTCTTTTATTTGGTCAACTGTAAGAGTAGGATTCTTTGCCTGAACTTTAGCAAGCTCATCTGCGCTGTTAATAACATTTGCTACTTCTCCAAGTACATTCTGTAAAGGCTTTGAGATAACACTGTTCTTCATATTATCAGGTATATTTACGTTAAAAGTCAACTCCATTGCATACTCAGGCAAGAATTGACAGCCTTCAAAACCAGTTTTCGTAAATTGACTGCTTGCATTTCCCGTGAATCCTGAAATTTGGAATACGTCAAGATGCTGAGTATTGCTCTGGTATTGAGCAGGTATATTAAATACTCCGCCGTTTTCTTTATCCTTATCGCCGTGTTTTGCCCAGTTATTTGTAAATGTATACTGTGTGTAACCGGTATCATTATCTCCCTTTCCTGTTATCCAGAAACCTGCAGGAATTGACTTATAAGGTGTCTTTGCTTCATATTCTTCCTTGGTATTATAAAGCTTAAGAACAGGATTGCTTATAGTAACTCCGTTATTCTTTAAATGCTGAATATTTGAAGATATAAATAATTGGTTAATACCATTTCCATGCTCGCCTTCATAGTTTTCAGCAGTATCTGCCTTGAAGTTAAATCCCTGAACGCCTACTGTGTATGTACCGTTATCTCCTATCATAGCGTCGTGAAGCTGAGCATATTCAGTAATTTCTCTTTCTCCATTTTCATTTGCTTCGGTCATTAATCCCGCAGGGCCATATGCTCCTATAGGCGAATTTAACTCAACGCCGTTTTTATCCTTATCTATCATAGCGTATACATTCATATACAAACGAGACCATGGACAATACGGATTCATTCCTCTAACTGCTTCATTGTTCTTATTTAATGCATCTTGTCCTTTTGTGTCAGAAGTTCCGATAGCATTACGGAACGTCCAATTTCCTGTTTGAAGACTTAAGCCCATATAATAATCGCCTGACGTGAGGGAATAAGGCTTATCCGTAAAGTTAAAATCATCTGAATACTGTCTCATTCCATATGGAACATAACCTATTTCTCCAGGTCTTTTACTCAAATCAGCCGAAGCGGAAAAGCTAAGCGATGATATAACCAAAGCAACAGCCGCTACACCTGAAATTAACCTTTTTAATTTCATAAAAAATCTTCCTTTCATTGTGATATTTACTCACATAATAATCGTAAATGAAATCACACATATATACCGTTAAGTTTATGTCATTTAGACATAATAAGTCCTATGTGCAACTCTACATTGTATATTTTAGCATAAAATTTACACTTATGCAAGACTTTCTTAAACAAAAAAATACTCAATATTATATGCAAACTGCACAAAAAACAAGCCATATTTTAAACATATCAACAGAATCTTACTTTTTGTTTCTGGAAGTTATAAATCCGGCAATCGCAAAAATTATTATTACTCCTGCCACTCCGCCTAAAATATAATAAAAGGTTGGAGTTTCTCTAACAGTTGGTAAATTGTTATCAGCAAACGGGTCATCATCAGTACGTTCGGCGGTTGTAACAGCACTCTGTGACGTTGTACTTTGAGCTTCAGATGAAGTTTTTTTATTCTCTGCAAAAGCAAAAATACCGCAAGTTCCCACTGTTAGTATAATTGCCGAAAAAACACACAACAGAACTCTTTTCATATTTATCACCCTATAATTTTTAATGACTTTTTTTATTTCTCTACTTCATTTTTTTAGTAAGCACAACAGCAAGAACAATAAGGATAACCCCAATAGCTAGAGCAGGTATTGCTATATACCAAAAGCTGAAGCCCGTACTAACGACATCGTTTGATAACACTGTAGTAGCGACAGATACAGTCTGATTAGCTGATGTTGCGGCAGATGTAGTTGTCAGAGTTGTTGTAGTTTGAGCAGTTGTCGTATTCTTAACCTTGCCCTTGCCTGCCTTGTAATAACCAACAGTGGGCTCTATAATATTTCCATAAGAGGTAAGTACCTTGTTATCTTCACCCAAAATCTGCAAGCCGTTTAAAACCATAGTTCCCTGCCATAAATCTCCCTGAATGCTTGCAACCTGTCCTAGCTTTGACAAATCAAATTCCAGCGTATATGTTCCCTTTGTTTCGGTTTCTATCGGATCTTTTGTATCTGTTGCAGCCCAAGCGTTTGTATTCATTGTGAGAAAATAGAAATCATCACTGTTGCTGTTGTTGTTTATAATAAATTTAAGACCAAATCCTCCATAAGAATTAAAATCTACAACTGTTACGCTGGCAATAAGCTTCATTGCGTTTACTGCGACATCCGAACCAAAGCTTTCATCAAAAAAGTAGGTATCGGCGTCGTTTTGAGCAGTATACTCTGTTCCTATTTTATAATTTAATTCAGTGTCGTCCGTAAACCCTGATAATTCAGCGGAGATCAAGCACATTATTAAAAACAAAGCACTCATTCCGGCACATAAAGCTTTTTTTATATTCATATAAATAAATCCTCCGACATCCTGTTATAATTACCAATATGATAATTATAAGATATATTCTACCATAGAAGATTTTTAATTTCAATAGTTTAGGCTAAATTAGACAATATTATTCAAATTTAATATGGTTTGACTGACAAATTATTATATGATATACTGTATTTACTATCTGAGTAAATCTCCTTAAATAATCAACAGAAAGGAAACTCACTATGAAAAAAATAACTTCTGTACTTCTTGCGGCAGTAATGGCAGTTTCGCTTTGTGCGTGTCAAAGCAATTCTAACAGCTCGTCGACCGAGCCCGTTAAGGCTAAAAACAAAGACAGCAATTTTGACAAATACATATCAAATACGGCTGTTGCAACGGGAAATAATTATATGGTAGATGAAGCTGAAAAAATAACCTACCGTGCATATTTCCCTGTTGAGGAATACGGTAATTTAGAATACTGCTTTTACTTTTCCAACACCGTTGATTCCACCTACGACAAAGGAACAAACGCCTATGCCGGAAAACCGGGCGGAAACTACACAATAGAAGGCGCTTGGGTATCCGAAGGAGGAAGCGGACCCGATGATGAAATAACAAATAAAACCGAAGTCACATTCGACGGTCAGAAGACAAAGAGCGTAACCTCAAACGAAGTATTCTGGAGCGACAGCGTTGATTTTAACATAGAAGAGGGTCACTACCTTGTTTGGGAATGGGCGCTTACCGGAAAGGATATACCTTGCACCTATATGTCCAATCTAACTTCCGCGACAGCCGATTCAAGCGGCGATGGAGAATTTGAATACTGTGATCAAATACCTCTCCCTCAGATGATAGGCGCAAAGCGTGAAGTTAAGCACAATATTGCCGCTATCGGAGATTCAATTACTCAAGGCTGTATGACTGAATTTATGAAATTCGAGTTCTGGGCTGCAAGAATTTCAAGCCTGCTCGGTGATGATTACGGCTTCTATAACTGCGGTCTTGGCTGGGCAAGAACAAGCGACGCCGCTCTTAACGGCAACTGGCTTGAACGTGCAAAAGCTGCTGAAACGGTTATTGTAGCATTTGGAACAAACGACATTATTTCAGGTGAATACCAAGCGGAAGCAGGAAACACCGCAGAAGAAATAGACGAATACCTAAGATCGGTTCTCGACGTTTTAAAAGACGCAGGCTGTAAAATAATAGTGTTTAACGCACCTCCGCAGGATTATGATGAAACGCTTGAAAAGGTAAGAACTGATTACAACGAGCTTTGCAAAAAGACCTGTAAAGAGTACAATGCAGAATACTTTGACTTTGCATCATATTTGAGCAGCAAAGACGAACCTGCAAAAGCTATCTACGGCGGCCATCCCAACGGAGAAGCAGGAAAAATCGTTTCCGAAGCATTTGTTGAAAAATACAAGGATTTTATTGATTAATTTATTATAACTAAACAACCCTCCTGAATTTTAATTCAGGAGGGTTTTGTATTTGTAAAAGATTAAATTACAATGCTAGTTGCTATTACTTTCTGTTTCTGGCGATGCCTGAGGTAGCTTACAGCTTAAACATCATAGACAAAGACAAAGTCGTCCATAACAAAATCCTCGCCGATATCGGCTATCTGCGTACGCTCTATGTACATTCCGAACTTCTTGTAAATCTCTATCGAGTGCTTATTTCCTCTGTTTACTGTGAGCCAGATTTTTGAAAGTCCGCGTTTTTTTGCTTCTTCTTTCAAGAACTCGAAAGCCTGTCTTGAAAAGCCCTTGCCTCTTTCAGATTTAAGTAAATAGATTTTTGAAAGAAACATAACTCCGTCTTCCTGCTCAACAAAACCGAAATACCCTACGCTTTTACCGTTCTCGACAAAGTTGTAATATTCATAGTTCTGTTTTTTAATTTGCTCTGCAATAACCTCAGCAGACTGAAATTTCTGCACCATATATTCTATTTGTTCCTCTGAGATAATGCTGATGTAATGCTCGTTCCAAATTTCACTTGCAAGCCTGGCTGTTTCTTCAATTTGCTTTTTAGTTCTAACCTTTTTAAGTTCCATTATTCCTCAATTCCTTTCAACATTTCAATAAACTGCCTTGCTATTCTCGGAGAGCGTCCTCCACGCTCAAGAGCAAAGACCTCAGCCCTTTTCTTTAAATCCTCAGAAGGCATATCAAGTTTGTATTGCCTTGCCAAATCTTCAACAACATTGAGATACAAATTCTTATCAGGCTTTTCAAATACAACCCTAATTCCAAACCTGTCCGACAAAGACAAAAGCTCCTGCATAGTGTCGTTAAAATGAATATCGTCTCCCTCACGGGTCGAGAAAGATTCCTTAATAAGATGACGACGGTTTGAGGTAGCGTAAATTACTAAGTTATCCGCAGCAGACGAAACACTTCCCTCTAAAATAGCTTTAAGGGCTGCAAAATCGTCGTCGTTCTCGGTAAAGGATAAATCGTCTATAAAAAGAATAAATTTAAGCGGATTCCTGCTTACAGTTTCAACGATTAGCGGAATCTCGTGAAGCTGTTTCTTTTTCAGTTCAATAAGCCTCAAGCCTATGTCCTTAAATTCATTTGCTATAGCCTTAACAGTCGAAGATTTCCCTGTACCGCAGTCACCGTACAAAAGAACATTATTAGCCGGCTTTCCATTAAGAAGAGCAATAGTGTTGTCAATGACCGTCTGCCTTTGCGCCTCATAACCCGAAAACTGCGACAGCCTTGTATTATCAGGAAAGCTTACAGGTTGGATTTTCCCGTTCTTGATAACAAAAATGTGATTTTTTGCATAGATTCCGTAGCCGAATTTATTTATCTCGCTAACTCTTTTGGCATATATATTTGAAAAATCTATATCCTCAGTTTTCCATCTAGCAAGACCGCTGTAACCTATTGCTCTCTCCACAACACCACAGCTTATCTTTGCAAGATTTTCAAGTATAATAAGCTCACTTGCCAGTCGCTCCTCCAAGAGAGGGCTTATCTCCTCTCCTGAACCCTTTTTTAGCATATAGATGTTTTCATCTTCCAAAACGATATCCAAAATAAATCTTGTAAGGTTATCGCTGTAATTATAAAGCTCGCTTACAAATTCAGAATACTCATTAATTAAACATTTCATATCGGCTGTTTTATCGCATATGTCGCTTAGTAGCTTCAAAAGCTTTTTAACCGTCTTATGTTTTATAACATTTCTGAAAACTGCAAGAGATGCACTTTCTTTTATAATTTTATTGAAATCCGCCATTTTACCCACCGTTAATATGTAAACATATTTACTATATTCTTCGCTGAAAATACTACATATCAGCGAAAAATAAGCCTTAATGTCTTATTCAATAATAATATTATACCACCTATGTCAAGCATAGTAAACAAAAAGCTGTCCTGTAAATATATACAAGACAGCCTGTAATTTATAACCTCTGCATCACAAAAATATCATAAATAGCATTAATAGCCGTTTTGAAATCCGCTTCTTCTACTCCAATGATTATATTAAGCTCGCTTGAGCCTTGATCTATCATTTTTACGTTTACATTGCTGTGTGCCAAAGACGCAAATATCCTGCCGGCAGTTCCTCTGTTTGATTTCATTCCCCTGCCGACAACTGCAACAAGAGCAAGGTCGGTTTCAATATCTATAGAATCAGGCTGAACATTTCTGTGAAGTCCTGCTAATATCTCCTGCTCCTTTTCTGCAAACTCGTCAAGATGAACAATAACGCTCATAGTGTCAATGCCCGATGGCATATGCTCAAAGGAAATTCCGTTCTTTTCAAAGACCTCCAAAACACGACGTCCGAAACCAAGCTCGGAATTCATCATATCCTTTTCGATATTAACAACAGCAAAGCCTTTCTTTCCCGCAACACCGGTAATTGTATATTCCGGCTTCTGCGAGGTAGACTCAACAATCATCGTACCTGTGTCGTCGGGCTTATTTGTGTTCTTAATGTTTATAGGAATACCTGCTTTTCTTACAGGGAAAATCGCTTCGTCGTGCAGAACAGTCGCACCCATATACGAAAGCTCACGAAGCTCCTTATATGTAATTGTAGTAATAGGCATAGGATCGTCAATTATTCTAGGGTCGGCAATCAAAAATCCCGAAACGTCAGTCCAGTTTTCGTAAACATCAGCGGCCGCAACAGAAGCCACTATAGAACCCGTTATATCAGAACCGCCTCTTGAAAAAGTCTTTATAGTATCATTAGGCATAGAGCCGTAAAATCCCGGAATAACAGCGTACTCCACACCTTCAAGACGCTCTCTCATAACAAATGCCGTTTTGTTACTGTCGTAAGTCCCCTTATCGTCGAAGAAAACAACATCGGCGGCGTCGATAAATTCAAAACCGAGATACTTTGCAAGAAGTATTCCGTTTAAATACTCTCCTCTTGATGCGGCATAATCCCTGCCAGCCTTTTGCGTAAAGCAAGCCTTTATAGTATTAAATTCTTCTTCTAAAGAAATGTCAAGAGACAGTTCCTCGATTATTCCGTTATATCTTGACTTTATATCCTCAAACTCTTTTTCAAAATCCTGACCTCTTGCTGCCTTTGCATAACAGGAATAAAGCATATCTGTGATTTTCGTATCACCGTCAAACCTTTTTCCCGGCGCTGACGGAATAACATATTTTCTTGAACTGTCGCTTTTTATAATGTCGGCGACCTTCTTGAACTGTTTGGCGTCCGCAAGTGAGCTTCCGCCGAACTTTACAACCTTTATCATTGTTTATCTACGCCTCTAAAGGCGTCCTCCTCTCAATACTGCATAGTTACTATTATATTAGTATTATAAAAATCCGTCAACTGACATTTAATACAAATAATTTATAACATTCCATAGTTTTTTGTTGAAATACAACTGTATTTATGCTGCGAACACACTTACCTTACTAAGAAAATACTCAGTATATTATGACCGTCCTCTATATAAACGCCTGTTTCTTTACAGGTCTGCTCTGTAAACTCATCTTTGCCTTTAACCTCTCCCTTTTTGTGATACATCAGAAATGGAATAGGGTCGTTTGTGTGGGTTCTAAGCTCAAGAGGAGTTGCGTGGTCGGGCATAATAAGTACCTTGTAGTCGTCATATTCCTCGAGAGCATTCAAAACAGGACCTAAAATCTTTTCATCGATTAGCTCAAGAGACCTTTTCTTGTTCTCTATCTCATGCCTGTGACCGCACTCGTCAGGCGCTTCAACATGAATATACACAAAGTCCTGACCGTTTTTAAACTCCTGAATTGCGGCACTGGCTTTTCCCTCAAAGTTGGTGTCAATATATCCTGTTGCGCCCTCAACATTTACAACATTCATACCGCTGAACTTTCCTATTCCCTTTAAAAGGTCAACAGCGGAAATAATCGAACCTTTAAGTCCGTATTTCTCCTCAAACGGCATAAGAGCTTTTCTTGTTCCCTCACCCCATAACCACATAGAATTTGCAGGTCTTAAGCCTCTTGCCTCTCTTGCTTTATTTACAGGGTGGTCTTTCAGAACATCATAGCTTTCAACCATCATATCGTAAAGCTTTTTAGCGTTAGGGTGCGACGGTATGTAATCCTTTATCGGTTTTCCTGTTATATCGTGCGGCGGAGTAAGTGTTCCTACATCGGTTGTACCATTGTTCCATATCAGGCAGTGACGGTAAGAAACTCCTGAATATAGCTGAAACTCATCATTATTAAAATGTTCGGCCAAGGTTTTCACTATTTCTCTTGCCTCAGCAGTTGAAATATCATCGGCACAGTAATCGAGAATAGTTTTGTCAGCATAATCAACTTCATCAGACAGAGTTACCAGATTGCATCTGAAAGAAACGTCAGTAGGCTTCATATCAATACCGATTGAGCCTGCCTCAAGCGGAGAACGCCCCGAATAATAGATTTGAGGGTCGTAACCTAAAACTGCGAGATTTGCAACGTCGCTTCCGGGCTTCATATTATCCGCAACCGTCTTCACAAGACCCATATAGCTTTTCTTAGCCAGTTTATCCATATTAGGTGTAACTGACGCCCCCATCGGCGTCTTATTTCCTAACTCCTTTACAGGATAGTCTGCCATTCCGTCACATAAAAGTACAAGTGTTTTCATTTATATACATTCCTTTCAGTAAATGATTATAATATAAAGTATTTCATATAGCTTTAATTTCAATATATGATCAAAAATTCTTTTAGGTTTAAGTTTCTTCAATCACCCAAATCTGACTGTCATCAAGCGGATTAAAATCCTTTTGAAAAACTCTGTATTTTATAAGTCTTTTTGAATTAGTTAGCAGCTTTGAAAAGCGAGAATACTCGGTTGAAATTTTATAAAAACCGCCTGTTTCGGTCAGCCTGAAGCCGTTGTTCTTTATCGCCTTACCGCACTTAAACCCAAACATACCGTCGCAGAGAAGATTGCCCTCTTTATTGACTATCCTTACGCTTCCGTCAAGATTAAGTCTTATATTAAAGGTCTGATTTAGATTGTCCTTCGGTTTTGAAAGCCCTGCCCTGCCGTTTTCATATATTGTCAGATAAGAGCCGTCGCAAGCTGATTTTATCTTTATATTCTTTTTGACTTTCAGCGCTTTTTCCGTCTTTTCCGAAAGCCTTTCATAATACGCGTTCATAAATGCCGCAACGTGCTGTTCGGTCAAGGGTAGCATATTTTTAAGAGCATTTTCAAATGTTGTATCTTGTACCGCCTTAACATCTGCATAGTATTTTGCGGATTCTAAAGACAGAATATTTAACATTTCGCCAATACTTTTATTTGAATAAGCCTCATACAAGCTCGCGTTACCTTTTGTTATATGAAATCTATCCATATTTGCCAAAGCATATTTCTCATAACAATGATGTGGATTGTTTTTAAACGGCAAAGATATAAGATTAGTCGTATGAACAGTACAGCCGATATCAGAAATAAAGTGAATACATCTTCCCAGAGAATCAAGAGCCATATCGGTCATATTATTAGCAAACTGGATAAGGCCCATTGTATAATTTTCCTCCAGCATTGTTCTTGCCGAAGGAGCAAACTTACCTAATCTGTTTGCAAAAAATCCGGTATATGTCGGCTGAATAGAACTTCCGTTCTTATCGCACGAAGAATAGTAGTGCATTCCGCTGCCTTTATTTCTGTCACCCTTGAAATCAGGAACTATAACGCCGTAAGATATACGGTCTTTATGCTCTTCAAAAAACTTATACGCGTCAATTTTACCATCGTTTTTCAAAATCTCAAGGGCAGATTCAAATATAGCCGAATGAGTATCTGAAAACCAAGCGTCCGCTTTCTTTTTGTTTAGCGCTACCGCCCCTGCTGTGCATATTCCCAAAGAAACAAAAAATTTCTTATCTATTTTCATAGAATTTCATAACCTTTCTCAAACAAACGGTAAATCACGGCTGTAAAGTCATTTCATCTATATCAGAATAAGTTTTAGTGATTTTGCCTGTGCCCTTAACTTTTCCGTTTTCATCATATTCAATATCTATAACCGTCTCGCCGACTGATTTGTTATACATCTCAGCAGCTTTTTCAAAGCTAATTCCGTCATCTTTGTTCTTAACTGCATTTTTAGCTCCAAGCATAGAAGCGAAACCTACCGCCGTTGAAACTCTAGTAAAATTTCTGACAAACCTAATAAATATATTTTTATGCTTTCCGTCTTTTTTTCTGCCCTTGAAAATCAGGCTTATAACAAATGATACTAAAGCAATACTACCTGCCTTTTCAGGATCATAATTGCAAAACGTACTAAATCTTCTCATAGGTGTTCTCCTTTTCAGACTAACACGATCGTGAAAAACTACGTTAATTATATACTAATATGTGATATTTTTCAAGTAATTATTATTTTATAATACAGCACTGATACAAGCCCATAAAAAAGCCTCAGACATAATTATTTCTGAGGCTTTACTTTAATTCGATTTATTCGGCAAATTACCTTATAATAACAAAATATTCGCATTGGCATATAATAAATTGATGTAACAACTCAAACGAGTTATTACATAATTTATACCCAACATCAATCACAATTCACGGGTATATAATAACAAATATTATTAAGGAGAATTTCATATGGAGATTTGTACAACTAAACCGTCTGACATATGTGCAGAGGGCTTCTGCGAAGGCTGTCCTCAGCCTGAGGGAAAGTTTCCTGAGAGCACGTCTATAGCAATGGCATATGTGCCATATCAAAAATGGGAGCAAACATACGATGTAAATATTGCCCTGTGCCGTGGAACAATATTCCCATCGCTTGATAAACCTTTTATAGGAGAGGAGGCTGTTTCTAATGGATGCAGAAAGAAGTAAGCTGTTAAAGTCGGTAAGAATGCACGGCTTTGCCGTTGTTGAAGCGCAGTTATACCTTGACAGCCACCCAACCTGTAAAGAGGCTCTTGAATACTTTAGAAAGCACCAAAAAGAATATGAAGAGGCAGTTGCAAAATACGAAGAAAAGTATGCGCCTATAACAGTAGGCGGAGTAGACAGTACGGACGAGTGGACATGGGCAACAAAGCCGTGGCCATGGGAAAGGAGTGAGAATTAATGTGGCAATATAAAAAGAAGCTTGAATATCCGGTAAACATAAAAAATCCTAATCCTGCATTGGCAAAGGTTATAATAACGCAGTTCGGCGGTCCGAACTGAATTTGGTATTGCTATAGCTTGCTTTAAACTTTACTCTGCCACTTTAAGAAGCTTCTTATTGATACGTGTTTGAACATCAAGATAATAAGACGCTTCTTCTGTGGTCAAATCTTCATTATCCCATGCTTCAAAGTCTTCGACCGCATCAGCATATTTGCTCATATAATCCGAATAATCACTCAACAGGTCTAAATCAGTTTTATCTGACTTTGCATACTTCTCCATAAAATCGCAGTATTCATTCATAAATTCTTCGTAGCTGTCCATTGCTTTTTTAAACTCTGGACGCAATTTACTTGATGATTTTTTACTGCTCTTTTCTTTTTTAGTTGACTTTGTCTTTGATGTCACCTCAGTCTGTTCAGTAGAAGCTTCTGTACTCTCTTCAGAGTTTACCTTAGTTTCACCTGCTTCTATTTGAATGGACATTATATTATTTCCAAGATAATCAACAGAAAGCTGATTACCATTTATATCTTCTGCGTTATAAAACTTGTCCCCTTTATCATAATTGACCGAGAATCCCTTTTTTGCACATCCATCTATATAAGCATTATATTCATCGAAAGATGTTTCACCTACATAAATATAACATCCGTCTGAAGAATCACTTGAAACCTTACCTACTGTAGACTTAGGCTTTGGCAGCAAATTCGCAATTTCACTTCTTGGCCAATATAATGTTCCTAATTGTTCCGGAGCTTCAAGCTCTATATTCATTTCCTCCTGAGATGAATAAAAAGACAATGATAACTTATATCCTTCTTTATCAAAAGCATTATAATAATCTCCATCATCTTCGCTTTCAACAGTGTATCCCATATCCTGGCACTTTTTAATATAAGCCTTAAAATCTTCATTTGACGTATTTTCTATATCAACATCCAGATAATTATCATCATTAGAAAAAATATTTCCGACATTAGAATCCGGTTTTGGCAACTGTTCACAAAGCGCAAGATCTTTCCACTCAAACTTACCTTTTTCATTACAGCCGACAGCCAAAACAGCGATTGAAACTATAATTAATATAAACCACCAGCTTTTACAAAATTTGTTTGTCATTTTTATGTACTCCTTTAATTATTATTATTTATATTTAGTTATTCTTTCTTTTTTCCTGTATCTTTCCGATAAGCATTATTATAGCTCCGGCAAGAATTAACGCTCCGAGAATGAAAACTATGTAATTTGCATAGCCCCAATTATACGAGCTACTTGGAATTACACCTCGAGCTGAAAAATCAAACCTGATAACCAAAAAATTTATCATTGCCAAAACATCAAAAATAATAATTGCTATAGGCTTTCTTAATATTGAAAACAGCAGTGTGATAACTGATAGAACTGTAAAAGCAATGACTATGCTCATACATACAATGGATACGCTCTTTAAAATGTCGTTCTTTGCCATATACGAATATACTTTCACATATTCAAACAAAGAAACTTCCGTCATATCTTCGTTTGTGAGACTTGCTATCTCCACGTTTTCATACTCCGGATTTTTAAGAAGCTGTTCCCTATTGCTGTCTGTTGCTGACGCAAAAGGCAAAAAAAATGTCACTATCATCAATAATGATAAGATGACTGTTGCAATAAAAGTTACTTTCATTTTTTTAGTATTCACAAAAAAACCTCCTATTAATTCAAAATAGTAAAATTATAGTCAATAAATTAACTATATATCAATTATACTCAATTTGTTGAGCATTGTCAATAGGTTAAGTATAATATAATTATAATTGTTAACAATATTTAAGGTGGAGGGGGTTTTATGATCAGCTACAAGCCATTTTATGAAACATTAGCAAAAAAGGGACTTACAGAATATTATTTAATATATAAACAAGGATTTTCTGCAAATACTATCCACCGAATTAAGCACGGCAAAGCGATAAGCACAAAAACGCTTGACGAAATATGTTTTGTGCTTGACTGTCGGGTTGAAGAGGTATTAAAATATGAAAAATCTTAACAAGCTGTACACTTTCAAATAAGAAAATGCACAGCTTTATTTATTTGTCTCTATTCACCCTCAAGACCACTAACCAGAATTTTTCAACTATTTTATATTTGAAATTGTAATGCCTAATAAGACATATGCTTAAAACAACGTAAACACGCTTTTTATCGGCATAAAAATAGACATTTAGAACACAAGGGTTCAAAATGTCTAAGTAACACAACACGAGCATAAATACAAAAATCCGCGTACCCGCGTACCATAATTAGTACGCGGACCGGATGCAACGTCACCGTTGCTGGAAAGAGATAGCAAAAAAGATTTTTTCTATATGGACTTGAACTAGCACAAAAATATATTATTTTAAAGAGCAAACTATATTTGATACAAATCTTTTAATTTAAAAACCTATTTTTTTACTTCTAAACATCTCATCAATTTATAAATCTACAATTCAATCGGTTTCCCATTTTCAAAATAATAAATATTTTCTTTTTTATATCCGTACTTTGAGCCCGAAACTCCAATATGCGGCTCAAAAGTAAAATAGGAAACTTCACTGAGTTTTTGATTATTTCCTTTCTCTATATACACTCTGTCATCCTTATTTTTAGCAATAGAATGACCCAAATTTCCCATAAAATCAAGATTAATAAATCCATGCTTTGTTATCATTTCATTGATATGAAAATACAATTCTTCAAATGTAGTTTCAGGCTTCACGAAATCCAATAATTCTTTATGTAATCTATCTTCCATAATCAAACCATTTCGCCATTCTACATTTTTTACATCTCTACTTTCAACAACAATACCATTTTCGATAATGATTGTCCTTGCATAATCTCCCCAAATATTATTCTTTTGAGGACTTAAATCTATGGTTATAATATCATTCTCACCAATAATACGATTGCTGGTAGTATACTGTTTTCCTGATACAGAAACCGTTGTCTCATCTCCGGCAAACACAAATGCACCGATATCCCAATACCAAAACGAATCTGCTCCAAGTTCTAACATTTTTTCTTCGCAAATTTCTCTTACTTCAAGCAAATTCATTTCGGGTTTAATGTTTTTCTTTGCAAATTTAATAGTATCTTTTGCGATCTGCTGAACCTGTATGTATTCCATTTAAAATCCCCTTTTTATTCACTTTTTATATTTTTATTTTATTATATATGTTAAAGCCAATAAAAGCAAATGAATTATATAATAAATAGAAATCAAAATGCAATTTGCTTTTTTATTGCAAAAAAGACACATAGATTTTTACTTCTATGTGTCTGATTTTTCTAATATTGGGTTGTGATAGTTTAAGTTTTTCTGCAACCGTAGAAACATCAAAGTAAACCACTATTTTAACTGCAAACCATCTTTAAATGCGTTACCAACTCTTTTAGTTACTGTATAATATCCATGTGTATATGGGTCAAATGCTATCGCTGAAAGTTTTTCAATATCTACCTTATCTCCATCCATTACACTTTCATCAACTGATGTATTTATAACTTTTCCTATAACTCCGCAATCTCCATATTCGATAAATTCGCATTCCATACAAATTGGAAACTCACTAATAATTGGTGCGTCTACATTTTTTGATTTTACAGCCGTTAATTTACTGTTTTCAAATTTATTCGGTGTATTGTTTCCTGAGGCAACTCCAAAATAATCTGCTTCTATAACGTGCTTACTATCCGCTATTGATACAGTAAATGCTTTTCTTTGTTTAATGTTTTTAACTGTTTTATGTGTTTCAGTTAAATTTAAAATAACTTTATCCCTTTCAAGCATTGTACCCCATGCTGCATTCATTACATCAATACTTCCGTCTTCATTGTATGTCGCAACCATAAGTACAGGCATTGGAAATATTGCCTCTGTTATTTTAATATTTTTTCTCATAAATAACCTTTCCTTTCATTGTTTTATTATAATTTTACCATTACACTTTTTTAATATTTATTTCAACATTTGTTTTGTGATTATATTTTTCTCTAAATACTGCTATATGTTTCATTCTTTATATAAATTAAGTATTCCTTTTATTCTGCCCATACTTCTTTTGCCATATTGAATACAGCCCAACCCTTAGGCCATCCAACATAAAATGCCACATGAGTAATAATAGCAGCAATCTCCTTTTTAGTAACGCCTGCATTTTTTGCATTTTCCAGATGATACTTCAAAGAAGAATCGGTTATTCCTGATGACATCAATGCAACTACCGTAATTATACAACGGGTTTTTAAATCAATATCCTCATTATTCCAGTTCTCACCGAAAAGTACATCATCGTTATAATGTGCAAAGTCGGGAGCAAATTCTCCAAGTGCATCTCTTCCTGCGGTTTGTACGATTTTTCCCATTTTAAATCCTCCTTAATTCTTTTTTTATATTTCATTTTATTATACACTGTAAAGCAAACAAAAGCAAACGAATTATTTTCATAGCTTTCCCACCCACTTTTTCAGTTCGTCCGCAGAGGGCGAACCGTTTAGGAGCCTACCCTCTGTGATTACTGTGTCTGCCGAAACAGAACTCTTTAATCCTGCAACGGTTTTTCCGAATCCGCTTCCGCCCGAAGTCGCAAACAGAACAATATTCTTGCCTGAAAAATCATAGCTTTCAAGAAAACTATTGATGATAGTCGGGGCAACATACCACCATATCGGAAAACCAAGCAGTATCGTATCATGTCCTGAAATATCAGCTTTCGTGTCCGCAAGAACAGGACGGATTGTTTTGTCGCTCATCTCAACGGAGCTGCGTGACTTTTTATCCATCCAGTTCAAATCCGCCTGTGTGTATGGTACAGCAGGCTTTATCTCGTATAGGTCTGCGCCGATTACTTTTGCAAGATTCTCGGCAGCTTTTGCGGTTTTTCCGCTCGCAGAAAAATATGCAACTAAAATTTTACTCATATCACTCACTAGTCCTTTCTGTTTTCTCATAATTTATATTACATTTCCGGCTTTCTGCTTGCCGTTTTGTGCCATAACTCCTGCCAGTGCATGAGGTACATACAGTTCCTCTAAGTAGCTTATTTCATCAAGAGTTAATTCCAAATTTACAGCCTTTACTGCACCGTCAACATGGGAAAGCTTTGTAGCTCCAACGACAGGTGAAGTTACTTTTGTAAGCAGCCATGCAAGAGAAATCTCTGTCATAGATACACCGCGTTTTTCTGCCAGCTCCTCAACACGGCGAATGATCTTGCCGTCTGCTTCGGCGGTAGCATCATACTTAAATCGGGCATATGAATCCTCTTGAAAACGTTTTGAAGTTTCCCCCTGATGTCGTGATAATCTTCCGCTTGCCAGAGCACTATACGGCGTCATTGCTATCCCCTCAGATGCACAGAACGGAGCCATCTCACGTTCTTCCTCACGGGCAATCAGGTTGTAATGTCCTTGAATTGAGATAAACTCAGTCAGTCCATTGGCTCTTGCATAATAGTTTGCTTTCGCAAGCTGCCATGCAAAGCAGTTTGAAATGCCGATATACCGTACTTTGCCAGATTTCACAGCATTGTGAAGACCATCCATAATCTCCTCCATAGGAGTGTGGTAGTCCCACATATGATAGATATAAAGGTCAATGTAATCCAAACCGAGATTTTGCAGGCTTTTGTTCAGATAGTTCTCAATATGTTGTTGTCCTGTGACTCCGTTGTCAATTTCGTCCTGCGTCCTAGGCGTAAACTTTGTGGCAATAACATAATCATCACGCTTTGCAAAGTCTCTAAGTGCCTTTCCTACAAATTGCTCGCTGGTGCCGTTTTGGTAGACAATAGCGGTATCATAGAAATTTATTCCCAAATCAAGACCATGCTTAATGATTTCCCGTGTTTCCGCTTCACCGATCGTCCAGCTATGCTGCCCGGTGGCGGCATTTCCAAATCCCATGCAACCCATACAAATACGAGATACATTCAAATCAGATTTTCCTAAATTTGTGTACTTCATATTAATCCTCCTGTCAATCTTTTAATAAGCGTTTCGCACAATTATAAGTAATTTCGTAAATCGTCATAAACACATAATTTACTCCTGCTT
>CANRJA010000024.1 GCA_947630825.1 uncultured Clostridia bacterium | reverse complement strand
TATGCGCGACGGGATCAGAGAAAGACCCGTATCAAGGAAACCGTCTCCACGGCCTACTGGCTGACCGCCACCGCCGTGTATCTCGGATGGAGCTTTTTGACGAACGATTGGAAAATCACATGGGTCATCTGGCCAGTCGCGGGGATATTGTTCGCCGTTGTTATGTGCCTATGCAATCTGTTCATAGACCGGGATAAGGAAAAGCAAGACAAGTAAAGAAAATCATTGCAATTTGAAGAGGAATATAAAGGAAGAATAGATATTTTCAAACAGTATGCGATTTTGATGAACAACCGGTGATTTTATGAGCTACTTGCATAAAATCACCGGTTGTGTCTATTTTATATCAACCAATCATTCTAAAATGCTTCAGCGCCTCCCTGATCGCCGCCTCTTTCTCCGGCGGGCATTGTGGCTGTTTGGCGTTCTCCGACTTGGGCTTATTATAATTCTCCCGTTCAATAATCCCGCACTTTTGTTTCACTTGCGCGATGTAGAGGGAAGAAACCGTGAGCCCGGTATGCTCTTTCACATAAGCCTTGATCTCTCCATAGGTCGCGCCTTTCTGGAAGCCGGACATATCCATATCCTCCAGAGAGAAGTCAACCCTGATTTTCTTTGACTGGATTTCTCCCTTGGAAAGTTGAACAACCGTCTCAACATGCACCGTCCTCGGAAACATATCAACAGCAATCCCACTGACAACTTCGTACCCGTTCTCGCACAAGTACCTTACATCTCTTGCCGCTGTCGACGGATTGCAGGAAACCATTATTATCTTGCTTGGCGACATTTTTAGCATTGCGTTAAGCGATACGCTGTCACAGCCCTTTCTTGCAGGGTCGGCAATAATTATGTCGGGTGTTTCTCCCCTATCAATAAGCATATTAGCGACCTCTCCTGCGTCACCGCAGATAAATTCAGCGTTTTGAATTTCGTTTAATTCGGCGTTGAGCTTTGCATTTTCTACAGCGTCAGGAATAATCTCTACTCCTATCAGCTTTTTCACATTCCCTGCAAGTGAAAAACCTATCGTTCCTATTCCGCAATATAAATCAAGAATAGTCTCGCTTCCCTTTAAATCTGCATATTTCTTTATAATCCCGTACAGCTTCTCAGCCTGTGCGGTATTTATTTGGTAAAATGAATGCGGCGAAATCCTAACTTTGTTTCCGCACATAATGTCGGTAATGTAATCTTTACCAAAAAGAACCTCGTTTCTCTTTCCAAGAATGACATTGGTTTTATCAGGATTGATGTTCAGAACAATGCTACTTATTTCCGGAAATTCTTTTGATATTTCCTCGGAAATATTTTTAAATCTATTGTCACGCTTGGTAGTTACAATGCAAAGCATTATTTCTTTAGTGTGAAAACCCTGCCTTATATAAATATGACGAATCTGACCCCTTCCAGTTTCCTCATTGTATGCCCTAAAGCCGTTCTTTCCTAACAGTTTTACCGTGTAATCTGCAATTCGATTGAAAATCTCAGGCTGTAAAAGACATTTTTTGTTATCAACTACTCTGTGCGAACGCTTTGAATAGAACCCGCACTCCAATCTGCCGTCTTTTTCACATACAGGGTACTGCGCTTTATTACGGTAATGCAAAGTTTCCTCACAGCCGAGTATATCGTCAAAATCAATCGACAGCTTTCCTATTCTCTCAAACGAATCCTTTACAAAGTTCTGCTTAGCTTCAAGTTCAGCTTCGTATTTTAAATGCCGAAACGAACACCCTCCGCACTTTTTATATGTAGAGCATTCAGCTGATATCCTGTTCTTAGACGAAGTTATTATTCTCTCAATGATACCGTAAGCGTAGGTCTTTTTCAGCTTGACAATTCGGCAGTTTATTTCATCGCCTATTGCCGTAAAGGGAACAAAAACCGCCATTCCATCATATCTGCCTACTCCGTTACCCTCGTTTGTGATGCTTTCTATTTTAAGTTTTATTATATTGTTTTTCTTCATATGAACTCTCTGCAATCATAATATATTTTGTTCAATAAATTCCTTTGCTTCGTTTTTCTTCTCCAGCATTAAATCAAAATGTTTTATATATTCAAGCGGAAATTTATAATTAAATATTCTTTTTAATTGTCCGTCTCTTGCAACCAGCTTTGTAGACGCTCCTGCTCCCAGTGCGATTATAGACTGGTTTTCTTCCATTATATAAATGTTATACAAACTTTCTTTACCCAACTTTGACCAGCCTATGTTTTCCAAATTCTCAAGCATATTTTTCTGCCTGTATAAGTAATATGGATTATATCCGCTCTCAATAAGTCTTTTTGATGCGTAGTCAACCATCTGCTCAGCAGGATTGTCGATAACCGTACCGCTCCTGCGGTTAAGATCAGCGGCACGCTTTATTGAAAGCGTGTGAACCGTTACATTTTCAGGTTCAAGAGCTATTATCTCTTCTGTTGTATTCTTAAAGCTCTCTACTGTGTCCGTCGGCAATCCTGCTATAAGGTCGGTATTAATACTTTTAAACCCAATCTCTTTAGCAAGCTGAAAGCTTTCAACAAACTGCTTTACAGTATGCCGTCTGCCTATGGTCTTAAGTACGCTGTCATTCATAGTCTGAGGGTTTATGGAAACCCTGTCAGCACCGCAGGACTTTATAACCTCCAGCTTTTCTCTGGTTATAGTGTCTGCTCTTCCCGCTTCAACCGTGTATTCCCGCAAAGCTGATAAATCAAAGTGTCGGGAAATAGCTTTCATTATCTTTTCAAGCTGATTTGCCTCGAGAGATGTCGGAGTTCCACCGCCAAAATATATTGTGTCAAGTATTAAACCTTTACCCAAAATCATATCTGCTGTGTAGGCAATCTCATCGCAGAGACGGTCTACATATTCAGGAATAAGCCCTATACTGCTCTCTACAGACTGCGAAACAAAAGAACAATAGGAACATCTCGACGGACAAAACGGTATGGAAATATACAAGCTGAACGACTTACCACTCATATCTTCAAGCAATCTTCTTTGAGTAATCGCCGTTTTGTAAGCTATATCTATTTTTGACTTTTCACAGAGAAACTTCTCTGAAAGCTCTTTCTCAATATCCTGTTTTGACATACCCTCATCAAGCATTTTATTTACCCGCTTAACAGGGCGTATACCTGTGAGTATTCCCCATTTTGCAGACTTCCCTGTCAGGGCATTAAGACAATTAAAAAGCAAACTTGCAAGAATCATTTCACATTCACCATCATAGTTGTGAGATGAATTTAAAATGCTCTGCGATTTTTTATACGTTTTTGTATCAATTTTACAGATAGTGTAAAGATAAGTTTTCTTTTTGCCTTTCTTTCGTCTTATAAAACAAAAATCATTACTGAAATATTCAGGCTTAATATCATAGTGAATCTCAAAAAGAGTTGCAGGTATAAAAAGCTTTACTACACTTTCAAGCTCGTATTTAAAATCGTTTCCGCTGAAAATCAAAGTCATTTTACACTGCCCTCATATAAGGATTAAACGCTTTTTCATCTGCTAAACTTGTAGGTGCGCCATGTCCTGAGTAAACAGTATAGTCGTAATCAATGTGTTTAAGCCTTTTAAGCGACTTAATAAGCGTTTCAGAGTCCCCGTCAACCATATCAGTTCTTCCAACCGACCTATAAAAAAGAGTATCTCCCGAAAACATAACATCACCGCTTATATAACACACAGAACCGCTTGTATGTCCGGGAGTTGAAATAACCTCAAATTTTATCTCATCCTGAATTATAATATCGCCGTCCGACAGAGCTTTTGCATCTTTGTATGGCTTTAAAGGGATTCCAAGATAATTTGATAGACTTAGATCGGCGTCATACAGCTTAATTATATCAGAAGAATGAATATAAACCTCACAGCCTGTTTTTTCTGCTAAATCACAAACTGCTCCTGTGTGGTCAATATGACCGTGAGTTAGCAAAATCTTTTTCAAGGTCAGCCCGCTTTCTCTAAGCTGAGAAATAATAAAACCTGCATCAGCAGGCGCGTCTATCAAAACCGCATTTTTGCTGTCTGTTTCTACAATATATGAGTTAGTACCAATTTCACTAAGCGGTTTAAGTTTTATAATTTTCATTATATTAATCCCCTTCTAGCTGCAAGAAACTAGAGACAAGATGCAATATATTAAATGTTTAGATGTGATTAGAATAAGCGTTTCATGCTTCTTGCTTCTAATTCTTTTGCCTCTAAATGCAACGTCACGTTGCTATTTTCCTGTTCTGTCGACAGAAATAACTCCGTCGATTTTTTTAAGACGAGTAACAACATTATCAAGCTGTTCTTTTCCTGCCACGCTGATAGTAACTATAATATTTGCGTTGCCGTTTTTAAGTTCCCTTGCAATAGCCTCATGCATAGAAATTTTAATTGCCGTCAAAACATTTGAAATATCGGCAAGCAGACCCATTCTGTTATACGCAACTAAATCAAGCGTAGCCCTAAAGTATGAGGTATTTCTATCCTCAGCCCAGTGTACAGCAACCCATCTTTGACTGTTTTCCTCTTTTCTTATTTGATTTATAAAGTTAATGCAATCCCTTTTATGGACAGAAATACCGTGTCCTTTTGTAATAAATCCAATTATGTCGTCTCCCGGAAGCGGAGAACAGCAAGCTGCAAACTTAACAAGACAGTCCCCTATTCCGTCTACAACTACTCCCGAAGTATTGGTTTTCCCTGAGTCTGTGTGAACTTCAATTGCAGAATTATCAATTTCTGATGATTTTTCGTACTTCTTATTATAAGAATCCTTTAGCCTTCTGATTAGCTTATGAAGCTGAACTCCGCCGTAACCGATAGCCGCATAAAAGCTGTCAAGGCTGTCGCAGTTGTGACGCTTCATATCAGCGGCAAGAAACTCCTCTAAATCATCTTCGGGTACGTGAATAAAGTTGCGCTTAAACTCACGCTCAAGCTCCGCCTTGCCCTCGGCGATATTCTCCTCACGGCGTTCTTTCTTAAACCATGAGCGTATTTTAGACTTCGCCTCATTGGTCTTAGCAATATCAAGCCAAGACCTGCTCGGACCGTGATTTTCATTGTTGGAAGTCAAAATCTCTATAATTTCGCCCGTCTGAATCTTATGGTCGATAGAAACCATTTTATTGTCAGCTTTAGCGCCTATCATTTTATGTCCGACCTGAGTGTGAATAGCATATGCAAAGTCGATAACTGTAGAATCAACAGGCAAAGAGATCATATCACCCTTTGGAGTGTATGCAAAAACATCCTCGGGAGCGAGATCGTTTTTTATAGTTCTTACGATTTCCTCAACGTCGTCGGCTTCCTTTTGCGCCTCAAGAATTTTCCTTATCCACGCAAGACGCTCGTCGTTTTTGTCCTTTTTAGTAATTCCCTCTTTGTATTTCCAGTGTGCCGCAATTCCATATTCAGCGGTATGATGCATTTCCCATGTTCTTATCTGGACCTCAAACGGTATGCCCTCACGTCCGATAACCGTTGTGTGAAGCGATTGATACATATTGGGTTTAGGCGTTGAAATGTAATCCTTAAACCTGTTAGGAATAGGATTGAACATCTCGTGTATTATTCCGAGTACACTA
The DNA here is from genome assembly GCA_947630825.1 of uncultured Clostridia bacterium. GTDB lineage: Bacteria > Bacillota > Clostridia > Oscillospirales > Ruminococcaceae > UMGS1601. The sequence continues at coordinate 20,742 of CANRJA010000024.1, read as the reverse complement.
TAACATTCAGTTACAGTATTTACAATGATCCTTACTGCGTACTTATCATATATCTGGTCTATATCCTTTCCGTCACGGAAAATCTTTTTATAAATGCCGTAATTGCTCTTTACGCGCCCCTCTATTTCAGGAACAGGATCAAACTCCTCTTTAAGTCTGGCTCTTATCTTATCCTTTATACTTTCAATAAGCTCGATGCGCTTTTCCTTACGCATATTCATCTGCTTGTCAATTTCTTCATACGCATAAGGGTCAAGATACTGAAACGACAAGTCCTCTATTTCCTCTTTTATCGACTGTATTCCCAGCCTGTGAGCGATAGGAGCATAGATGTTCATAGTCTCAAGGGCGGTAGTTCTTCTCTTCGCGTCTGTTCTGTATTGAAGAGTTCTCATATTGTGAAGCCTGTCGCACAGCTTTATAATGATGACCCTTATATCCTGACTTGTTGCAAGTATGATTTTTCTGACATTCTCCGCCTGCTGTTCTTCCTTTGTAGCAAGAGGGATTTTTCTAAGCTTTGTAAGACCGTCTACAAGCATAGCAACGTCAGGACCAAGCTCGTTTCTCACCTGCTCGATTGTGAAATCGGTATCCTCGACAACGTCGTGCAAAAGCGCCGCAGAAATAGAATCCGTATCCATTCCGAGGTCGATAGCTATAAGCGCAACAGCAATAGGGTGGGTTATATAAGGCTCACCCGAATCACGAGTCTGACCCTCATGCTTTTTCTCAGCAAGCTCATAAGCACGAGTAATCTTATCCAAATCATACTTCTTATCCTCGCTGGTGATTTTTTCAATCAGCAAATCTATAGAATAGTTTTTTGAATTTCCCATAGTACCTTCAATCCTTGAAATCATAAAGAATATATCTTATTTAAAACTGTTGATTGTGACAAATCAACCTTTTTTGAAACCTCGACTATATGTACTTCCTGCCTCGACGCAATCAGTCTTATCAACCCCATCTCGTTAAATGCGTCAAGACAAATACGAAGCTTAAAATAGTTCATCGACTGCGTGTTGAATTTCATAAACAGCTTATCAATAGAAACACGTTTTACCGCCATAATATACTTATAAATCCTTACTAGCTCATCTCTTGTGGGCTTAACTCTATGGATAACATTCTGAGGTACCGGCTCACCGCGCTTGTAAGCCTCGTAGCAGGATTTAGCAGCAAAATACTGCTTACCCGAAATTCCGTGATTTCTAAAATCTACGACCTTTATTGACAATTGTTTGCTGCCCTTATACTCGGTAACCTCCATATTGACAAGCATATCTATCTTGTCGCCGACATTAAACGGCAGCGATTTAGTCGGTCTTGAAAACATAAGCGCCGTTTCTGTTACTCCTTTATAAGAAAACTCTATTTTTGAATGCTTTCCCGAAGACATGGGAACTATTTTTTTCACAACCGCTCCGATTATCGCGAAAACGGGCACTTTGTTTCCCTCGCCAAAGGGCTCAAGAATACTTAAACTCTCTGCCATTTCAATATTAAAGTCTTTAGCCTCAAGCAATTTATCAGCAGTTAATTTCATTCCGCTTAAATCTTTACATTCCCTTGCAAATTCTGCAACCTTTTTTATAAACTGCGGAATTTCGTCAGCCTTTATTGTTAATCCACCCGCAAAATTATGTCCGCCGAACCTTAGCAAAGTATCTTTGCAGTATCTTAAACACTTGTATACATTAAAGCCTTCAAAGCTTCTTGCCGAACCCCTGCCTATACCGTCATCGTCAACCGAAATTATAAAATTCGGCTTGCCGTATAGCCCAGCTATTTTTGCCGACACTATTCCTATTACCCCGTGATGCCAGCCTTTACCGCTTATTACCAACACCTTTTCATTTAGTATTTCAGGGTTTAAGTCAATATATTCAAATATTTCTCTTAATATCAAAAGCTCTGTTTCTTTTCTCTGATTATTGTACAAAATCAGATTATCAATATTAAATTTTGCGCTTTCATCCTCTGCAATCAGCGCTTCTACCGCAGTTGTAGCCGAACCGAATCTTCCTGCAGCGTTTATTCTCGGCGCAATACCGAAAACAACAGAATTTGAGGACATCCTGCTCTTATTTATTCCGCATTTATCAATCAAATATAACAGACCGTAGTTTTCGCTGTTTTCAAACATACGCAGTCCGTCTTTGACAAGCGTTCTGTTTTCACCTTTAAGGGGAACAACATCTGCAATAGTACCCAAAGCTACAAGGTCGGAAAACTGCTCTGAAACAATAGAATAATCGCCGTCAAGCGCCGCACAAAGCTTAAACGCAACTCCGACGCCGGCTAAATCTTTAAAAGCTGAGGGGCAGTCTTCTCTATGCGGATCGACAACCGCATCAGCCTCCGGAAGCTCATCGCCCGGCTGATGATGATCGGTTATAACAAGCTTGATTCCAAGTTCCTTTATGTACTTTGCTTCTTCAATCGCTAAAATCCCGTTGTCTACCGTTATTATAAGCGCAACTCCCTGCTCTTTAAGCTTATCTACAGCGTCTTTATTAATTCCGTAACCCTCGTTACGATGCGGAATGTAATACATAACATCTGCTCCGCTGGACTCGAGATACTTTACTAAAATTGTCGTTGAAGTTACGCCGTCGCAGTCATAATCTCCGTACACGCAGATAAGCTCTCCGTTATATATTGCCCGGGAAATAACTTCAACAGCCTCAGGCATATCCTTTAGCGTCATAGGGTCTGAAAGCTCGTCGTTATTGAAAAAGTCAACAAGCATTTCCATAGTGTCATAACCTCTTGACACCAAGACCTCTGCACACAGTGACGTTAAATCACTTTTTTGCAAAATTTCATCTACCTTTTGAGAATCAGGCTTTTTTATTTCCCAACGCTTCATATAAATTTCCTTTCAGAATTATTAACAAATATTATATCACTATTCTTCCTATTTTGCAACCGCCGAGCCGGCAGGGGTGACCCCTGCACGCAGTGCTGCCTATTATAAATTTGAAAAAATGTTAAAGTTGGTGCAACGGCAGACTTATCAATTGATAATGGACAATTGACAATGGATAATTGTCAGAAGCTAGAAGCAAGAAACCAGAGGCAAGACCGCCGAGCCAGCAGGGGTGACCCCTGTACGCAGTGCTTCCTATTATAAATTTGAAAAATGTTAAAGTTGGTATAACGGCAGGCTTATCAATTGATAATTGACAATGGATAATGGATAATTGTCAGAAGCTAGAAGCAAGAAATTTGAGGCTAGAGGCAAGACCGCCGAGCCGGCAGGGGTGACCCCTGCACGCAGTGCTGCCGATTATAAATTTGAAATGTTAAAGTTGGTGCAACGGCAGGCTTATCAATTGATAATTGATAATTGTTAGAAGCACGACAAAAGCGTTCGGAATTTTTCCGAACGCTTAATAAGCTTTAACCACCTGCTACAGCGATATCTTTATTCCGCTGTAGTAATGCTTTAAAATTTGGTCGAACTTATATCCGCCCTTGCTTGCATAAAGCTGAGCGCCCCACTGGCTCATGCCCACGCCGTGACCGTAGCCGTATGTAGTAAATGTGAAATAATCATTGCTGTAGCTTACGGTAAACGCAGCGGATTTAAGCCCCATAAGCGAGCGAATCTTATCGCCTGTGAGCGTTAGCTTGCCGTCAATTGAAACACTTCCAACATATTTGCCGTTATAGTGAGAAGTCGCCTTTATCCATTTTTTCTTCTTAGTTGAGAGGGTAACTCCCTGCTTTTGAAGTATTTTCTTTACATCTTTCTTTGACATAGTTTTGGTTAGACCGTAATTAGGGTCATAAACTTCGTCATACTTACTGTCAACAGATTTGAGATAAGGTATATTCCCTCCCCAAACATTTGATACATCTGCCGTACAGCCTGCTGATGATGCACAGAACACAGCGTTTATAGCCTCATCGTTATATGTACAAATAAGTCCCTCAACAGATTTAACTATACTTTCAATTCGTGAATCATAACCAGGTTTTACTCCCAGCTCAGGAGTAATTGAATTGGCTTTGCAATACCTTAAATGAGAGTAAGCGGCAACCGCCTGAGCCTTTATAGCCTCTGCATTCCATGAAGAACTTACCTCTCCGTTTACTATCTGACACAGCAAATCAAATCCGTCAGACTTGACTTTTTTGCCTGTTGAAGCGTTCTTTATTGTATATTTTTCCTGTGAGATATCTCTTGTGTTATATGTATTTGCTTTTGCTTTTGAAGGCGTATAAGCCTTCGTTGCAGTTGTAGTAGTTACAACTGTAGTAGTCTTTTTCTTCTTTTTTTTCTTTACTTTTTTAACTGTCGTTGTAACAACTTTCTTTTTAACAGGTTTTTTTGCCTTATGTATGGTTGTTGTTCTGACAGTTGGTTTTACCGTTGTTGTTTTTGCCGCCTTTGTTTTATGAGAAGATTTTTTTGACTCTGCGGCTGATGTCGTTTTTTTCTTAGCCTTTAAAATCGATTTTTTTGATGTATTTACCGCAGATTTTTTAGCAGTAACACTTGATGTTAATTTAGTTGTTTTATATGTGCTAATGGCTGAACCAAGCTCGTACTGCTCAGAGCTTGTATTATGAGATGTAACAGCAGAAGAAAATGCGCTTTCCGTTTTTTCAGCCTCGCTTGTTTTTATTTCTTCTACACTGATCTCATTGGCAGAAAAAGCAACCAAAGAAATCACGCCGACACATATAATAAGGCTAAAAATAAATATGATATTTCTGCTTTTTAATTTTCCGAAAACAGATTTTATTCTTCTCATACTTATTCACCTCTCTTGTATATTTGTTTTACAACAAATAACACTAAAAATTTTTACACATCATTATAATAATACAAAAAAATAAGAAAGTCAAGAATACTCCCGACTTTCTCATCCTTTACTTAAAGTTCACCGTATGGCTTAGTTATTTACCTTATAAACCTCTAAATATCTTACTCCCCACTTAACTGCTTCGCTCTCGGAATCTACGTATAAATCAAGAACATTATTGACGATAGCGCTGCCTCTGTCCTCTACTGTATATACGTTTCCGTTAAACATAAGCTTTGTTCCGAAATCAAATCTGCTGGGAGCGGCAATAGTTCTGCCGGCTTCACAAGTTGTTCCGCTTGCAGTTCTTGCAGAAGAACTTGCTGAATAAGCTGTTATCTTAAAGGTTCCTATATACTCTTTAGATACGTTTTCTTTTGTTGTGGTAACCTTAGAAGGCTTTGATTCAAGGTACGATGTCATAATGTATCCCGACTTGTTTTTAACCTTTACAGGATAAAATCCGTTCTTTTCCTCGCCGGTAACATCTACACTCTCGCCTTTCTTGACAATTTTGATTACGCCAGCAGATGTACTGGGCTTCTTTCTAAATTTTACATCCTCCTGAACGTACATAACGTCACTTGCCATTGTTGTCGTCTTTTTATCAGCACTTTTTATCTTTGTCTTTTTGTTGTCTGTCTTTGCGGCCTTTTTCTCTGTCTTTGGCTCGCTGACCTTTGTCTTTGCTGCAACAGTAACAGTTTCCTTAACAGTAGTTCTCTCTTTTTTTACTGTAGTAGTTTTTACTGAAGTTTTTTCTGTAACAGTAGTAACCGGCTCTGTTACATCCTCAGTCTGAGTTAAATCATACTCAGTAACTCCTGCTTTACACCAGCTAATTGCAACTGATGAATCTGTTGCTTCTGTTTTTGGGTCGCTGTGGATTGTGGTTGTTGATGCTTCAGCGTTTACATCGCTTGGCGTTATTACTTCGAAATCAGCAATCGCTGTTATTGAAACAGCCCCCACCGCCAATACTCCGGCAATAACGATACTCAGCTTAGCGCCCAGTCCTTTGAAGAAGGTTTTTCCGTTAAGCTCAAATACATCAAGCTTGCGGGAGACCCCTTCAACAGTGTCCTTCCGCTTCATTTCAATCACTTTGCCTTTCCGGCAGCTTAAAAAGTCAGCCGCCTAAATTTCAAAATGTTCCTCTCCAAAGAATGTTTTGAAATTATAAAAAATTTATTTTACTGTGAAACACAGTAATTAACCAAATATTGTGTGCCGCTCGGTTTAGTAGTCCCAACCCTTATACATTGTGACCTGACCCCAAACATCTCTCCAGCACTTCGGAAGATAAATGTCTTTATCTTCCTTCTTTTGATACGAGTTAACCATTTGCTCAATATCTTTTTCAGTTTCATTCTTGCGAATCTTTCTTGCTGTAATTACCCATCTAAGGTCGTCGACCTCATTTGAACAGGTGGACAAGGTTAAATACTCGTCATTTTCATTACAGTCGATGCTGTTGGAATACCAAGTTCTTGCATCAATTCCCTCTTTAAACTTTTTAAAGGTGTACTTGTCATTGTCAAAATCGGTAAATCTCCAGTAGTAGAAAACCTTACCGTTATCCTGACTTTCCTTATAGTTCGCTATATAAGCGCCTATGATTATATACCTGTCGCCGTTTGTATAAAGAGTATCAAAATCAATTATAGGGTTATTCTTTAAAAACTTTACTCCGCGCTTATATTCACCCAAATGAGTGAACATTGTTCCTACGCTTCTCATATTGTGACCGTAAACTGTAATGATGTCAGGTCTGTGAAACGGCGTTATCGGAACAAAATAATCAGCAAAAAGCGTTCCCGATTCCAATGTGTTTCCGTAAATATCCTTGTGAAGATATTCCTTATTGTCGTCTACCTGCACAACAGGATAGTTTATAAAACAAGTCTTGGGATCCTTTTTATCTGCTCTGAAAGTATCTATCTTTACCCAGCCTATAATGTCCTGATTAAGCGAGTAAAGCTCATACCACCTTGGAAGCATCTTTTCCGGAGTTATTATGTTTTCAGGCGGAAGCTCTACCGCATTTTTGTCTTGATTTGCGCCGGGCTCAAACTCCTGAATTTTAGCAAGCGTCTGACGCTCCTCGTCGCTACCGTTGTAAAAATCAATAAGCTCGCCCAATGATATGCAAAAAATAACGATAGACGCTATAAAAATTACCTTTCTGACTATATCAGAAAATGTATCGCCTTTCCACGGACAAAAATACTTTAACACTCTTAAAAAGAAATTACTGTCGTCCCTTTTTTCAAGACTAGATAGCTCGTTTTCTATTGACATTTAAACTACCTCAGCTTTCTTTATAAGCTCAAGAATCATTTCAAAAGCTTCTTTTGTTGTTAATAATCTTATGTCCTCTCTGCAAAGATTTTCATACCTTTTATAAAGAGCCAGATTTTTTGTTATACACTCGTCCTTAAATCTAACCGAGACATAAACAGTTCCCACCGGATTTTCATCAGTTCCTCCGTCGGGACCCGCAATCCCTGTTACAGCAACGGCAATATCGCTTCCCGACAGCTTTTGAATACCTTGCGACATCTCCTCCGCTGTCTGTCTGCTTACGGCAGTATACCTTGATAGGGTTTCTTTTTTTACTCCGAGCACCTTGTTCTTTATCCTGTTTGAATAAGAACACACGCCCAGTTCAAAAATTTTCGATGCACCCGGAACAGATGTGATAAACTTACTTATCATTCCGCCCGTTAAGCTTTCAGCCGTACTTATGGAATAATCTTTACCACAACAATATTTTACTACATTTCCAGCAAGTATGTCAACACTTTCTGTTACCGATTTGTCACTTTTGTTATATTGCACCTTTTTCGACCCTCTTTTTTATATAAATCTAACAGTATTTTTCTGATTTTATTGAATTTAATGCAAATTAGTTAAGCAATAATAACCAATACAGATATCATCTTTGTAACTTTTTTGTAACCAAATTCAGACATCAACCGCAATATATAGTGGTTTATTTGTTAAAATCGACATTATTTAGATTTCCAAATTCTGCTCTGTAATCATTTAGAAACCATTTTTATTAATAAGTGCATTTACAGAATAAGCCACTATAAAGAAACATCATCTTTTAGCTTCAATAAACTCACAGGTAGTATTTTCTATGGCTTGGTCAACCAGCGGTTTAAAATCAAACATCGCCTGACCTGCTTCAACGGCTTTTATATCGGGCTTTGTTTTGGGGTGTTTGGGCGTAAACACCGTACAGCAATCCTCATAAGGCTCTATAGAAATATCAAAAGTATCTATTTTTCGTGAAACAGCTATTATCTCCGATTTATCCATTCCTATAAGGGGTCTGAAAACAGGACGGTTTGCAACAATATCCGTACAAACCATTGCGGACATAGTCTGGCTTGCGACCTGACCTATGCTCTCCCCTGTAACAAGACACTGTATTCTCTCTCTTTCGCATATTTTGTCTGCAATCTCCATCATAAGCCGTCTCATTATAATAGTAAACAGTTCCTCAGGGCAGTTGTTTTTTATCTCCTCCTGAATTTTCGTAAAAGGTACGCATCTGAATTTTATTCTGCCGGTATACTCAGCCATACGCTCTGCCAGCTTTATAACCTTCAGCTTGGCGCGTTCAGAGGTATAAGGCGGCGATTCAAAGTGAATACAATCAAGAACTACTCCTCGCTTTGCAATCATATACCCTGCGACAGGTGAATCAATACCGCCCGACAAAAGCAGCATTGCCCTGCCAGAAGTGCCTACAGGTATTCCGCCTGCGCCGTCAGCCTTTCCCGCGCTGACGTATGCGTTCTGCTCTCTAATCTCAACAAGCACAACTACATCAGGATCATGCACATCCACACCAAGATGAGGATAAGCGTCTAAAATCATTCCGCCGACCTCGTTAGAAATTTCAGGAGATTTTAGATAAAATGTCTTGTCTGCTCTTTTGGTCTCGACCTTAAATGTCTTTGCTCCCAACAAAGCGTCCTCAAGAGCAGGAACTGCAGTACATTTAATCCCATCAAGACTTTTTTCACACTCGATGCTTCGGCTGATTTTAGCTATACCAAAAACCTTTTTCAGCTTATCTACAGCCTTGTCAATGTCTGCGTTATCGTCTAAAGGCTCTATATAAATAGTCGACTGCGACCTTGTATAGTGGAATTTGCCTAATTGGTTTAATCTTCTTTTTATATTTTTTATCAAAACGTCCTCAAATGTTCGCTTATTCAGACCTTTAAGAGCAATCTCACCGTATTTGCACAAAATAATTTCTTTCATATTGTTTGTCCTCTCAATAATACACAATGATAGATTCCTTTTTCATCAAAATCCGCTCCGCCGTTTTACAAATGTTCTCATAAATCAAATTTTCCAAAGGCGGCAGAGCCAGAGGCGGCTCACCTAATTTTTATTAACTCTGCTTGTGCATTTTTTATTTGCTTTATAAACTCGTCAACCTCAGACTTCTCATTCTCATACGAAAAGCTAAGCCTAATCGTTGAATCAAGAGCCTTATCATCATATCCGAACGCCTTAAGCACGTCGCTCTTTTTACCCTTAGAACAAGCCGAACCGCTTGAAACGTAAATTCCCTTTTGCTCCAGATAATGAAGCAAGGTTTCGGACTTTATATTGTCGACCGTAACACTCACAATATACGGAGAACTTTCTCCGAATTTATTTACTGTTACGCCCTCGACCGTTTCAGCCTGCTGACAGAGGTAACTTGATAACTCACTCATCTTTTCATATCGCTCGTCAATATTCTTTGAAAACACCTCAACTGCCACACCAAAGCCTGCTATATTAGGAACTGCCTCCGTTCCCGAACGCACTCCCTTTTCCTGTCCGCCGCCGAAGTTCACAGGAAGTACCCTTACGCCTTTTTTCACATACAACGCGCCCACTCCTTTTGGACCGTAAATCTTATGTCCGCTTAGGCTGATTAAATCAGCGTTAAGGCTGCTTACAGAAATATTCAGCTTCATAAATCCCTGAACGCAGTCGCAATGGGTTATGATCTTTGGATAAAGCCTTTTTATCGCCTTAAAAACCTTTGCGATTGGAAGTATATACCCTGTTTCGTTGTTTACAAGCTGACAGGTCACAAGGCAGGTATTATCATCAACCGCCGAAATAATATCGGCAGGCTTTATTTCACCTGATTTGTTTGGCGTTACATAAACCACCTCAAAGCCTTTCTCCTCAAGATACTTTACCGGCTGTGAAACCGACGGATGCTCTATAGCTGTGGTAATTATTTTCTTTTTATGTCTGCCCAGCGTCTTAGCCGTACTGAATATAGCAAGATTATTGCTCTCTGTAGCCCCAGAAGTAAAATATATACATTCGCTGTCGGTATCAAGAGCCTTTGCTATTATCTCCCGTGATAAATTTACAGCCTGCTCAGCTTTTAGCCCAAGACCGTGAAGGCTTGACGGATTAGACCAGTTTGTTTTTAAATTCTCGTATACGGCTTTTACAGCTTCATCGCATGGCTTTGTTGTAGCGGCATTGTCAAAGTATATAATCATCTTAATCACTATACCTTTGTTAAAAAGGCCTCCTTATTTAAGTTTACGAGCAGTTACGGCTTAACAGCGGCATAAATTTGTTAAATTAAAATATGAGAGCCGCACTATGCGACTCTAGTTTACGCTTTATCATACTGAGCGCTGTTTTCGGATCGTCAACATCCAAAACTAATTTTTCCATTGGGCAAAGGTCTGTGTTTGAACGGTTTCGGATAGCTTCGACTGATAAATCACATAACGGCTCAATGCCGTGTATGGACAAAATCTCATACGCTGATTTGCTCATAACCTGTGAATAAACCGCTTTTACACCTAGTAGCACATAAAGAAATGCTGCTGCTTTTCCGACCACCTTATCCGCCGCACAAAAGTCTTTAAAATCCGTCTTGGAATTTAACCATTCAACCAGTGGCTTTACACCGCGTTCCTTGCTTGTAAAAACCGCACTTCCCTTGCAAAGAACGCAGGTATATTCGCTCTTTGACAGCAAATCTACAGCCTTTTTTAAATCAGCCTTCATTCTTTGAGTTCTCCACACGGTAAACTATAAGAGGAATCAATGCCCACTGTAAAACAATACCGAAAATTCCTGCGCCTATACTCATCCAAATTACTGAAACATTTATGCTCTCATTTCCAAATGCAAATACTGAAATCAAAATAGCTCCGGCACGAACCGCACGTCCGGCAATCTGAGCAATAACCACTTTTGCTATAGTAGGTATTCTTACATTTCTAAGAAGCCCTGCAAAAAGACCGTATGCACAAAGCTCGATCATCATAAACGGAAGCATAACAGCCGCGGGCATTCCTGAAAGTGCAAAGCTTGCAAGAGGTCCCAGCAGACCTGAAATCGCTCCTGCATAAGGGCCTGCTAAGAGACCGACCAAAATAATCGGCAGATGCATTGGCAAAAATGCTTCGCCAAGTGCCGTTCCAATACCTGAAACAGCGCCTAACAGGTGGAACACCTGCGGAACAGCTACTGCCGATACAATAGCTGTAATAGTTGCCAATACCTGAACCCTTACAGATAAACGAGGTTTACCTATAGTTTTTAGTGCTTTTGTGTTTGTCATAATAAAATCTCCTTTGTTAAAAATTATATTACTATTAATAAATCAATTCTGCTCAAATTCTAAGGCTACCTGCTCAAGCAAATCACGGATTTTTAATTGCTGAGGACATATCTTTTCGCACCTTCCGCATTTAATACAAGCAGACGCTTTTCCATTATTTACGGTATGCACCTCATTGTAATAAAAAGAACTGTTCCAATCCTTATACTGTTTTTTTGCGTTCAGACACGCAAACAAATCAGGAATCAATATTTTAGCCGGACAACCCTCTATGCAATAACGGCAGGCGGTACACGGAATAATATCCTGTTCTTTTAAAATACCGCTTACCTTTATAATTGCCGACATCTCCTCATCATTTATCGGCTTAAAGTCTGTCATAAAGCTGAGATTATCCTCCATCTGAGCCATATTGCTCATACCCGACAGCACAAGCACCACATTTTCAAAGCTTGCCGCAAAACGTATAGCATAACTCGCATAGCTTCCGCCGTTTAAATCATCAAAAACCTTTTTTGCCTCATCGGGAAGATTTACAAGACTTCCGCCCTTAACAGGCTCCATTACAATAACCGGCTTGTTGAACTTACAGCATACCTCATAACATTCACGGGCCTGAACTGCCGCGTCATCATAATCGATATAATTAAACTGAATCTGTACTATCTCAATCTGAGGATACTCGGTCAAAATCTGCTCTAAAACCGAAGCCTTGTCGTGGAACGATATGCCGAAGTGCTTTATCTTACCTTCACGCAGAAATTCCAGACTTGTTTCATAGGCTTTGCACCTCTTATATTTTTCAAAATTATCCGCATTCTGAGAATGCATGAGATAAAAGTCGAAATAATCAACACCGCATATCTTTAACTGGTTTTCAAAGAAAGGTCTTACTTCTTCCTGCTTTTCAAAATAACTGGAAGACAGCTTATTTGTCAGCACATAGCTTTCTCGCGGGTAACGGCTCACAAGACAGTCTCTTAATGCAGTCTCGCTCTTACCGTCTACATACATATGCGCTGTGTCGAAATAGTTAAAGCCAGCGTCCATATATGCGTCGATCATCTTATTAAATTCATCATAATCAACCTCATTGCCCTTCATAGGCAGACGCATACAGCCAAAGCCGAAGTTTTTATCAATACCCTCAATGTAAGGTTTCATAGCCTGCTCTCCTTAGTAAGTTTAATATTTGAAACGACACATATATTATATTATTATTAGATAATTCTGTCAAGTAACAGGCAAGATAAAAGCGTTCGGAATTTTTCCGAACGCCTTGTTTTTTACATCTATGTACGACCCGCCGTTTTTCAAATTATGTTTTATATCTAATTTCCCAAAGGCAGAGTGGATGCAATGTCACCGTTGCCTCGCCGCTACTTAGTCTTCTTCTTAACAACCTTTGACCACTTACCAAAATACTTCCTGCCGTTTGCCAGCTTGTATGCTCGCACCTTTACAAAGTATTTCTTCTTTGATTTAAGGTTTTTAATTGTTACCTTGTTTTTCTTAACAGTAACCGTCTTCTTGTTTTTAGTAAATTTGTTATTTGTAGCAGCTTTGACCTCGTAACCTGTCGCTCCGCTTACCTTTTTCCACTTTACATTAAGCTTCTTTTTCTTGGCGGTCAATCTTACTTTTGTTACTTTTGCAGGTTGAACAACAGTTTTTGTTTTGCTTGCTTTTGTATTAAATTTATTATTAGTGTTTGGGGTTGTATCAGGTAAAATCTCGTATTCAAAGCCGTTATCTTTAGCATATTTCTCCCCTGCTGTACCTGCATAACAATATATTTTAAAGTTGGTTATTTTTTCAAACACAAGATAATCTACAGATTCTGTATTACGAAAATATCCAAATGCCTTTTCTCCTATCTTTAATACAGTTTTTGGTATAGTTATACTTTCATTCTCCGGAGAATTAAAAAAGCTCCATTTAACCCATGCCTTATCTCCAATGCTTGTTACACTATCAGGTATTTTTAATTCACCGCCGCAATTATTAAAAGCAGCACTACCGATTCTTGTTACACCGTTTTCTATATTAACCTGTTTAATGTCATAATTTTTCCACGGTGCAGTATATTTGACAGAACCAGATGTAGCTTTCAACTCGTAATCATTCATATCACCTGTTCCAGAAATCGTAAGTATTCCTGAGCTTGAGTCAAACCACCATGTGACATTTTCTCCGCATATTCCACTATAAGTCTCCGCACTCGCCGTCACTGCAGGCAACACCCCTGCTAAACTAACTGCCATAATTAATGTTGTTAAAATACTTAAAATCCTTCTTGTCATAATAGACCTCCTAAAAATTTATTACTGTATAATCGTACAGTAATAATATTATAATACACAATTTTAGTTTTGTCAACACATTTTGTGTATAAATAAAAATCCCCGTTTTGTGTATATTACAATTATTATGAGGTGATATATATGAAATTTGGTGAAATACTCAAAGAGTTGATTGAAGAAAACGACCTTACTCAAAAGCAGGTCGCAAAGGATTTAAACATTGCTCCGTCTACATTGGGAAACTACATTCACAACAGCAGAGAACCTGATTTCCATACAATAAAAATGATAGCGAGTTATTTCAGTGTTTCAATAGATTACTTAATGGACTACCGTTCAACACTTGCAGAAAACAAAAACGAAGACGAGCTTTTAAGAATTTACCGTCTTCTTCCTCTAACCTATCAAATTTTATTAATTGAGCAAGGAAAATTACTTTTGCGGTTAAGTAAAAATAAATAATAACATAATAAAAAACTGTCTAGGTAAATGCTGATTCATTTAACCTAAACAGTTTTTATTTATAACTGACTACCTTTACTGCATAACTTAAGAAGCAGTCTAAAAGTGAACTATGATTTTTTCTTTTATATACTTAACTTTTTATAACTGGTAATACTATATCCCTCAATGTAATCTCTGAAAAGCTCAAGGTATCTTTTAGCGATATTACTCAGCGGACGCTCCGACAAACGTATGTAACCTACCTCCATTATCTCGTCGCTTTTAAGCGGAATCGCCAAAATATCCGTTCCATTTAAATCACTGCTCAGAATTCCGGAGGAGATAGTATATCCGTCCAGTCCAATCAAAAGATTAAACAAAGTTGCACGGTCGGAAACAACAATACTTTTCGGACTTTCGTCAGTGCTGTGAAGCTCTTCTGAAAAGTAAAAGGAATTGTTCACCCCTTGGTCGTATGTAAGACGAGGATATTTCAGAAGGTCTTTACGGCTTACAAATTTCTGTTTTGCCAGAGGATTATTCTTGCTCACAAATACATGAGGCTTTGCTTTAAACTGAGGTGTAAATTCCAGATCCTTGCTTTGCAGAATACGCAGTATAACCTCTCTGTTAAAGTTGCTAAGAAAGATTATTCCCAGCTCTGAGCGCTGTGTATGTACGTCTTCTATAATATCATATGTACGCAGTTCACGCAGCGAAAATTCATATTGATCTTTACCATACTCTTTTACCAAAGCCACAAAAGCATTCACCGCAAACGCATAATGCTGTGCCGAAACAGCAAAAACCCGTTTTATAGGTTCGCCCTGCTTATAGGTATGCTCTAAAAGCTCCGCCTGCTCTACGACCTGCCTTGCATAAGATAAAAATTTCGTTCCCTCATCAGACAGTATGACCCCTCTGTTGCTCCGAAGAAAAATAGTTATCCCCATTTCCTGCTCTAACTCGGAAACCGCTTTGGAAAGGCTCGGCTGTGTGATGAATAACTTTTGTGCCGCCATTGTGATCGAACCGCATTGAACAATTTCAATTATATATTTTAGCTGCTGTAAGGTCATTGGAAAACACTCCGTTTCTGCTTTTCATTATACCTTACGCTAATTTAAAAATCAACCGCTAACGGCAAGAAGCTTTTGAACCGCTTCATAAATTTTCTTTGCGGTATAAGGCTGATTCATAGTATACAAATGGATTCCGTCTGCCCCGTGAGAGATCAAATCAACAATCTGATCTATCGCATAAGCGATTCCCGCATCTCTTAGGGCTTCAGGATTATGCTCATAGCGTTCAATAATTTTCATAAATTTTTTAGGCAGCGTAATTCCGCACAATTTCACCATTCGTTCAATTTGCGACTTATTAGTTACTGGCATTATTCCTGCTGAAATCGGTACATTTATATCCGCAAGCTGAACACGCTCTAAAAACGCGTAGAAATAACTGTTATCCAAAAAAAGCTGTGTGATCAGCTGATCTGCACCGCAATCAACTTTGTGTTTTAAATTATGTATATCCGATACAAGGTTTTCACTTTCTGTATGGCCCTCCGGATAGCAAGCGGCAATGATGTTAAAATCGTATCGCTCTTTAATAAATGTAATAAGCTCATCAGCGTGATAAAATACGCCTTTAGGTTCAATATCGGGTGTAATATCCCCACGCAGCGCAAGAATATTTTCAATTCCCTCTGCCTTTATCTGTTCCAAAATTTTAATAGCGCTTTCCTTAGAAAGTCCTATACAAGGCAAATGAGCCACGCTTTCCGTTCCGTATCTATGCTTTATATCCGAAGCGATTTCTATTGTTTCCCTGCCGCTTTTCTTGCCGCCCGCACCATATGTAACGCTTATGAAATCGGGTTCGATCTCTTTCAGGCTGTCGAGCGTATTGTAAATAACAGATGCGTCGTTTGTAGGCTTAGGCGGAAAAACTTCAAGCGAAAATACAGTTTTATCCCTAAATAATTCAGAGGTTTTCATTTCTAAGCTCCTTTGCGGCGGCTACAAGATTTTCAAGGCTGGGAACAGTTTCTGCATTACCCCTTGTTTTAAGTCCGCAGTCGGGATTTACCCAAAGCTTGTCGGCAGAAATTTTTGAAAGCATCTTTTTCAGCGCTGTCTTTATTTCCTCTTTAGATGGTATTCTCGGAGAATGAATATCGTATACGCCGGGACCGACTTCCGTACGGAAATTATTTTCCTTAAGCACATCAAGAATACCTAAATCAGAACGGGAAGCCTCAAAAGTTATAACGTCGGCGTCCATATCGTCAATTTCCCTGATTATATCCGCAAACTCGCTGTAGCACATATGCGTATGTATCTGCGTTTCCGGTTTTACGCCGCTGTGAACAAGTCTGAATGCCGGAATCGCCCAATCCAGATAATCGCTCCAATCTGACTTTCTTAGCGGAAGTTTCTCACGCAAAGCCGCCTCGTCCACCTGAATAATGCGAATACCGTTAGCTTCAAGGTCAAGAACCTCCTCGCGGATTGCAAGCGCAATTTGGAATGCGCTTTCTTTCAGCGAAATATCCTCACGAGGGAATGACCAGTTAAGAATTGTGACAGGACCGGTAAGCATGCCTTTCATAGGCTTTTCAACAAGGCTTTGAGCATAAACAGACCACTTTACCGTCATAGGCTTAGCCCGTGAAATATCTCCCCACACAACAGGAGGCTTAACACAGCGAGTTCCGTAAGACTGTACCCACGCATTTTCTGTGAAGATATATCCATTCAAGTGCTCTCCGAAATACTCTACCATATCGTTTCTTTCAAATTCACCATGAACAAGCACGTCAAGCCCGATTTTCTCCTGCAATGACACACACTCTGCAATTCTGTCTTTCATAAATTGCTCGTACTGTTCCTCTGTGATGTTTCCCTTTCTGAATGAAGCGCGCATTTCACGAACTTCTTTTGTCTGAGGGAAAGAGCCTATAGTAGTAGTCGGAAAAATCGGAAGATTCAATTTTGCCTTCTGTATTTTTTCACGTTCTGAAAACTCAGGCAGTCTTACAAAATCTTTACCTGACAACGCTTTGATTTTTTCAATAACCTGCCCGTCTTCTCCATAACGTATCTGCTTAAAGAGTTGAGCATTTTGTTCATACTCAGCAGTTTCGTTGGGAGTATCGGAAGAAATGATCTTTTTTAAGTCTGCAAGCTCTGAGAGCTTTTCCTCTGCATAAGCGAAATGCTTTTTATAGCTTTCAGACATCTTGCTTTCACTTCTCAATGTATAAGGAACGTGAAGCAGCGAACAGGAAGTACCAATAACCAATTCTTTGCATACTTTTTGCAGTTTCTTAACCGCAGCGATTGTATTGCAGTAATTGTTTCTCCAAATATTCTTTCCATTCACAACACCTGCGAACAAAACCTTATCCTTCGGAAATTTATTTTTCTCAACAAGCTCCAGGCTTTTCTTACCTTCAAAAAAGTCAAGTCCTATCCCGTCAAAATCAAGCGAGCAGATTTCCGTATAGCAATTCCTTACATCACCAAAATAGGTTTGCAAAAGAACCTTTACATTTCCTTTAGCGGCAAGAATTTTCTCATAAAGCTGCACGAACAGCTTTATGTCATCCTCCGTCATATCCATAACAAGGCAAGGCTCGTCAAACTGAACCCACTCTGTCTCCAATTCGGAAAACCTTTTAAGAATTTCTATGTAAGCGTCAGCAATTTCATCTGTAAAATTCCATGCGTTTTTACTGCCTGTATATTTTGCAAGCTTTAAAAAGGTGTATGCTCCGATGATCACAGGTTTTGTTTTTACACCGTTTTCCAACGCCTCTGAAAACAGTTCAAACGGCTTATTTCCTGCAAGTTTGATTTCTGTATCATCGTCGATTTCAGGAACCATATAGTGGTAATTTGTATTAAACCACTTTTTCATTGCAAGCGCCTTTACGTCACCATATTCACCCTGATAGCCTCTTGCCATTGCAAAGTAAGTGTCAAGCTCTGAAATTCCAAGTTTACGGTAACGCTCCGGAATCACGTTCAAAAGAAACGCCGTATCGAGAATGCCGTCATAAAACGAGAAATCATTAGATGGAATAAAATCAATCTTATTTTTCTTTTGAACATCAAAAGCAGAAAGTCTTATCTGCTTTGCCATGTTATTTAATTCATCAGCTGTAATTTCGCTGCGAAAATACTTCTCACTTGCAAATTTCAGCTCACGATGTTCTCCGATCCTCGGATAACCAATAATAGATGTTTTCATAAATATACCGCCTTAACTATTTTTTATTTATTATAATATATTTTTCAGTTATGTGGTAACACTTGTTTTTTATGGCTAAACATAGTTTGAAACTATGACTATTACTATTTCGGTTTTCCGTTGTTTATGCTGAATTGCAGATTTTCGCTTTCCTTTAAGTTTGCCTCCTTTTGGTGAATACCAATCGCCCTGTACCGCTGAACCGTCGGAGGCTCTTCCGCCTATTATATAGTTCATAGATGTGAAAACGTTAATAAACGGAGGTCTTAAATCTATTTATTTTATTTTTTGTTACTATTATATTATTGCAACGCAGTCTTTGTCTTTAATTATCATCCTTTCAATTTTGATTTTATATATGTATGTTAAATAAAAAAAGACACATAGATTTTTACTTCTATGTGCCTGATTTTTTTAATTATTGGTTGGTGATAGTTCAAGTCCATACAGTTCCGTAAATTTCTCCAAAACAATCGATGAAACAACCTTTTAAAATTTATTAATGTAAAAAGGCCCCGAAAATACGGTACTTTTCATAGGCGATCGATTTTACTACCCTTTCATGTCAATAGTTTTTAATAAATATTTTTGTACGCTTATTTTCAATTTTTTTAGCCCATTATTTGCCGAAACAGACCTACATAATCTGAGGCAACAACAGTTAATGCAGTCGCAAAGCTGACCGTAAACTTTCCATGTGATAAGAGAGTTAGTTTTATCAAGTTATTTCAAGTAAGAAGATAATTTCTTTTATAAATCAAGACCTTCTACCCAGTCCTTAACATCGTCTTCTGATGCTCCCGACTGGAATCTTTCACCATCCAGCCAGTTACCTGTTCCGGCTTCCTTTGCTAAAAGTTCTCCGCTTTCACCAATTCCGGAACTAGACGAAGTGCAAAACGGTATCACAGTTTTTCCGGTAAAATCGTTTGCATTAATAAATCCATTTACCGGCCATGCAGCAGTCCCCCACCAGATAGGATAACCTATAAACACAGTTTTGTAGTCTTCCCAATTATCAACAGCAGTTGAAGTAAGCTCTACATTTCTCAAATCGTTATTGTCATGCTCACGTGACACACGGCTTTTCTCATTTGTCCAATCCAGATCATCATCGCTATATGGTTCTTTAGGTATCAATTCAAATGTATCAGCGTTAGTTGCGTCAGCGATATAACCTGCAACAGACTTGGTATTTCCCGTTGCTGAAAAATAAACTACTAAGGCTTTACTGCCCACTGTTTCTGAATTTTCAACGGCTGCTTTATTGGTTGTATTTTCTGTTTGTGATTCTTTACTTGTACTTGTTTCAGATAAAGTATCTGACGAACTATCATTAGTATTCTGACTGCACGCAGTAAAAGATACAACTATAAATAAACTTGTAAATAATGCAATTACTTTTTTCATATTAATCACCTGTCTTATTATTTTTAATATTTTCCACGCGGTAAATTATTAACGGTAAAAGAGTCCATTGGAGTACCAGACCAAAAATACCTGCGCTAATACTATTCCAAATAGCTGCTACCTTTATACTGTCGTTACCAAAAGCATAAACTGCTATCAAAATAGCTGCCGCACGTATCGCACGACCTGCAATCTGTACTGCTAAAACCTTTCCTATCGTTGGTATCTTTACATTGCGGAGCAATCCTGCCGAAAGACCGTATACACATAGTTCAATCATCATAAACGGCAGCATAACAGCTCCCGGCATACCTGAAAGTGCAAAGCTCATAAGAGGTCCGAGCAATCCTGAAATTGCTCCGGCATATGGACCTGCCAGAAGACCGACTAAAATAATCGGAAGATGCATTGGCAAGAATGTTTCGCCAAGAGCCGTTCCAAGCCCAGAAACTGCACCAAGCAAGTGAAACAACTGCGGAACAGCAACCGCTCCAGCGATAGCTAAAATAGTTGCTATTGTCTGTACTTTAACCGACAGACGAGGTTTTTCTACTGTTCTGATAATTGTTGTATTAGACATAATAAAATCCTCCTTATTAATTTATATCACAATATTAACAATAATTCCAGTTAATAGTGAAAATACGATAACAAAAGCTAAATAAAGCAAAAACCGCTTTACACCGAGTACGATTTTAAGCGCACCTAGATTGGTTATTTTAGTAGACGGACCAGTCAGCATAAATGCTGCAGCACTGCCCATACTCATACCTGAGTAGAGCCACTCCCTTAAAAGCGGAATAGTTCCTCCACCGCAAGCGTATAGCGGTACACCGATAGTCGCCGCCATTAACACACCAAATCCCTCGTTTCCTTCTCCAAAAAGCTT
>CANRJA010000023.1 GCA_947630825.1 uncultured Clostridia bacterium | reverse complement strand
TCAGAAGTTTGTTCTCTATCACCCTATGATGTTGATTTAATTAATCATACAGTCAAAATATTCGGTAAAGGATCTAAAGAACGAATTATCCAAATTGAGAACAAAGATGTGCTAAACGCTTTAAAAACTTATAAATCTGCCTTTAAAGATGACATCTATTCTTCAGGTTATTTCTTTATAAACAAACTGCACAAGCGTCTTTCTGAGCAATCTGTACGTGAGATAATTAAAAAGTATACTAAAATAATTAATTATGATAAAAATATCACGCCACATATGTTCAGACACTCTTTTGCTACACTTCTGCTTGAAGAAGATGTTGATATTCGCTACATACAGAAAATGCTTGGTCATAGTTCTATTACTACCACTCAAATCTATACCCATGTCACTTCTTCTAAACAGAAACATATTCTCGCAACTAAGCACCCTAGAAACAAAATAAAAGTTTAATTAAAAAAATAAAACAAAGTTTTATTTTCTAATTTTTTATATTATACCATAAAATCTCAATTATTTTTGTTTTCTTCAAAACTTTAATTTAATATTTACAATATATACATAAATAACATCAATTTACAACATTTAAAATCAAATCTACTAATTAAGAATACATTTCTACATCGATTAATAATAAATTAAAGCTAACACACCACCGCCGCTCCTTATGACAGCAAAACATAAAAGAAAAAATTTATCTTAACCTACAATTAACCTAACATTACTTTTGGAATTAACATAGCCTATGTTACACTGTTGTCGTGCTAAGAGCTAAGAAATAAAAAATTTTAAGGAGCGTGATTTTTATGAAAAAAATCGTAAGTTTATTAGCATTAGTAGGTCTGATTTCAGTGATAATTACTGGCTGCGGCAGCACAAGCAGCAAGAAAAGTGAAACAGTAGGAACTGTTTCAACAGACGGCTCAACTTCAATGGAAAAAGTAATCGGATATTTGTCTGAGGCGTATATGGAAGAAAATCCAGACGTGAAGATTACATACAATCCTACAGGTTCAGGCAGCGGTATTCAAGCAGTTGGGGAAGGCAGATGTGACATTGGACTTTCAAGCCGTGATTTGAAAGACGAAGAAAAATCAGAGCTTTCAGAAACAGTCATTGCCATTGACGGTATTGCGATAATCGTAAACCCCGAAAACCAGATTAGTGACCTAACGATCGAGCAAATTGCCGCACTTTATAAAGGCGAAATCACAAATTGGAAAGAAGTCGGCGGCAACGACGCACCCGTTGTACTTATAGGACGTGAAGCAGCTTCCGGAACAAGGGACGGCTTTGAATCTATTACCGACACAGAGGATCTATGCAAATATTCGCAGGAGCTTACCTCAACGGGAGATGTTATTCAGACGGTTGCCTCAAACCCCAACGCAATCGGTTACGCATCGCTTGCGTCCGTAAAAGATACAGTGAAAGCAGTTGATGTAGAAGGCGTTACACCTACAACAGAAACTATCCAAAACGGTGAGTATAAAATTCAACGTAATTTTGTATTCGTAACAAAGAAAAATACCGAGCTTTCCACACCTGCAAAAGCGTTCTTTGACTTTGTAACTTCCGGCTCAGCAGATGATTTGATCATAAAAGCAGGTGCAGTACCCGTAGCAAGATAAGGAGAGCCTGCAAATGAGTAAAATTAAAAAAACAGCAAGGATAATTGAAAAATCGACTAACATCATTTTCACCTTCTGCGGATTTCTAGCTGTTGCTTTTGTAATTCTCATTACCGGATTTCTTTGCGTGTCGGGTATACCTGCCATCAGAGAGATTGGAATATGCGACTTCTTATTTGGGACTGACTGGTCACCGACCTCCGCATCTTCGTCTTACGGTATTTTACCTTTTATCTTAACGTCGGTATACGGAACATTCGGAGCGATCCTTATTGGTGTGCCGCTGGGACTTATGTGTGCAATCTTTATAGCAAAGTCAGCAAACGAAAAAATAGCGAAAACCGTCAGGAGCTGTGTTGATCTGCTTTCGGGGATACCGTCCGTTGTTTACGGTCTTGTAGGTATGATAATCATTGTTCCTATGGTGCGTGAGGTCTTTAATTTGTCCGACGGAGCAAATTTGTTTTCGGCAATAATTGTACTTACTATTATGATACTGCCGTCTGTCATATCTGTATCGGAAACCGCAATCAGATCTGTTCCAAAGGAATATGAAGAAGCGTCTCTTGCACTCGGAGCAACTAAAACAGAAACAATTTTTAAGGTTATTGTTCCGGCAGCGAAAAGCGGAATACTTACAGCAGTTGTTCTTGGCATTGGCAGAAGCGTGGGTGAAGCTATGGCAGTTATGATGGTATCAGGTAATGTGGCAAATATGCCCGGACTTTTCAAAAGTGTACGCTTTCTTACAACAGCAGTTGCAAGCGAAATGTCATATTCTTCAGGATTGCAGAGAAAAGCTCTTTTCTCTATTGCATTGGTACTGTTTGTGTTTATATTGATTATCAATCTTGTATTAAATTTAATTGTAAAGAGAGATAAGGAGTGATCTTTCGTGCAGGATAAAATATCACTTGGCAGAAAAATCAAAAGTGCGGTATTGAATATACTGATGTATTTATCGGCAGGAACAATAGCCTTGATTCTTCTTGGAATGATCGGTTATATCTTATACAGAGGTCTGCCGCATATAAGCCTTGATTTTTTGACGCAAAAGCCGAGCCTTGTCCGTGAAACTGTTGGGATACTGCCGAATATACTAAACACTCTTTACATTATTTTGATAACGCTTGTAATTGTACTTCCCATTGGCGTTGGCGCTGCCATTTACTTAAATGAATATGCTAAAAACAAAAGAATTGTCCGTATTATTGAGCTTGCAACAGAAACACTTTCGGGTATTCCGTCAATTATTTACGGTTTGGTTGGTATGCTCATATTTGTGCAGTTCTGCTCTCTTGGCACATCACTTCTAGCTGGAAGTCTAACACTTGTTATTATGACACTTCCTACAATCATCAGAACAACACAAGAGAGCTTAAAAACGGTTCCAAACGGATACCGTGAGGGTTCTCTGGCACTCGGTGCCGGAAAATGGTATATGATACGTACGGTTGTATTGCCGTCTGCCATTGACGGGATCGTTACAGGCTGTATTTTATCAATAGGCAGAATTGTAGGCGAAAGTGCGGCACTTTTGTTTACGGCAGGTATGGCAAACGAAGTTTACGGACTCTTAGACGCTGTGAAATCAGGTAATGCCGGTTCAACACTTACCGTAGCGCTTTATATGTACGCAAAAGAACGGGGCGAATTTGAAATTGCGTTTGGAGTTGCGGCAATACTTCTTTTACTAACCTTTATTATCAATTTGAGTTCTAAACTGGCTGCGAAAAAGCTAAAAGCGAAAGGAGCAAAATAATGGGAATTATTCGTGCTGAAAATTTGAATTTGTGGTACACAGCCAACCACGCGCTAAAAAACATCAACATAGAACTTTCCGAAAAACAAATTACTGCGTTGATTGGACCTTCGGGGTGCGGCAAATCCACTTTTTTGAAAACACTAAACCGTATGAATGATTTAGTCGAGGGTTGCAAAATAGAGGGAAAAATAACCATTGATGGAACTGATATTTACAAAGATATTGACGTAAGCATTTTGAGAAAAAAGGTAGGTATGGTTTTTCAAAAGCCAAATCCCTTTCCTATGAGCATTTACGATAATGTTGCATACGGTCCACGTATTCACGGAATAAAAAGAGGAGTACAGCTTGACGAAATTGTTGAGCGTTCCCTTAGACAAGCGGCGATTTGGGACGAATGTAAAGATCGTCTTAAAAAGAGCGCACTCGGACTAAGCGGCGGTCAGCAGCAAAGGCTTTGCATTGCAAGAGCTTTAGCAGTAGAGCCGGAAATTCTTCTTATGGACGAGCCGACGAGCGCACTTGACCCTATTTCCACATCTAAAATCGAAGATTTAGCAGTGGAACTAAAGGAAAAATATACAATCGTTATGGTAACTCACAATATGCAGCAAGCGGCGAGAATTGCAGATAAAACTGCTTTTTTCCTGCTTGGCGAGATGATAGAATTTGACGAAACTGAAAAAATGTTCTCTGCACCGCAGGATAAGAGAACAGAAGATTATATTACAGGAAGGTTCGGTTAATATGAGAAACAGATTTAACAAACAGCTACACGCATTAAATAATGAACTGATCACAATGGGCGCCTTATGCGAAGAAGCCATTTCCTCCGCCGCTAAACTGCTTATTGATAACGATGTGAAAATGAAAGAAAATGTTTTAGACGCTGATAGGCAGATAGACCAAAAAGAACGGGATATTGAAAATCTTTGTATGAAACTTTTAATGCAGCAACAGCCTGTTGCAAGTGATTTGAGGACAGTATCCTCCGCCCTTAAAATGATTTCTGATATGGAACGTATCGGAGACCAGGCGTTAGATATTTCCGAAATAGCTGAATACGCCTGTGGCAGCGGTATGCAAAGCGAAATCCATATTGCAGATATGGCAAGAGCAACCATTCAAATGGTAACGGACAGCATTGACTCTTTTATAAAAAAAGATACGGAACTTGCTCATACAGTTATTTTACAAGATAATACGGTAGATGATTTATTTGATAAAGTGAAAGGAGAGCTTATTCGTGCCACTCGCAGCAACACTTCAAATGCTGAGGCGTTAATTGACCTTTTAATGATTGCAAAGTATTTTGAGCGAATAGGAGATCACGCAGAAAATATTGCAGAGTGGGTCATATACTCAATAACAGGAAAACACGCAAAAGACAGTAAAGGTTAATTAATTGAATATAAGAGCGTTTTGTGATAAAATATATTTAGAGAATTTCTAATCAAATGCGTATGTGACGTCTTGTGATTTATTCAGATATTCCCTAACCTTGTTTCGTAGGTGAAAGTTATGATTTATTTTATAGAAGATGATGCCAATATTCGCAAGCTCGTATGTTACGCTCTTGAAAAAGAGGGCTACGCAGTAAAAGGCTATGGCTTACCGAGTGAATTTTGGCAAGATATAAAAAGTGAAAAGCCAGAACTTATTTTGCTTGATATAATGCTCCCCGAAGAAGACGGGCTGTCAATTTTAAAAAAGCTTCAGACAAACAAAGACACGAAAAACATCCCTGTTGTGATGATCACTGCAAGAGGTAGCGAGTTTGATAAAGTAACTGGACTTGATATGGGTGCAGATGATTATATAGCAAAGCCTTTTGGAATGACAGAGCTTATATCACGTGTTCGGGCGATTCTGCGCAGATACGAAAAAACAAATCCGTCGAAAGAATTTAAAATCGGGGATCTGTACGTAAATCCGGGAAAGCATATTATAAAGGTTTGCGGTAAAGAAATTACGCTCTCTTTCAAAGAGTATTCTCTTTTAATAGCACTTTTAGAGGCTGATGGTAATGTTGTTTTAAGAGATACTCTGCTTAGGAGTGTATGGGGCGAATTTTATGACGAGTCAAGAACGCTTGATGTTCATATCAGAAAACTCCGTGTAAAACTCGGAACAGCAGGCGAACTGATTAAGACCGTTAAAAACATAGGATATAAACTTGGAGGAGACATTTATGAATAAAAAAATATTCCGTGCAAGTTTTATAACTTCGCTTTTTGTTCTTCTGATAAGTTTTGTTTTAATATTCGGTGCATTGTTTGATTACTTTGAGGGACAGATAATGCGAGAACTTCAAAGTGAAGCAAATTACATATCGTATGCACTTCAAAGTGAGGGTATCTCATATATAGACAACCTAAAAAGCGGAAAACAAAGAATCACATTAGTGTCAGCGAAAGGCGTTGTATTAGCCGACACGACCGCCAACAAAGATGAATTAGAAAATCATGCTGACCGCAAAGAGATAAAAGACGCTCTCAAAAACGGCAGCGGCACAAGCACGAGATATTCCGATACTTTAATGCAGAAGACCTTGTATTATGCACAAAGGCTTGATAACGGAACGGTGCTACGTATTTCTACAACACAAAATTCTATCATAATCATATTGCTTGGATTTTTACAGCCGCTTATCTTTATCATCATTATTGCACTTTGCATTACTCTTTTCCTGTCACACAGAGTATCAAAAGCGATTATCAAGCCAATCAACACTCTGGATTTGGAAAATCCGGCAAGCAATGAAACCTATGAAGAATTGACGCCGCTTCTCAAAAAACTCTCAGCACAAAAGCAGACTATTGACATACAGATCAAAGAAGCAGAGCAAAAACAAGAGGAATTTAGGCTCATAACCGAAAATATGAGCGAAGGACTCTTGATTATTGATAAAGATTTGAATGTTCTTTCCCATAATCAGGCGGCAGCCCGATTACTTGAGGCAGGAGATATAAAGGGCGGAAGTGTACTTAACTTTAACCGCAGTAAAGGTTTTAGGAATGCAATAGATACAGCTTTGTCAGGTACCCGTGCTGAAAATCATATTACACACGATGAAAACACCTATAACCTAATTGCAAATCCCGTTTATGAAAATGATAAAATAATCGGTGCTGTTATGGTTATCATAGATATTACCGAAAGCGTAAAACGTGAGCAGCTTCGCCGAGAATTTACATCGAATGTTTCACACGAATTAAAAACTCCGCTCACCTCTATTTCAGGCTTTGCTGAAATGATGAAATCAGGCGATACGCCAAACGAAACGATTGTTGACTTCTCTTCTTCGATTTACGATGAAGCACAAAGGCTTATTACTCTTGTCAGTGATATTATAAAGCTGTCCGAGCTTGACGAGGGCAATACCCCGTTTGTTAAAGAGAATGTTGATATATATAAGCTCTCAGCAGACATTATAAGCAGATTGAAACCGATTGCAGACAAACATAATATCTTTTTTAATATAATAGGCGATACGGCAACTGTCTACGGTACTAGAAAAATCCTTGATGAAATGATATATAACCTTTGCGACAATGCTATTAAATATAACAAAGAAAACGGAACGGTTGATATAATCATCAATCAGACAAGTGACAAAACAAATCTTACAGTGAGAGATACGGGCATTGGTATCCCACAGGCAGAACAAAATAGAGTTTTTGAACGCTTTTACAGAGTTGACAAGAGCCATTCAAAACTTGTCGGCGGCACAGGTCTTGGTCTTGCAATCGTAAAGCACGGAGCAGCATATCATAATGCAGAAATCAAGCTTACAAGTACAGAGGGAAAAGGCACCAGCGTAACGATTTCTTTTAGCAAATAACAAAAGATTGATTTGTGCAATATTGTAACCCCATTTTTTGAAGATGGCAACATCATTAACAAATACTAAAATAAAGAGCTAACTAATTTGGTAAGTTAGCTCTTTTTAATTAAGATACAGTTATGTCTTTCCAAGCACTGAATTTGGCTATCCAAATTCGCTTTTTAGGGGTAACCCCTAAAACCCCGTTAAAAAAACAAACCCTGCATTATTAATGATTAAAAGCTCAACAAAATTTGAGTAACACACTACCCGAAAATCAATTTACTTACCCTTTACAAATGAGAAGAAAACTCTTCTCATTTTTTTATTGCGGTAATCGGACGCGTTTTAGCTCAATAGAATGTAGTGTGGGGTGATAGTTATTGTTGACATTGATAAAAACGGCTATAGCGTAAATGAGAATGTAAATATATTAGGAAAAAAAATAATAAAGATTGAAAACCTTACACCCATTGAGGAAAATGTTTCAGAAGATAAAACAAAAAAAATAGAAGAAGAACTTTACGAAATCTTTTCAAAATACAATTGATAAGGATAAGCCGATATGATATACTTGTCCTATCGGCAGCTCCTTAAGGAGCTGATATAATGATTGCAATTTATGCAAGACAGTCGGTTGACAGAATTGACAGTATTTCTATTGAACAGCAGATTGAACTCTGCAAATACGAAACGAGAGGTGAAACATTTAAAACCTATATCGACAAAGGCTACAGCGGAAAAAACACTAATCGTCCGCAGTTTACCCGGATGATGAACGACATTAAAGAAGGCTATATACATTCGGTAATCGTCTATAAGCTCGATAGAATAAGCCGTTCAATTCTTGACTTTTCAAATATGATGGAAGTGTTCGGAAAATTTCATGTGCAGTTTGTTTCTGCTACAGAAAAATTTGATACTTCGTCACCTATGGGAAATGCAATGCTTAATATTTGTATTGTATTTGCTCAGCTTGAACGTGAAACCATTCAAAAGAGAGTAGCAGACGCATACTATTCACGAAGTCAGAAAAGTTTTTTTATGGGCGGTCCGATTCCGTATGGCTTTAAAAAAGTTCCCACAATTATTGACGGTGTTCATACATCAATGTTTGAACAAATTGATGAAGAAGCAGCACAAATCAGGCTTATATATGAGATGTATTCTAAGCCATTTGTTTCGTTCGGCAATATTCTTGACGAAATGAATAAACTTGGTCTGAAAAAACGGGGAAAGCACTGGGAACGTCCGAGAATAAGGGATATTCTTATTAACCCAATTTATGTGAAAGCAGACCTTGACGTGTACAACTTCTTTATAACTCACGGGGTTGATATTGTAAACCCACCTACAGATTTTATCGGGGTAAACGGCTGTTACAACTATAAGGCACAAAATGCAGAGCGTAAAAAAAGTACGGTGCTGGAGGGCAGTCACATTGTACTTGCTCCGCACAAAGGTATTATTGATTCAGACTTATGGTTAAAATGCCGTGAAAAATGTATGGGTCAAAAGCAAATAAGACCTATTCATAAAGCAAAAAACACTTGGTTAGCAGGAAAAATCAAATGCGGCGAGTGCGGTTATGCTCTTGTAGCAAAACAGTTTAATAAACGAAAAGACCGATATTTACTGTGTTCACATAAAATCAACGCAAAGGCTTGCAAAGGTGCCGGTACGATCTATACAAACGAAATGGAAAAGCTAATCTACAATGAAATGAAGAAAAAACTGGCTCAGTTTGAAACGCTTTCAAAATCAGATAAGAATGTTCCTAACGCCGAACTTACGGAATTAAACATAAAAAAGACTGAAATTGATAACGAAATCAATTCCCTGCTTGAGCGTGTACAGAATTCCAATGAAGCACTTTTTCGATACATTAATGAACGAATTACTGAGCTTGACCGTCAAAAATGCGAAATTGAAGAACGTTTCAAAGAAAAACAACAGATAAAAGAAATTCCCTCAAAGAAAATTAATAATCACCTGACAGCTTGGGACGAACTAACCTTTGAGGACAAGCGTCAGGTAACTGATACGCTGATTAAGGTGATTTACGCTACATCGGATAAAGTTACTATCCAATGGAAATTATAACTATTGAATCTAAACAAATTTAAGAATTTATTTCCTTTTGTATGTCAAGGCGAAGGTCTCAGAATGGTTCAGGACGGACTTGACGCTAAAAACTTCTACGCTTTTAACCCCAGCTTTGACAAATAGACTAATAAAACAAATTTAGCTGTACATTTTCATTTGAGAAAGTGTACAGCTTTTAAATTATACCATTATATTATAAATATTCTATTTTAATATCACCGCTTGTCGTAACAGCAGAAAATAGAGTTAAACCTTCTTTTTCAGATAAAGGAATCGAAATTTCTCCGCTTAGACTTTCTACTTTAAATTTGTAGTCTGCGTCATCTCTTATCTTTCCTGAAATATCTCCGCTCGAAGTTTCTACTTTGTACGATACAGCATCAGTTTTGTAAAGTTCAACATCTCCGCTGTTTGAATTTACTTCAATATTGTTTGTATAAACCTTTGAAAGCCTAGTTTCTCCGCTTATATTTTCTATTCCAAGCAGATCCATAATGTAAGAATCTTTTATGCAAATATCTCCGCTTGACGACTTAACATTCATAGCTTCTGCATTCATATCAGAAATAATAATATCTCCGCTTGAAGTATTTATTGAATATTTAAAAAGGTCAGAAAAGTCTGATACGTTTATATCTCCGCTAGACGTCGTTATTTTAATACTCTGCCAATCCTTATCAGGTATTTCAACAGTAAGCGGAGTTTCCTGTATACCAAAATTTACGTCGATCATTTGATACCACTTTCTGTTGTCCTTTTCTGCTATTTTCAGATTTTTATCTGGTTTCGCATTGAGTATGTGATATGTTAATTCTTCGCTTTCATAACAGGTTACCTTTATTTCACTGCCTGTAGTTTTTTTAAGTATAATATCATTGTCACGAGTATCTATGGTCAGATTTACTGCACTTTCTCTTGGTATCAGGTACTCTTTTTTTACCCTTTCAGCATCAGTATTGAAAGCTGAAAAATCAAATCCGTTTACAGCAAGCATCGCAGTACAGAGCAAAATACCAACAGCAATAAAAATACCTGCTATTGAAAACCAAATTTTATAATGCTTGAACATATTAACCACCTTACTTTCTTAAAACTTTACGCTGTTTTCCTTTTCGCAAATGCCGACTTAAACTTGCGCCCCAGAAAACAAGTAAATCTGATTGTGAGCTTTGAAAGAATAACCGTTCCGTAAGCCAAAAAAATTCCAAGCCCGAATATAATAAATCCTGCGCCTATTAACGCTATTCCTGTATATATATTTGAATACATAATGATCGGTGAGCCTAGAACCGCCGCCGCCCCTCCTAATAAAAATGCAGCTACCACTGAATACAACGCTATAATTATTGACGCTATTGCTGCATATATAGACAGTATTACTGAAAACAACGTTAAAATAATTGACAGCCATATCGGAGAGCTCAAAATGAGCAGAATTATAATAAGTATTTTTAATTTGGCTTTTTTCTTAGCAGATTCCTTTATATGCGCTGACAGCGGAGTTTGTGAAATAACGCTCTTTGAAATTTCATCAACACTGCCTAAAGACGCAACCGCATCACTCTCTGATTCGCCGTCCTCAATACGATCGTCGATCATTTCAGAATAATAGGTCAACGACTTTTTTATCTCGTTGTCCGGAAGCTCTTCAAGCTTGCTTTCAAGAAGATTTAAAAATTCTGATTTATTCATTCTTCTTCCCCCTTGTTTCTGTAATAATGTAATTATGGATGTTCATAACCTCGTTCCAACCATCAAGAAATTCCTCTATTTTTGCTTTACCTAAATCGGTTATTTTATAGTATTTTCTCAATCTTCCGTTATGCTCCACAGAATAAACGCTAAGATAATTTCCTGATTCCAAACGCCTTAAAATAGGATATAAAGTAGATTCGGATATTTTAATATAAGGACTTGTATCCTTTATAATTCTATAACCGTATGAATCCTCTTTAAAAAGCGCTGTCAGAACACATACCTCTAAAAGCCCGTGTTTTAACTGTGCATCCATTTAAACACCTCCTTATATATAATACTATATCATACATAGTATATCTTGTCAAGAGGTATTTTCAAATTATTTTATAAAATGAAAAAACCATACATTTTCTATCACGAAAGTGTACGGCTTTTTTTAGTATTGGTAAACAAGCCAATATCTATTACTTGTTATCACAAATATAAAATGTTATACTATATATAATAATTAAAACATAGTCTGATCATATAGTATTGTTACCTTTTTAGCGTGAGAGTCAATAAGACCCTCCTCTCGCATTTTCTTCATCTCTCTAAGCATTGCACTTCTGTCAACGCAAAGATAATCTGAAAGGTTGCTTAACGAAAACGGAACAACTATGTTTTTCTTTCCCGTTTCTTTTGAAATCATATTAAAGTATGTAATTAGCTTTTTTCTGAGTGTTCTCTGACTTAGTATCTCTACTCTGTTGCTCAGCTTTATAGATTTCTCAGATACTATTGAAAGCATATTCCTGATAAGCGTGCTGTGATGACTGCAGGCATTATGACACTGCTTTGTCAAATGGTCGTAATCTATAAACATAATCTCACAATCAGTCAAACAGATTATTTCAACGTCTCCCTCGTCAATTCGAGAGAAAAACAGTCTACCGAATATTCCGTTTTCATTTATGCGTTCTAAAATAGTTCTGTTGCCGTCAAAATCAAACCTTATTATCTCAACAACTCCTGATACAACTATTCCCAGACTTCCGTTTTCAATGTTGTTAATAGTCTCTCCCTCAATATATTTTCTGTTGACAGCCTTAAAACAATTTTTCATCTTATCTATTTCGCCGTCGGTTATATTGTCAAATATTTTTGTATCAGGCATTTCAGACATCCTTTCTGTTATACGCTTTAAATCATATTTCTATATTATCATACAATAGTTGCAAATGCAACTATTGTTGTTTGCTTTCGTTAGTGGTAACTTGACCAAACTTTGCTTGATTTTTTTGTTTATAATCTACAATTTAAGAACAAAAAGTTAATTTGTATAAAATGCAAAACACTAGTTATATGTATTCTTTCCATAAAAAATCACTATATATTGTATTTATTATTAAAATAGTTGCATTTGCAACTGACATACCCTGATAATAGTAATATACTAATACCAGTCTCGTTAAAATAATGTTTACGAAAAAAATAAGGATATGTATAAGGAGATGGCAGCTATGAAGGTTGTAAAAAGAGACGGACGTGCGGTAGACTATGACCGCAGTAAGATTGTTATTGCCATAAAAAAGGCAAATGCGGAAGTTGAAGAAAAAGAGAGAGCTACAGATACTCAAATTGAATCTATTCTTACCTACATTGAAGGCAAGAACAGAAAGAGAATGCTTGTAGAGGATATTCAGGATATCATTGAAGAAAAGCTTATGGAGTTTGAGCTTTTTGTTCTTGCTAAGACTTATATTATTTACCGCTATCAAAGAGCGTTAGTTCGTAAAGCCAATACTACAGACGATTCAATATTAAGTCTTATCAGAAATGAAAACAAAGAGCTTGCTGAGGAGAACTCAAATAAGAATACTATTCTTGCGTCAACTCAGAGAGACTATATAGCAGGAGAGGTTTCAAGGGATTTAACTAAGAGAGTTCTTTTGCCTGAAAAGCTTTCAAAGGCTCACGAGGAGGGCGTATTTCATTTTCACGACGCTGATTATTTTCTCCAGCCTATTTTCAACTGCTGTCTTATAAACATCGGCGATATGCTTGAAAAAGGCACTGTTATGAACGGCAAGCTAATTGAAAGCCCTAAGAGCTTTCAAGTTGCCTGCACTATTACCACTCAGATAATTGCCGCTGTGGCTTCAAGCCAATACGGCGGTCAATCTGTTGATTTAAAGCATTTAGGCAAATATCTCAAAAAATCAAAGGTTAAGTTTGAAAAGGCTATTAAAAAGGCTTGCGGAAAGAACACCCCTCAGGAAACTATAGACAAGCTTGTTGACGAGCGTCTTAAAAGCGAGCTTAAGTCTGGTGTTCAGACCATTCAGTATCAAATCAATACACTGATGACCACAAACGGTCAGTCACCATTTGTTACACTGTTCCTTCACCTTGAAGAAAATGACGAGTATATTGAAGAAAACGCAATGATTATTGAGGAAATCTTGCAGCAGAGACTTCAGGGCATAAAGAACGAACAGGGCGTTTATGTTACACCTGCATTCCCTAAGCTTGTATACGTACTTGACGAGCACAACTGCTTAAAAGGCGGAAAGTATGACTATCTGACTAAGCTTGCTGTTAAGTGTTCGGCGAAGAGAATGTACCCCGATTACATTTCTGCTAAGAAGATGCGTGAAAATTACGAAGGCAACGTATTTTCGCCTATGGGATGCCGTTCTTTCCTAGCACCTTGGAAGGATGAAAACGGCAACTACAAATTTGAGGGCAGATTTAATCAGGGCGTTGTATCTATCAATCTTCCTCAAATCGGTATTATCGCTAAGGGCAATGAAGAGAAATTCTGGAAGCTTTTAGATGAGCGTCTTGAGCTTTGCTATGAGGCTTTGATGTGCAGACACAACGCACTTATGGGAACTAAGAGCGATGTTTCTCCTATCCACTGGCAATACGGTGCTATAGCGCGTCTTAAAAAGGGTGAAAAGATAGACAAGTATCTTATGAACGGCTACTCTTCAATTTCTCTTGGATACATCGGTCTTTACGAGGTTACAAAGCTGATGAAGGGCGTTCCTCAGACCGAGCCGGAGGGTCTTGATTTTTCGCTTAGACTTATGAACAAATTAAGATCAACTTGTGATAAGTGGAAAGCTGATACAGGCATAGGATTCGCTCTTTACGGCACACCTGCTGAATCGCTTTGCTACCGTTTTGCAAGAATAGATAAAGAAAAATTCGGAACTATCGAGGACGTTACAGATAAGGGATATTATACAAACTCATATCACGTTGACGTTCGTGAGCATATTGACGCTTTTGACAAATTTAAGTTTGAAAGCCAATTCCAGAAAATCTCCTCTGGCGGAGCTATCTCATACGTTGAAATTCCTAATATGAGAAACAACCTGAAAGCTCTTTCAAACGCCGTTAAGTTCATTTATGACAACATTCAGTACGCTGAATTTAACACAAAGAGCGATTACTGTCAGGCATGCGGCTACGATGGCGAAATAATCATCAACGACGACAACGAGTGGGAATGCCCTCAATGTCACAACAAGGATCACGCTAAGATGAACGTCACCAGAAGAACCTGCGGTTATTTAGGCGAAAACTTTTGGAATGTCGGTAAAACTAAGGAAATCAAGTCAAGAGTTCTCCATCTGTAATATTGTAAGCAAAGGATAACACAGATGAATTATGCGGCAATAAAAAAATACGATATTGCAAACGGTCCTGGAGTAAGAGTTTCGCTGTTTGTAAGCGGCTGTTCGCATCACTGCAAGGGCTGTTTTAATCAAGAAACATGGGATTTTAACTACGGTAAGCCTTTCACTTTTGATACAGAAAATGAAATTCTCGAAGCATTAAAGCCCGACTACATTGACGGTTTTTCGCTTCTCGGCGGAGAACCTTTCGAGGTTGAAAACCAACGCTCGCTTGTATCTTTTGTCAACAGAGTAAAAGCTGAGTTCCCGCAAAAGAGCATCTGGTGCTATTCGGGGTATCTGTTCGACAAGGATCTAACAAACAAAAGCAAGGTCAACTGCGAATGTACAAAGCAGCTTTTATCCTGCATCGACATACTGGTTGACGGCGAATTTATTGAGGAGAAAAAGAATCTGAACATCAAGTTCAGAGGCTCGGAAAATCAAAGAATTATTGACGTTCAGAAGTCGCTAAAAGAGGGTAAGGTTTGCATTATCAAAGACGATGACCCCAGACTTAATATGATATAAAATAAAACAAACAGGAGAAATTATGATAAATCAGGAAGTGAAAATAAAAAAGCTAGACGACCGAGCGGTTATACCGACCTATGGGTCCGACTTTTCGGCAGGCTGCGATTTATACGCTGTTACTGATGGTGACGTTGAAATCGCTTCGGGAGAAACTGTTATGGTACACACATATCTTTCTATGGAGATACCAATCGGATATGCAGGTCTTATCTACGCACGTTCAGGACTTGCCTCAAAAAAAGGTCTTGCTCCTGCGAACAAGGTTGGAGTTGTTGATGCCGACTACAGAGGAGAGATAATGGTGGCGTTACATAATCATTCAAACAAGGTGCAGACTATTTCAGACGGTGAGAGAATTGCACAGCTTGTTATAGCTCCATTCTTAAAAGCTTCATTTATTGAAACAGACGAACTTTCGGACACTGCAAGGGGCGCAGGAGGATTTGGTTCAACAGGGCAACGGTGAGCGGCGAACTTGTCGCCTTTGTAAATATTGACAAAGTTGATAGTTTAAAAAACGGCGGATTAAAAATGTAAAAAAATTAGGCGAGCATATTTTGTAAGTTACAAATTTATGCTCGCCCTTTTATTTTTACTTAATTGAACATTGTCCATTATCCATTCTCAATTATCAATTAAAATCTGTTTGACACTCTATAGCTTTGGTGCTAATATATTATTACTGTACAAAACTAAACAAGGAGAAAATATTTTGAAATTAAGCATTGATCCAAAATACAAAGGCATAATATATATTATCTTGTCAGCGTTTATGTTTGGTCTAATGGGAGTTTTTGTAAAACTAGCAGGTGATATTCCGTCTGTTCAAAAGAGCTTTTTCAGAAACTTTGTAGCGCTTATATTTGCACTTATCATACTGCTTCGGGATAAGAGCGCATTTAAGATTAATAAAGGAGATATGAAGTATTTAATACTTCGTGCAGGGTTCGGAACAGCAGGTATACTATGCAATTTCTATGCTGTAGACCACCTCGTATTGTCGGACGCATCAATACTTAACAAGATGTCTCCTTTCTTTGCAATACTCTGCTCATACTTTATATTAAAAGAAAAGTTTACGCCTTTTCAAGGACTTGTAGTGCTTATAGCGTTCATAGGAAGCCTGTTTGTAATAAAGCCTTCGCTCATCAATGCCGATTTGCTCCCCTCTCTGATTGGATTATTTAGCGGATTTTCCGCAGGAGTAGCGTATACATTTGTAAGAGTTCTGGGCAACAGGGGAGTTAAAGGTCCGTTTATAGTATTTTTCTTTTCGACGTTCTCATGCCTTGTAACGCTACCCTACCTTATATTTAATTTCACCCCTATGACTCTAAAACAAGCTATTTTTCTGCTTCTGTGTGGTTTATCTGCCGCAGGCGGACAGTTCACAATAACCGCCGCATATGTTCACGCTCCTGCGAGAGAAATCTCAATTTACGACTACACGCAGATTATTTTCACTACCCTTTTCTCGTTCTTTATTTTCAATCAAACTCCCGACGCTTTGAGCTTTTTGGGATATGCTTTGATTGTGTCTATGGCGATCGTTAATTTCCTCTATAATAATAGAAAAGCACAAGCTAAGTAATTATTCGTGTAAATACAGCACAAAAAAGACCGAAGATTAATCTTCGGTCTTTTAACTTTTACTATGTAACTTACTTACCCGAGAAATATCTGTCAAGCAAGCCCTTGAATGCACGTCCGTGACGAGCCTCGTCCTTAGCCATTTCGTGAACTGTGTCATGAACAGCGTCGTATCCAAGTTCTTTAGCTTTCTTAGCAAGCATTAGCTTACCTTCGCAAGCGCCGTTTTCAGCCATATATCTGAGCTCGAGATTCTTCTTAGTAGAGTCAGTTACAACTTCGCCGAGCAGCTCTGCAAACTTGGCAGCGTGCTCTGCTTCTTCATAAGCTGCCTTTTCATAGTAAAGACCTACCTCAGGATAACCCTCTCTGAATGCTACCCTCGCCATTGCAAGATACATTCCGACCTCTGAACACTCACCGTTGAAATTGTCTTTAAGACCTTGAACAACCTCAGGATCTAAACCTTGAGCGCTGCCGACTTTGTGATCGTCAGCCCATGTAATTTCAGCCGATTCAGCCTTGTTGAATTTCTCTCCCGGAACTCCGCACTGCGGGCATTTCTCCGGAGGTGTGTCACCCTCGTGAACATATCCACATACCGGACAAATCCATTTTGCCATAATTTATTCCTCCTCAATATTTAATTTATTATAAACACATCTGTGTTATAATCTTAATCTCTAGCCTAAAACTGCTTTTGCAAATTCTTCTCCCAAATTTTCAGCAGACTTTAAATCCTCATCAGTCGGCACAAAGCAGAACTTAAAGCCATCACCAAATATATCATTCTTTATTCCTTTTAACCTGTTAATAATGTTCGGAACAGCCTCTCCGCTCCAACCGTAAGAACCGAAAACCAATGCCTTTTTCTTGCGGTTGTTGATAGCGTCAATGGTGCTGATAAGCTCCCATACAGGTGCGACTGCATCGCTGTTTATTGTCGGCGAACCGACAGCAAAAGCGTCACTTGAATTTATAATTCCTGCAAGCTCAGTTAAGTCATAATCGTTTATATCATAGACCTTAGTTTCAACATCATCAACTTTAGAAATTCCCCTGCTGATAGCATAAGCCGCCTTTGCGGTATTTCCATATGCC
This sequence comes from uncultured Clostridia bacterium, assembly GCA_947630825.1. GTDB lineage: Bacteria > Bacillota > Clostridia > Oscillospirales > Ruminococcaceae > UMGS1601. The sequence goes on along the minus strand of CANRJA010000023.1, from coordinate 9,992 downwards.
GAGCAGTAAAACACAGGAATAGCTTTCTTTTCCTTTTTATTAGGTGCGCTCCACTCCCTGTATTTTTCTAAAACGCAATCCAACTTTCCGCCCTTTGTAAGAATAGGTCCGTGACTTGTACAAACCACGTCAAACTCAAGACCCTCAATCTTTTTCATACCTGCTGTAACAAATGATTTGAACGGCCCGAAAATAGCGTCGTAATACCCCTTTAAGGCAACATCATACGCTTTATCATAAGCTATAAACTTATCAAACATATACGGCTCGCAATAGTGACAGCCAAATACATCGCAAGAAAACAACACCTTTTCGCTTTCACAGTAGGTGAACATTGAATCAGGCCAGTGAAGAAACGCCGCCGGTATAAATTTCAGCTCAACGCCGCCCAAATCAAGAGTATCGCCATCGTTGACAACCATATAGTCAATGCTTTCACTGTTAGTGATGTTTTTAAGAAAGTTAGAGCCTGCTCTTGTGCATAATATTTTAGCGTCACAGTGCTTTAAAATATCAGCCAAAGCACCGCTGTGGTCAGGCTCGCAGTGATTGAGGATTATATAGTCTATGCTTGAAGGCTCACAGACCTCTTTTATATTATCCAAATATGAATCAAAAAAGTCTGCGTGACTTACCTCAATCAAAGCAGTCTTTGATTTTCCTTTCAATATATACGAATTATATGACGTTCCATAGTCTGTTCTCATTATAACGTCAAAAATTCTCATTGCAGGATTTAAAATTCCTACTGAATATAAGTTATCTGTAATTTTTATTGCTGGCATATTTGTCTATGCTCTTTTAAGAGCTTTTCCTCCTTTATTCAATTACCAAATATAGGCTTGTTTATCTATAGTATTAATATAACACATCAAATTTTTTAATTCTGTTGCAAATGCAACTTTTATTTTGTCTTAATAAAAACATACATTTATTCTGTTCTAAGCGCAACAACAGGATCCTTTTTAGCAGCCATTCTTGACGGTATCAACCCTGCTATAAGCGTTAAGAGCATACTTATTATCACAAGTATCACACCTCCTGCAAAAGGCAAAGCGGCTACAATATCAAGGTCAGTCAGATGCTTTATAATCATTGTTATAGGAATATCAAGCAGAACCGTAATAAATATACCAATAATTCCTGCCGCAAATCCAACAATGAGCGTTTCGGCATTAAACACACGGGATATATCTCGCTTTGACGCTCCTATACTTCTCAAAATACCAATTTCCTTTGTTCTCTCAAGAACGGAAATATAGGTTATTATTCCTATCATAATTGAAGAAACCACAAGTGAAATTGTAACAAACGCAATAAGCACATATGAAATAGAATTAATAATCGTAGTAATTGAACTCATCATCAGACCCACATAGTCTGTGTACTGGATTTTCTCACTGTCCGTCTTTCTTGAGTTGTTGTAGCTGTCAATAATCTCAACCAGAGCTTCCTTTTCGTCAAATCCCTTTGCATAAAAAAGCATTGATGCAGGGTCGTCCAAATCAGACACTCCGAGAGCCGTCAGGTTATTTTCAAAAGTATCCGTACCAACAAACTCCTTGCCTGTGAACACGTTAATATCAGGGTTTGACTGCTGCTCTTTCACAATTTCAGATTCATTTACAGAATTGATTATATAGTCTGTCAGTTCTTTTTTATAGCCAATTCCTCCGCTGCCAAATGCGGTCGCTTTTACACCGTCCTTTATTCTAATAATACCCGAAACCTTTAAATCCAAAGACTTATCCAAAACTGACTTCATATACCTTGTATCGTTTCTCTTATCGACCCAGACACCGTTTTGCTTCGTATAATAATCGTTTGTCAAAACCAGCTTATAGGTTCTGTTTAAAAGCTCGTCAAAGCTGAATTCAGTTGCCTGTTTGGGAATATCCTTAGTGTTCCCCGAAACTATCGCCTCAACCGACTTATTGTAATCGTCAATGCTTCTCAGCCCCAGAGAATACAAAACATAATCGTCGATTCGATTATACTCGTCTACGACTATTACAACCTCATTTTTATTTTTAGGCCAGCTTCCCTCTAAAACATCATACTGCGATTCTAAAAGCTTCTGGTTATCAATAAGCTCATTCCACACAGGGGTTTGATTGAACATCATATTTACTCCGCCCTGCGTGACATCAGATGTGCTGTCAAAATCTATAGGATTGTTCTTTGTGTTTTTAGTTTCATCGTAGTCGGAAGAATACACATTGAACTCGTTTGAATACTTATACTGTATCCCGTTTACCAAATCTTCTATTTTGCTAGGATTATCCTCAAGATACTTCTTAAAACTTTTCATATCGTTGACGGTAATTCCCTCAGCATAAGAATTTACAATAGAATCTAAAACCTCTTTAGTGTGAACCTTTTTCTCAGTTGGAAATTCAGTTTCATCTTTGGTATCATAGTCGTCGGAAAACATAGCCGCCATACTTTCTTCGTTCATTGCCAGCTTATCTATCTGCAAAGGATAAGACGAAAGAGTTTCCTCCTCCATTACATTGATATAAGTCTGAAATCCGCTTGATAACGACAATATAAGCGCAATTCCTATAATGCCTATACTTCCGGCAAAAGAAGTCAAAATAGTTCTTGTCTTTTTTGTGTTCAAGTTTCCGAAACTTAACGAGAGAGCTGTTAAAAAGCTCATTGACTTTTTCTTTTTTGTCTGCTTGTTTTCTGCTTTTTCTTTATTTTCGTTACGCTCAGTTTCCCCATTTGCTGTGTATTCAAACGGGTTTGAATCATCAGTCACCGCTCCGTCTGACAGTTTGATTATTCTTGTTGAATACTTCTCGGCAAGCTCAGGATTATGAGTTACCATAATAACCAGCTTGTCATTTGCAACCTCTTTTAAAAGCTCCATAACCTGAATAGACGTCTCCGTATCTAAAGCCCCTGTAGGCTCGTCGGCAAGAATAATATCAGGGTCGTTCACCAAAGCCCTTGCTATGGCAACTCTTTGCATCTGCCCTCCCGAAAGCTGGTTGGGCTTTTTGTGTATCTGATCCCTAAGCCCTACCTTTTCAAGAGCCGCAGCTGCCATTTTCCTTCTCTCTGATTTTGAAATACCAGAAAGGGTAAGCGCAAGTTCTACGTTTCTCAACACGGTTAGATGCTGAATAAGGTTATAACTTTGAAAAACAAATCCTATTGAGTGATTTCGGTAAGCGTCCCAGTCCTTAGCTTTATACTCCTTTGTTGAAACCCCTCCGATTATCAGATCACCCTCTGTGTACCTGTCCAGTCCTCCGATTATATTCAGCATAGTTGTTTTTCCGCAGCCCGACTGCCCCAGAACCGACACAAACTCATTTTCTCTGAAATCGATACTTATACCTTTTAGTGCGTGAACTGTCTGCTCGCCGCTGCCGTAATCCTTTTTTATATTCTTTAATGAAAGCATTAAGTCTTTACCTCCGATTTTAAGTTTAAAATTATAATAAGTATAACACAATAAAATTTTTAAAAAATTGAATACCCGTCGAATTTTCAGATATTTATATTAAAATATATTTGTGAAAAATTCGTGACAGAAAAAGTAATTATATTTTACATTAATGCTCATCTTAGAAAAACAAAAGCGCTCCGCAAAAGCGAAGCGCCATACAGTCATATTATTTTAGCTTATATATATCCTTTTCTTTTCCCATAACGATCAGATGCTCGTTTTCGTCATCGACAAATGTATAGTCAGCGTTAGGAACCTCGGTGATATTATTTCCAACCTTTATAGCAAGAATGGATATCCCGTACTTGTTTCTAACGTCAACCTCCTGAATTGATTTTCCGATCCACTTGCTGGGAATAGGAATTTCATAAATAGAAACCTCAGATGTCAGATTAAAAAACTCAAATACATTTCGTGAGCCTGTTCTCATTGCAAGATGCTCCGCGCTGTCCTTGTTGGGGTAAACAACAGAGTCAGCCCCGACCTTTAATAAGAACTTCGCCTGGTTATCCTTTGAAGCCATTGATATAACACAGGACGCTCCGAGCTCCTTAAGGAGTGATGTTATCTCAAGACTTGCCTGAAAATTATCGCCTATTGAAACTATACATATGTCGTAAGAATTTATACTTAGTGAGCGCAGGACTTCTTCTTTTGTGCAGTCGCCTATTTGCGCCGATGTAACTCTCGATGCAATCTCTGTTACCTTTTCCTCATCCTCATCAACGACCATAACATCATGTCCAAGCTGCATATATTTAAGCGCCGCATATTTTCCATAGCTTCCAAGACCGATAATTAAAATTGATTTCATAAAGATCCCCCATTCTTATATTCCGAACCATTTATAATTATTATATTTTATCCTACCGATATTTTTTCCGTCGGATACTTTATTGGCGGAGCAGCAATAGGCTTTGCAAAAGCAAGTGCGAGAGAAAGTCCGCCTATTCTTCCAAAAAACATCAGTATTGTCAAAATTCCCTTTGTCAGACTTTTCAGCGCCCCCGTTTTTGTCATTTCAACTCCCACAGTTCCTATTGCGGAGAACACTTCATAAAGCGTCTCTCTTAGATTTATAGTATCAACCGCACAAATAATTCCCACAGACAATAACGCAAAAAACAAATACATTGTTAAAATTGCCGATACCTTAGTTAAATACCCGTGCGGCAGTCTCCTTTTAAATGAGGTGATAGAGTCCCGCTTTGAAAGCATAGAAACAACTCCGAGAATCAATATCATAAACGAAGTCGTTTTAATACCTCCGGCGGTAGAACCGGGAGAACCTCCAACAAGCATAAGCGCACACCCAAGCAGAGCAGACGAGTCGGTAAGGTTTGCCTGGTTGACTGTGCTAAATCCAGCCGTTCTAAGCGTTACCGACTGAAAGCTTGCAGACATAACAGCCTGCGGTGTTGAGAGGTCTTTATAAGCGTTGTTTCGCTCTAAGGCAAAAAACAGCACAGCCGGAATTATAATTAGCGCAAGCGTCATAGTCAAAACCATTTTAGTGTGCAGCTTATATTTTTTAAAATGCAATCCGTTTGTGTGAATATCCTCCCAGACATAAAAGCCTATTCCGCCTATGATAATAAGCGCCATTGTAGCAACATTTACAAGAATATCTCCGTTGAAACATTCCAAAGACGAACCGGGTCTTATTCTGCCAAACAAATCAAATCCTGCATTGCAAAAAGACGATACCGAATGAAATACAGCCGTATAAATTCCTCTTGCAATACCCATAATAGGAATAAATCTTATACTAAAAATGACTGCTCCGCAAAGCTCGAATATAACCGTTCCGAAAAGAACGTGCCTCATAAGCCTTACCACTCCTGATATCTCAGGCATATTGAGAGCTTCCTGCATTATTCCACGCTCTTTCAACGTGATTTTTCTTCTCATAGCAAGCGACAGAAACGTCGCAATAGACATAAATCCAAGTCCGCCTATCTGTATCATAGAAAGTATGGTTATCTGACCAAACAGCGTCCAGTGAGCGTATGTGTCATACACTGAAAAACCCGTTACACAGGTAGCGGAAGTTGCCGTGAAAATTGCATTTATAAGAGTAGTAGTTTCACCGTCTCTTGTAGCAAAAGGCAGCATAAGTAAAATTGTTCCCAGTGTGATTATTATAAAAAAACCAATAACCAAAACCTGTATCGACGATAGCTTACTTTTCATATGCCTGCTCCCTTTGGGAACATTCCTCCCATTTCTCAATTTAAATATATCCTTAAAACTTATTATTCTTGTCCATTATTCTTACTTAGTCGTTTACTTCTAATAATAAAAAGCAAACCAGTAAATAATATAATAGGAAATACCATAGCTATTATAATTCCTGTTTTCAGTCCAAGCTGTGTTGAGTCTTCAAACGAAACTGCTCTTTCAAATATAGAATGTCCAGATTGTTTGACAATATCACTGACATATCCGATAAGTCCCGAACCGCTTGAACACCCTATGTCCCCTGCAAACGCAAGCAGCATAAACATTGATGTTCCGCCATGAGGAAGCTTAGACGAAGAAAGACTGTAAATTCCCGGCCACATAATACCTACAAAGAAGCCGGAAAGTCCACATCCTATCAAAGAAACAAGCGACGCTTTGGAAAACGCCACAAGCGCAAATGATAAAATACATCCAAGTGCGCAAACCATAAGCGACGGCTTTAAACTTTTGTCAGTAACCTTTAATCCGAATAACATTCTTGAAAGCCCCATTAAAAAGGCAAACAGGCAAGGTCCTAAAATATCGCCCGTTGTTTTTGTAACGCCCAGTCCAAGCTCCGCTAACAGCGACGACCATTGGCTAATAACCATTTCGCTTGCACCTGAGCATACCATAAACAACAGCATAAGCCATATTAGCCTTGTCCTCAAAAGAGAGGAAATCTTCATTTCTTTTCCTTCTTCAACAAGCCTTGCAATAGGAACCTTTAGAAATAAAAAAATATTAAAAAAGGGTATCAAAGCATAAATTACGGGAAGGAAAAACCAAATATCAATTCCTGCCGTTACAAAATAAAGAGTTGACAACAAAACCACAGCAACCTGTCCCCACGAGTAAAAGGAGTGAAGCAGTGCCATCTGCGACGCTTTGTTTTCACTAGGTATCGCTTCAATAACAGGACTGATAATAACCTCTATCAAGCCACCGCCCACTGCGTTGCATACCGATGCGATCAGCAATCCGACATAAGCGTCATTCATCATTACAGGAAGCGTACCCATAAGAACAAGTCCAAGCGCAGACATTCCGTGAGCAAGGATACAAGAACCTCTCATTCCGATTTTGTTTATAATCTGTGATGATAGAATATCGACCGCAATCTGTATTATAAAATTAACAACAATCAGCGTTCCCAGCTTTGAAAAACCAATGCTGAAATTTCTCTGAAATGTAACAAACAAAAGCGGTGCAAAATTGTTGACAATGGCTTGAGTGATGTATCCCAGATAACAAGCGATTTTTGTATGTTTATATGTAAATGTCATAGGCATTTTTCCTCAGAGTATAATGCATATATCTTTTAACTTAATTATTTTAGCAGAGTAATATCACAAAGTCAATGATTTATAAAATGTTTTTAAAAACTTATTTTTTTAACTTATGTGCTGATTGTCTCACTGTTATTTAACAAATGCAAAGTAAGTGTATCGACATAAAAATCGGGATTTTTTGTATGAAATGTGCAATTAAAAACATTCAAAGCATAAAAACTTATATAAAAAGTTGATTAATTAAGAAAAATATTGACTACTTGCAAATAATGTATTAGAATATTGGTAAAATAAAATATGGAGGACTTTAAAAATGACTAAAACAGAATTTATCAATCTTATCGCTGAAAAGGGCGACTACACAAAAAAAGACGCAGAGAAAGCTCTCTCAACTGTTATTGAAGCAATTACAGATTGTATGAAAAACGAAGAGAAGATTTCTCTTGTAGGCTTCGGAAGCTTTGAGGTTAAAGAAAGAGCCGCAAGAAATGCGATCAATCCTCTCACCAAAGAACCTATCAGCATTCCAGCTAAAAAGGTTCCGTCATTCAAGGCAGGCAAAGCCCTTAAAGACGCTGTTGCCGGATAAGACCTTCACCAATCAGTTACAATAATAAAAATAAGAAAGGAAGTACAACTTATGGCAAACTATTCAAGAAAAACCCTCGACGCTGAAATTAAAGAACAGGCTGATTTAATGAAAACGTCTGTTGAGAACATCGATGAAAAGAAAACCGTAAAAAAGCGTAGCACAAGAAAAACCACTGCGGTTGACAGCAATGTTTACATTCAATACTTCGGCAAGCAGGTTACAACTAAAGACATTATAGATTCATGCCAGGCTGATTACAAAAGCAATAACAGAGCCGCTGTAAAGAGTCTTGAAGTTTATGTTAAGCCTGAGGACGACACCGCTTACTATGTGGTAAACGGAAATGTTCAGGGTAATGTTTCACTGTAAATTGACCTAAAAATCAATACTGAAATAAAAAGCTCCCGAGTATAAGTTACTCAGGAGTTTTTTATTTTATCTTTCCATTTTAAGAATGTAAGTTGTATACGGTGCAAGCTCTGCTCCGCCGCCAAAATCAAACTTCTCACCGGTAAGCAAATTCTCCGCCTGTCCGCAGCCCGCGTCAAAATGAGCAGTATAACTTTCCCCATCGGCATTTACAGCCACAAGAATACGCTCGTCCTCAAACTGCCTTTGGAAAATGCACTGCTTATTTGTAAGTATAACCTGCTTGTAGTCCCCATAGCAAAGTGCCTTGCTGTTCTTATGTGCGTTTGCACAGCGTGATATATATTCGGTAAGATCGTTCCACTCAGGCTTTTCAAAACAAGCTCGGAGCGCAGGGTCGCCCTCGCTCTTGTTTGCCTTTGTTCCCCACTCGCTTCCGTAATAAATACACGGCATACCCGGCATTCCGAATGCCAAAGCATAAATAAGCGGAATATGCTTCTCGTTGTTAAGTATGGACGCAACTCTGGACACATCGTGATTATCGACAAATGTCAATAGATGCATTCCACGATACTGGCACCAGCTTTCAGAGCCGAATTGATTTTGCAGACTGTGGCATATCTCAAACATATTCATAGAGTTAAAGCTAGAATACAATCCTTTATAACACTGGTAATTTGTTGCGCTGTGAAGCATTTCGTTATTTACAAACTCGGCGTAATTACCGTGAAGAAGCTCGCCTATCAAAGCAAAATCAGACTTTTGACCATCGCAGAACTGTCTCAGCTTTCTTATAAAATCCCTGTCTAAACAGTATGCAACGTCTAAACGAAGCCCATCGATATCAAACTCGTCAATCCAGCCCTTTATACAGTCGAAAATGTGGTTTATGACCTCATCATTGCGAAGGTTTAGCTTTACAAGGTCGTAATGACCCTCCCAGCCTTCGTACCAAAGACCGTCGTTGTAGTTTGAATTACCTCCAAAATCTATGTTGAACCAGTACCTATACGATGAGTTTTCTCGGTTTTTCAACACATCCTGAAATGCCCAGAATCCCCTGCCTACGTGATTGAAAACGCCGTCTAAAACTACTTTTATGCCATTTTTATGTAGTTCCTCACAAACATCTTTAAAATCGTTATTATCTCCCAGACGGCTGTCTATCAATCTGAAATCTCTAGTGTTGTAGCCGTGAGTGTCAGACTCGAAAACAGGTGAAAAATAAATTACATCAGCACCCAGCTTTTTTATGTGAGGTATCCAATCTTTGACCTTAGTTATTCTATGTTCAACCACACCGTCGTTTTCAAACGGCGCGCCGCAAAAACCGAGCGGATAAATCTGATAAAAAACGCTTTCATATGCCCACATATATTTAAATCTCCTTTAAAATACAATATAACAATTATAACAAAATACATAAATTTTTGCAACTAAAAGTGTCTCATATCCGTTGGCAAATTTATAATATATTTCAACAATTAAAAGCATTATTAATTGACTTTTATAATTAATATTACTATAATATATTTAGGTATTATGTCACAATATAGAGATATGAATTTTAAAGAGAAGAAACGGAGATAATTATGGCAAAAAAAATCAGATGCAGAAATTGCGGAGAGTATCTTCCCGAAAATGCACGAATTTGTATGTACTGCAACACCAGAGTAACAAAAAAGAAAATTTCACCTAAACTTGTATTTGTTATAATCCTATGGGCAATAGTAATTGCAGCACTTTGCTGTACTTCATTTTATTTTTACGAAAGATTTGCGTTTTTAGAAGTAGACGCTTCACAGCTTATCAAGGTAAATATTGAAGGTACGACAGGAGACGCTTCGGCTTATCTGTCGCTTGATGAAGAAAGCGAATACTTCAAGGCAAACGCAACCGGCGAGGACGCTCCTTTGCTGACAGATGTATTTGACACAAACAATCTTAAAAAGGCTCAGGATATGCAAATTGCGCTAAAGGCTGATATTTACATTGCATCAGACCCTAAAGACAGCAATTTCCTTTACAGAATGGGAACAGAAAGCATTAA
>CANRJA010000022.1 GCA_947630825.1 uncultured Clostridia bacterium | reverse complement strand
TAAAACCTGCATTGAAAACCTTGTTTAAGACTTTAATTGCTTTCTGGTTTACTGTCATATTTTCATATCCTCCTTATAGCGGTCGATATATCTTTTTTCCTTATTCATAAGCATTGTCCTTTCTTTGCTTTTTTTCTTTCTGCTCATCTAAAATCTTCTTGATACATACATCGCAGAAAATTGTGTTGCTGTCTTTATATAGAGGGTAACGACAGCTTGAACAATCATAAACTTTTTCTTTATCGCTCACGTTCATCACCGTTTTTTTGCCCTCGCTATTCTTTGGCGTACTTCCGATAGAGCTTTTCCCTTGAGGCTCTAAGTTTCTGTATACGTTCACTGCTCATAAGTTCGTAATGTTCTGCTTGCAGTTTGCGACGTGTCCTGCTAACACTTTCAAAACTCGGAAGTCCTAGATTAATGTGCTGTTCCATAACCTCTGAAAAAGTCATTTCACCTACTTCTTGTACACAAGAATTGCACACTTTAAGATAAAGAGCCATATCATCATTTCTGGCTTCCTCGTCTTTCTCAAGAATAGCTTTTACTCTGCCCTCGATAGTTTTGATACTTTGCATTGAATACCTCCTATATATGAAAAAGGGCGGTAAATTACCGCCCTAATCCACGTTTAGTTTACTTTTTCTTTTTGTTACGGATATTCAGCCATATAGCCGCACCTGCTATAAACAAAACAAGCACGATGGCTGCAATAGTTCTTGCTTCCATTTATATCCCTCCTTTTTGTTTGGTAATTTCATTATTTAGATCTCCTTTTTCTTTCTGACTTTATAGCCAACAAAGCCAAGAACACCTGCACCTACTGAACAAATTGCAGCAAGGCTTACCCACAAGCCAAGATTAAAATCGTCGCCTGTTTTTGGAGTTTTTCTCAGTTCATTGTGCATAGTCACTGTAACAGTTTTATCTGCCTTGACCTTTACTTCCTTGTCATCAGGAAGGATATATCCAGAGGAAGCCTTGTTTTTTATCTCGGATACAGTATATTCACCGATACGCAGACCTTCTATTTTGATTTTACCGTTCTCGTCTGTAGTAAAAGTCTTGTCATATCCGTTACTGCCGATAACACGGAAAGAAAATCCCTTTACCTTGCCGTCTGAGGAAGTCTTGATGATTTTAATACTTCCTTTTTGAGCCTCGTTAGCAAAGCCAACACCTTTTTTATTTTCAACAGCATATGTCTTTCCGTTTTCCTCAATGGATACGGGATATAGATTTTTATCAATTACGAAACCTTTAGGAGCTTTTGCTTCTTTAACAAGGTATCTGCCGTAACGGAGGTCGCACATCTGGTAAAGACCATTTTCAAACTCGTCTGCTTTGCCAACCAGTTCATCACCTTTATCCAGTTTGCCATTATCATTGGCGTCGTCATAAACCTCAAACACAGCACCTGAGAGCTTGTTATCTGGATTATCCGCATCCACTTTGGTCAGTTCGATATTACCTGTAATAAAGTAGTTGATAAGCCATACGTCCACGACCTGATTTACTTCGCTAATGGTTACGCTGATTTCCTCCTCTAAGAGCACAAAACCTGTTGGGCTTTCCACTTCACGGATTATCCAAGTGCCGTATGGTACTTTATCAAAAGAAAAACTACCGTCATCTGCTGATGTGGTAGTCTGGATAGCGTTTTCTATTGTAAATTCCTTTGTATCTGTTTTAAATATGCCGATAACAGCACCGCCTAAATCTTTTCCGTCCTCATCAGATTTCTTACCGTTTACAGAGCCGTAAATGAGGTCATTTCCAATGGCTTCGCCCTCATTGGCTGTGATGTGTACAGTAGGTGTTTTCTGCCCTGCATATTCAAAGTCTACTGGGTATTTCTCATCACTAATGATATATGCTGAATTAGTTGTGATTTCCTGCAAATAATAGCTTCCAATCGGCAAGTCGCTGTTTACCTTTCCATAACCGTTCTTATCAAGAGAAATGACTTCAATCAGGCTGTTTGCAGGAATAACCGAACCGTCTGCCGCAGTCAAGTCCTCTGCCGCATACAATCCAAAGGTTACATCAAAGATTTCACCGTTTGTACCTACACCATAGGCTTCATCAATCATAAGGCTCTTGTTAAAGTCAATTTCCACACGCTGACGTTCATTATAGAAGTCTGTTGCAGTTTCGGTTACTGCAATTTCCTGTCCTGCGTATACAAGCTCTACGGAGTGGACTTCGTCGTTTAATACCATACCATAAGGGGCAGTGATTTCTTTAATTTCATATTTACCTAGATACAGCTCTTTTGATTTTACTATTCCGTTTTCATCTGTAGTAACAGTATCCACAATCTCGCCTTTAGAAGCACGAAGTGTTCCGTCCATAGTGATAATGTCCTCTGCTGCGGTAATTTCATAAACTGCACCCTCAAGACCGCTTACCTCATAAGTCGGCTGATACAGACCTTCGCTTTCTGCAACTTTACTGAATACCTCTCCAGTCTTTGATATTGTGATTGTGCCTTTCTGTGCCATATTGGAACGTACAACTTCAATTAGTGTAATACCACTTTCCTCACCAGAGTTTTCCTGTACCACATCAAAATAGACAGGCTCAGAATTTAATACATACCCATACGGAGCTTGTACCTCTACTAAAGAATAGCCTTTGCCGTATTCTAATTTCTGAGGTGTAATTAACTCACCGTCTGACGTTGTGTAGAATGTGTCAATAGTTGTGACTTCGGGATAGGTGTATGTCATAGTAATAAGGTTTCCGTTTGGGTCGTAAATCTGAAAGCCTGCACCTGCATACGGTATCGTTTTGCCTGTTTCAGCATCTTTCTTTATGACCTTTAAATAGCTTTCAAAATTTGCATTGTTTATGAGATAACGATAGGTCTGTCCGTCATTCCTAATAAACACGTCAAACGGTTTCATAAGTTCACGCCCGTCCCAACCAGAGGTTTGGCAAACGGTATAAATACCATAAGGCAAATCCTTTGTCTGGGCAAAGCCGTTTTCATCGCAAGTGAGTATGTCACGTTCGGTTTTCTTTGCTTTTTCATAGCTTCCTGCGGATTTTAAGAATACCTCAAATACCGCACCTTCTTCGGGAGTTTCAATCTGTGTTTCTCCACTGTCAGTATGCTTTATGATAGAGATATTTCCTTTAATGACCTGTTCATTTACATCATTTTTCGCAGAGTTATATTCAACAGTATACAGCTTGGCTTCTGCACCTATATGATGAACAGCAGTATCAAGCAGATACCCCTCTGACGGACTGATTTCACGAATGCTCCAATTATCTCCGCACACATAATACTTTGTCGTAAACTGACCGTTTTTGTCAGTAGTATAGGTATCAATCAGCTTTTCTCCGTTATATATACCGTAGACTGCACCTGAAAGGGAAGCATCGCCTTGCGGCGTACTCGTTTCAGCATCAGTCTTTGTCACTGTAACTCTAAATTTTTTCAGCACATTATTAAAGCTGCGTTTTGTGACCTTGTTCCATTCAATAGCCGCAGTCTGAGAAGCAGGAACAACATAGCGGATAGCTGTATCTACTTCCTCAAGTACATACGGTGATTTTCCGCTGATAAGGATATTTTCAAACTTTGCCAGACCGTTTTTGTCTGTAACTGCGTACAGGTCAACTTTTTGATTGCTAAGAGATGTTCCGTAAAGATGGAACTTAACACCCTGCACCAGATTGTCCTCTGATGTTTTAACGACCTCAAGACTTCCACGCTTTAAGGTATTATTAAAAGTCACGGTAGTAGTCTTGCCACCGACAACCGTAACTGTCTGAGTTTTTTGTGTTTCATAGCGGTCAATGGTCTGTTCTGTTATAGTATAAGCGGTAGGGAACAGTCCACTAACTGAAACAGTACCGTCTTTACCTGTTGTGACCGTTTTATTAAAATTATCCCCTTTAATAGTAAACTGGATACCATTCACAACACCATCTTCGGAAGTCTTTTTAAGTAACACCGTGCCTGTTGGTGTTTCCACATTGATATATGACTTAACGGTATCCACGTTTTTCACACCTGTTATCAAATCCTGCAAGTTAGGATCGCCGTATGCAATCAATTTTGCACTGCTGCTGACAGTCGGTATGTTTTTTCTATTCGCTGTTATCCTTGCCGAACCACTAATAGCATTTGATGATGTGATTGTCAGCTTATTTCCCGATTTAGATACTTTTACACTGCTGTCAGAGCTTGAAAAAGAATAATCTGATAAGACTTTATTACTATCAGTAAGTGTGATACTGTACTTGCCGTCTTTGTAACTCATTTCCTTTGTAATATCTTTTTTATTTTCAGACATAAAGCTCGGAATTGTATTATGCTGAGTCAGCATAGAAACAATCTTGTCATATGCTTTTTTTGCACTGCTGTTAGCGTGATATGAACCAAAATTCATATTATGAATTTTGGTGTTTGTCTGCGTGTATGAGCCTGCTGCATTGCGGCAGCCTGTGACAAACTCCCATACAAGCGTTTGCGTTGCAAACCATTTATCATCATCACTACCGGAAAGATTGCTTTTATTACCCTGATAGCCATATAGCAGAGCAAGACCTACCGCATTTTTCTGATTATCAGAAAGGGCGTTCCATGTTTTTGAAGATGCTTTTTTCAAAGTGTTACCTGTCATTAGCGGTACTCCAGGCTGTATGCAGAAAGCGTTTTCACCGTCTACATACATACGGTATACATCTACGTCTATACCGCCTGCGGTATATCCTCCAACATCTGCACTTGAATTAAACTTTATGACATTTCCATTGACGTCATAGGCAAGTTTATTTAAAATCGTTCCTATGTCGTTTGCAGCAAATGCTGTTTGTGTAGTAACAGACAATGCTGTAACCGCCGCTATTGAAAGGGCGGCAGCTTTTTTTAATAATATACGAATTTTCATCGCTTACCTCCTAATTTTAATAGTGTTATTATATCTTACCTTTCGTGATCCCTTTTCTTTTGTAGGTATCGTTTATAGAACTCCAACGCTCTTATTACATAATCAACCTCCCTTCCATTTGGGATAGACTTAGGAATGAGATTGGTTATCCTTTCGTCACGGAACGCAGGTTTTTCTCTCTGATTTGGCTTTTCTTCCTCCATTATGGACTGGATAACCTCGTCTGTTAGTTTACTATTTTGGCTAAACCTTTTCATTTTAATAGCCTGTGCTAATGACGGGGTAGCTTCGTTGTACTCCATAGCTTCAAACAGAGTATATTGCTGTTCTTCGGACAGATAAGAGATTTCCACAGCAGGACGGAAAGCAATCCGCTGTTCATCAACCATTTGCAGGATTTCAGGTATAAGCTCTGTCAGACGGATATACCTGCGTATTTGGTCTTTGCTTTCGCCAATAAGTTCTCCCAACTCAACATCTGAACGACCAGTTTGCAACTTCGTCGCCACTGGCGACGAAGTTAAATCTGACCTTTGTCCCTGTCTTTTCATAGCCTCCAACCGCATTTTATACGCAAAGGCTTTCTCACTCGGCAGAATGGTTGACCTCTGCAAGTTGCTATCCACCATTATGATAACGGCTTCATCACGGGTTAGCTCTTTTACTTCGCATTTTAGTGTTTCAAGTCCTGCAAGCTCGCAAGCCTTTTTTCTCCTGTGACCGCTGATAAGCTCATACCTTCCGTCCTCTTTTAGTCGAACGGTTGCAGGGGTCATTACTCCATAATGCTTTACGCTTTCTACAAGTTGTTCCATATCCTCATCCAATAAAACCTTGAACGGGTGGTCTGGAAATTCGTCAATTTGTGAAATGGGTATATCCCGTATTTTACTTAGTTTGGCTTCTTCACGGCTCTCGTCCGTCTGAAACAAATCATCGTAAGCGGTCAAATTGATTTTTGGAACGTTGTTTCTCGCCAATGTCCATCACCTCTTTTCACTTTGTTTGACATATATAAATCCTCCTTCCTTATAGATTCAGCTACATTGAAAATGCAGCTATGTAGTGCCTAAGAACGCAAAAAAGCCGCTTATTCTTGGAATAGAATAAGCGGCTTTTTGATGTGCCTTAGATATATTCAATTTTTACTTTTTTGACGGGTGCGTTGGCTATTTTAAATATTAGCTCATCAACGCAGTCCGTATATTAACATTTAAAGATTGCAAGCATATTTTTATGGTAACCTCTTGAAAGTTACTGCATAATATGTTATAATTCAATTCATTATAATAAATCTATATTGCTTTTAAACTTAAAGTATTGCATGTTTTGTTTTTTTGTGGTATAATTAAAAAAATATATTAAAGTATTGCATATTTTGTTTTTTTGTGGTAAACTTAAAAAAGCATAAGTATTGTGATATATATTAATATCGTGAGTTTAGAAGGGGAATGATTAATTGCTTACAGAAAAATATAAAGATTTTATTGAAAAAATTGCTCAAAAAATTCAACTTGATTTTAACAATTTGAAGTCTCCAAATAATTATGATTTTAAAGAAGTTATAGATTGGTTAAAAGAAAATGGGGCAGAAATTGCTAAGGGTCGTGATAATTACACGCAAGGACATACTATTTATCTTAATTTTATAGATGAAGGTAGTGATGACTTATGTATCTCAAAAAAGATTGAAAAGAGTTACGAAAGAAAGAAAATCTTCTTTCACGAATTCTGGCACTTTATGGTAAATAAAATAGATGCCATGCAGAATGAAACATTAGAATCGACTAATTCTGACCTTGCTTTCTCTGAAGAAGGGTTTTCTGCCATGTCTATCTCACCACTGGAAATGTCTGCTAACTTATTTTCAAGAGCTATGCTCTTTCCAGAGGATGGATTTATTAAATCGATAATAAAAAATGTCGGTGTTAATGGTCACTGTGATATTTATACAGTTGCGAATGAATTCTCTGCAAATTATGCTGATGTAATTGCTAGAGGAAATGATTTAAGTTTATGGAGTACAAAGGTAGGATAAAATGACGAATAACAAGCAATTATGGAATGAAATAATTAATGACGTACAAAAAATTAATTTTAAAGCAGATCAGGGTTTAATCAAAACATCGGTTATTGTAGGTGATTTTGAGAAATTTGAAACATATATATTTGCAAATTTTGACATATGCAATTTTACTAAATATAAACGTGAACATTCAGATTGGGTGGAGTTATTGAAAAATTTTCTTTTTACAGTATCTAATCCTGCTCCAGATTGGTCTGTACCTCATTTTTGGAAGTTTAATGGGGATTCGCTTACATTTAGAAAAAAAGTAAAAAGTGTATATGAAATATGTTTTTTTATTAAACAAGCTCAGGGACATTTAACTGAATTACAAAAGTTCCTAAATAAAACGAACAAATCAAACAAATATATTTATGTTAAGGCTGCTGTTTGGATTGCAGGTTTTGTAGACCCTAAATCTCCTAATGAGCGATTAGTGAATAATACCCGTTTTTATAAATCACCGTTTGGTGAAGAATTTGTTGGTGAAAATATGGATGAAGGTTTTAGATTAAGTATGTGTTCTAAAGCTGGAAAATTAATAATTGATCCAAAGATTGTTCTAATCACAAATTTATATTCTTTGCTAAATTACTTTGTAGAAAATAATAAAAATATAGGAAATCTTAAAAAAGATGAACAAGGTAAAATAGATGAAAAAGGTGCGATTGAATTTATAAATGAACAGTTTAAAAAGGATAATATTCGTTACGACTTATCAAATAAAAAGATTTTAGATATTTTATTAATTATTTTACATAATTTATTATCAATGGAAGATTATAAAGATTTTAAACAACTTGTATCAAAAACTAGCGACTGTTTTTATTTAATGGAATATGCCACATGTAAAGGTGTTTGGGATGATAGAGATTACCCTATTTTCTGGTATATTGAAGATATTAATAATTGTGATTTGGTTTATGATGAAATAGTTGATGGTAAAAAGTTAAGAGAACATAAATTATATGATTTAATACAAAAGGATAATAAGGATTATAAAACTTATTTTAAAAATGCGAGAATAGATTTGCTTAATATTTGTGGTCAAATTGAAGTTTTGAGTACAATTGAACAGTTAGTCAAAAATTTAAGCACTATGCCACTAGGTTATTCTGAAGAAACTATCTATGATACTGCCAATCTATATTATATGGTAGCTTGCGTTGTTGTAAAAGATGGAATAGATAAAGGAGTTTTGATATTTAAAAGAGCAAAAGCTAGAAAGCATCTAAAATATGTTTGGGATTTAGTACCTGTGAAGCATAGTCGTATATATAAACCTAATATTAATTTTAGTATCCGAGATTATTTACTTAATATGATTGGTACACGATTGAATTTATCAGAAAATATAAGGAATAATATTGTCATCAGGAAAGATGAGATAAGAGATTCTATAAAACCTTACGCTATTTGTAATATTTATCGAAATGGTGAAGTCCACAACGGTATACTTTGTGTAGCAGAAATGAATATAAATTCCAAAGTTGCATCATTTGTTTCAGAAATAAGAAATTGTATAAAAGAAAAAAATCAATATGATGATGTGCAATTAATATCTTTAGATAATATAAATAACAATGATAATGAATATGATATAATCATTAAAGGTAAGAAAAATTATACAATAAAATCATTATCTCCTGAACAAGTTAGATTTGATTCTAATGAGGTAGCTATTGATGAAAATTATGCTACATTTACACCAAGATCAGATGATGCATGCGAATATGGAATATCCTATTTAGGATATTCTATAAAACAGATTTTGGAGGAAAGAAAGATTGAACAGGAACGAAATAAGTAATTTTTTAAAATTTTCATATGATTGTATTAATTCTGATTTAAAATTTTCAGAAACAAAAAATACTTTTCTTGTTACATTTAATACTGCAATAATTGGTGTTATAGTAGCCTTATTAACAAAAGAACTATCATTATCTTGTATTTCTAAAACGTTTCTTATTATATTTTCACTTTTAATGTTAATTGCAACTTTAATATCAATTTTTTCATTTATACCAATAAATAAAGTTAGGAACTTACTTAAGACTAACTGTAACAAATATGATAAACCTAATTTTATGTTTTATCTATACAATGCTTCTAAATTTCAAATGAATGATAAAGAAAGATATAATAAATTTGAAAGTCAATTAATCGAAAATTGCAAATTTAATGATAATTTTTCTTTTTTTGAAAAAGAGCTTATTTATCAAATTGTAGATTTATCAAATGTCGCATTTACAAAATTTAAGCTATTTTCTTACGCAATTTATATAGAATTAATAGCCACAATATTCTTTGCCTTATTTTT
This sequence comes from uncultured Clostridia bacterium, assembly GCA_947630825.1. Classification (GTDB taxonomy): domain Bacteria; phylum Bacillota; class Clostridia; order Oscillospirales; family Ruminococcaceae; genus UMGS1601. The sequence goes on along the minus strand of CANRJA010000022.1, from coordinate 21,221 downwards.
GATAGTTGAGGTAGCTTTATAAAGCTACAGGTCCTTCAAGTCGCCTTTCTTTTTTTGATAAGGTATCTCGATTTTTTAATGGCCCCATCAATTTAGACAAATCAATTGCAACTATTCATAGACTTTTCTAACACTTTTTAAATTTTTTTCTAACACTCTTTCTAACAATGTACACCACAAAACAGTTATTTGTGCGTATTAAAGTACCTTAAATGCATTAATTTAACCAGTTTATACCAAAAATCATACCTTAAAAACCATTCGGGTCGCCTCCAAAACCGCGTGCCGAGGGTTCAAATCCTTCTGCCCCTGCCAGCAACGGTGACGTTGCATCCAGTCCGCGGACTAAATTAGTGCGTGGATTTTTTTGTTTATATCTCGCGTTATTTGTTCAATATTGATAAAAAACCGGCTTAAACACTGCATTAAGCCGGTTTTCTGTGCCTTTATGCTGCTTTATGGCACGTGGTCTGATTTACCAATTTAGAAGCTCTAAATGAGCGTCATTTTTCGTATTTGGTCGCAACCATTTGCAATGATTCCGTCTGGTACATCATCAAAATAGTATCAATAGTTAATTTAATTTTTCTTTTTCTTTGTTTACTACGACTCAAATTTTGATTTTCCAAGCAATTGTTCGGGAGGCATTATTTCCTTGCATTTCAAACCTATCTGTAATTCCGTACAACATAGCAGTGTCCTTATAATATATATCTCAGTTATCTGTGAAGTTGATTATCGGAGCAAAACTGTAATTTGTCTTTTGGTTAATGATTTAACGCTACCTTTAGGCTTTTTCTGTCCATTTATAAAGTCGGTCGCAAACATGCATCAGTATTTTTCATATCTGTTAAAAATTTAAAATACTTTTCGCCTACTTGTAAATACATTAATCATATGAAATAATTATATTAAGTTGATGTGAATAGTATGCAATATGATGAGATAATGAATTCTGTAATTAAGAAAATACAATTTAATATTGGTGGTATGACCTGTGCTGTTTGTTAGAAAAGAATTGAGAAGGGTTTTTGCAAACTGGAAGTCAGATTTTAATTATTAATAAACAGACATTTATATAATAAATAAAATAAAACAATTGTTTTCTAAAAAAGCGGTTTGATACAGTATTATGCTGTATCAGACCGCTTTTGTATTAATATATAAACTAGTATAAGTGTTCAATGAAATGGTTTAAATCCCCCTAATCATGTATAAATATAGGCTGTTATTCATAAAAAATATTATTTAGGACTTGCTAAATATATAAAAAGTGCTGAAATTCAGGATATTATTACATTTTTTATTGACAATTGGATTTGCTGAGTATATAATATAATATATACTATTCCTATTACAAAAGTAGGAATTAGTGAAAAGATTAAGTATTAAATTTGACTAAAACGGTGATGTATTATGAAAAAACTAATTAATAATAATGTGTTTTATATTTCATCCGGGGGTCTTATGCGTTGTTGCAGGCTGTGCATGAAATAAGATAAAATCGGTAAACAAAAAACATATGAAAGAGGTTTTTAAAATGAAAGGTAGAATATTATTATTAACATTATCGGCAGTATTGGCAGTAACTTCTTTTACTGCCTGCAGTAAAAATGACGGCAAAGAAAAAAGTGATGACGGAAAGGTTACCATTACAAATGTATCCTATGATCCTACAAGAGAGCTTTATGCAGCGTATAATAAGGTTTTTGCAAAGCATTGGAAAGAGAAAAGCGGTCAGGACGTTGAGGTTACACAATCTCACGGAGGCTCGGGTAAGCAGGCTCTCGAGGTTGCAAACGGTCTTGAAGCAGATGTTGTTACGCTTGCTTTGGAATATGACGTAAAGGAAGTTGAGAATGCAGGTCTTATTGATGAAGGCTGGGTCGACGAGTTCGACAAGGACAGCTCGCCTTATACATCTACAATAGTTTTCTTAGTAAGAAAAGGCAATCCAAAGAATATTAAGGACTGGGACGATCTAATTAAAGACGACGTTGGCATAATCACTCCGAATCCGAAAACATCAGGAGGAGCTAGGTGGAATTATCTTGCTGCCTGGGCTTATGCACAAAAGCTTTATAACAATGATGAAGAAAAGGTCAAGGAATTTGTAAAGAAGCTTTATCAGAATGTACTGGTACTTGATTCAGGTGCAAGAGGAGCAACTACAACCTTTGTTGAAAACGGTCAGGGCGATGTTCTGCTGGCATGGGAGAACGAGGCATATCTTTCGCTTCAGGATTATCCTGACGATTATGAGATAGTTACGCCGAGCATCAGCATTCTTGCACAGCCGTCAGTTGCAATTGTCGATGAGGTTGTTGACGACAGAGGAACAAGGGACGTTGCAACAGAATATCTGAGCTATCTCTATTCAGATGAAGCGCAGAGAATTGCAGGAGATAACTTCTATCGTCCATCGAATGAGACGATCCTTCAGGAATACAAGGACGTTTTCAATCTTGACATTAATCTGGTTACGATCGACGACTTCGGCGGTTGGGACGAGGCTCAAAAGAAGCATTTTGCAGACGGCGGAGTATTCGACCAAATTTATGAGGGGCAGAGTTAGTATATAAGGAGACACTATGAAAAAGGTAAACAAAAGAGTAATCCCAGGTTTTGGGCTTTCAATGGGAGTAACCCTTTCGCTGCTCAGCATAATTGTAATAATTCCTTTAGCATCATTAGTTGTTTTTACTTCGCAGATGAGTCTGAGCGATATACTTAAAACAATAACTCGTGACCGTGTTGTCGCAAGCTTTGAGGTTAGCTTTCTGACCGCATTTATTGCATCAGCAATAAATGCGGTCATGGGAGTGGTACTCGCATGGGTGCTTGTGAGATACGATTTTCCTTTTAAACGAATTGTTGACGGAATGATTGAGCTCCCGTTTGCACTTCCGACGGCTGTTGCAGGTATTGCACTTACATCTTTAACATCAGATCAAGGAATAATAGGAAAGTTCTTTGCAAAATTCGGCATCAAAATTGCATACACACGCATAGGCATTGTAGTTGCTCTTGTGTTTATCGGAATACCGTTTGTAGTACGTTCGGTTCAGCCAGTTCTGGAAAAGCTCGACGGCTCTTTTGAAGAAGCCGCAGGAGTTATGGGCGCAAGCAGAGCAAGGATATTCCGAAAGGTTATTTTTCCTGAAATTAGACCTGCCGTTTTTACGGGCTTTGGTCTGGCGTTGGGAAGATGTATAGGAGAGTACGGCAGCGTGGTTTTCATTGCCGGAAATATGCCTTTTAAAACTGAGATCACTCCTCTTATAATAATGTCAGAGCTTCAGGAATACGACTACGCAAGTGCAACTGCGATTGCACTGGTAATGCTGCTGTTTGCCTTTTTGCTGTTATTTGCAGTAAATCTGATACAGTCGAGAAACGCTAAAATTCTTAAAGGAGGGTAACCTATGCACGAGAATAAAATAGGCTCAAGATTTGTAAAATGGCTGCTTATATGCGTCAGCATACTGTTTATATTCCTGATGCTGGTTCTTCCTTTGATTACTGTGATTTCTGAGGCTTTTAGAAGCGGCTGGGAAACATACAAGCAAGCGGTCACAGATGAGTATACGATAAAGGCGGCTCTGCTGACTGTCGAGGCTACGTTGTTTGCAGTTATTATAAATACGATTTTCGGAGTGTTTGCCGCTTGGACGATAACAAAGTTTCACTTCAAGGGCAAAAAACTATTGACTACTCTGATAGACATTCCTGTAACTGTATCGCCTATTATTGCAGGTTTGATCTATGTTCTTACTTTCGGAAGACAGAGCTTTCTTTATCCGTACTTAAAGGAACTGGACATCGACATAGTTTTTGCTATACCCGGAATTGTGCTTGCGACAATTTTTGTAACATTTCCGTTCATATCAAGAGAGCTTATTCCTGTTCTGGAGGCGCAGGGCACAGACGAGGAGGAAGCAGCAGCCCTTATGGGAGCACGTGGTACTACGATTTTCAGGCGAATTACTTTTCCTCATATAAAATGGGCATTTCTCTACGGGATAGTCTTGTGTACGGCAAGGGCAATGGGAGAGTTCGGTGCAGTATCGGTGCTTTCGGGTCATCTAAGAGGAAAGACCAATACCCTTCCGCTTCATGTTGAGATACTATTCAATGAATTCAAGTATGTTCCCGCCTTTGCGGTGTCTTCAATTCTTGTTATGATGGCGATAATTATACTTGTTATCCGAAGCGTTGTAGAATATATTGGAAAGAAGGAAACCTAGATGTACGTAGAACTTAAAAATATAAACAAAAAATTCGGCGATTTCAAGGCTTCCGACAATGTTAGCTTTGGAATAGAAAAGGGTAAGCTGATAGGTCTTTTAGGTCCTAGCGGAAGCGGAAAAACCACCATTTTAAGAATGATAGCAGGTCTTGAAAACCCAGATAGCGGAGAAATTATTATTGACGGAAAGGTAGTAAACAATATTCCCGCAAGCAAAAGGGAAATTGGTTTTGTTTTTCAGAATTACGCACTTTTCCGTTATATGACAGTTTATGAAAATATCGCTTTTGGTCTTAGGGTTAGAAAAGTTGATAAAAAATCAACCGACAAAAGGGTAAAAGAGCTTATATCGCTTATAGGTCTTGAGGGGCTTGAAAAGAGGTATCCTAGTCAGCTTTCCGGCGGTCAGAGACAGAGGGTGGCCTTTGCAAGAGCCTTAGCGCCGAATCCTCAGCTTCTTCTTCTCGACGAGCCTTTTGCAGCTATTGACGCAAAGGTAAGAAAAGAACTTAGAAGCTGGCTTAAAGAAATGATAGAAAAGCTGGGCGTTACCAGCATTTTTGTAACTCATGATCAGGATGAGGCAATAGAGGTTGCCGATGAAATTATCATCACCAACAAGGGCAGAATAGAACAGATCGGCACTCCGCTTGAAATATATCAAAATCCGCAGACTGCATTTTCAGCGTCGTTTTTCGGCCTGACATCTTTTTTGGAGGACTATCAGAAATTTCATACCTTTGAGAAAATTGAAGGAGCTGAGACAGCTATTGTGCGACCGGAATTTGTTAAGGTCACAAAGAAGACCGAGTTTCAGAAATATAAAAGCTCGGTTTCAGAGGGAGTTGTTGAGAGAGTATCCTTCAGAGGCGATAATATTGAACTGAAGGTCAGGACGAATGAAACTGTTCTAACAGCTAAACGAGGTCTTGACGAACAGAGCATATCAGTAGGAGAAAAGGTCGATGTTCTGATATATCGTATTTTTGTAACTGTAAAGGAAAAAACATATCTTCTTGAAAATCAGTCACTTAAAGAAAATTCAATCGTAATATAGATAATATAAACTTATCAACATATAAAGGGTAAATATGAAAATAGAAAAGATAAAAACACAAATCCTAATAATTGGCGGTGGAACGGCAGGCTGTTATGCTGCTCTGACAATTGCAGAAAATTCCGATGCTAAGACGCTTATCTGCGAAAAGGCACACATCAAGCGTTCAGGCTGTCTGGCGGCAGGAGTAAACGCCCTTAACGCATATATCGTTGAGGGCAGAACTCCTCAGGACTATGTGGAGTATGTCAAGAAGGACGCTGACGGAATTGTCAGAGAGGATTTGCTTTTAACAATGTCAGAGCGTCTTAACAAAGTAACTGAGCGTCTTGAACAGCTAGGTCTTGTCATTCTAAAGGACGAAAAAGGAAAATATGTAACTCGAGGAAACCGAAATCTTAAAATCAACGGTGAGAATATCAAGCCTATACTGGCACAGGCTGTGGAAAATCTTCCGAATGTAAGTATTCTGAACCGTGTGAATATTATTGACTATGCTGTAGAAAACAACCGAATAAACGGTGCGTTCGGCATAGGAATTGAAAACAATACATTTTACATAATTGAAGCGGACGCTGTTATTATCGCAACCGGCGGTGCGGCAGGACTTTATAAACCAAATAATCCTGGATTTTCACGTCATAAGATGTGGTATCCTCCATTTAATACTGGTGCAGGCTATGCAATGGGTATCAGAGCAGGAGCAGAAATGACTACCTTTGAAATGCGTTTTATTGCTCTCCGATGCAAGGATACCATAGCCCCTACAGGAACACTTGCACAGGGCGTTGGAGCAAAGCAGATCAATTCACTGGGTGATGTTTATGAAACAAAGTATGGAATTACAACATCTGAGAGAGTTTACGGAACAGTCAATGAAAATCTCGAGGGCAGAGGTCCTTGCTATCTGAAAACTGAGGGGATTACCCATGAACAAGATGAGTCGCTTATCAAGGCATATCTAAACATGGCTCCTTCTCAGACTCTTAAATGGATCGAAAGCGGTAAGAATCCTTCTCAGCAAAATGTTGAAATTGAGGGTACAGAGCCGTACATCGTAGGCGGTCATACCGCCAGCGGTTACTGGGTCGACACAAATAGGGCAACTACTATCAAGGGCTTGTTTGCGGCAGGCGACGTAGCAGGCGGATGCCCGCAGAAGTATGTTACAGGTGCGCTTGCCGAAGGAGAAATTGCAGCTCTTTCTGCTGTTGACTTTATAAAAAATCATAAGGCACAGAGCATTGACAAAGAAAAAATAGATAAGCAAAAGTCCGAGATAAAAAAATTTATAGGCGAGAACAATTCAAACTTTACTATCGAGCAGCTGGAAGAGGCTATGCAGACGGTTATGGACAGCTATGCAGGAGGAATCAAGACTAACTACCGTTTTAATGAAAAACAGCTTGATATTGCAGACTATAAAATAAAGCAGATCTATCAGCTTACAGATAGACTCCATGCCGATGATTTTCAGGAACTAATGTATATTTATGAGCTGCGTGAAAGACTTACAGTATGTCAAAGCGTAATAGCACATCTCAAGGCACGTCACGAAACACGTTGGCACAGCTTTGCGGAAAATCTCGACTACCCCGAAAAGGACAATAAAAACTGGAAAAAATATGTTAATTCCCGTCTTGAAAACGGCGAGATAAAAATAATTCTGAGAGAGCTGGTTAAGGGAGGCACGCAGTTTGAGCATAACAATTGATAAATCTAAATGTATCGGCTGTGGTAAATGCCGAACGGTGTGTCCCGGATCGCTTATTAAGAAGGACGAAAACGGAAAGGCATTTATTAAATATCCGAAAGATTGCTGGGGCTGTACGTCTTGTGTCAAGGAATGTCCTGTTCACGCTGTAAGGTTTTATCTGGGTGCAGATATAGGCGGGATGGGAAGTCTTGTTCATACTGAAAGCATGGGAGATATTCTTCGCTGGGTAATAGAGAAGTCCGACGGAGAAATAAGTAAAATAGATATTAACCGTAAAGAATCAAATAAATATTAGGAGGAAATTCTATGAGAGAATTTTCGCATCTTGATGATCTTGAGGCTGAAGCGATATACATTATCAGAGAAGTTGCGGCGGAGTGTGAAAAGCCCGTTATGCTCTATTCAATAGGAAAGGACAGCTCGGTAATGCTTCACCTTGCTATGAAAGCATTTTACCCTGAAAAACCGCCGTTCCCGTTTATGCACATAGACACTACATGGAAGTTCAAGGATATGATAAAGTTCCGTGACGACACGGCTAAAAAACTTGGAATTGAAATGATCGTTTATAAAAATGAAGACGGCATAAAGCAGGGAATCAATCCGTTTGATTACGGCTCGGCGTACACCGATATAATGAAAACGCAGGCATTAAAGCAGGCTTTGACTAAGTATGGATTTACAGCGGCATTCGGCGGCGGCAGACGTGATGAGGAAAAATCACGTGCTAAGGAGCGTATATTCTCATTTAGAAATGAAGCTCAGGTATGGGATCCTAAAAATCAGCGTCCCGAAATGTGGAAGCTTTATAACACCAAAATAAAAAAAGGCGAAAGTATTCGGGTGTTTCCTATATCCAACTGGACAGAAAAAGATATCTGGCAATATATAAAGCGTGAGAATATTGATATTGTTCCTCTTTATTTTGCAGCAGAAAGACCTGTCGTTTACCGCGAAGGAAACATCATTATGGTTGATGACGACAGATTCCCTCTTGAAAAAGGTGAGGTTCCTGAAATGAAGTCGGTGAGGTTCAGAACGCTGGGTTGCTATCCGCTTACAGGTGGAATTGAATCCACAGCTGATACTCTTGACGAAATTATTGAAGAAACCTTGAGCTCCGTATCCTCAGAGCGCACATCTCGTGTTATTGACAACGAGGCGGCAGGCAGTATGGAGCGCAGAAAGAGGGAGGGCTATTTTTAATGAAGGGCTTACTAAAATTTATTACCTGTGGCAGCGTGGACGACGGAAAATCCACTCTTATCGGACATATGCTCTATGACTCAAAGCTGATTTATGCAGATCAGGATAAGGCGTTGGAGCTTGATAGTAAGGTTGGTTCCCGTGGAGGTGAAATCGATTATTCACTGCTGCTAGACGGACTTATAGCTGAGCGTGAGCAGGGTATTACTATAGACGTTGCATACAGATACTTCACAACGGATAACCGCAGCTTTATTGTTGCCGATACGCCCGGACACGAGGAGTATACCCGAAATATGGCGGTAGGAGCGTCTTTTGCTGACCTTGCGGTAATTCTTGTTGATGCGTCGCAGGGCGTACTGGTTCAGACAAGACGCCATGCACGAATATGCAAGCTTATGGGCATACATTATTTTGTGTTTGCGGTAAATAAAATGGATTTGGTAGACTACAGCAAGTCACGCTATGATGAAATCTCACGACAGATTGAAGAACTTCGTTCAGAGCTTTCTTTAGAAAATGTTCAGATAATCCCGCTTTCTGCTACTGAGGGCGATAACGTCACAACAAAATCAGAAAACATTCCGTGGTATAGCGGAGCTCCTTTGCTTGAGTATCTTGAAGATGTAGATGTAAGTCAGGAAAACGAAGAACAGGGCTTTTATATGCCGGTACAGCGTGTGTGCCGTCCCGACCACACATTTCGTGGTTTTCAGGGGCAGATTGAATCTGGCAGCATAAGCGTTGGAGATGAGATCATAACTCTGCCGAGCAACGAAAAAGCGCACATAAAAGGAATTCTTGTAACCGATAGGGAAACAACAACGGCTTATAAAGGTCAGCCTGTTACCATCTCTCTTGACAAAGAGGTTGACGTATCAAGAGGCTGTGTTCTTGCAAAGGACACAAATCTGGCAATTTACAAGCGCCTTACTGTTTCGCTTCTCTGGATGGATGACGAACCGCTGAATATAGGCAAGGATTATCTTGTAAAGCTGGGTACAAAAACTATTTCAGGAGTAATCACTAAAATCAACTATTCAATTGATGTGAATACAGGCGTACATATTGCCACCGAAACACTTGATAAAAATGGAATTGCTGTATGTGAAATTCTTCTGACTGAGGCTATTGTTGCAGATCAGTTTGAGTTCCACAAAACGCTGGGTGAACTTATTATCATTGACCGTATAACCAACATGACCTCCGCCTGCGGAGTTGTAGAGGCTTTGAGCGACAAGGGCGGAACATTTTCGGATAAGGCAACGTTCAGGTATGGCAATCTTGAGGCAAGAGGAGATATTTTCGAGGAATTCTACTACAGCTTTGAAAGTCTTTCGGTGCTGAAATATCAGTCCGTTGGAGATAACTATACGATAGGCGATGAAGTTCCGACTGAGGGCGAAAGCTATAAATATCCTGACAGCTTTGATGTTATAGTACTTCGGGACGGTATTGCGGTAAATATTCGCAGCAGAAAGATTACACAAATTATTCCTGTAGAAGAATATGAATATAGCGGTGTTCCGGTTGTCAACGGCAGAGGATTTGAAGTACTTGTGAATTCAAGTGATGAGACAAAGCAGTTTCTTGATGAATATTCTCAGATAAATGAAAGGGAAAGAAATTCTTTCTTTGCAAATTGGCTGAAATTTGATACATACAGAAAGGTTGTATGGAAAACAGAAGATTAATCAGATGTGATGCGGACGCATCTCTGTTTATTGTTATTAATCTATATATTTTATGTTAAAGATGGTAAATTTTATTTATGATTTACCGTCTTTATCTATAAGTTAATTTAACTATTGACAATGTAAAGAATTAAACGTATAATGTTTTTAATCATACTAATTTTCTAGGAATTATACCAAAATATTGTCAGAACTCAATCTGATGAAAGGACAGACTATCAATGAATCAGGAAGTTATCGATAAAGCAATATATGATAAATACATAGAACCCACAAAGGAAAAGCGCAGCCGATGTATAGGTGTTGAAATAGAAATGCCGGTTGTTAATCTGAATAAAGAGCCGGTTAATGAAGAGATTATCTTTGAAATGTCGGGGGCTTTTCTTAAGCGCTTTGGATTTGAGGCTGTCGGCTTTGACGTTCACGGAAATGTAAATTCAATGCTTGATAAGGTAACAGGTGACGATTTATCCTTTGACTGTTCATATTCCAATCTTGAGCTTTCATTCGGAAAGGCTGATAATCTTTTTGAAATAAAAAAGAGCTTTGAAACTTATTATATGTTCATTAATGATTTTTTCAGTAAATATAATTATACGCTGACGGGTATGGGCATAAATCCATATTACAATATCAATCACAATAAGCCAATTGAGAACGAACGCTATAGAATGTTATATCACCATCTTCATACCTACAAAAAGCATAACGGCAAAACTGATATAGTGTTCCACAACCGACCGGATTTCGGCACATTTACAAGTGCGTCACAGGTTCAGATCGATGTGCATTATGATGACTTGATTGACGTAATAAACACCTTTGAAAGGCTTGAACCTTATAAGGCATTGATTTTTTCTAATTCAGTTCTTTCCGAGCAGCCTGATCTGCTGTGTGCAAGAAATATGCTTTGGGAGTGCAGTATGCAGGGCTACAATCCACGAAATATCGGTATGTTCGATTACAGCCTAGAGAGTGTGAATGATTTGATAGAGTATATAAAATCAACCAGTATTTACTGTGCAATGCGAGGCGGCAAATATGTGAACTTCACACCTGTGCCGATTAATGAGTATTTTAAGCTTGACTCGTTAATGGGCGAGTATTTTGACGGTGAAAAGTATCAGGATATTGAAATTACGCCTGACATCAGCGATTTAAAATATCTGAGGACATTTAAGTTTGAGGATCTGACCTTTAGAGGTACTATTGAATTTCGCAGCTCGTGCTGCCAGCCAGTATGTGACAGTATGACTGTTGCGGCTTTTCATATAGGATTGATTGAAAATATTCCTAGACTGAAAAGCATTCTTGAAAAGGATAGGGTAATTTACTCCCAAGGCAACAGCCCGGCGGAATTGCAGAGGGCTTTTTCATACAGAGATATTCCGTCTTTTGCAGATAAGAAAAGGCTTTCAAAAATGCTTGTAAGTATACTTGACCTAGCTAGCATTGGTCTTAAAAGCAGGGGTTACGGCGAGGAAATTTTTCTGAATCCTTTGTATGAGAGAGCGAGAACTCTGACAAGTCCGGCAAGAAAAATGCTAGATGGTCTGGACAGAGGCGAAACTATAGAAAGATATATTAATGAGTATGCACAGCTCTAAAGGGTGGTAATTTTGTTAGAGAACAAATATATTTTTGAGGGTGGCTTCGGGCTTGAACGTGAGACGCTCAGAGTGACTGCTGACGGCAGACTTGCCCAAACTCTCCATCCTTTCAAAAACAATAGTCATTTAGAAAGAGATTTCTGTGAAAATCAGCTGGAGATAATTACGCCGGTGTGTGACAGCGTTGACGAGGCTCTTGACGAACTGGGCAGGCTTTCTGAATATGCTCAAAGGCTGCTTAAAGAAAACAGAAAATATCTCTGGTTAAACAGCAATCCGCCTCACTTTGAAACTGAAGAGGAAATACCTGTAGCTCAATATCACGGTGAAAAGGAGTATAAAAGAGCATATCGTATTAATCTTCAAAGACGCTACGGAAAGAGACTAATGCTTTATTCGGGAATACATTTTAATCTATCACTTTCAGATGATTTTCTGAAATCTGTTTACAACGGCACGGAGGATTTTACGGAATTTAAAAATGATCTGTATCTTCGGCTTTTAAAATATGCTAACCTGTATAGCTGGCTGCTTGTTTTGTTGACAGCAGCTAGTCCTATATATGATTTATCGTTTGATGGGGATAATCTTAGGGGTACCGGCTTTGACGGTTACTCGTCACGAAGAAACGGAGACAAAGGATACTGGAACCTATTTGTGCCTAAGCTTGATTACAGCAGTCTAAGTAGATATGTGGAAAGTGTTGAGAATTACATAAACAAAGGAGCACTTTTTTCGGCGGGTGAGCTTTATCTGCCGGTACGTTTGAAACCGCAGGGAGAAAACAGCCTTAAAAATCTGGTGAACAACGGAGTCGACCATATTGAGTTCAGAATGTTTGATATTAATCCTCTCGCACCGAATGGAATCTTTGTCGAGGATCTAAAGTTTTCACATTACTTTCTTATCTATCTTCTAAGTCTTCCTGATTTTGAATTCACGGCAGATTTGCAGGTGAGGGCGATTAAAAATCACAAGGCGGCGGCAGGCTTTTATTTAGACCAAATAGCAATTAACGGTTATCCTGCTGTAGATGCGGCTTTTGGAATTCTTGATGATATGCGCATTTATTTTTCTGATTTTGCGGAAATTACAGAAATTATTGATTATCAATGCAGCAAACTTGTTGGTAAGAACAGGTATTCAGATATGATCTATAGGGCTTACCTTAAAGATTTTCATAATGATTTTCTGAAACAGATAAAAGAGAGGAGCGATGTAACTGTATGTGCGAACTGCTTGGAGCGAGTCTGAAAAGACCTGCAGATTTCAGAGAATATCTCAAAGTGTTTTTCAGCCACAGTATTGAACATCCTCACGGCTGGGGAATTATGAGTATGCAAGACGGTAAGCTGATAATTCAAAAGGAGTCGCTGTGCGCCTCTGAAAGCCCTGCGGCAGCAGAAGCAGTAGAAAGACTTGTCCCTCAAAAAGACATTCTTGTGCATATCAGATACGCAACGGTCGGCTCAAAATGCATAGAAAACTCTCATCCGTTTTCGGGAACAGATAATTCAGGCAGACGCTGGACTTTAATGCATAACGGTACTATATATTCGGGAATGGAGCTTGTTAAATACCTTGATTTGCAAAACGGCGATACCGATTCTGAGAGGATATTTCTTTACCTGCTTGATGAGATAAACTGTGAAATTAAAAAAAATCCCGATCCTGATGATAAGGTCAGGTTCGGGATAGTCGACAGGCTCGTAAAAACGCTTTCACCGAGAAATAAGCTCAATCTTATGATTTTTGATGGAGAGGTTCTGTATGTTCATAAGAATATGAATAACACGCTTTCTTATAAGCGTACGGAAGATGGAGTGATCCTTTCCACTCAGCCCCTTGATGATAACGGTTGGAATGATTTGCCTATGTGCAAAACATTTGCATTTAAACACGGTGAGAAAATATTTGAGGGTGCTGACCACGGAAATGTCTTTATTCCAACGCTTGATTATATCACCGCTATGGACGCTATGAATATTTAAACTACTGACAAGTTACTGGCAGATAGCAATGGTTTCTATTCTGAATGTTATTGCTTTTCCTCATCATTCAGCCATTTAGCCGCATCAAGAGCATGATAGGTGATGATAATATCTGCACCTGCTCTTTTTATACACAAGAGATTTTCCATAACAATTCTCTTTTCATCAATGATACCCGTTTTTGCAGCAGACTTGACCATTGAATACTCTCCGCTGACATTATATGCGGCAATGGGAAGATTACATATCTCCCTTGCTGATTTCAAAATATCAAGGTAAGCAAGTGCAGGCTTTATGATTATCATGTCTGCACCCTCATCTATATCGTCGAGAATTTCACGCATTGCCTCCCTGCTATTTGCACAGTCTATTTGGTATGTTTTTCTGTCACCGAATTTCGGGGTGGATTCAGCTGCCTCTCTGAAAGGAGAATAGTATTCCGATGAAAATTTTGCACTGTAAGACATAATTGGAATATCAATATATCCATTCTCGTCAAGTATTTTTCTGATAGCTTTCACACGTCCGTCCATCATATCAGAGGGAGCAACAATATCTGCTCCTGCTTTAGCAAGGCTTAATGCCATTTTTGCCAGCAAGGGAAGTGTTTCATCATTGAGTATTTTGTTGTTGCTGACTATTCCGCAGTGACCGTGTGAAGTGTATTCACAAAGACAGACGTCCGCAATTACTATAAGCTCAGGATAGTTTTTCTTGATGTATTTTATTGCATTCTGGGTTACTCCGTTATCGTCATAAGCACAGGACGCCTTATCATCCTTGTGAGCAGGAATTCCGAAAATAATCAGTCCTGAAATACCGCTTTTTGATATTTGCTGTAAAATATCGTCAAGCCTGTCAATTGAATATCTATAGATCCCCGGCAATGATTGTACGGGGGTTTTTATGTTTTGTCCTTCTTCAACAAATAAAGGGTAAATTAAATCACTTTTGCTGAGTTTTGTTTCACGCACCATTCTGCGCATCTGAGGGCTGACTCTCAGCCTTCTGAATCGATTCATTTGCTGTGTCCTCCAAAATTAAATCTATTATTCCTTCAACAGAGCTTTCAGCGGGAATTTTGAAATCGGCGTTTTTATATTCTTTTAGTCTGTTTCCGGCGACCTCTCCTATGCAGATGATTTTTGTGCGTTCTGAAATCTCATTTCCTGCATAGAAATAATTCTTTATTCCGCCGGCACTTGTAAATACGATATAATCTGTTTCGGCTGTTATCGGGTGTTCCGCTTTTTCTGCGTAAACAGGGCAGTAAGATGAAATATCGTCGTAGGATATTCCTTTTTCATCAAGCGACATAAGAAGCTCTTTCGAGCCCTCTGAGGAACGAAGAATAAGAACCCTTTTTTCTTTTGAAGCGTTTTTTGCAACAGTCTCTCCCAAGGCTTTTGATGTGAATTTTTCAGGTATCACATCAGGATAGATTCCTGAGCTTTCAAGAACCTTTGCCGTACCTGTTCCGATTACCGCAATTTTTATGCTGCCTATATTTCTTATATCAATTTTTAATTTCCTATACCGTTTTAAGAATACTTCTGCACCATTGGGACTAGTCAGTACAAGAAACCCGTATGATGATATATTTCTTAGCGCATTATCAAAAGCGGCGGCATTTTCACATTCTTTAATATTCAGCCGAACGCTCTTATAAACCCTTGCACCAAGACATTCAAGTTTTGATGCAAGTTTGTTCTGTATTTTTTCAGTTCCGGTTACTGTGACGGTAATTCCCTCCAGAGGTGCATGATAAGTGGGCGAAAAATCATATCGTGCGGTTTCTCCGATTACAATTACAGCGGGAGTTTTAAGCACTGCATTTTTTGCCGCACTCGCTATGCGGTCAAGGCTTTCACGAACGATTTGTTGGGTTTCGTATCCGCAGTTTGAAATTATAGCGGCAGGAGTGTCCTTGCACATTCCGCCTGCAAGGAGTCCATCTACGATTTTTTCAAGATTTCTAAGACCCATAAGAATTACAAGCGTTCCATTTAGCTTGGCGTATTTCTCTAAATTTTTCGGCAGTAAATCATTTGATGTGTGACCTGTTATTACATGAAAATTGCGGCTTATATTCCTATGAGTTACCGGAATTCCAAAAAGCTCGGCAACTGCTATTGATGATGATATTCCCGGAATAACTGTATACGGAATGTTGTTCTCCCTCAGAGCAATTATTTCCTCACCGCCCCGACCGAAAACAAACGGATCTCCTCCTTTTAGCCGTGCAACAGTTTTTCCCTCAAGAGCTTTATAAACAAGTATCTTGTTAATTTCCTCCTGAGGAATAGTATGACTTCCTGCACGTTTTCCTACGTAGATTTTTTCTGCACCTTTTGGGATAAAATCCAAAAGTCTCATATCTGTAAGAGAATCAAAAACAACTGTGTCACATTGCTTTAAGGCTCTCATTCCACGCAGAGTGATAAGATCGTATTCTGCACAGCCTGCTCCGATAATAAATACCTTTCCTATTATTCTCATAGCTGTGAAACCAGCTCCCTTGCAAGCTGTTTAATTTGTGAAATATCCGACGCTTTGAATATTACTCTATTCGGATCTACAGACGCTTTTAATGTGACCTTTCCGTCTTTATGTATTGCCAATGCCCCAAGCGGTACAGAGCAGTCTCCGTTAAGAAGCGTTACTATCTCACGCTCTGCTTCAAAGCATACCTGAGTTTCCTTATGAGTAACTGACCGTACAATTTCTGATACATAAGATTTTGATTTACTCTCTAGTGCTATAATTCCCTGACATGGAGCAGGCATAGATTCGTCACTGTCAAAAAAACGGAACTTCCAGCCGTTGGCTTCAGTTATTCCCAGACGTTCAAGTCCTGCGGCGGCAACAATAATTCCGTCATACTCTCCGCAGGCAAGCTTGTTAAGTCTTGTGTCAACATTTCCTCGAATGTTCGCAAAAGAAGCATTTTTATAAAGACGGGCAAAATTCATTCGTCTGCGAAGACTTCCTGTTCCTACGGTAAACGCAGTTTGAGAATTGTATTCGGTTTGAGGCATAGTTACAAGTACGTCTCTAAAATCGCCTCTGGGCAGAACTGCTGATATTTCCAGCCCATCGCTAAGCAGGTACGGCAAATCCTTTGCGCTGTGAACTGCTATATCAATTTTTCCCGATTGTAAAGCATCTTCGATTTTCCCGATGAATACACCTTTTCCTCCGATATCAGACAGCGGAGTATTCAGCAGTATATCGCCTTTTGTGGTGATGGGTACAATTTCAGTTTCAATTTCGGGAAATTTATTTTTAATTGCATTTATTGCTAAGTCAGTCTGCGCTATGGACAGTCTGCTTTTTCGTGTACCTATTCTAAGTCTCATCTATATAAATTCCTCTATAAGTGTTTTTATTTGCTTGTCATCGGTTTTTCCGCCGAGAAGCATTTCAAGCAGTTTTTCCTGTACCGCCTGTCTTTTTTGCTGTGTTGGGATTTTTTCTTTAATAAGCGGGCGGTATTTACCCAAAATACTCACTGCTTCAAGATTTTTTTCATCTAAGAGCTGTTCGATCCGCTCTCTGAAATATTTGGCAAAAAGCGGACTTTTTCCCCCTGTAGAAATTCCTACGGTCATATCATCCGAGCAGACGAGAGAAGGGAAAAGAAAAGTGCATTTTTCCTTGTCGTCAACCGTATTTACTGGGATCTTTCTTTCTTTGCAAAGACGGAAAATTTCATTGTTTGCATTTTCATCTCCTGTGGCTGATATTACAAAATCTGCACCGTCAAGATCTGATGGTGCAAATTTTCTGCGTATGATTTCAATTTTTTGATTATCAGAAATCTCTTTGCAGACTTCAATGGAAACTACTTTAATCTTTACTCCAAATGGTGAAAGCTTTTCAACTTTTCTAAGTGCTACTTTTCCGCCGCCGATTATCAAACAACTAAGGTTTTCTATATCAACAAAAAAAGGAAAATATCCCATTGTCGGTTGCCTCCGAATTCCTTAATAAATATAAAACAAAACATCAGAAAAGTCATTAACTAATAGTTAATTTTGCAAATTGACCGCATAGCGTTTTTCTAAAATTCATATATAATACATATATTCGTTTTCACTATTTGCAGTACGGCATTGCTCAGCAACGTCAGCAAGAGTGATTTTTTTTACGAAATCCTGTAAATATAAATTCATTTTATCCCACAAACATTCGTTGACCGTTGTTTTGAAACTAGAATTATCCTGCGAATCATCAATATAAGAACCGCTTAGAATTGTTATATCAAGTGCATTTATTATATCAAAGAAAGTGATTTTGTCAGACGGTCTTGCCAGAACATATCCGCCTCGGGCTCCTTTTTGACCTCGTATAAGATTTGCCTGTTTAAGCGCAATAAGTATGTGCTCAAGATATTTTGCGGAAATATTGTGACGTTCTGATATACCTGCAATAGAAACCGCCTTGCCGTTATTGGAATTTATCGCGATGTCTGCAAGAGCAATTATTCCGAATTCTACTTTTGTTGAAACTTTCATAATGTTTACGTGCCTTTTGTAAGGCTGCAATTCACCCCAAACTAATTTTAATTCATATAAAACATATTGTATTAGTAGTTATCATATCATACTATTTTAAAATTTGCAATAGCTATATTACGTCTAATTATTAATAAATATTTAATTTCTATTAAACCTATTGACTTACTAGGATAAGTGGTTTATAATATTCAAAAACAGCCGTAGAATGTCTTGGATTGTGAGTTGAAACAGGTGATTATAAAATGAAATTTAATACAGCTTTGTTGCATGGCGTATCTCAAGCAGATAAAAACGGTGCGACCATTGAACCGATATATCAGGTAAGTGCATTTGGGTTTGAGACTGCTGAGAAACTGGAAAAAGTATTTAATAATAGGGCATCAGGTTTTGCATACACAAGAATAAGCAATCCGACCGTCGAATCGTTTGAAAGGAATATATCTGCTCTTGAAAAGGGAATAGGGTCAGTTGCCTGTTCATCGGGAATGGCTGCTGTTACAATGTCATTACTGAATATTCTTGAGGCAGGCGATGAAATTATTGCAGGTTCTTCGCTGTTCGGCGGAACGATAGATTTGTTCGGTGATTTGTTGGCACTCGGAATAAAAACCAAGTTTGTAAATAATGTTACTGCGGAGGAAGTTGAACCACTAATCAATGATAATACGAAGGCGGTTTTTGCTGAGCTTATCGGAAATCCCCGACTTGACGTTGTGGATTTAAAGAGTGTGTCAGAGCTTGTTCATAGCAAGGGTGTTCCTTTTATTGTGGACAGCACAACTGCCACCCCGTATCTTATAAATCCGTTTGATTACGGTGCGGATATTGTTGTACATTCCTCTTCAAAATACATAAACGGCAGCGGAAATTCAATTAGCGGAATAATTATTGACAGTGGAAATTTCAAATGGGATACCGCAAGGTATAAGGTGTTGGAAGAATATAAGAAATACGGAAAATTTGCTTATATAGCTAAGCTTAGAAACGGTATTTGGAGGAATGTGGGTTGTTGTCTTGCACCGATGAATGCTTTTTTAAATTCTATAGGACTTGAAACACTGGGTCTGAGAATGGAGCGTCTTTGTAATAACGCTTTACGTCTTTCAGAGTATTTTGAAACGGTGGACGGCATTGACGTTAATTACCCTGCTCTGAAATCAAGCAAGTATTATGATTTGGTTCAGAAACAGTTCGGAGGAAAGGGCGGAGCGATCCTTACAATCCAAACAGGGAGCAAGGAGAGTGCATTTAAGCTGATAAATAATCTTAAATTTGCAATAAACGCTACAAATATAGGAGATATAAGAACTCTTGTGATTCACCCTGCCAGCACTATTTATGCTCACTCTACCGAGCAGCAAAAAATCAATGCAGGAGTTTTCGAGGATACCATCAGAATAAGCGTCGGCATTGAGGATATTGAGGATCTGATTGATGATTTCAGTCAGGCATTATATTACATATAGGAGATTATGATTATGGCAATAGATTATGCTACCCTTAAAAAGGGCGGATTTATGAGACAAAAGCAAAAGAATAATTTTTCGCTAAGACTGCGTGTGGTCGGCGGAAACCTTTCTGCGGTTCAGCTTGCAAAAATTGCCGAGGTTGCCGATAAGTTCGGGGACGGTCATGTTCATTTGACCTCTCGGCAAAGCGTAGAAATTCCGTTTATCAAGCTTGACGATATAGACGAAGTTAAAAAGGCTCTCGGTGAGGGCGGAGTAGAACCCGGCGTTTGCGGACCGAGAGTGCGTACCGTTACGGCGTGTCAAGGCGAGGCGATTTGCCCGAGCGGATGTATTGACACTTACGGACTTGCCAAAGAGCTTGATAACAGGTATTTTGCAAGGGAACTGCCGCACAAGTTCAAGTTTGGCATAACAGGCTGTCAGAACAACTGTCTTAAAGCAGAGGAAAACGACCTTGGAATTAAAGGCGGAATCAAGGTTAGTTGGCGTGAAAGCGATTGTATTCAATGCGGTGTGTGCGTTAAAGCCTGCCGAACTGAGGCGCTCTCGCTTATTGACGGAAAAATAGTTCTGGATAAGGAGAAGTGCAATTACTGCGGAAGATGTCTAAAGGCTTGTCCTACCGAGGCTTGGGACGCAGTACACGGATACATAGTTTCGTTCGGAGGACTGTTTGGAAACAGCATAAGCAAAGGCGAGACGATTATTCCGTTTATTGATAACCACGATAAGCTAATGGAGGTTTGCGACGCAGCTATTCAGTTTTTCGACGACAATGCAAATGCAGGAGAGCGTTTCAAGTTTACTATAGAACGAATAGGCAAAGAAAAATTTAAAGAAGAAATTCTGGAGGCGTATAATAATGGCTGATTTTAAGATTGATGATACTGTGGACATCACCGACGTGGTATGTCCGACAACATTTGTAAAGGCAAAGGTTGCACTTGAAGAGCTTGACGACGGACAGATTTTATCTGTAAAAATGAATGACGGCGAGCCTGTGCAGAATGTTCCGAGAAGCATAAAGGAAGAAGGTCATCAGATTTTAAAGCTGATTGACAACGAGGACGGTACATATAATCTGATAGTAAAAAAGGTTGGTGATTAGAATGTCGGTTAGAGTAAATGCAGACAATTTTGATACCGAGGTTTTGCAGTCAGAGACTACAGTTCTGGCAGATTTTTATTCAGACAGCTGTGTACCGTGCAAAAGGCTTTCGCCTGTGTTGGCAGAAATTGAAGATACGCTTTCAGATAAAATCAAGGTAGTTAAAATCAATATTAATTTTGACAGCGAGCTTGCTGAAAAGTATGAGATACAGTCTGCGCCGACAATTTTGTTTTTCGAAAACGGGAGCGAAGTATCGAGACTTTCAGGGGCAGTTAAAAAAGAAGAATTAATAGAAACCATTAATAATTTACAGTTAGGAGAATGAACGATGACAATTACAGTTGCAGGAGTACAAAAGGAATACGAGGACGGGATCAATGTTGCTAAGCTCATTGAGCTTGAGGACGTTGAAACACCGGAATACGTTACGGTAACAATAAACGACGACTTTGTCGACAGAGGAGCATTTGAATCCACAATTATCAATGACGGCGACAACGTGGAATTTCTTTATTTTATGGGCGGCGGTATGTCGGCTGGCCTGCAAGGTGCCACTTCACATACCACGAAGCTGATCGAGAGTTTTGCCCACAA
>CANRJA010000021.1 GCA_947630825.1 uncultured Clostridia bacterium | reverse complement strand
GGTTCTGCTCCTACTGCGAAAGATGTTGAAATTGCGGCTCTAGGACACGACTATGGCGATTGGAAGCCGATTGACGAAGATTCTGATAAGTTCGGAACTTATGATCCTGCATCATGTACAGAAACCGGTTATGAGTATCAAGAATGTAAAAGATGCGGCCATGAGAATTATCAAACAGTACAGGCTACAGGACACAAGTACGGTGATCTTATTCCTCAAAAAGATGCAACATGTACAGAACCTGGATTAGCGGCACACTATAAATGTTCAGTTTGCGGAAAGTATTTTGATGCAGACGAGACTGAAGTTGAATATGACGAGTTAATTATTCCAGCTACAGGACATAAGAACATTGAATTTGTTGAGAGCAAAGATGCAACCTGTCTCACAACAGGAAATAAAGAACACTTTAAGTGTAGTGATTGCGGACAGTTGTTCTTAGAGACAGGTACTGAAGAAGACTATGACGCTACCTATAAAAAACCAGCTGAGCCAGTTTTCCCTGACGGAAGAGATATGTGGGATTCACACTCAGATAATAACTCAAGTGTTTTAAGACTTATTAATAATAGTAACCGTAGAGTTGCTGGTTTTGTTGACAAAGAAACTATCTATGTTACATTTAAAGTGACGGGTGTTGCTGAAGGTGGTGCACAAGCATTTTTAGGCTTAAAAACTAATAACGGTTTTAATTCGATTACTAGTGATCCGGCGACTAACCCAGCAATACAGTTACCTGAAGATGGAACATATACAGTATCATTTAATTTAAGTAGTCATCCATTTACAGCAACTACTCAAATTCAATTAATGTTTGTATATCTTAAGGATGCAAGTGATATTGGCAAAGCTCAGTCTGTAACTAATGTTTCACTTGTTAGTGTTACAGCTTCATTACCTGTGGATGGATATCTTAAAGAAGCAACTGACGCTGAAATAGTTACCCCAATTAAGAGCCACTTAGATACAGAGTACAATGCAAAGGTTGCAACAGCTTATGATGATGTTGCAGCAACATGTACAGATTCAGGTTGGTCCGGCGGTAAATACTGTTCAGTATGCGGTAAGGTTCTTGAGGCAAGGACATTTGTTCCGGCAAAGGGACATAACTACAATCAAGGCGAAGTAACTAAGGAAGCAACCTGTACATCTGACGGATTAAAGACATTTACTTGTCAGAATGATAATTGCGGAAGCAAATATACAGAGGTAATTCCTGCAACCGGACATAAGTACGGTGAAGAGGGAACAGTAACTAAGGCAGCAACCTGTACAGCAGATGGTATCAAGACATTCACTTGTGAAACATGTAAGAATACATATACTGAAGTAATTCCTGCAACAGGACATACAGAAGAGACTATTACTGGTAAGGCAGCAACTTGCTCAGAATATGGACTTACAGATGGAACAAAATGTTCAGTATGTAATGTAATACTTGTTCCTCAGACTGTACTTCCTAAGACTGCACATACTATTGTAACTGA
Organism: uncultured Clostridia bacterium; assembly: GCA_947630825.1. Classification (GTDB taxonomy): domain Bacteria; phylum Bacillota; class Clostridia; order Oscillospirales; family Ruminococcaceae; genus UMGS1601. Next base: position 30,134 of record CANRJA010000021.1, on the reverse strand, counting down.
TGCATCAGTAGATGCTACATGTACAAAGACAGGTTTGACAGAGGGTACGCACTGCTCAGTATGTAACGCAGTAATCACTGCTCAGTCAGTTGTTCCTAAGAAGCCACACACACCTGTTGATGACGAAGCAGTAGCAGCAACATGTACTAAGTCTGGTAAGACAAAGGGTTCACATTGTGAAGTTTGCGGTGGAATCATAGAAGAACAGGTAGTTATCCCTGCATTAGGTCACGAATACGTAAATGGTGTTTGCACAGTATGTAATGAAAAACAACCGAACTACGAACCACCTACACAGCCAACAGCTGCTGGTTCAAAGGTATCAGTTAAGGTTATCAAGATTACACAGGCTAAGATTACAAACCTCAAGGTTAAGAGCAAGGCTAAGAACAAGATCAATGTAAGTTGGAAGAAGGTAGCAAACGCTAAGGGCTATCAGATTGAAGTTTCAAAGAGCAGCAGCTTCAAGCCAGGAGCTAAGGTACTCACAAAGACCACTAAGAAGTTGAAGCTAACAATCAAGAACAAGAAGCTCAAGAGCAAAAAGACTTACTATGTACGTGCAAGAGCGTATACAACTTACAAGGCTGCTGATGGTTCTACAAAGACGGCATACAGCAACTGGAACTACGTATTAAGAAAGGTTAAAATTAAGTAATTCCTTTAACTTAGATTAAGTATGCAATTCAATAGATTGTTTACTTCAATAAAAGGAGACTAAGCCGCAAGGCTTAGTCTCCTTTTGGTATAGTAACAGCGATTCTAAAGATTGTATTTAGGCAACAAAAAACCGCTATGGATATAAATCCCTAGCGGTAATTATATTTACTTAGCGTATTCAACAGCCCTGCTTTCACGAATTAAGTGAACCTTTATCTGACCTGGATAATCCAATTCATTTTCAATTTTATTTACGATTTCTCGAGCTATAATAGTCATTCTTTCGTCGTTTACCTTCTCAGGCTGAACCATAATTCTGACCTCACGGCCTGCTTGAATGGCATATGATTTATCAACGCCTTCATAAGATGAGCACAGTTCTTCAAGTTTTTCTAAACGTTTGATATAGTTTTCGTAGTTTTCGCTTCTTGCCGCAGGTCTTGCAGCTGAAATAGCATCAGCGGCTTGAACTAAAGCGGCTACAACAGTTTTTGTTTCAACGTCACCGTGGTGAGCTTCAATTGCGTGAATAACGTCAGGGCTTTCCTTGTATTTCTTACAAACGTCCACACCTATCTGAACGTGCGAACCTTCAATCTCATAACTGAGGGCTTTACCGATGTCGTGCAGAAGACCTGCCCGTCGTGCGAGGTTGGCGTCAACACCAAGCTCAGACGCCATCATTCCGGCGAGGTGAGAAACCTCAATGGAGTGATTAAGTACATTCTGACGATAGCTTGTTCTGTAATGGAGTCTTCCTAGCAGCTTAACAAGCTCGTTATTAATTCCGTGAACGTTAGTTTCGAGAACTGCGCGTTCACCTTCTTGTTTAATTTTGTATTCTACTTCACGTCTTGCTTTGTCAACAGATTCTTCAATGCGGGTAGGATGTATCCTACCGTCCTGAATTAGCTTTTCTAGTGCAATTCTTGCTACTTCTCTCCTTACCTGGTCAAAGCAGGAGAGGGTAATAGCTTCCGGGGTATCGTCGATAATTAAATCGACGCCTGTGAGGGTTTCTATTGTGCGAATATTTCTTCCCTCACGACCGATTATTCGTCCTTTCATCTCGTCGTTAGGCAGCGGAACCACCGACACGGCGGTTTCGGAAACCTGATCAGATGAGCATCTTGCAATTGCGAGGGAAATGTACTGTCTTGCCTTGTTCTCGCATTCCTCTTTGATTTGAGCCTCATAGCTCTGAATTTTAATAGCCTTTTCGTGAATAAGTTCGTTTTCAAGGCTGGTCAAAAGATGTTCTTTTGCCTGTTCTTTAGTAAATTCAGAAATCTTCTCGAGCATATCTAGCTGACTTTTCTTTATCCTATCAGACTCAGCTAGTGTTTCCTCGGCCTTTTTCAGCTTAGATTGTAAAGCTTCTTCTTTTTTTTCGATATTATCCAGCTTCCTGTCCATATTTTCCTCTTTCTGCTGGATACGTCGCTCATGTCTGGATACTTCATTGCGGCGGTCTTTAATTTCTTTTTCCGCTTCGGAACGATGTTTATGTATCTCTTCCTTAGCTTCAATCAATGTTTCTTTTTTAATATTCTCAGCATTCTTTTTAGCTTCATTAACAATACGTTCAGCTTCCTTTTCAGCAGAGCCTATTTCTGCTTCGGCAGTACGCATTCTTGATTTTATACCTAGCTTAAATGCAATAAATCCGCACACAAGAGCACCAATTAAAAAAGCACCGCAACACAATAGTATAATCAACCATGTGTTCATTTAATAGCTTCCTCCTTCTATAAGTAATATTACTTAGGAAGGTATGCCCTATTTGCTTATTCAATTTTAAATAGTTTTATAGTAACATTTACCTTCTAAAGTAAAGTGTAATAAAATAATAATATCTATACGTCAATAAGGATTTTAATTAACAAAATAACCCTTGTTGTATAAATACAATAATATACAAGCATATTATACTATATTTTGTGCATAGTGTCAAGTCCTAATAGAAATAATTTATTATATGTATATTTAAGGAAAATTTGATATAATAATTAACATATTATAATACAATTAAAAATAAAACGAGTTGACAAGATTAAATAAAAGTGCTAAACTATATTTGATATAAAAAGCAATGATAAGGAAGCTGAATGTCAAAATCATATTCTAAAGAGAATTTTGCCTAGGCTGAAAGCAAAATGAATGTGCGATTTTCAGATACCGCCTTTGAGCTTCGTCTAATAAGCGACGTAAACCTGCGTTAAAGGTACTAACGAGTTGCAGCTTTGTCTGTGAGAAATTGGGTGGAACCACGATTTATCGTCCCAAGGGATAAAAAATCCTTTGGGTTTTTTGTTTTCTTAACAAGGAGGACAATGTATGAAATTAAAGAAAAAAGGCGCTTTTATAACTTTCTTTTTGTCTGTAGCCGCTGAGATTGCGGTTATGATAATGTTCTTGCTCGCTGTAAATCACAAAATGATTATGTATGTAGCTTTGCTTTTAGCGATAATGCTTTTTGTGTTTGTTTATTGGTCTAACACGGCGTTTAGAGAACTTAGTGTTGATAAGGACGGCAAGAGTGTACTATCAAAGCGAACGAACAATATTTTTAATACAGTAAGCGCAGTTTTAAGTGTAAGTCTTCTTATAGTTGGAGTTTTGGTATTTGTGGATTATTACTATTATCCAATTTTCAGTAAGCGGTAAATTAAATTGACAGATATTATTTAATAAGAGAGGTAGAAAATATGATCAAATTAACATTAAAAGACGGAAGCATTAAAGAGGTCGAAAGCGGAATGTCTGCTACTGAGATTATAAAGGGCATAGGAATGGGTCTTTATAAAGCGGCTTGTTCCGTTAAAATAAACGGCGATGTCAAAGACATAAGAACTATAATCGACAGCGACTGCGAATTTGAGGTTCTGACCTTTGACGACCCCGACGGAAAGAAAACCTTCTGGCACACAGCGTCGCATATTCTTGCTCAGGCGGTTAAGCGTCTTTATCCCGAAACATTGCTTGCTATAGGTCCGGCTATAGACAACGGTTTTTATTATGATTTTGACAGGGAAACTCCGTTTACAACAGAGGAGCTTGAAAAAATAGAAGCTGAAATGAAAAAAATCGTTAAGGAGGGTCTTGAACTTGAGCAGTTTGAGCTTCCTCCTGACGAGGCAATAAAGTATCTGGAGGAGAAGGGCGAAATATATAAGGTTGAGTTATGTAAGGAACATTCTGATAAGGGCGAGCCTATTTCTTTCTATAAACAGGGAGAGTTCACCGACCTTTGCGCAGGACCCCACCTTATGACGACCGCACCTGTCAAGGCGTTTAAACTTACGTCTTGTACGGGCGCTTATTGGCGCGGAAGCGAAAAGAACAAGATGCTTTCGAGAATCTATGCTACAGCTTTTCCTAAGGCAAGTGAGCTTGAGGAATACCTTAACCGTCTTGAGGAGGCTAAAAAGAGAGATCACAGAAAGCTTGGCAAAGAGCTTGGACTTTTCACTCTTATGGACGAGGGACCGGGATTTCCATTTTTCCTGCCAAAGGGTATGATTTTAAAGAACACGCTTATTGATTACTGGAGAGAAGTGCATACCAGAGCCGGATATCAGGAGATCTCTACGCCTATGATGATGAACAGGACTTTGTGGGAGCGTTCAGGTCACTGGGATCATTACAAAGACAATATGTATACAACAGTGATAGACGAAACCGACTTCGCAATCAAGCCTATGAACTGTCCGGGAGGACTTTTGGTTTATAAAACTCAGCTTCATTCGTACCGTGACCTGCCTTTAAGACTTGGCGAGCTTGGACTTGTTCACCGCCACGAGCTATCGGGTGCATTGCACGGTCTGATGAGAGTACGCTGCTTTACGCAGGACGACGCTCATATCTTTATGACGAAGGAACAGATAAAGGACGAGATAAAGGGAGTAGTTGCGCTTATTGATGAGGTTTACAGTCTGTTCGGATTTAAGTATCACGTTGAGCTTTCAACCCGCCCTGAGGATAGCATGGGAAGTGATGAGGATTGGGAGGTAGCTACTGATTCACTGAAGGACGCACTTGATGAAATAGGTCTTGATTTTGTTATAAATGAGGGTGACGGAGCATTTTACGGACCTAAGATAGACTTCCACCTTGAGGATTCGCTGGGTAGAACATGGCAGTGCGGAACAATTCAGCTTGACTTCCAACTTCCTGAGAGGTTTGAGCTTGAATATACAGGCGCAGACGGGGACAAGCACCGTCCTGTAATGATTCACAGAGTTGTGTTCGGAAGCATAGAGAGATTTATTGGAATTCTTATCGAGCATTTTGCGGGAGCGTTTCCGCTGTGGCTTGCACCTGAACAGGTTAAAATTATTCCTGTATCGGATAAGCAGCTTGATTATGCAAAGAATCTGCTCTCTAAGCTAGAGGCTGAACACATAAGAGCGTCGATAGACGACAGAAGCGAGAAGATGGGATATAAGATACGTCAGGCTCAGCTTGAAAAGATACCTTATATGCTTGTTGTCGGCGATAAGGAAATGGAGGACGGCACAGTTTCGGTGCGTTCGAGAAAAGACGGAGATGTAGGTAAATTATCGGTAGACGAGCTTGTATTAAAGCTTGTGGAGGAAATTAAAACTAAAGCAAGATAGAATAAATAAAAGGGCAGTCAAAATACAGATTGCCCTTTCTTTTAAGTTCGGCTAATGTATTTGTTTGAAAGAAGAGCCCAAAACAAGCGGAATATTGTCCAAATGATGATTCAAAACACTTAATAAATTGTGAATAAAGTAGACTTGCCTTTGTTTTACAAATCCAATTTATAAATTTTTTATTAAATCAAGTGCATATTGCACAAATAATTTATTATACTTTTGTATGAAGTAAACAGTTTACGTCAAATTGCACAAGAAAAAGTATTTATTTATCATTGCTAAAAACCTTGACAAACAGTAGTAATATTGCTATAATTATAGCAAGAAATTTATATCTATTTTGAGCAAAATCACAATAACACACCTCTGAAAATGTGTTTTTGTAGTTTGTTTAGGCTAAAATTTCAAAAAACGGTAAGGATTTTGTCCGAAACGCACAATATGTGCAAAATGCACAAAACGTCTATATTAAACACTATACCGGAGAGAAGCTATGAGCATTATTCTTAATACAAAAGACGTTTGCCGTGACTTTAAGACGGGAAATGATATTGTTGTAAATGCTTTAAAGAATGTAAGCGTTGACATTGAGGAGGGTAAGCTCACAGTTTTGAGAGGACCTTCCGGCAGCGGAAAGACAACGCTTATTAATATTTTAGGCGCACTTGATTATCCTTCAAGCGGTGAGGTATGGTTCGGCGGAGAGGATATTACAAAGCTTTCTGAGAAGAAGCGTGACAGTCTGAGACGGTATGATATGGCGTTTGTATTTCAGTCGATTGCCCTTATGTCAGCTATGACGGCTTATGAGAATGTCGAGTTTGGTTTAAGGCTTGCAAATGTTCCTTATTCTGAGCGTGACAAGCGTACTCGAGAGGTTATGAGAAAAGTCGGTTTGGAGAAGCGTATGTTTCACCGTCCCGGAGAAATGTCTGGAGGGGAACAGCAGAGAACGGCTATCGCAAGGGCTATTGCCCATAAGCCGAAAATCGTTTTTGCCGACGAGCCTACCGCAGAGCTTGATTCTACTATTTCTCTGCACATAGTTAAGCTGTTTAAAGAGCTAGTCGAAAAAGAGGGTATGACCATTGTTATGACTACTCACGACCCGAGTATGATGGAGGTTGCAGACAGGGTTTATACATTAGAGGACGGTGAGATTGTTGATTGATGATTTCGCCCTGAACGGCACACAAGATGCCGTAAGAGGTACGCAAACACAAATGACAGTCGGAAATCGTGCAGATTTGTCGGACAATAATTTGTCCTACGATGAAACAGTACCGTCTGAAAATGATAAATATATGATAAGATGTGAAAATCTAGTTAAAATCTATAAGACGTCAGAGGTCGAAGTCGTTGCCCTTCAGGGGCTTGATTTAGATGTTGAGAGAGGCGAGCTTGTAGGAATTGTCGGAAATTCGGGAAGCGGAAAGTCAACGCTTTTGAATATGCTGGGCGGTCTTGATAAGCCGTCGGCAGGAAGGCTTATCGTTGACGGGAAAAATCTTCTCAAGTTTTCGGATAAGGACTATATGGATTACAAGCGTAATACTGTAGGCTTTGTCTGGCAGAACAATGCGAGGAATCTTATACCGTATCTGACGGCGGTTCAGAATGTTGAAATGCCGATGCTGTTAAAAGGCTCGAAAAAGAGGCGGGAAAGAGCGCTGGAGCTTTTAGAGAAGGTAGGGCTTTCGCACAGGGTAAATTCAAAGCTTGATCAGCTTTCGGGCGGTGAACAGCAGAGGGTTGCGATAGCGATTGCTCTTGCTAATAATCCTAAGCTGATTTTAGCAGATGAGCCTACGGGTGCTGTCGACACAAAGACGTCTGAGATGATTTTGGATATCTTTAAAAGCCTAAATAAAGAAGAAGGCATTACAATAGTCATTGTTACGCATGATATAAAGCTTGCAAATCATATAGACCGTGTAGTCGCAATAAGAGACGGCAGAACAAGCTCGGAAATCATACGGAAAAAGTCAATGGCGGAAGAGCTTGGAGAGCTTGGAGATATTGTCAATGCGGACGAAAGCGGCGAGGATCTCCGTGAGGAGCTTATTGTTCTTGACAGAAGCGGTAGGCTTCAGATACCGAAAGACTACATCAAATCTCTTGGAATTAAGGGCGGAGATAAGGTAAAGGTAGAGCTTGATGAAAATAAAGGCAGAATTGAAATTTTCAAATCAGGCGTTTAAGTTTTGTCAACCAAATGGTAAATATATCAGAGGTTTAAAATAAGTCGTAGCTTGACTTAAACCTTAAAGCAGAATTTATTTTAGAAAGGTGGATTTATAGTGAGAAAAAAATTGTTCAAGCGTACGCTTTCTTATGTATTGGCGCTTGCTATGATAGCAGCAACGATTCCTGCCGTTATGGCAGATGACGCAGAAAAAGCCGGTGCCGATACCAGTGCGCAGACAACATCTAATGAAGATATTGATATTATATCGCAGTCTTCAGGAGATACTATTTCTTACACTGAGTACCGAGAAAAATATGCTGAAGCTCAAAGACCTGCTGTTTCAGATAACGAGGGGTACATCTACGGAGGAAATCAAACAAAGTTTAAAGCCGGTAACGGCGCACAGGTTTCAAAGAAAACTGTCGACGGAAGGGAAGCTCTTGATTGGTCTAATCAGGAGGGTAAAATATCTTTCCCTGTCAATGTTTCAAAAACCGGCGTTTATAATGTAAAGATTTCTTATGAAATTCCTGCCGGAGGCGCAACAGGAGTTGAGCTTGATTTAAAAATAGACGGCAAAACACCTTATGATACAGCTTCGAGAATCACGCTTGATAAGAGATGGGTAAACGAAACTGAGATAAAGCAGGATTATCACGGAAATGATATAAGACCGGGACAGGTTGAGCAGGTATGCTGGCAGGAAAAATATTTTGCCGACATAGACGGACTTTATGACGATCCGCTTTGGTTCTATCTTGAAGAGGGTAAGCACACTATTTCATTTGAATCGACCAAAGCTATGATTGCTATTGAAAGTATAAAGCTTTATCAGCAGGCTGAACCTGAAGCTTATAAGGCTCCGTCGGAGTCAGAGCTTTCTCAAAATAAAGACGCTGATATTATTGGTATTGAGGGAGAAGAAGCGGCTTATAAAACGGACAGAGTTCTTTATCCGACAAGCGATAAGGATTCTTATCTGACATCTCCTTCAGACCCGAACAAAACAAAGTACAATACAATAGGTTCTGCAAACTGGACGCAAGCTACGCAGGCAATTACATGGAAGTTAAATGTAAAAACCTCAGGTTATTATAAAATAGGAGTAAGGGCAAGACAAAACCAAATGAGAGGCTTCTATTCTAACAGGAGATTTCTCATAGACGGAGTTGTTCCGAACAAGGAGTCGGATCAGGTTAAATTCTACTATAATACAGAGTGGGATGTAACAACTCCAAAAGACGCCGACGGTAATATTATTTACTATTACCTTGAAGCCGGAGAGCATGAGCTTACTATGGAGGCTGTTCCGGGTGAGATAGGCGAGGTTATGTCAGACCTTGATGATGTAGTTTATGCAACTACAAGCTATTACAGAAGAGTAAGACAAATAACAGGACCCGATCCTGACGAATACAACAACTATATGATAGATGTTGCTATACCGTCTATCGTTCCTGATTTTAAAGAGCTGGCACAGACTTTAAGAGACAAAAAGGCTTACATAGAAGGCTTGACCGGTACTTCCGGAACAGAAGCCGTAACTCTTGAGAAAATGGCTTTAGTTCTCGACCAGTGTATTGAAAGACCTGACGATATTCCGTCGCTTCTTTCACAGATAAAGGATAATATCACTTCTGTTTCATCTTGGGTAAGAGAATACAGAGGTCAGCCACTTGAGGTCGATTTGATCGAGGTAGCTCCGGCAAGCAAGGAATTTACATCTGTAAAGAAAACCTTTTTCGGCGGACTTAAGTTCGGATTTGACTCATTTGTAGGTTCGTTCTTCTCAGATTACAACTCGCTTTCAGCAGAGAGCGAAGACAATATTACTGTTTGGGTTTCACTCGGACGTGACCAGGCTCAGGTCGTAAACCAGATGGTTGACAGTGATTTCAATCCAAACTCGGATACAAAGGTTTCCATAAACCTTGTGCAGGGAGGAGTTGTTGAGGCGACCCTTGCAGGAAAGGGTCCTGACGCGGTACTCTTCCTAGGAGGAGACTTCCCTATTCAGCTTGCCGCAAGAGATGTTTTGACAGACCTTACGACCTTTGACGATTATGACGAGGTTATGTCACGTTTCCAGACGGACGCGGCTACACTATATAAATATAATAAGGGCGTTTACGGAATCCCGGTAAGCCAGTTAGTACCTATGATGTTCTATCGTACTGATATTTTGGCTGAGCAGGGAATTAACCCTGAACGTGATTTGCAGACGTGGGATCAGTTGATTTCTATACTTCCACAGCTTCAGAGAAACTATATGGAGGTTGGATTGATACTTCCGATAGCACAGAACTTAGGTAACGGAATAACGACCGTTTCTACAACTACTGAGTGCGGAAGCACATTCGCATCGCTGATTTTGCAGCAGGGCTTGAATTATTATAATGAAGAGCAGACTAAAACTACGTTTGACACTCAGGAAGCCGTTTCTGCGTTTGAGAAGTGGACTAAGTTCTATACAACATACAGCTTCGACCAGACGTATGACGCATTCTCGAGATTTAGGACGGGAGATATGCCGATTCTTATCAAGGAATACAACTTCTTCAATCAGCTGTCTGTTGCGGCTCCTGAAATAAGAGGATGCTGGGACTTTAAGCAGATTCCGGGAACAATACAGGAGGACGGCTCTATAAGCCACGCTTCAAACTCGTCGGGAACCTGCGGAGTTATATTTAAGAAGTGTAAGAACCAAGAGGCTGCATGGAACTTCTTAAAGTGGTTTACATCTACTGAATCGCAGATAGAGTATGCAAACGATATAGAGGCTATAATGGGTACTATGGGTAGATTTGATACCGCTAACCTTGATGCTTTAGAGGGTGAGTCATGGTCTACAACAGAGGTCTCAAAGATAAAGTCTCAATTTGCAGAGCAGGTCGAGATTCCGGTTATTCCGGCGTCCTATGCAGTTACAAGAAACGTGATGAACGCATTCAGAGAAACTGTAAACAACGCATCTAACCCAAGAGATACGTTAATGTGGTACAACAAGGACATTAACGCCGAGATCACTCGTAAGCTTAAAGACCTTAGTATGTACAAGTATGATGATAAATAGGAGGGAGTAATAAGTAATGGCAAAAACAAACGCAGCTGTTGCAGAAAAGCCTGTTTTAATGAGAGATAGGGGCAAATTCAGGAACACTCTGCATCAGATGAGAGTAAATATCGGTTGCTATGGAATGCTTGCTCCTTTTATGATATTGTTTACAATATTTATGATAATCCCTGTTATAATGTCGCTTCCTATGGGATTTACAAACTTTAATATGGTGCAGTTTCCAAAGTTTATCGGATTATCAAACTTTTATACCCTGTTCTTGAATGACGATATATTCTTGACAGCGGTAAAGAATACGTTGGTATTTGCAATTTTCACGGGTCCTTTCAGCTATGTTCTCAGCTTTTTCTTAGCATGGCTCATAAATGAAATGCACCCTGCACTGAAAACAATATTTACGTTCGTATTCTACGCTCCTTCAATGACGCCTTCGGTTTATGTAATTTGGCAGTTGTTGTTCTCGGGAGATACATATGGATATTTCAACTCGGTTTTACTGGACTTAGGATTTATTAACGCGCCTGTTCAGTGGCTGACGGATACAGCTTATATGTTCGGAGTTGTTATCGTGGTTCAGTTATGGATCTCGATGGGCGCCGGTTTCTTAGCGCTACGTGCAGGTTTCCAGAACATTGACAAGTCGATGTATGAAGCCGGAGCAATTGAAGGAATTAAAAACAGATGGCAAGAACTTTTCACCATCACTATTCCTTCAATGGGACCTCAGTTGTTATTCGCAGCTGTACTTCAGATCTCGGCAGCATTTACAGTCGGAGTTGTAGGACAATCGCTTATCGGTTTGCCTTCTACCGACTACAAGGTTCACACTATTATGAACCACGCTACCGACTACGGTACGATACGTTACGAGATGGGATATGCTTCGGCAATATGTTTCGTTCTGTTCGCGGCGATGCTGCTGGTAAATAAGTTTATCAACTGGCTGCTCGCTAAGTATTTAGATTAGGGGAGGTGAATACGATATGTCAAAAAAGAGAAAGAAAAAGGATATAGAAAAGCTTAAAGTCAGAGACAAGAAAAAGAGAGTAAACGGCTCTCTCGGCGGAGATATAGTTATTTTCCTGTTTCTGTGTCTGCTTGGAATATTTATGATTTTCCCTATTTACTATGCGCTGATACAATCTTTCAAACCGGTGCATGAGCTATTCGTATTCCCGCCAAGGCTCTACGTTTTAGACCCTACTCTGTCAAACTACTCGGATATGTTTAAGATTGCCGCAAGCCTTTGGGTACCGCTTTCAAGATACATATTCAACAGCGTTTTTGTTACGATAGTTGTAACAGTTGCCAATCTGTTTGTATCATGTATGGCAGCGTTTGTACTTGCAAAGTGCAGATTTCCGGGAAGCAACGTGATAAACAAGATTATCGTAACAGCACTTTTGTTCACATCGCAGGCATTGTGGATAATGCAGTTCTTAGTAATGGCTTATCTCGGTATGATAAATACATACTGGGCGCTTATCCTGCCGAGTATTGCAACTCCTATGAACCTGTTCTTGATGAGACAGAGTATCACAACGATTCACGATTCAATGATAGAGGCTGCAAAGGTTGACGGCGCAGGATTATTCAGAATTTGCTGGGGAATAGTTATTCCTAACTCAAAGCCCGCATTGATGACGCTTATCATATTTGCATTTCAGGCGGCATGGCAGATTCAGGGCGGCGCTCTGATTTACTCGGAGGAGCTTAAAACGCTTCCGACAATTTTGCAGCAGATAACCGCTGCGGGTATTGCCCGTCAGGGCGTTACGTTTGCGACAGCAGTATTACTGTTAATTCCACCGCTGGTCGTATTCATGATAGCTCAAGGTAACGTAATGGAAACAATGGCTAATTCAGGAATTAAAGACTAACGGATAAACATTTAAAATAATATGTAAAGGAAATTAGGTGATAATGGTGTCGAGAATGAAGAAAATTTTTAAAAATATTGTCTCGGTCGGACTCGCACTAAGCATAACAGCGGCAATGTCTGTGACTTCGTATGCGAGTGAGCCGTATGTATCATACAACTATGATGCTTGGGGAGACGCTATTCCGTCTCAGAGCGGATACAGAGTTGATGAGACTATTACCGGCTATGAGATGGAGCTTGATAAGCTGGCTGACCCAAAGAGCGATTTGTTTATAAGCGAAGAAGAACCGACCGATCTTTCAGGGGCTTCTGATATATTCTATGAGGAGAGTTTAAAAGAATTTTGGATAGCAGATTCCGGCAACGACAGAATTTTAAGAACCGACTCAAATCTTAAGGTTATCGGATGCTATAAGGGCGTTACCGGGTCGCAGACGTCACTAGATGCGGAAACCGGTCTTTCAACTTTTTCTAACCCGACGGGTGTATATGTAAAAATAGATAAAACAACAAACAAGCCTGTTATTTTTGTTGCGGACAATAAAAATGCAAGAGTTGTAAAGGCTGCGATTGAGTCGAAGAATTCGGCGGTATGCACGCTTGAGTATACAAAGCCTGATTCAGAGCTTTATGCAAACGCATCTGAAACATTCAACCCGTCAAAGATTTTGGTTGACAGCGCAGGAATTTTATATGTAGTTGTTTCATCTGTAACAACGGGAGCAGTTGTGTTTGATGAAACGGGCGAGTTTACGGGATTCTACGGCGCTAACAGAGTTGAGCAGACGGCTGCCGTTATCCGTCAGGCAATTTGGAGAAAGTTTGCTTCAAACGAGCAGATAGCGTCAATGACGAGAAATGTTCCGGTTGAATATGCAAACTTCGATATTGACAGCGAGGGCTTTATCTACACTGTAACAGAGGCGGCTAATGCTTCTACCGACGCAGTTAAAAAGCTTAACCCTGCCGGTGAGAACATTTGGAACACCGCTACGGGAAATGAGTATGAATTCGGGGATTTGACTGAATATGCTTCTGTAGACACGGGAAGTTTTCTCTCAAGACTGACTGATATCGTTGTTGATAATGACGGTATAATAAATCTTTTGGACTATGAGACAGGACGTATATTCCAGTATACTCAGGATAATGATCTTCTGTTTATATTCGGCTCAAAGAACAGTACGTCTGACCAGAAGGGTACGTTTACAGCGCCGAACGGTATAGAGGCGGTCAATGAAAAAATATTTGTTATAGACGGTAAGAAGAACGATATAACAATATTTGTTGAAACTACCTTTGGAAAGTACGTTCACGAGGCTGCGGCATTGTATGAAAAAGGACTGTATGAAGATGCAATCGACCCTTGGAACGAGGTAATAAAGCGAGACGGCGGATATTCATTAGCATATTACGGACTCGGAAAGGCTTATTTGAACACCGGCGATTACGAAAAGGCAATGGAATATTTCAAGATCTCCGTTTCAAAGCGTTCTTATGACAGAGCTTATCAGTATGATCGTGATGATTTTCTGAGAGCGAATTTCACGCTGATTATAATAATTTTACTTATTATAATAGTTGCAATTATAGTTTTGAGAAGGCTTATTAAAAAAGGCAAAATAAAACTGCCTAAGATAAGAAAGAAACCGCAGAAGGAGGGTAAATAATATGTATGAATTTTCACAACTCGGTTGGCTGAAGCATGTTATTTTCCATCCGGTTGAGGGCTACGACGATTTAAGATGGAAAAAGAAAGGTTCAATGAAAATTGCCTTGGTTATCGTACTTTTGCTTTTCGTTGCTATGGTAGTAAAAAGACAGCTTACAGGATTTCAGTTTAATAATTCGTATGTAAAGATATTTAATATCGTACCGCTGTTTGTGCAGAGTATTGTTTACTTCTTTACATGGGTAATAGCAAACTGGGCTTTGTGTACGCTGTTTAACGGCGAGGGAACAGTAAAAAGGATTTGCATTTATTCAGCTTATGCGTTGGTACCTTATATCGTTGGTACGTTTTTGAGTGTATTTATCTCGAACTTCATTGTAAGCGATGAGATAGTTTGGATGAATGTCATTTATTATGTCGGGCTGGGATGGTCGGTCGTTCTGATGATTCAGGCAATAAGAACAGTTCACCAGTATTCATTTCCGAAAACCATTTTGTCTATTGTGTTTACGCTTGTTGCTATGCTGATAATTCTGTTCTTGCTTGTTCTTTTGATAAGCTTGTTCCAACAGGTGTATGTATTTATTGCGTCGATATACACAGAGCTGACATATCGGTTTAGAGGATAAAGGAGGTAATAATTATGCGTGAAAGATTAAGAAAAATCATTATATCAGCATTAGTTGTTACCTTGATGCTTCCTATCGGAACTATGGTAGGTTCAACTGATAAAGAAACTGATTCACAGGCGGAAAAAAGCACATCTTCAGCTACCAGAAGCTCTGGCACAGATGATCTTCCTGCAAAAGTGACCGACGAGCAGGCGCTTAAAACCTGCAAGAAAGCATCCGAGGCAGGCAATCTGGAGCTTTGGTATGATGAGGAGAATGAAAGGGTTTGTCTTATTGACAAAACAACATCAACGCCTAACTACTGGTGGAGTACGCCGATAAATGTTTTGGCAGACGACACTCCGCTTGGTAAAACGTCCAGAGGCGATTCTTATATGAAGGACACCCAGAGACAGCAGCTTAACTCAGGTCTTGCGCTTGAGTACGGAGATCAGGCGAAGAGAACAACTTCTCCTCTGTATTCGGGAATCGAGTCGAGAACAAGGGATATTTGTAAAACTACTATGAAAGCTACCAGTAATGGAGTTTCATTTACATATGACTTCACAGATGGTTTTACTATTCCGGTAGAATATACATTGAGCGAGGACTCATTAACCGTTTCGTGTGATACAACGAAAATAAAAGAGGATAATATTTCCGTTGAGGACGGAAAGGTTTTAACTCAAATAAGTCTTACGCCGTCTTTCGGCGCCGCGCCTACTACGGATATAAACGGTAAAAAGGTTAACGGCTATATGATAGTTCCTGACGGAAGCGGAGCTGTTATTGAGTATAACAACGGAAAATCAAGCTATTCAAGCTCGTATTCCCAGAAGGTTTACGGAAGAGATTATACTATTGTTCCGCTTACAGCTTCAAAAATTACAGAACAGGCTTATATGCCGATAGCCGCAACAGTTTCAGGAAACAAGGCATTAGTAGCGGTCGCAACGAGCGGAGACGCCAATGTTTCTGTAAACGCACAGGTTAGCGGACAGAACAATCAGACTTATAACAATGTTTATTTTGATTTTGAGGTAAGAACCTCTGATGATTTCTATTTGAGCGGCGAGTCGGATCCTCTAAAGGTTTTCCAGGAGGGCAATATAGCTCAGGACGAAATTTCAGTTACCTACTATCCTATCGCTAAGGATAATGATGTAAACTACGCAGACTGTGCAAAGGTTTACAGAAACTATCTGATAGAGAATAAGGGTCTTACTTCTAAGGTTAAGGAAAACGAGTCGAACTTCTACGTTGATTTGTACGGCGGAGTAATAATGCAGAAATCGATTCTGGGATTGCCGTTCAATTTGAAAACGTCGGTAACGTCATTTGATCAGGCTAAGACAATTCTTGAAAAGCTTCAGGATAACGGCGTTACAGATATTGTTGCCAATTATAATGACTGGACGGATAAATCTATCGGAAAGAAGATTTCAACAAAGGCAAAACCGGCTAGTACTTTAGGCGGTAAGAATGATTTTGAAGATTTGATGTCGTTTGCGGAGTCTAACGGAATAAAGATTTATCCGTCACTGGACAATATGGAGATGGAGAGCAGTTCTTGGGGATATTGGACGTTCTCAAGCACAGCTACAAGAGTTTCAAACGCATACTCCAGACAAACACAGTACAATCCGGCGTTCGGAGTGGATTCGGGAGTTGCTCCCGCGCTGTTGACCCCGACGGTCTATTCAAAGGTATTTGACGAGATAACGTCGAGCTATAAGAAAGAAGAGCTTAAAAACATTTCATTCGGAGGTTTTTCTTCAAAGCTTGTATCTGATTTCTCGGCTAAGAACTTTGCAAGCAGACAGGATACTATGAATATCATCGTTAAAGGCTATGAAAAGGCTAATAATGATGTTGGTTCGATTTTAGCTGACGGAGCAAACTCTTATATAATTCCGTATGTTGACCATATTACGAATATCCCCGTTAATTCAAGCGGATTTAATATCGTCGACTACGACATACCGTTCTATCAAATGGTAGTTCACGGATATGTGCCTTATGCAACTCAGGCGATAAACAAGAGTTCTAATTCAGAAGAAACATTCTTGCTTGCGCTCGCATACGGTTCGGCGCTGCATTATGATATG
The DNA here is from genome assembly GCA_947630825.1 of uncultured Clostridia bacterium. Lineage (GTDB taxonomy): Bacteria > Bacillota > Clostridia > Oscillospirales > Ruminococcaceae > UMGS1601. The sequence continues at coordinate 13,315 of CANRJA010000021.1, read as the reverse complement.
CTTTATGAGCAGAGCTCAAAGTTATCTGATACTTCATACAGTGATTTGTACTATGCAAATTACGAGGGTTGGATAGATACGGCTGCTGCTGAATCAAAGGCTGCAAAGCAGGTTTTGAGCGCGGTAAGCAATAAGGTTATAACTAATTATCAAATAGACAGACAGAACAACATTTTAACGACAACCTACGGCAGTGAGGACGGAACTGCTGCAGAGTCGACAGTTAAGGTCGATTTGAATAACGGAAAGGTTTCAATCGACGGAGCTGATGTTGATGTCAGTCAGGTTATTAAGGAAGGAGGCGCACAAGGCTAATGACAAACACAGAAAATGTTGTTGTAACACCTACAAAGGAAGAAGTTAAGGCTTTGAAGCCTCCTAAGGGCGTTAAGCGCAAGGGTTTAAAAATTCCGTATGAAAGAAGAAAAGCACTGTACGGATATGCATTTATAGCATTGTGGATCATAGGAACGATTTACTTTTTCATACTTCCTTTGATTGAGTCGCTTGTTTATTCGTTTAACGAGACTCAGCCACAAAGAGGAGTTATGCAGCTTGAATGGAATGGTCTTGGACACTACCACGACGCCTTTAGAAAAGACCAGTATTATTCACAGTATTTAGTTGAGATACTTGGTTCAACAGCTTTGAAAACGCCGCTGATTATTATATTCTCGATATTCGTTGCGGTTATATTGAACCAAAAGTTCAGAGGCAGAACCTTTGCAAGAGCAGTATTCTTCCTGCCGGTTATTATCGCAACGGGACCTGTTATCGAGATTATTAACGGTAATATGGATACCGGCGGATACGCAGCAGGAGGCGGTGAGCAGTTTAATACGCTGTTTGAGACTAATTTGGTCGACCAACTGCTGGAGTTTCTAGGAATCTACGGTATAAGCGACGCGCTTACCAACACAATCACATCGGTGACCTCTGACATATTCAACCTTGTATGGAACTCAGGTATCCAGATTCTTCTGTTCCTTGCGGCATTGCAGAACATACCGTTCTCGGCAAAAGAAGCCGCTCAGATGGAGGGAGCTACCGCTTGGGAATACTTCTGGAAAATCACTATGCCATACATAAGCCCGATGATATTAGCAAGTTTAGTTTACACAGTTATTGACTCGTTTGTCGACCCTGAGAATAAGGTTATGAAGCTTATTCTGACGCAGGGAAGCGACTGGAACTACGGATATATGGCCGCGATGGCGTGGGCGTACTTCCTGATTGTTGGAGTGGCGCTTGCGATACTTGTTGCTATTATCAATAAGTTTGTATATTACGAAGTAGGATAAGGGGGGGATATAGATGGCAACTAAAAAAGAAGAAAAACGCTTTGAAAAGGAAATGAAAGCCGCTAAAAAAGCGAAGAAAAAGGCTATGAAAGAGGCCGGAATCACTATAGATATCACCCCTGAACAAAAAAGATATAACAGACGTAAAGCCTTTGTAGGTTCGGTTTGGCCGATATTCAGATTTTTAATTCTGTTTGGTTTGTGTTTTATCATTCTGTATCCCTTGATATTTATGGTTTCAACAGCGTTTAGACCGGACGCACAGATGAACGACCCGTCTATTGTATGGATCCCAAAAAGCTTGACGCTTCAAAACATTCAGGAGACTTGGGATGTTATGAAATACGGAGCAACCGTTCTTAATACAATTAAGCTGAACCTCGTTGCTTCTATTTTGCAGGTTATCACCTGCGCAATTACAGGCTACGGATTTGCGAGATTTAACTTCAAGGGCAAGGGCTTCTTGTTTGTAATCGTTGTTTTGATGATAATTGTACCGCCTCAGATAACAACTATCCCACTGTATATGCAGTATTCGTACTTTAATCCGCTGGGATTGGTTAAATTGTTCACAGGCGATACCATTTCGCTCATCAACAGCGGACTTACAATGTACTTACCCGCATTGTTCGCCAACGGCTTGAGAGCTGGATTGTTCATTCTCATATTCAGACAGTTCTTTAGAGGACTGCCGAAGGAGCTTGAGGACGCTGCTTATCTTGACGGTTGCGGACCGCTTAAAACCTTCATAGTTGTAATGGTTCCTAATGCCGCCTCGTCATTTTTGACAGTATTCCTGTTCTCGGTAGTATGGTACTGGAACGACTACTATGTATCGTCTTCATTCTTCAACCAGAATGATACTGTTGCGTTAATGCTGAAAAATCTGACGGCAACGCTTCAGGCGGAACTGTTTAACAACCAGACTGTAGGTCCTCGTCAAATGATCGTTTGGCTGGAGTCTGGATGTATCCTAGCAATAACTCCAATACTTGTTATGTATGTATTTCTACAGAAATACTTTACAGAGGGTATTGAGCGTTCGGGACTTGTTGGATAAACAAATTATAGTTATTAAATTACCGACCGGTTTTATAATCGGTCGGTTTTTTGTATAAAAAGTTAGTATTGTAAATACTAAAATAACTGTATTTACAGTTGTAATAGATATGTAAAGTGTGGTATAATTTAAAATAATTACTTAAATTCAAAGAAAGGTATAAGGTTATTATGAAAACATCTACAGAGCTTTGGTATAATAAATGGGCTGAGGATTGGAACGAAGCTCTTCCTGTCGGAAACGGAAGAATAGGCGGAATGGTTTACGGCAATCCGTATTATGATACGATTTCGCTTAATGAGGACTCGGTATGGTCGGGCGGATATAGAGAAAGAAATAATAAGTCTGCACTTGAAAACCTTAAAAAGGTAAGGGAGCTTTTGTTTGAGGAGAAGATTTCTGAGGCGGAGGATATAGTGCGTGACGCTTTCTGCGGAACCCCGATAAATCAGCGTCATTATATGCCGCTTGGGGATTTAATTATCGATCAAAGAGGTTTGGGTGATATACAGAATTTTAAAAGAAGCTTAGATTTAGAAACCGCTGTGCAGTCTGTTGAATTTTCATCAAACGGAATAAATTACACCCGTGAGGTTATAGCGTCTTATCCCGACAATGTTCTGGCTGTTAATATCAGGGCTGATAAAAAGGAGAGCATTAATATTCGCATACATATTGACGGCAGAGACGATTATTTCGACAATAACTCGCCTGTGTCAGACGATGAGATTTTCTATTACGGCGGTATGGGCGGAGAGGACGGAATTAATTTTGCATCTTATTTTAAAGTTATTCCGACTTCGGGAACAGTTAAACGCTGGGGAAGTTACATAAAGGCTGAAAAATGTGACGAGATAACCATTTTGATTTCCTGCCAGACAAGCTATAGATATGAGGATTACAAAAAAGAGGCAAAAAATGATATTGAGAAGGCTTCAAAGCTGTCATTCGACAATATAAAAGAGCGTCATATCAGGGATTATAAAAAGTATTACGACAGGGTAAGGCTACAGCTTGTAGATAACAGTGAGGGTAAGTCGGTTCTTCCGACAGATGAACGTCTTGAAAATGTTAAAAATGGCGGAAGGGACAATAAGCTGATTGTGCTTTACTATAACTTCGCTCGGTATCTGATGATTGCAGGCAGCCGTGAGGGTACGCTGCCTTTGAATCTTCAGGGTATATGGAACAAGGATATGTGGCCTGCGTGGGGCTGTAAGTTTACTATAAATATAAACACAGAGATGAATTACTGGCCTGCTGAAACGGCAGGATTATCCGAGCTGGTGACCCCACTTTTTGACATCATAGAGAAAATGCGTCCAAACGGAAGAGTAACAGCGAGAGAGATGTACGATTGCGGAGGCTTTGTCTGCCACCATAACACAGACCTTTGGGGGGATACTGCACCGCAGGATCTGTGGATGCCCGGAACTCAGTGGCCTATGGGTGCGGCGTGGCTTTGTCTGCATATATGGGAGCATTATATGTTCACTAAAGACAAGGATTTTCTAAAAGAAAAGTACGGTACTATCAAAGAGGCAAGCGAGTTCTTTGCAGATTTTCTTATAGAGAACAAAAACGGTCAGCTTGTTACCTGCCCGTCTGTTTCTCCTGAGAATACATATTTAACAGAATCAGGTCAGAAGGGTTCGCTTTGCATAGGACCTTCTATGGACAGCCAGATAATTTACGAGCTGTTTACAGCGATAATAAAGGCAAGTGAGATTTTGGGTATAGACTTTGACTATGCAGAAAAGTTAAAGTCAATGCGTGAAAGGTTACCCAAACCTGAGATAGGAAAGTACGGTCAGATAAAGGAATGGGCTGTAGACTATGACGAGGTAGAGCCTGGTCACAGACATATTTCACAGCTTTTTGCATTATACCCTGCGGATATGATATCTGTAAGAAAAACGCCGAAGCTAGCAGATGCAGCAAGAGCAACTCTTAACAGACGGCTTTCTCACGGAGGAGGTCACACGGGTTGGAGCAGAGCGTGGATAATCAATCTTTGGGCAAGGCTCGGCGACGGCGATAAGGTTTATGAAAACATTGCAGCGCTTTTGTCTCATTCGACAAACAAGAATATGTTTGACAATCATCCGCCGTTTCAGATCGACGGAAATTTCGGCGGTGCGGCAGGAATATCAGAGGCATTATTACAGAGTATTAATGAGGAGATTATTCTTCTCCCTGCACTGCCTAAAGAGTGGGGAAACGGCTCGTTTGAAAACCTAAAAGCAAGGGGAGGATTTGCTGTTTCCTGCAAGTGGGAAAATTCAGAATTTCAAGAGGCTTTGATAGTTTCAAACTGCGGCGAGACTTGCAGGCTTGTTGTTAATGTACCTGTTAAGGTTTTCTGCGGCGGCGAGGAGATTAGCTGTGAGGAAAAAGACGGCGCAGTGGTTTTTGATACTTGTAAGGGTAAGTCGTATGAGGTGAAAAAAGCATGGGAATATACTGATAATAAGTAGAGACATTACTTGACTATCTTTTATTAGTATGCTATAATTTTGGTAAATTAAAGAATTTACTCAAATATTAAAATAAAGAGGTATCATAAAATGTTTGATAATATTAGTGAAAGAATTAAAACATTAGCAAAAGTTACTTGCTTTGTAGGGGTTATATTGTCTTGTTTATATGGTATTATTGGTTGGTATAATGCCGTTAATATTACGGTATCAGCATCTAAAGAAAGTCAGTCAATATTTTTAGGTTTTTTATATTTTATATTAAGAGCAGGTTTAGGTTCATTACTTTCTTTGATTGGAAGCTATTTTTTATACGGATTGGGAGATTTAATTCAATCAAATAATAATATAGAGTATTATTGTGAGCAGATAAAAAATAAATTATGTGGTGAAGATATAAATAGTGAGGATATTGATGAAAGAGAAACTGATATGGAATTAAATGAAGGTTGGGTTTGTCCTAAATGCGGAGAACCACAAAAACCAAACTCTATATATTGTAAAAAATGTGGAAAAATAAAGGATCCAAACATTGAAGAAAATAATTAATACAATGGATTAAAGATTAAAAGCGTTCGGAATTATTTCCGGACGCTTCTTGCTTCTTGCAATTATCCATTGACCATTGTCAATTATCAATTAATAATCCTGCCGTTGTACAAAGTAAATACACTTTTCAAACTTTCAAAAGGCAGCAGAGCCACTGGCGGTTCGCCAATTATGCTGTGGCTGAATCAAACTGCGAGTTGTATAGCTCGGCATAAAGACCGTTTTTAGCTAAAAGCTCGTCGTGATTTCCCTGCTCGACAATGTCTCCGTCTTTCATAACTAGAATCAAATCGGCGTCCTTTATCGTAGACAGCCTGTGAGCGATGATAAAACTCGTTCTGCCCTTCATAAGGTTATCCATAGCCTTTTGAATTCTTATCTCGGTTCGTGTATCAACCGAAGAGGTAGCCTCGTCAAGAATAAGTATCTTGTTGTCGGCAAGGATTGCCCTTGCAATAGTAAGCAGCTGTTTCTGTCCTCCCGATACGTTAGAGGCTTCCTCGTTAAGCTCCATATTATAACCGTTTGGGAGCGTCTGTATAAAGTGGTGAACGTGAGCGGCTTTCGCAGCGGCTATAACTTCTTCATCAGTAGCGTCAAGCCGACCGTAGCGAATGTTCTCCATAACAGTGCCCTTGAAAAGCCATGTGTCCTGAAGTACCATTCCGAACGCCTTTCTAAGCTCACTTCGGTCAAAGTCGCGGACGTTATAACCGTCTATTTTTATGCTGCCCGAATTTATGTCGTAGAACCTCATTATAAGTTTGACCATAGTTGTTTTTCCTGCGCCTGTCGGTCCTACAATGGCTATCTTCTGACCCTCTTTTATGTTGGCTGAGAAGTCGTTTATAATGATTTTATCAGGCGTGTATCCAAATGAAACGTGATCGAACTCAACATTACCTTTCAGTGATGAAGCGTCAACAGGGGCGTGGTTTTCAGAAAGTTGTGATTCTTCGGGTTCTTCTAAGAATTCAAAAACTCTTTCTGCGGCGGCGGCAGTCGCCTGAAGCATATTTGATACCTGCGCTACCTGCTGAATAGGCTGTGTGAACTGCTTTACATACTGAATGAATGACTGAATGTCTCCGACTTCAATTGTACCCTTTACTGCAAGGTATGCTCCGCTTACCGAAACGGCAACATACCCGAGATTACCCACAAACTGCATAATAGGCATCATCATACCTGATAAAAACTGCGCTCTCCAGCTTGCCTTGTAGAGTATGTTGCTGGTGTGGCGAAACTCCTTGATAACAGCTTGCTCTCTGTTAAATGCCTTTACTACCGTGTGTCCGCTGTAGACTTCCTCTACCTGACCGTTGATGTGTCCGAGATAATCCTGCTGTGCTTTAAAGAATTTCTGTGATTTTTTCACCACAAGCATAATCAGTATAGCCGAAACAGGAAGCATTATGAGAGCAATAAGCGTCATAACGCCGCTTATTGAAAGCATCATTATAAGTATTCCGATAAGAGTAGTGACTGATGTTATAAGCTGTGTTGCCGCTTGGTTAAGGTTCATAGAAAGTGTATCAACGTCGTTTGTTATGCGGGAGAGAATCTCTCCGTTGGTGTTTTTGTCAAAAAAGCTCATCGGCAGACGGTTGAGCTTTTGAGAAAGCTCCTGCCTTAGCCTGTAGGCGATCTTTTGAGATATTCCTGTCATTATCCAGCCTTGAATTAAGGAGAAAACAGCAGAAAGGCAGTAAAGTCCCAAAAGAATAAGCAAAAGCCGTTTGATAGCGTCAAAGTCAATTCCGCCAGTACCTTGTATTTTTGCAACAAGACCGTTAAATAGCTTAGTTGTGGCTTTACCTGAAATTTTTGGTCCAATTATGTTAAATACAGTACCTCCGACAGCAAAGACCAAAGCCAGTATTATGCCGACCTTGTATTTGGCGATATATCCGATAAGCTTTATTATCGAGCCCTTGAAGTCCTTTGCCTTTTCAAAAGACATTCTTCCCGCACCGTGCGGTCCTCTGCGCATTGGCGTTCTTCTTGTTTCTGCCATACTACTTTTCCTCCTTTCTGTCAGCGTTTTCTGTACTGCTGTCAAGCTCGCTTTGTGAAAGCTGTGATAACGCAATTTGCTTGTAGACGTCGCAGGTGTTCAGAAGCTCTTTATGCGTTCCCTTGCCGACTATTTTACCCTCGTCAAGAACGATTATCTGGTCGGCATTCATAATAGTTGAAATTCTCTGCGCTACGATAAATACAGTTGCGTCTGAAATGTTCTTTAATAGCTCTTTTCTGAGCGTTGCGTCTGTTTTAAAATCAAGAGCGGAAAAGCTGTCGTCAAAAATAAATATCTTAGGTTCTTTTGCGATAGCCCTTGCAATGGAAAGCCTTTGCTTTTGACCTCCTGATACGTTATCTCCGCCCTGAGCGATCTCGCTTTTGTATTTATCGGGCTTTGCTTCAATAAACTCAGTTGCCTGAGATATCGACGCCGCTTTTTTGATTTGTTCGTCTGAGGCGTTTTCATTTCCAAAACGCAGATTTGATTCAATAGTTCCAGAGAAAAGCGTTCCTTTCTGCGGAACAAAGCCGATATCCTTTCTAAGTGCGCTTTGTGACATATCCCGTATATCAATTCCATCTATGGTTATGCTTCCCTTTGTTACGTCATAAAATCTCGGTATCAGGTGGATAAGCGTTGACTTTCCGCTTCCCGTACTTCCTATGAACGCAGTGATTTCGCCCGGCTTGGCTGTGAGGTCGATATCCTCTAAAACATATTCGTCAGCGTCGGGGTATTTAAACCATACGTTATTAAACTTGACCTCAGCTTTTGAAATTTTTTGCATAGTCGTGTTAGTTTTATCCTTTATGACAGGCTCGGTTTGAAGAACCTCCTCAACTCTGTTAGCCGAAATTATAGCACGGGGAAGCATTACCGAAATCATCGTAAGCATTAAAAACGACATTATTATCTGCATAGAATATGTTATAAAAGCTGTCATTTGTCCGACCTGAAGCGTGCCTTTGTCAATGTGCTTTGCGGCTACCCAGATAATCAAGACGGTAACTGCGTTCATAACAAGCATCATAGACGGCATCATAAACGACATAACCCGATTGGTAAAAAGCTGAGTGCTTTTTAGATTTATGTTGGCTTTGTCAAATCTGTCTTCCTCATATTTTTCCCTGCTGAACGCTCTTATAACGGGAAGTCCTGTGAGAATTTCTCTTGCGATAAGGTTAAGATTGTCTATAAGCCTTTGCATAATTTTAAACTTGGGCATAGCGACAGCCATTAGTACAATAACTATACACAAAACTGCAACAACTGCAACGCCGACTATCCAAGTCATTGAAACGGTTGTAGAAAGCACCTTAAATATACCTCCGACAGCGAGAATAGGCGCATAGGCTATCATTCGCAAAAACATAACAACGACCATCTGAATCTGCTGAATGTCGTTAGTGCTTCTTGTTATAAGCGATGAGGTTGAAAACTTATCCATTTCGGTATGCGAGAAGGATACTACTTTCTTAAATAAACGGCTTCTTAGATCAACGCTAAGTCCTGCTGAAACTCTTGATGCGATCAATCCGACAATTATTGATACAGACATCATAAGTAAAGCGAGCAAAAGCATCTTTGCTCCTGTGCTTAGCAGGTAATTATGCTGGAGTTCGTCTAAATCCACTCCTGCATTTGAATATATTTGCTTGGTGTAGGTTATAGCAACGGAGTCAGCCATATCTTCTCCGTATGTATCATACATTTTATTTCTGATTAGTATAAGGTCGTCTTTTGACATTACACCTGCCTCTACCTGCAAACCGAAAAGCTCTATTGCATTAAACTCACTTTTTCCACTCATCATTTCTTGAATTTTTATAAGTGCGTCTGTTTGCTCTTTTGTCATATTCTGCGCCGGAGTTTGACTAGCTGACGGGTTTTGCTGTGTGACTTTTTGAGCCATTTTATCAAATTGCTCTTTTGTCACATTGTCAAGAACAGTGACGGCAACCATAGCTTCTGTAAAGGTGTTTTCAAGAGCTTTTAAATCCTTATTTTCATCTGTGTTTAAAACATAATAAGACGAGCTTTTACTCTCTTTAAGAGGAATGTCTTTGTCATTAAGACTATCCGTCTTTTTGTAAAACTTTTTGATATAGTTTATTTCGCTTTCCTTTAAAAATATGCCGAGCTTGTTAAAATCGCTGTCTGTAATTACCTTTGGAGCAACGGCTTCAACTCCCTCGTTTTGTATTCCTGTGTCTACTATCTTTGACGTGTAATCAGGAAGCGACAAATCGCAATAGGCTTGAACAAGCAGCAGAACGAATACAAAAATACATTGGAACCAGTATTTTTTTAAGTATTTTAAGATGTTTTTCATATGTGTGATAACTCCTCTTTTATAGTGTCATTTACAGTTTGGTAAAGCTGTTTTAGCAATGCTTCAAGCTCGTTTAGCTTTTCTTCGCCCATTTCAGCGGATATCTTTTTTGTGATTTTTTCAAAGAATTTTCTGTCCTCATTCATTGCCGTTATGCCTTCAATGGTCGGAGTGACGGTAACGCTTCTTCTGTTGTTTATATCGGTCGTTCGCTTAACGTAACCTCTGTTTTCAAGTGATGATATAGCCCTAGATACCGCAGGCGGTGAAATCTGAAGCTCTCTTGCTAAGTCGCCCATACTCGCTCCGTTGGGATTTTCTTCAGCGCTTTTTACAATATAAGACATTGTATGAAAATCTGTGTGGGATACATTCAAAGGTAAGCTGTGAAATGATGATGTCAGTATGTGAAATTTCTTCATTATCACTATAAATTTAAAAAACTCTGAACCCTTTTGACATTCCTCTAACTTTTGCATTTTAATTCTCCGTTCTTTAATAATGATTTTGGACAATTCGCAAAACATTTAACATAGTTAACAATTAACATTGTTATACTTTAACATAGTTAAATATATTTGTCAAGGGAAAACCAAGCAGAATTTTTAGATTATTATTTAAGTATTTTTGCTAAAGATGCACAAAGAGAATTTTGAAATTAAAAGAAGAATATTTCAAAATTAGGTATGAAGTCAAGAAAATCTGGTAAAAATATATAAAATATAAAATGTCTTAGTAGTGATATTGACAAAAAACACTAAAAAAGCTATAATAAAAACATAAGTTTAGCACAAACAGGGAGGATATAATGGGCAAGGAAAAATTCAGACTTGAAAATAGGCTTGGAACAAGCGGTGTGGTAGTGACAGTCGTTCTAATTATAACAACGATAATAACAGGATTGCTTTTTATAGCTTCAGGCTTTATTAAATATGTTCTGCATAATTCTGAAAGAATTAATGGCTTTCTTGAGACTTTCGGAATAGAGAACGCTGACATACATCAGACATTTGACATCAACCGCTCGTTAAGCTGGCTTGGCTCAACGCCTATATTCATATTAATAATTGCAGTAATATTGTTTTTGCTTGTTATATGGGTTTCTCTTTATAAGTTAAACTCCGTTTACACCTACAGAGCTTTCAGGGGATATGGGGTATCATTAATATGCGTCTCAGGGTTGGTGATTTTATTAGGGCTGATCGCAGACCCTATAATGAGCCGTTTTGCTGAGAATTACTATTCCGGTTACGAAAGCGCTTTTACTGTAGGAAAGTGGCTGATTATATTATCATCGCTTCCTGTTTTTGCTTTGGGATTGCTGATGCTTCTTATATCTTTGTTTGCTGCGTTTCCTGCAAAGACGGATATGCGGCGTCCAAGAAAAAACGGCGAGAAGGACGTGTCGTTTATTATGGATGACGATGACGCTAAGCAGTCTTATGAGTATTCTGTTTCTGATAAGACTTTTGTGCCGTCAAATGATGTTCAGACAGCGAAGGCTGAAATAGTAGAGAATACTTGCCCTAACTGCGGAGCTGCTGCTCGTGAGGGCGCTGTGTTCTGTATAGAGTGCGGAAATAAGCTGTAAAGTATTATTTATAATTTAAAATTCTAAATAACAGAAATTAACATCAAATTACAGACATAATTAAACAAACGGCATTTATTTATTGTCAAATTCACGAAATTTGCGCTTGCTATTTGTTGAGAATTACTATTGAATGTTATATTTTAATAGTATATAATATAAAGTGTATATAATGTATTAAACTCGAAGCTGTTTCGAGTATAATAAAAAAAGCAAAGGCAAGGATGCTTTAATTCACATTTACATTAACTATATGTGTTTTGTAATTGTTTTTGTGAGCGTCCTTATTTTTGTATTAACAGAAAGGACGAAAAGACATGAAGAAAAAGGTTTTTAGTGCAATGCTGGCTGCGGTAATGGCAGTATCCTGTCTTGCAGCCTGCGGCGGGGACAAGAAATCAGGCGGTTCATCAAGTGCAGATACTTTAGTTTATGCACAGGGTGCTGACCCGAGAGGTCTTGACCCACAGATTGTTGACGACGGAGAATCTGCAAAGGTTACAAACCAGATCTATGAGGGATTACTGACCTATGCTGACGATTCAACAGAGGTAAAGCCTTGTCTGGCTGAGTCATGGACGATTTCTGACGACGGACTTGAGTACACATTCAAGCTGAGAGAGGGCGTTAAGTTCCACGACGGAACAGACTTTAACGCAGAGGCTGTTAAGTTCAATGTTGAGCGTAACACGATCAACAAGACAGAGGATATGGGTTACGCTAATTTCGTTTGGGGATATGTTGAAAAGAGTGAAGTGGTTGATGATTACACAATTAAGATTATTTTGAAACAGCCTTCAACACCGTTTTTAGCTAACCTTGCAATGGTATTCGGCGCACCTATGGTAAGCCCAACTGCTGCAAAAGAGGGCGATCTTATGAACAACCCTGTAGGAACAGGTCCTTACAAGTTCGTTGAGTGGAAGAAGGACCAGGATGTTAAGCTTGTTGCTAATGAGGATTACTGGGATAAGGATAATTTAGCTAAAATCAAGAATGTTGTTATCCGTACTATCAAGGACGCTTCAACAAAAATTGTTGAGCTCCAGTCAGGTGATGTAGACATCATCGACGGTATTGACACAAACCAGATGGAGAACCTGAAAAAGGACAGCAATATCACAGTTTCTCAGACACCGGGTATGAACATCAATTATATGTCTTATAACATTGAAAGACTCGATAAGGAAACCCGTGTTGCTCTTTCGCAGGCTATAAATGTTGACGAATTGGTTGATACTCTTTATAACGGTTATGCTGAAAAGGCTACAACTGTTCTTCCTACATTTGTTCCGGGCTACAGTGCAGATGTAAAGCAGATTGCTTATGATGTAGAAGATGCTAAGGCAACTCTTGAGAAGAAGGGCATTAAGAAGCTTCATGTTATCACATACACAAACCCAAGACCTTACAACACAGCAACAGGTCAGACATTGGCTGAAGCAATACAAGGATACTTGTCAAAGGTAGGCGTTGAGTGTAATATTGATGCTTATGACTGGACAACATACCAAGACAGAATAATTGCAGGCGATTACGATATTTGCTTATACGGTTGGTCGGGAGACAACGGCGACCCTGATAATTTTATGACGCTTATGAGCGATACAAGTGCAATTATGAATGTAGCTAGGTATAACCTTGCTAAGAATAAGGACGATAAGGCTGATTATAAAGAGTATGCAAAGATGATTTCTGAAGCTGCTAAGGAGCCTGCGGGAGATTCAAGAAATCAGATGTATGCTGATATGGAACAGTATGTTGCAGACCGTGCTATCTGGCTGCCTATTTCACACCAGCAGGATCTTACAGCTTGCAAGTCGAATGTAAAGAACTTCACATATCACTGCACAGCTACAGTTAAGCTGTATAAGGTTACTAAAGACTAATTTTAGATTTTTCACAACAAGCAAATATAGAGAATGACGGAAACAATGGCGTTTTCTCTATATTTGCCATTGTTGTTTTTATCAGTTTTA
>CANRJA010000020.1 GCA_947630825.1 uncultured Clostridia bacterium | reverse complement strand
GTTCCAAAAGACATAATAATAAGTGTTGGTGTTGTTGCTCCTGTGGTGTTGAAGACTAAAACTGTTCTAGCTGGTGGAGCAGATCAGATTTTGCTGCCAAAAGATTGGTCTGAGGATTGGATTGTTGGATATAGGAGAATAACATCACGACAATTACAGTCCGAACCTGTTTTCGTTAATGATAAACCTCCAAAATATAATAAAAAAGATGAATTGTACAGTATGATATGTCCATGTTGCAGAGGAACAAATATTGAGCAATTGGATGAATCTAATCGCATTACTGTTTACGGAAAAAGGGGTGGAGTATATAAAATGAAATACCACTGTTTAAATGCTAAGTGTGATTATTATTGGTAAAACGACTTTGCAATATCATAAGTCATAGTTCAAGTGATAACTCAGGGGATCGAAAATGCTACACCTTTCTAAAAACAAAATACCGCCCTAAATTAGGGCGGTATTTTCTATCTTATACGTTTTTATATGATTTTTTCTCTTGCTGATTCTTAATTATAAATCTAAATTACAATATTAAATAGTACATTTTAAAAAGCTTAGAAATAGTTTTTGTTTATTTTAACCTAAGCTGTTAGCTGTAATTTGTGTAAAGTTACAAAAATGTAATTTAAGAGATAATGCAAAACTTTATTTGTTAATTTTGAGCAAAAATTCATTGACAGAAAGAGCTTTTTATGATATATTTAACATATGGTGTGAGTATTCACAGCAAATAAATATTTTATATAAGGAGGTTAATTTATGAAGTTGACAAAAAGACTTCTCGCTGCATTACTGGCTCTAGCAGCTGCTGTTTCAGTTACAGGATGCTCAAAATCTAAAAAAGATGACTCTTATCAAGATAAGATCAAGGTTCCTTCAACCGATGCAATTGCTAAAATTCCAGAAGGTGCAGAAAACACACTTCAATATCTCGGTATTAGTGATTTAAATCCTACATCTGATGCACAAGAAAAAAGTGTTGAAATGACATTATTCAACGACAAAGGAGGTAAGGTCGAATACATAAAAACCGACCAGCGTGGTCTAAGCAGCAAGCTATCATCACTTATTTTGGCCGATACTCCGCCGGATATGGTTTCATATGGTATTGGTATAATGGTTTATCCTTGCAACATTGTAAAGGGCATTTTCCAGCCAGTTGATGATATTGTTGATTTCAATTCAGACATATGGTCAGATATGAAGCCAATCGCTGACCAGTTCACAATAGCTGGCAAGCATTATGTTGCACCTACATCATTCGGTGATACAGTTCCGCTTATGTTCTATGATAAAAAGGTTATTGCAAATGAAGGACTTGCAGACCCTTATGAATTATATCTAGACGGCGAATGGGACTGGAACGCATGCACAGATATCATGACTGAGTATGTTTCAAATGCAACCGGAGATGAGGAAAGATACGGTGTGTGGGGCTGGTTCCCTGAGCCAATTTTCACAACAACAGGTACAACTATCATCAAGTATGATGAGAAAAAAGATGAGTATGTAAACAACTCAAATGACCCTAACCTTGAAAGAGCTGCTAACTACCTTTACAACATAGAAAAAGACGGTCTGATCAACCCGGAGGGTTGGCTTGGCAATCCTAAATCAACATTTGAACATAATACTCTTTTCTGTTCACTGGGAAGATGGGCTGCTGTAACAAACAATGCTCCTCAAGCAGGTGATGACTGGATGTGCGTTCCTATTCCAAAGGATCCTAACAGTGACAAATACTACAGAGCACTTGACATCACTGTTCCAACTAACACAATGTGGATCGCAGGCTCAACAAAGAAAGAAGCTATGAAATGCTGGCTTGAGTGCTGTAAGATCGCCAACACAAATGAGGAATATAAAAAAGCTAATAAAGAAAAGTTCTTCGAGAATGCACCAAACTGGTCAGAAGAAATGTATAATATGGCATTTGAAGAGGTATTCTCAGATAAATTTACTCTGATTTTTGACCCAGGTACAGGTATCTCAAGCGAGCTTTCAGATGATTCTGCTGCTCAGAATGCTGAAGGAAAAGCTATAAATCAATATATGTATTTGGCAACAACTAAATATGATTATGCGTCAGGCGGCGCACAATTTACTTGGTCACAGATTCGTCAAAAATACAGCGCAACTATTGACAGCGAGCTTAAAAAGTTCAATAAAAGCTACAAAGAGTTTTTAAAGAAAAATAAGTAATTACACATAGTTAAACTTTTGCCGGAGGGATTTTCCTTCCGGCATTTTTATTTAAGTTTTATAAAAAAATTGACAAGATGTAAAAAATATAGTATAATATATAAAAATATTTAGCAAGGCGTAAAACCTTAACCAAATAAATTTAACAAGGAGAATGATTATGAAAAATTTTAAACGCTTCTTAGCCGCATTACTTGCTATCGGAATGTCTGTGACATTGATCGGCTGTCAAAATAGCTCAGACTCATCTTATGATGAAGCTGTTGACGTACCAACAGCAGAGGAAATAGAAGCCATTCCCGACGGTGCCGAAAAAACCCTTGACTGGTGTTCGTATTACGACTTAAACCCATCGGCAAACAGTGAAGAAAAGTACACTAATGTTTCTCTGTTTGAGGACAAGGGAGGAAAAATAAACTACATAAGCTGCGGAGGCTCAGTTAATAAATATAATAAACTGTCAGAGCTTATATTGGCAAATACCCCGCCTGATATTTTCCCATACGAGCAAAAAATGACCTTCCCTATCGGAGTTATCAAAGAAAGATATCAGCCTGTTGACAGCGTTGTCGACTTTGATTCACCTCTGTGGGTGGATGTTAAGGATACTGCATAGCAATTTGCCTTGAACGGAAAGCACTATGTTGCTCCAATATCCTTCGGTACGCTTTCAACACTGACATATGACCTTGACGTTATTGCTGAAGAAGGTTTAGATGATCCTTATGAATTGTATCAAGAAGGAAAATGGGACTGGAACGCTTTTTACGATATTATGAAGCAATACAAAGAAAATGCAAAGGGCGACGAAGAAAGATACGGTATAAACGGTTGGTATCACCCATTCTTTTTCCAATCAACAGGTCAGACGATAATCAAGAAGGATCCTAAAACAGGTAAGTATGTAAACAACATTAAAAATCCTGATCTCGAACGTGCCGCAGATTTCTTATACAAGCTTACAAAAGAAGGTCTGGACAACGCGGCATGGATAGGAAGCGCTGCATCTACTTTTGAAAATAACACACTGTTTTTTGCAATGGGACCGTGGGCGTCAACAGGATCTCATACGCCTAAAGAGGGCGATAGATGGGGAGTTGTTCCTATGCCGAGAGATCCTAATTCCGATGTGCAATATACAACTTTAGATATAGGAGCTTATATGTGGATTAAAGGCTCGACAAAAAAGGATGCTGTAAGATGCTGGTATGAATGTTCAAAGCTGGCAGCGACCGCTGACGAATATAAAGAGATTTCAAAGAAGAAATTCTACGTTGATAATCCAAACTGGTCTGAGGAAGCATATCAGGTAACATACGAAGATGTTATTTCCGATAAGTTTACCAAGGTAATAGACCCGGGTTACGGAATTTCAACACTTCTTTCAGACGACGACGCTGCTACAAACATTACAAAAGAAGCAGTAATTGCATATCTCTACACTTCTATAAGAAAATTCGATGATTCTAAAACGCAGATAACTTGGACTCAAGTTCGTGAACAATACAAACCAATTATAGACAGCGAACTAAAGAAATTCAATGACAGTCTTCAAGAATTTTTGAAAAATGATAAATAAAGATGAATTAAAGCCCTGAGGAATTTCCTCAGGGCTTTAGTATTATCGTTTTTATTTAATTATTCATTCCTGCCGCAGCACTTCTTATACTTCTTTCCGCTTCCGCATGGACACGGATCGTTTCTTCCCGGCTTTTTCTTAACGGTTCTTGCGCCCGAAAGAGAGTTATCCGCCTTGACCGGATTAGCCTTTAAAACCTGTTCTCTCTTAGGCTCGTCATTAGTCTTGACCTTAACCGTATACATCATACGAACAGTCTCTTCACAAATAGAAGCTATCATTTCATCGAACATATCAAAGCCTTCAATACGATACTCAACAACAGGGTTCTTGTTTCCGTAAGCTCGCAAACCGATACCGCGTTTCAGTTCTTCCATATCGTCGATATGATTCATCCACTTTGTATCTACAACCTTTAACAGAACGACCCTTTCAACCTCACGCAAAATCTTAGGAGTGAGTTCCTTTTCACGCTGTTCATATTTCTTTAAGGCTCTATCGGTAAGCTCGTCGATTATCTCCTGCTTAGTAACTCTGTCAAGCTCCACAGGGTCGTATCTGAAATCTTCTTCTGTTGTGAACAATCCCATCAAAAAGTCGCGAAGCCCGTCTAAATTCCAGTTATCGTGAACGTCTTCCTCAACAATATAAACGTTTACAGTGTTGACTATGAAGTCCTTAATCATCTTGATAATATCAGCGTGAATATCGTCTCCCTCAAGAACCTGCGAACGCTGTTTGTATATTATCTCTCTCTGAGAGTTCATAACATCGTCGTAGTTAAGTACGTTCTTTCTGATACCGAAGTTTCTTCCCTCAACTTTTTTCTGAGATGATTCAATAACATTAGAAAGCATCTTGCTTTGAATAGGCATATCCTCGTCGACTTTTAGAGTGTTCATCATATGAGTTATTCTCTCACCGCCGAACAGTCTCATAAGGTCGTCCTCCAAAGACAGGAAGAATATCGAGCCTCCCTCGTCTCCCTGACGTCCGGCACGTCCTCTTAGCTGATTGTCGATACGTCTCGACTCGTGTCGCTCAGTTCCGATAATCATAAGTCCGCCTGCTTCTTTAACAGCAATAGCCTTTTCTTTAACCTCTTTAGAATACTTATCATAAAACTCTCTGTATTCTTTTCTGGCCTTGATTATCTCCTCGTCGTCGGTCTCGCCGTAGCCAACTGCCTCGTTGATTATGTCGTTGTCGTAGCCCAGCTTTTTAAGCTCTTTCTTCGCAAGAAACTCAGCGTTACCGCCAAGCATAATATCGGTACCACGTCCAGCCATATTAGTAGCAATAGTTACAGCTCCGTATTGACCTGCCTGTGCAACTATCTCCGCTTCCTTTTCGTGCTGTTTAGCGTTCAATACATTGTGCTTTATGCCCTTGTTCTTGAGCATTTTTGAAAGTATCTCAGACTTCTCAATAGAAATCGTACCCACCAGACAAGGCTGTCCCTTTTCGTGGCACTTTATAATCTGGTCGATAACAGCGTTATATTTAGCCTGCTCGGTTTTATATACAACATCAGAATAGTCAATTCTTATAACAGGCATATTTGTCGGTATCTCTACAACGTCTAGCTTGTATATTTCTCTAAACTCACTTTCTTCGGTCAAAGCAGTACCCGTCATACCTGACAGCTTTTCGTAAAGACGGAAGTAGTTCTGGAAAGTAATCGTTGCAATAGTCTTAGACTCGTGAGCGACCTTTACACCCTCTTTAGCCTCAATAGCCTGATGAAGACCGTCGTTGAAACGACGTCCAATCATTAAACGGCCTGTAAACTCATCAACGATAATAACCTCGCCGTCACGGACAACATAGTCGATATCCTTTTTCATAACGCCGTTTGCCTTGATCGCCTGATTGATGTGATGCAAAAGCGTCATATTTTCAGCGTCCATAAGGTTTATAACATTGAAAGCCTTTTCTGCCTTTTTAACACCCTTTTTAGTGATAGTAGCCGTCTTAGCCTTTTCGTCTACGATATAATCTCCCTCGACAAGGTCGTTATCAGCCTTATCGTCAAGCTCTGCAACGACTGTCGGAGTAAGCGTTTTAGCAAACCTATCAGCTAAGGTATAAAGCTCAGTCGACTTATCTCCTCTGCCAGAGATAATAAGCGGTGTTCTAGCCTCGTCTATTAAAATCGAGTCGACCTCATCGACGATAGCGAAGGCATGTCCTCTCTGAACCTTATCTTTTTTGTAGATAACCATATTATCACGAAGATAGTCAAAGCCAAGCTCGTTATTTGTGGCATATGTAATGTCACAATTATATGCTTCACGTCTTTCGTCGTTGTTAAGACCGTTTAAGATAACGCCTATCGAAAGCCCTAAGAACTTATAAACTCTTCCCATTTCCTCTGACTGGAACTTTGCAAGATAGTCGTTGACGGTTACAACGTGAACGCCCTTTCCGTTCAGCGCGTTCAAATAAGAAGCCAGACAGGCAACAAGCGTTTTACCTTCACCTGTTTTCATCTCGGCTATTCTTCCCTGATGCAGAACTATAGCTCCGAGAACCTGAACCGGAAACGGCTTTTTGCCCAGCACTCTGTCAGCCGCCTCACGGGCAGTCGCCAAAGCCTCAGGCATAATATCGTCAAGAGTTTGTCCGTCGGAAAGTCTTTTCTTAAATTCTTCTGTTTTAGCCTTTAAATCAGCGTCAGAAAGCTTTTGATACTCCTCGTCCAAATCCAATACTTTCTGCATTATCGGTTTGATACGAGCAAGCTCCTTTTTACTGTAGTTTCCAAAGATTTTATCTAATATACTCATAGTTAATCATTGCCTTTGCTTTGCAAAGGCCTCCTTTCCTGCGTGAAAAGTATTTTAACGTTTAATTCCACCTTTTAGAAATTAACTTTAAAAATTGTAATCGCAAATTATTATACAATAAATCTGCGGTAATGTCAAGATTTATAATTACAAAACATACGTCTTATTTTTCGTTATGTTTACATTGACAACAACAGATACATATTATATAATTAAAGTAACACAAAAATATGGAAACGGAGGAAATAATAATGGGTCTGGACAAGGATAAAATCAACGAGTTTGCCGAGAAAACAGGAAAAGCAATCACCGAGGGAGTTAAAGCCGGTGCAAAATACACAAAAGAAAAGGCACCCTTGGTTGGAAAAGCCTGCTTGAAATTCGGACATGAGCTTAAAGAGATTTTCACGACGAAAAACAAAGCAGAAGTCGTTGATGTAGTTGAATCTGAAACAAAAGAAACTCAAGATAGCAACGAAGAATAAAAACAAATTACCCGCTTGAAGAATTACTTCAAACGGGTTTTTTATTAACGGCTGTTTTCGTATAATAATTACACAGCCTTGAAAGAGAACATTCCCGACATTTTTCCCCTCTTGCCTTACAGGTATCCCTTCCGAATAAAACAAGCCTGTGGCAAAAGTCTGAGCCTTTTTCGGGAGGTATTATCTTTTTTAAATCCTCCTCGACCTTTACAGGTTCTTTGTTATTAGTAAGCCCCAACCGTCCGCATATCCTTATGCAGTGAGTGTCTGTAACTATCGCGGGCTTATGGAAAACATCTCCCATAATAAGGTTTGCGGTCTTTCTGCCAATTCCCGAAAGCATGGTTAGCTCCTCAATCGTCTGCGGGATCTCCCCGCCGAAATCGTCTCTTATCTGCCTGCACATCTCAACTATTGATTTAGCCTTTGTTTTAAAAAGTCCGCAGGGTTTTATTATACGCTCTATATCGCTTAACTCAGCCTCTGCAAAATCATCTATACTTCTGTATTTATCAAAAAGCTCTTTTGTAACAATATTTACCCTTGCGTCTGTACATTGCGCCGAAAGTCTGCCTGCTATCATAAGCTCGTGAGGCTTTCTATATACAAGTGAGCAAAGCGCATCAGGATAGAGCTTTTCAAGATCGTCGCAAATCATCAACGCTTTTTCCTTCTTTGTCATATGTATATCCTCCATTGAAATTTATCTATTACATTTTACTACATAAAAGACGGTTTTTCAATGTTTTTTATAAAATACATTCTTCCATTATTGGCTTGTTATTTTACAGTTTATATTTACATTTAATTATTAATGTGTTATACTCTACTTATATTGGTATATTATGAAAAAGTGAGGTTTAACAATGGTAAATAGAAAAACCGACAACACCATAAAACAAAAGCAAAACGTATACAGCGACGGCGAAGCAGTGCTTGGGAATGATTCTGTTCTTTTAAGGTTTTATAATTCAAAAGGTATTCAGTTTATTATAAGACATCTGTTTGTAGCGCTTTCATTCTTAGTACCCTTTTTAATTATGCTGATTGTATTTATCAAAGCCCAAATGCACCCTGCCGGAGATAATCAGATTCTTGTAATCGACTTCTGGCATCAGTATTTCCCGTTTATTTCTGAGCTTCAGGACAAGCTCCAAAACGGAGGCTCTCTTTTATATACGCTTCGTTCGGGCTGGGGACAAAACTTTCTCGGCATAATGTCATATTACACAGCCAGTCCTCTGAATTTTCTTGCACTTCTTATACCCGAGGCTTATCTTCGTGACCTTCTTGCTCTGTTTGTATGTATAAAGATAGGCTGCGCAGGGCTGTTTATGGGAATGTTCCTTAAAAACGTATTTAAAAGAAACGACTTTTCTATCGTTCTGTTTTCCATACCCTACGCTTTATGCGCATACCTGATGGGATACTACTGGAACATAATGTGGCTTGATACAGTCGCTCTTATGCCTCTTGTTGCGCTAGGCGTTCACTATCTTATCAAGTACGGAAAATTCAAACTTTATACTATCTCTCTTGCTGTTGTTTTTTTCTCGAACTTCTATATCGGATTTTTTCTGTGCGTATTTATAGCTCTTTATTTTGTTGCAGAGGTTATATGCTCAAAAATCGGTATCAGAACTATTTTAAAAAGACTTTGGCAAATACTGCTCTTTTCCTTAACAGGCTTAGCGATTACTGCTATACTGATTTTGCCGGCATACCTTTCGTTGAGGATGACCTATTCAAGCGGCAGTTCAGAATTTCCTGATCAAATAAATTTCTACCATAATTTTAAAGATGTTTTGGCAAATCTTCTTGCATTTCAAACTCCTACAAATATCGAAGGATTGCCCAATTTATACTGCTCATTACTTGCTGTAATAATGATAGGCGTTCATATTTTATCGAGAAAAATTGCAATTAGAGAAAAAATTGTTGTGCTTGTTTTCCTAACATTTTTGATTTTAAGCTGCAATACTAATGTGTTGGATTACATCTGGCACGGATTTCATTTCACCAACCAAATACCTTTTAGATTTTCGTTTATATTTGCATTTGTTCTTATAATCGTAGCATACCGTGCGTTTACTCAGCTTGAAAACATTTCATGGGTTCATATCGTCGGAGCGATTGCCGCAGCAGCCGGAATTATCATTATAGGAATACTCGCAAAGGACGTCTCTAATATTGTTATTAGAAATAATATATCATTGGCTCTTGCCTATATGGCTCTAATTACGATTTTGCTGATAAAATATAAATATATAAATACAAAAACCATAGCAGTTATTATGCTTATTCCTATGGTAATTGAAATGTATTCCTCTGCAAGCAGCGGAGTTAAGAAGGTTGGTTCATCATCTTACAGCACATACTATGCAAGCAACAACGAGGTTCAAAAACTACTTAAACAATCCGCTCCAGCAGATGATGACTTTTACCGTACAGAAATGTCTAAGTGGTACACCATAAACGATCCTTGTCTTTACCGCTATTACGGAGTCTCCCAGTTCAGTTCAATGTCTGACGTTTCAATGTCTAACTATATGGAAAACTTAGGAATTGTATCACAGCCCAGAGGAAACAGATATTATTACGGCGCTACCAGTCCGTTTACAAATGCGCTTTTGAACTTGAAATACATTATTTCAAAAACAGGTGAAAACTCGGATACCTACCTAAAAGAGGTCACATCGTCGGGCAATTCAAAGCTATATGAAAACACAGCTTACCTGCCTTTTGGTTTCGTTGCAGATAAGGGCATAAAGGATTTCAAACTCAGCAATCCTAATAACCCGTTTTATTATCTTAACGCTTTATACAAAAGCATAACAGGTATTGATAAGGATTTGTATTCTTATGTATTGATGACAAAGGGCGAGGGTGTAAACGCTTCCATAACCAACGAAGATGACGCAACAGGAGTGTACAATTACGTTCCGGAGGTAAAAAAAGAGATATTCAGCGGTGAAAAGGCGTTAAACAACTCTGACATACAGGTTGGCGGAGTAAAGGCAAGTACTTATTATCAGATGACAATTGAGGAACTTAAAGAAGCTGTTGGATTAAGCGCTGAAGATGAAATAACTAATGAGCTTGATAACAAACAATTAAAAATTACTTTCAAATATCAAAACGACGCCGATATATGGGAAAAGGGTTCAGATTTATACTTCTATGCGCCTTCGGATACTGATGACGTAAATGCTGTAGATGAAACCTTTGAAGCCGGTCAGCCATTTGAATTTACAGTTGATATTACAGACGCTATCAAGGAAAGCGGTCTTGCTATTGAGGGATTCGGAACTGTGCTTACTGAGGTTTCGCTTGTTGATATTAATCAAACAACTGATGAAAATGCAACACTAAAATTTAACTATACGGCTGTATCAAATTCAATGCTTTACTGCTTCTTTGACAGCCCTGATATAGAAAGCATTGAAACTAAAATCAGTTCAGACGATAAGACCTATAGCTATACTGTTGAGGACGACCTTGAATATATTTTCCCTGTAGGCTACGCAAAGGCAGGAGAAACCGCAACGGTTTCTGGAACGACAAAGGAGACGATAACTGCAGGCGGTCAGCTCAACTGCTTGGTATATCAAATCAACGACGATGTTCTTCAAGAGGGACTTAACAAGCTGAAATCAAACGGAACTTACGATATCACAGAGCATACCGACACCTACTTCAAGGGCGAAATAGAAGCCTCTGCCGACGGATATATGTACACGGCAATTCCTGCCGAGGGCTGGACAGCCTATGTTGACGGCAAAAAGGCTGATACAACTAAGCTTTGCGGAGCAGTTTTGGGTATTGAACTTGCAAAAGGCAAACATACTGTTGAGCTTAAATACACACCTCCGGGATTTATCGCAGGTATTGTAATTTCTATAGTCGGTCTTGCAGTTTTGATATTTATGAGTATTTTCGTTAAAAAGTGCAAGCCTAAGTGCTTTGAGCCGTCAAGTGTATACGAAGACGAACGCAGAAAAAGAAAAGAAGAGAAAAAAGCTCAAAAGGCGGCTTTAAAAGAACAGACAAAAGCGGAAACTATTGAAAATTACCAGGACGAAAATAAATAATAAAAAAAGTAGGCACAAACAAATGTGTCTACTTTTTTATTTTTAAAACATTCTTCCGTATCTTGCGTCAGGACCAAGCTCCTTTTCAATTTCAAGAAGTCTGTTATATTTTTCACACCGCTCGCTCCTGCAGGGCGCTCCTGTTTTTATCTGCCCTGCCGAAAGTCCGACCGCTAAGTCTGCTATAAAGCTGTCTGCGGTTTCTCCGCTTCGGTGGGAAATTATCGTGTTGTATCCATTATCATACGCAAGCCGTATTGCCTTTATGGCGTCGCTTAAAGTTCCTATCTGGTTTACCTTTATTAATATTGCATTGGCAGCCTTATTTGAAATGCCCTTTTGAAGCCTGTCAGGATTTGTTACAAATAAGTCGTCTCCCACAATCTGAACCTTATCGCCTATTTCTTTAGTCAGCTTTTCAAATCCGGCAAAATCACTCTCCCCCAGCGGGTCTTCAACAGAACGTATGGGATAGCTTTTGCAAAGCTCCTTTACATAGTCTATCATACCGTTTGTATCAAGCATTTTACCACGCTTAGGCATCTTGTATCCGCCGCCGTCGCATACCCACTCTGTTGCGGCAATATCAAGAGCAAGTTTGAATTTGTCGTCGTCAAAGCCCGCTTTAAAAATCGCCTCAAGAACCAGATCAAGAGCTTCCTCATCACTTTCTATATTCGGTGCAAAACCTCCCTCGTCGCCTACTCCGGTCGACAAGCCCTTTTCTTTTAAAATTTTCCCCAGAGTGTGATAAACCTCGCAGGAGGCCCTCAGCCCCTCTGTGAAATGCGAAAAACCCAGAGGCATTATCATAAATTCCTGAATATCAATATTGTTGCTAGAGTGTGCGCCGCCGTTTAGAATATTAAGCATTGGAATAGGAAGTATCTTCTCATCATCAACGCTCAGCGACTTATAAAGCGGTGTTTTCTTTGCTTTTGCACAGGCTCGTGCAAATGCCAAAGATACCGCAAGCACTGCATTCGCTCCCAAAGCCTTTAGATTAGGCGTTCCGTCGATTGCCTTCAGCGTGCTGTCAAGCTCCTCTTGGTCTAAATCTCCTTTTGAAATAAGAGCAGGCTTTATAATATCAGTGATGTTTGAGATAGCCTTTACAACGCCCTTTCCAAAATACCTCTCATCGTTTCCGTCACGAAGCTCATATGCCTCAAAGCTGCCCGTTGAAGCCCCCGACGGTACACTTGCAGCAGCATTTGTTCCGTCCTCTAAGGTTACAATAGCTTTGACGGTAGGATTACCACGAGAATCCAGTATCTCTATGCCATCTATATCTTTTATTCTCATTCATCTGTTCCTTTCAAAACTAGGTTATGCTAGACATTAAACGGTTAGGTTTCCTGTCTCAGATTTTAAAAGCAGTAAGATCTGCTCCTCTTCTCCGGTTTCGCAGTTGACATATACCAAAACCTCTTTATTATCCTTCGTTTTACACTTTAACTCGTAGCACAAAGTCTCAACTTCTCCGTTAGACGGAATCAATGCCTTTTGCACCTGCTCTACAGTAAGCCTTGGCGATATGATTTTTCTTGCCTGGTCTTCTGTAACCTTAGCGTTTGAAAGCTGTCTTGTCTTGTGGTTTGTCAAAAATCCTCTTGCGTCAAATCCTAAAATCTCCCCGTTATCCATCGCAACCTTGACCTTTATCAAATCGGTATAATATATAACGTCATTTTCCTTATATGCGAAGTTTATTGTGCATACGTTGCCTATAGTTTCATAGTAAGTCGACTGCACATTATATATTCCCAACTCGTCAAGATAGCTCTTTGCGTAATTTACCGCTTCTTCATTTGCAATGTTACTGTCTTTAACGTCACGGTTTCTTATCATATACGAACAATACCCGCCGTTTTTAGTTACCGCAACAGTTGTTTTTTCTCCGTTTACATTGCTTTCAAAAACATAAGATGGCATTTTGCCGTCCTCGCTGTTTACCAGCTTCAGAGTATCCTCCTGAACAACTGAAACCTCTCCGGCACGCTTTTTTGCCCTTGCCTTTGTTACTTCATTTTGGTTCTTAATCATCTCAGGCTGCTTTTCAAGAATATGATCTGAAAATGGTCCGTCATAAATAAGCGTTGGATAGCTCTCTGAGTTTTTGTCAATGCTTCCGAGATTAAGTCCCACTTGCACAGCGCTTCCGTCGTCGCTTTTAATATCATCTTCGGATATATCGCTGAGCTTTGAAACTGTCTTATATGAAAGCTCTTCTCCGTTTCCTCTTACGCTCTGCTCAATTTCCCAAAGCTTATTTTTCAGTTCCTCTGAATAGCTGCAAAGCTTTTCTAAGGTATTATACTCCTCGTCGGTAATTTTTTCTCCTCTTTCAAGCTTTTCACAAAGACTTACCGCATAGTTTCCTACCTGCGACAAAAACTTGTTTGCGCCCTCTAAGCTCTGTTCCGAGGCAGAAAGCTGCGACAAAGACGCCTTTGCAGCCGCTGAATCCAACAGCAGGTCATTTGAAATGTTAGCCATCATATTAGATGTTCCCGAATACAAACCCTTTTGAAGCGAGGTGTTGATGTTTTCTGCCGATGTTGACAGGTCCTCGATAGCCTTCAAATAATTGTACTCAAGCGCCAACTCTGCCTTTTTTGCTCTGATTCCGAATATCAATATTACCGCAAACAGCAAAAGTAAGATTGCCGTTGCAAAAGTTACTATACGAGCAATAGCTCGTTTACTCATGTGTGAAGTCATAATAGTTTTCTCCCTTTAAAAGATATTTGAAACTATTATTTCCTCAGCATAAAAATTTATACACTATAATACATTACTGTTTTTGCTAAATTTTATCCCATTCTTTATAGCTGTGTTTTTTATCTGTCAAACCGGCTATGTAATCTAAACTTACACTATAATATTTTGCTAACTCAACTACTCTTTCAAAAGATATTGGTCTTTTACCATTTTCATATTGTGAATAATATGATCTGCTTGTATTTAAAACAAGCGCAATATCTGCTTGAGTTTTATCGTTATCCTCTCTCAAGTCTCGTAATCTTTGGTAAAATTTCATAATAAAATACACTCCTTTTTATTCAATAAGTAGATTGTACCATTATTGAAACATTTTTGCTTGACTTTGTTCCATATATGGTACATAATAAATATATTATCAAGGTAAAAACTTATTTTTAAATCTTTCAGTCGTTTGCTTATGATATAATCTATATAAAAAGGAAGGTTAAGCCTTATGTGGAAAATAAAAAAGGGGTACAATTCGGTAAGTAAATCTTTTCGTTTGCCTGAAGAGCTTGCGAAAATAATTGATAATCTTGCATATAAAAATAATATATCTTCCAACCAACTAGTTATACAATGTTTAAATTATGCAATAAAAAATTTGGATAACAATACTGAAAATAAATAAAAGTAATTTGCCGCTATAATAAAAATAGACCAATGTAATGAGAGTAAATAAATTTTAGGGTAAAACCATTTGACAACCTGTCGAAAAATGGTATAATAGTATAGACAAAAGTTAAAGGCGGACTGTAATTTGAAGCTTATAGCAAGAATTAACATAAAGATACTTTACAAATCCGAATATTTATGATATAATATGAATAAGCTAAAAAAGGTTATTTGAGGTGGACAATTTCGTGGCATCCACACGCCGATGGTAACGACAGGGATAAATCCCGAGAGATGCAGGAGAAAGCCACGCCTGCCAAATAACCAAAGCTTTAAAAAATACCACTCTGATTTCTCAGGGTGGTATTTTTATATAATATTACGCATTAAGTCTTAACCTGCTTTCGTTTTCGACCTCAAAGCTATCGCCCACAACCGAAAGCCTGAGCGACTTACATTCAATCCCCGAAAGAAATTCGTCTGTAATGAGATTTTCAATATTGCGCCTGATAATTCTGGAAATCTCTCTTGCGCCGTATTCGTTTGAATGACCGTCACGGCTGAGCTTTTTTGCAACATCAGGAGTATAAGAAAGTATAATGCCAAGCGACTTACACCTCTCAGCGAGCTTTTTTAGCTCAAGACCGGCAATTTCAATCAGATTTTCGTCGGTGAGCATATCGAAAGTAATTATTTCATCAATTCTGTTGATAAGCTCCGGAGAAAAAATCTTTTTCAGCTCGGATTTTACCTCTTTATCATTAAAGCTGTTTGTTCTTACCGTCTGAGAGAAGCCTAAAGAGCTGTCTTTAATAATTTTTCTTGCGCCGATATTTGAAGTCATAATTATTATAGTGTTTTTAAAAGATACCTTTCTGCCAGTAGAATCTGTAAGAAAACCGTCCTCGAGAATTTGCAGAAGAATGTTGAGTATATCGGGGTGGGCTTTTTCTATCTCATCAAACAGAACAAGCGAATACGGATTTCTTCTTACCTTTTCTGTAAGCATACTTCCGTTTGGGCTGTCGTAACCTACATATCCGGGCGGCGAACCGATAATTTTCGATACGCTGTGTCTCTCCATAAATTCAGACATATCCAGTCTTATCATATTATTTTCTCCGCCGAAAATCTCATTGGCAAGCTCTTTTGCAAGCGCAGTCTTTCCCACTCCGCTTGAACCCAAAAACACAAACGAGCCTATAGGTCTGGAAGCGTCCTTGAGTCCGACTCTGCCTCTTTTAATGGCAAATGAAACCGACTCAATGGCACGGCTTTGCCCAACAATTTTTTTAGAGAGATTTTCCTCAAGCGAGCGCAGCTTTAAACGCTCGCTTTTTTTAATTGTTTCCAAAGGCACAGAAACGATATTTGAAATACGCTTATCAATATCAATTTTCAAAACCCTTTTCATATTGCCGCCAAACGAATTGCTGTACGTCTGAGAAAGCTTATCCAGATAATCGTTTTTACTGATTTTCCCCAGAACATAATCGTTAAAAACGTCATACATTTCGTCCGAACTAATATCATCGCTTTCGCTGCGCTCTAAATGAACATAAGCGCAGGCTTCATCTATAAGGTCAATGGCCTTGTCAGGAAAATGTCTGTCAGTAAGGTATCTCCCAGATAGCTTTACTGCCTCAGAAATAGCCTCGTCGGTAATTTTAAGCCCGTGAAACGCTTCATACTTTGGGATTATCCCTTTAAGAATTTTTATAGTAGTTTTTTCGTCCGGCTCATCAACCTTAACCGTCTGAAAGCGTCTTTCAAGCGCCGAATCCTTTTCAATGTGGGTTCTGTACTCGTCGAACGTAGTAGCGCCAATAATGCTTATTTCACCTCTGGCAAGAGCGGGCTTTAAAATATTGGCGGCGTCTATTGCGCCCTCCGCGGCGCCTGCGCCTATAATGTTGTGAATTTCGTCAATGAAAAGTATAATACCCCTTGACCGTTTCGCCTCTTTGATGCAGGATTTTAAACGCTCTTCAAAATCACCTCTGTATTTTGCTCCTGCCAGCAGCTCGGTTATATCAAGAGTGAATATTCTTTTACTCTGCAACGCTGACGGCACTTCTTTTTTATATATTCTTTGTGCCAGAGCTTCTACTATTGCAGTTTTTCCGACTCCTGCTTCACCCACAAGACAGGGGTTGTTTTTTTGCCTTCTTGACAAAATTGCAATAACCTGATTTATTTCATTATCACGTTCTAAAACAGGGTCAAAGCTGTCAGCCGCCTCTTTGCCGGTAAGCTCTCTGCCGTATTTTAAAAGGTATTTGAGCTTTTCGTTATTCTGCTTAAAGAAAGCAATATCTGCTTTGCCAATAGTCGAACAATCGTTATACAGCTTTGAAATTGGTATTTCAAGCTCCTCTAATATCTGCATAGCCTGAGAGCCTCCCTGCCTGAGCATAAGCATAAGAAGATGCTCTGTTCCGCACTGCTTAGAGCCAAGACTTTTTGAAAGCGAAAGCGCTCCGTTCACGATTTTTTGTGCGGTTGGGGTCATACAGTCTTCATAGCTCTCAAGTCTGCACGGAGTGCCTATTCCGACCATTTCTTCAAGTTTCTCTAAAACGTCGCTTTTGTTCACGCCGTTTCTTGTCAGCACAACTGATGCGGTACAGCTTCCGTTTTCTAAAAAGGACAGTAAAATATGCTCGCTTCCCACATAAGTGTGTCCCAGTTTTCCGGCAATATTTTTAGAGTCGTCTAAAATTTCTTTGCATTTTTTAGTCATCTCTTCAGAATTGTAATTGTTCATATGACATTCTCCCTTTTATAATGTAACCTACAGCAATTTCTGAATATATATTTAACGTATCAGATATTTCAAAATGTCTGATTATCAAATTAGCTGCTGTGTGAATAGCAGTTAAGCCCTATAAAAATAAGTTTTGGCAAAACCGTTAAAATTATTCTTTATATATTTTATGCAGCTTATATTTGTCTGTAACACTTTTTTGAAAATACCATACACTGTATTATAAAGCAAAATTATTCGTCAGAATGACAGAATAATCTACTTCTGCTAAATGGCTGCCCGGCAGCCTTGCGGAAGACGCTTTATAAAATTCTATACATTGAAAAGGAGTGCGTACTAATGGGATGCTCAAACTGCTCATGGATTATCATTTTAATCCTTATCTTATTCTGCTGCGGTAACAACGCTTTTGGTAACAACGGCTGCGGCTGTGGCAACGACTGCGGATGCGGATGCAACTAAGAAACAGTTACCACTTAAAAAGACCTGAAGATATATCTTCAGGTCTTTTACTTTTTGTAATTAAGAATTGCTGATTACCAAATAAAAAATTGATTTATACAAATAATAACTGTGTTGACAGGCTATTCTAATTATTGTATAATGTCATTAAAGATAAATAAAATACATAGAGAATATATTAAATATTGATTATGAAAACAATAGAAAAACAAAAGAAAGGTTGGTATTTATGGGTAACAAATCTGAAGGCAGAGGATTTTGGCTTATATTAAGCGCACTTGTTATAATTGCCGCTTCATCGGTATATTTTGTATATAAGTTAATGAGCAACAAAGCTTATAACGAAAAGTGGCAGGATTATGATGAATGCGGAATAATGTAAACTACAAAAGGCGGAAGTTTTAAATAAACCTCCGCCTTTAAATTGTTATACTATTTTTTAATTTTCAACTTATAGCATTGATGACGATGCCTGTAATGACAGCAACTACATACAAAATACCGCATATTAAGAGGTTTTGCTTAATATGCTTTTTATTTGTTTTAAATAATACTATCAATCCCAGCCCTGTAGTTGTGCAAAGCCCTGCTATTGCCGAACCGAATGACAATATTCCGTCCTCAAGATACAGCTGTGTTATTATCACAGACGACGCACAATTGGGTATAAAACCTACCAGTGCCGAAATAAACGGCTGAAAGAAATTGTCGCTCATCATCAGCCCTGCAATAATGTCCTCTCCCACAAATGAAATTGCAGCGTTAAGAACAAGAGTAATTAAAAAAACAAACAAGGCTATATTAACGGTATGCTTTAGTGCTGAATACAAAATCCCATGCTCGTCGCAGCCGCAGTTCTCACAAAGCTCGTGGAAATGATCTTCTTCATTAACCGATTTATTTTTAGCACACAGTTTATATATTATATCTACTATAATTCCCGCTGCGACCGCTACCGCTATTTTTATGACGATAAGCTTCCACAAAACAGATATTTTCCCCGGATTGGCTATCATCATCGGAATTGCTTCATCGCTTGTTGCAACAAACACAGCAATTATCGTTCCCAGAGAAATTACCTTTCCCGAATAAAGATTAGCTGCAGCGGCTGATATTCCGCATTGAGGTATAGAACCTGCAACTGCTCCCCCTAACGTTCCGAACGGTCCCATTTTCTTAAATGCCTTTTCAATTTTATTTGAAGAAGCGTGCTCCATATATTCAATTAACATATATACGCCGAACAAAAAGGGTATCATAAGCAGTGTATCTTTAAATGCGTCTAAAAAAATATCTATCAAAGTATTAAGTATTTTAATCACCGCCTTTATTTATATTCACTTAACCTGTTATTGACATCAACTCAATATAATTAACTTCTTTTTCTGAAAACTATAAGTTTGCTGATAACATAATTTGATACAAGCACTACAAGCTGTGCAATAATTTTCATTAGCATTTCATTAAAGTTCAGTATTGATACAAATACCACAAGTATCGCCGTTTCCAAAAGAAATGTTGCAAATCTTCCCCCGAAAAAAGCAGTCATTTGCTTAAAAAAGCCTGTCCAGCTATCTGTAGGAGAATAAAAAACCCATATTCTATTTGTAAAAAAGGCAAACAGTACGGCACATATCCATGATATCGCATTGGACAGTACAACCTTTGCGCTATACATACTTCCAAAGATAGAAACATTAAAATCAGGCCTTATAAACAATTCGGCAAGCCAGAAGGTAAGAATACTTACAAGCGTTGTCAGCCCTCCGAAGAAAAGATATAAAAGCACTGATTTATTCTTTATATAAAATCTTTCAAACACTGAAAACGGTTTAATATTCATTATCCTGTCAAAAACATCAGGAGCCTTTTCTTTTTCATTTATATTGGCTTTATCAGTTAAATTATCTTTAGAACTGTTTTTATCTGTTTCATTTATTTTTCTCATTATAATTCTCCAAGCATAAAAATATCCAGATATAATGATTAATTATACCTTAAAAACAAAATACAGTCAAGCAAAACCAAATAATTGCATTTGTTAAAAGAATATGATATACTAATTATTAATGTTTGGTAAATCTATAAAAGAATTGCTTAAATATTGAAAGGATCAAAAAATGTATATTCTATTAATCGTCATGCTGGTAGCGCTGTCAGCTGTTTTTTCATCAACAGAAACAGCCTTTGCGTCAGTAAACAGAATAAGAATAAAGTCGTATGCTGAGAGCAAAACCAAAAAGGCAAAAAGAGCAAAAAAAGCACTTAATATCATTGACAACTTTGATAAGGCTCTGACAGCTATTTTGATAGGAAATAATGTAGTAAATATCCTGTCAGCGTCATTGGCAACGGTTATGTTTACAAAGTATTTCGGCGCGGGAAGCGTTGGTATGGCGACGCTTGTTATGACGGTTTTAGTTCTTTTATTCGGAGAGATAATACCAAAAAGTCTGGCAAGCGAAAATGCCGAAAAGATGTCGCTGTTTATGTCGCCTATTCTCAGTGCGTTTATGGCTGTACTAAAGCCAATAATATTTCTGATTTCTCATCTAAAGAACGGAGTGACCAAACTTTTCGGTACAAACAAAGAGGAGCCTTCTGTTACTGAGGAAGAGCTTAAATACATTATTGACGAAATTGAAGGCGAAGGCGTTTTAGAAGAACAGGAATCAGACCTTGTGCGTTCGGCGCTTGATTTTGACGAAATAACTATAAATGAGATTTTGATTCCCAGAGTTAATGTAACGGCGATAGATATCGAAAGTGATTTTGAGCAAATTAAAAACACTTTTTTAAACGAGCAATACTCAAGGTTTCCAATCTATAAAGACTCTATGGACAATATAATAGGTATTCTTCATCAGAGCGATTTTTTCAAAGTTTATTTTAATAACGAAGCAGATAAAACAAATGATATACAATTAATACTTAAAAAACCTATATACATTCCCGAGCACCAAAAAATATCGGTAACACTAAATCTTATGCAAAAGCAAAAGGTTCATATGGCTGTTGTTATCGACGAGTACGGCGGTACTATGGGAATAGTCACTCTTGAGGATATAATTGAGGAGCTTGTCGGTGAAATATACGATGAAAGCGACGAGGAGGACACCTCATTTATTCGACTGTCCCCAAACAGCTATGAGGTATCTGCCGATTTGTCTATAAACGACTTCTTAGACAGGCTTGAGCTTCCCGAAGATACTATCGACAGCGACTGCACCTCAGTTGGCGGCTGGTTTATGGACACACTCAATAAAATTCCTGAGTATGGTGACACAATTCAAATCGATGGGTTTACTCTTAAGGCTATAGAGGTAAACGACCAGAGACTTGAAAGAATATTTGTAACGATCAAACCGGAAACTTATTAAATAGAAACGTCACAGTATCTATCCATCTTGACAGTGTTTTTTTCGTATGCTAAAATATTTTCATAAAGATATAATGTAAAAACAAAAAGGACGGAAAGCAATGACTTATAAAGAAGAATTTATAAAGTTTATGGAAGACAGCGGTGTTTTGAAGTTCGGTGAGTTTACGTTAAAAAGCGGAAGAAAAGCGCCTTATTTTTTAAATGCAGGCAGCTACTGTACAGGAGAACAGCTTGTAAAGCTGGGTCACTATTATGCACAATGTATCAAGGAGCATAATGTTGAGTTTGATACTCTGTTCGGACCTGCATACAAGGGAATGCCACTTGCCTGCTCGGCGGCTATTGCGCTTTCAAACGACTTTGGAATCAACGCTAACTACTGCTTTGACAGAAAGGAAGTAAAAGATCATGGCGAGGGCGGAATGTTCGTTGGAAAAAATCTTGAAGACGGTGAAAAGGTAATTTATATTGAGGACGTTATGACCTCCGGCAAAGCGCTTCGTGAGACATTGCCCAAATTAAAGGCTCAGGCTGATGTAAATGTTACCGCGATGTTTATATCAGTTGACCGAATGGAAAAGGGTACAGGTGAAAAATCGGCAGTACAGCAAACCGCTGACGACTTCGGAATTCCGGTATATTCGATTGTAAACATATATGATATTATTGAATGTATTAAAAAGGGAATAATCGGAGGCAAGGAATATCTTGATGATATAGAATCTTATATTGAAAAATACGGAGCTAAATAATTCTTTTTAAATTAATAAAAAAGAGCAAAGCATAAAAATAAGCCTTGCTCTTAATTTTTTTAAAGTTAAATCTTTGAATATCCAAAGCTGTTGATAATTGCGTCTACCTTCTGACCAGCCTTACACAGCGGACAATCACCTGCTGGGTAAGTGTCGTAATTCGGAACGTCATCGGCTGAGAAAATACAGTTTATCTCAAAGCCGTGGCTTTCTTTTCTTGCCGAGAAAATAGACGAGATAGCGGTTAAATTTCCGTTATAATACTGCAAACATTCAACCATTCTGTTAATTGTCTTACCCGTCGATACCGAAGAAATCAAAAGCATTATATTCTTACCCCAAACGGCTTTCTGGGTATTGTCTCTGAACACCATCTGGTTGTTAGAATTAAGCTCAGGAGTCAAAACATTTATATCAGAACCTATGTTCATACCTCCGCCTGATAATTCGCTTGCCAAAAATGCGCCGATCATCTCAGTACCCTCTAGGCAAATTATTGTATCAATTTGAACAGACATCAGCTTTGTTGAAAGCTCTTTAGCAGTTTCCTTAGCCATCTTATGCTGAGTTTTCATCATCGTCATATCCATATAATTATTTACATGGGAGTGGTTTGTTGCAAAATGCCCCGGAATGTATCCGATTTTGATGTGCCTGTTATGGCGAGCCGATATTTCACTCATTCTGCTTTCCATATAAATTCCTCCGTTAGTTTAATTTAACTAAATTATATCATATGCAAAGCACAATTTCAAGCACTTTTTACAAAACATTTGAAACTTAAAGCGTGTATAAACAGAAAACTATTCTAATATAGCTATTGAAACTTTTTTATCATCATGATATAATACAACAAAAGTAATATACTCTATATGATTGGCTCACATAAGATTAAATACAGTTGTGCGGGTTATTTTTTTAATTTTTTACTGTCGTATAAACAGGAAGTAAATTATTTAACGAAAGAGAGAATTATGAATACTTTAAAGGATATAGATGAAAGCATAGTTAAGAAATTCCGAAAAACTATATGGAACAGATTTCTTAAAGGGGTAAAAGAATACGAGTTGATCAAAGAAGGCGATAAGGTAGCCGTGTGTATTTCAGGCGGTAAGGATTCAATGCTTATGGCAAAGTGTATGCAGCGCCTACAAAAGTATAGCAAGGTGCCGTTTGAAGTTGTGTATATTGTAATGAATCCCGGCTACAATGAGATAAACCGTCAGAAAATAATCGAAAACGCAGAACTGTTAGGCTTGCCTATCCAGATGTTTGAAACAAGAATTTTTGATGCAGTCGATAAGATTGAGAATAACCCTTGTTATCTGTGCGCCCGTATGCGGAGAGGCTACCTCTACAAGCAGGCTCAGGATATGGGCTGCAACAAAATTGCTCTGGGACATCACTTTGACGACATTATTGAAACCATTCTTATGGGTATGCTTTACGGATCGCAGATTCAGACTATGATGCCTAAGCTGCACAGTGAAAATTTCGGCGGTATGCAGCTTATCCGACCTATGTATATGGTAAAAGAGGCGGACATTATAGCATGGCAGAAGTATAATGATTTGCAGTTTATTCAATGCGCCTGTCACTTTACCGAAAGCTATTCTAAAAGCGGAGACGGCATAGGAAACTCAAAACGTCAGGAGATAAAGTCGCTCATCAATAAGCTCAGAGAAATAAACCCTACTGTTGATATAAATATCTTCCGAAGCGTTGAAAATGTCAATCTTAAAACGCTCATTTCCTATCATATCGGAAATGATTATCACCATTTTCTTGATGATTACGACGAAGGCATTAACATAAAAGGCAAAAAAACAGAACAATAGAAAGGATATCTAGTGACTAATATGCTTGATCAATTTTCAAGAACAGAGCTGATATTCGGCAAAGAAGCTATGGAAAAGCTAAGAAGAAGCCGAGTTGCAGTTTTCGGAATAGGCGGAGTGGGCGGTTACGCGGTAGAAGCCCTCGCCCGAAGCGGGGTGGGAACGCTTGACCTTATTGACAACGATAAAATCTGTCTTACAAATCTTAACCGTCAGATTTTTGCTGTTCACAGCACTGTTGGGCAATACAAGGTTGATGTTGCTAAAGAGCGTATTTGTGATATCTGCCCTGATATTAAGGTAAACACTCACAAATGCTTTTTTATGCCTGACACTGCCGACGATTTTAATTTTACAGAGTATGATTATGTAATTGACGCTATTGACACCGTAACAGGAAAGCTGGAGATAATCAAGCGTGCCAAAACGGCAAAAGTACCTGTAATTTCAGCTATGGGTGCGGGAAACAAGCAAGACCCTACAGCCTTTAAAGTTGCAGATATATATGAAACAAAGGTCTGCCCACTTGCAAGAGTAATGAGGCAGGAATTGAGAAAAGCAGGTATAAAAGATGTCAAGGTTGTTTATTCGGAGGAAAAGCCGATTCATTTGATTGAGAATATGGAAATCAAAAATATTCCCGGCTCGAATGCATTTGTGCCTTCTGTTGCAGGACTGATAATTGCCGGCGAAGTAATTAAGGATTTAACAAAGTTATAAATTCACATAAATGAAATTTATAAAAACTTTAAAGAAAGGTTATAAAAATGAAAGAAAAAATTCTCAGCGCAAACCCATATATGCCCCTTTGGGAGCACGTTCCGGACGGGGAACCCCGTGTTTTTGAATACAATGGAGAAAAGCGCGTCTATGTCTACGGTTCGCACGATACGCTCAAAACCGCTTACTGCGGTCACGACCAAGTTGTGTGGAGCGCACCGATAGACGACCTAACTAACTGGACTTGCCACGGCGTATGTTACACCGCAACTGATGGAAGTGTTCTTTATGCACCTGATGTAGTTCAAAAA
Source organism: uncultured Clostridia bacterium (assembly GCA_947630825.1). Classification (GTDB taxonomy): domain Bacteria; phylum Bacillota; class Clostridia; order Oscillospirales; family Ruminococcaceae; genus UMGS1601. The sequence goes on along the minus strand of CANRJA010000020.1, from coordinate 6,935 downwards.
GGCGATACTTTCTATCTATATGCTGCCGAAGAATGCGGCTCTAGGATAATGGTTGCTTCTTCAAAAAATCCTGCCGGACCCTTTGAAAACCCTATCCCTACTAAGCTCGGATTTGACCCAGGCGTTTTAGTAGATGACGACGGACGTGTCTATGCTTTCTGGGGATTTTGCGGCGCTTTCTGCGCGGAATTAGAGGACGATATGGCAACTATCAAGGAGGGAACTTTACGTTCAAATCCGATAGGTCATATTCCTAACCCTTTTCAACCAGAACAAGACGGCGCTGAAGACCTCAGAGACGCTTTCTTTGAAGCATCAAGCCCAAGAAAAGTGATGGGCAAGTATGTATACATATATTCAAAGCGGTACACCACCCCCGTACCTGAGCTAGGCGTATACGAACCGTGTAATGGCTTTTTGTCCTATAAATACAGCGATTCCCCTCTAGGCGATTACAAAGAAGGCGGAGATATCAGCTTTAACGGCGGAGAGATAATCACTCAGCCTGACGGAGCAGGTCAAATGACTTACCGCTGGGGCAACAACCACGGTTCAATTATTGAGATAAGCGGAAAGTGGTACGTCTTTTACCATCGTCACACAGGTATAGATGAATATTCACGCCAGGCTATGCTAGAGCCTATTGACGTTGCTATGGGCAAGGATGGAAAGATTTATATAGGCGATATAACCTACATTAATGGTGAACCTGTTAGTTCTAAGCCGGTTGAGATGACATCTCAAGGCGCACATATCAACGGTCTTGACGCATATAAGATAATTTCAGCCGGATACTGCTGTCATCTTACTCCGCTGAAACAGGCTTATATTAAGCCGGTATATGAACAGATCGACGGGATTTCTTCACCAGTTGTCAACATCAAAAACGGCACGACTGTCGGTTTTCGATATCTTCAGTTCGGAGCTATTCCCCAAAAATCTGTGACTATCACCGCGAGTACGTCTGCTGAATTTACTGTTAATCTCCGGCTTGACAGCTATAAAGGACGAATAATTTCTAAGATAAATATATCTGAGAATTCAACTGCTTTTACCTCAGATCTGACAGCCGGCATTATCGGCAGGCACGCAGTCTACTTTGAATTTCTAAGCGAATGCGGCGAAGCAACAGCAGAATTTATAGATTTCACCTTTGACATATAACTTAGCCCATATATCAGAGTTGAGAATTTAATAATTAAGCCAGCAGTATAAACATTACCATCCGCTGTTTGCCCCTATTATATGAATCACCCTCATACTGTTAAAATGATAATTTATTAGTGGTTTGTTCAGAGCATCATATGTATGAGCGCAAACATAGGGATATCCTCCGCTGTAGCCTGTTATAACGCAGCTATGGTAAAAGTCAGTTCCATCTGAAAGCTGGATAATATCTCCTATCTGTGAGTGGTGTAAATCTGTTATTTCACCAAACGGTCCTACTCCCTTGTTGGTAATCAAAAACCTATACAGGTCGTCAACACTGGTCCAAGCGGCGGCTCTATCCGAAAGGCTGTTAAAATACCAACCAATATCTCTTGTGTAGTTCATTACCCCACAGCCTGCAAAAATACACTGAGAAACGAAGTTTGTACAGTCTCCGCCGATATTTTCAAAATCATAATAACGAGGGTTCCTCCCCAAAGCCCACCGCTTTGCATAATCTGCGGCGGCGAGACGGTCATATTCAATTACATACATAAAATCACCGCTGTATTATATTCTTACGGCGGTGATTTTGTTAATTATATTTTTTGCAAAAAAATGCAGTACCTATTGGCACTGCAACAAAATAAAAAAACTATGTGTAGAACAAAAGAAAGGAGACAACAAAACGAATGTTAATTTAAAAATAAATTAACATCAATTGTATTATAGTACAAGCTGTAAAATAAGTCAAGCAATTATCTAATTTTTAACCAATTTGTATTTTATTCTGTAACCTTTAGCTAAAAAAATGTAAACTTTATGGTAAATGTTACAAAATTATTTCTAATAAAGAAAAAAGAGAGCTTAAATTTCTGTTAATTACAATTTGCAAACTCACTTAAATTGCAAAAAACATTTTTAAGCTCTCTTTTATCTTTTCAAAATCGAGTTATCCTTAGCGGCTTCCGTGAGCATCGGCAAGAGGACTTTCTCTTTTGAAAAACAACGATATGCACCACAATGCTGAAATTGCAACAAGTGCATATACTATTCTGCTGATGATTGCGGCAGAACCTCCGAAAAGGAAGGCTACAAGGTCAAACTGAAAAACAGCTATAAGACCCCAGTTTATACCGCCTATGATCAACAGAAGCATAGCGATTTTATCTAACATAATAAAACACCTCCAACACAAAACTGTTTAATGTTTTGTGTGTAATCTTATTATGTCTCTGAGATTTACAAATATTCATTGAAAAATAAAAAATAAAAATATATATCAAAGCTAATAGACAAAAAAATATATATATGATATAATTATATAAATTTTGTGAAAAAAAGAAATAAAATTTGGAATGCAAAAATAAGAAGGAGAGAAAGTATTGTCAACGGCAGAAAAAATACTTTTTAAAGATCAGGAATGTGTAGTGCTTAAAGCCGATAAATATACAGCGGTTATTGCCAATCAGATGGGTTCAAGTGTTTTAAGGCTTCGTGATGAAGAATTAAATGTCGAGGTTTTCAGATATAAAGACGATGTTACTATGGAGACAATAGATCAAGCCAGAGAAATCTGGGGGCTTCCCACTCTTTATCTGCCTAATCGCTTTGACGGGGGAGTTTTGAAAACTTCTGATGCAGTTTATAAACTTCCGGTGAACGAGAAAGAATTTAACAATCATCTGCATGGTTTTGTGCAGAATCGTGTTCACAAAATAAAAGAGCTTTATGCCGATAAGAAAAATGATACGGCGGTCTTAGTAACCTGTTATGATTATGATGAAAACGACGAGTTTTTTAAATATTTTCCGCTGAAATTTAAAATTTCATACACCTTCACTCTTTCAAAGAACGGTCTAAAGCAGGAGATAAATTTGACAAGCCTTGCTGATAAGGTGCTTCCCGTATCCATTTGTACACATACCTGCATTAACGCTCCTTTCTGCGACGGAGGAAATGAAGCAGATATGGTTTTGTCTGTGCCGATTGAAAAGAAGTGCGAGCTTAATAAGAGAAATCTACCAACTGAGCGGCTTATAGAGCTTTCAGACTGGGATATAGAATACAAAAACGGAACAAAAATGCCGACTTTGCAGGATATTTCAAATGATATGTATACGTCTTGTATGAACAAGCTGGACGGCGAGGATTTTTACGGCTGTTATGCAATAGATATGAAAAAGGGTATTCGGCTTTGCAATGAGGTTTCAAGGGAGTTTAAGTTCTGGAACATTTGGAATGACGAGGGTAATAAGGGTTACTTTTGCCCTGAGCCTATGACTGCTATGATAAATGCGCCCAATCTTTCGCTTGAGCGTGATATAAGCGGTTATACAGAGCTCTCTAAGGGTGAAACCTTTTCATGCTGGCAGAGGTTTTTCACAAAAAAGTGTGAAAAATCATAAATGAGTAATGAAAGGCAACATCAATGGTTTTTGCTGTGTCAATTAAATGGGATAATATAATATAAAAAATAGTGTGAACAGTATATTTCACGCAGGAATGGTGATTTTTATGAAGTATGGTTATTTTGATGATGAAAAGAAGGAATATGTAATAAACAATCCAAAGACGCCGTATCCTTGGATAAATTACTTAGGCTCACAGGAGTTCTTTTCGCTTATTTCAAACACAGCGGGAGGATACAGCTTTTTCAAGGACGCACGTCTGAGAAGAATAACAAGGTACCGCTATAACAATGCGCCTGTAGATATGGGAGGAAAGTATTTCTACATCAATGACGGCGAGTGCGTATGGTCGCCGGGTTGGTCGCCCGTTAAAGCAGAGCTTGACAGCTATACCTGCCGTCACGGTATGGGTTATACTATAATAAAGGGTGAGAAAAACGGAATTAGCGCTGAGGTAACATTCTTTGTTCCGCAGAATTTCAGAGGCGAGGTTCAAAAGGTTACTTTAGAGAACACCTCAGACAAGCCTAAGACCTTTAAGCTGTTTTCGTTTGTAGAGTGGTGCTTATGGAATGCTCAGGACGACGGCGAGAATTTTCAGAGAAATTTTAACACAGGCGAGGTTGAAATAGAGCGTTCGACAATTTATCATATCACAGAATATAAAGAGCGCAGAGATCATTTTGCTTTCTATACTGTAAATTGCGATATCGACGGCTTTGACACAGACAGAGAGAGCTTTATGGGACTTTATAACGGCTTTGGTGATCCTCAGACTGTTATGGAGGGAAAGCCTAAAAATTCTGTAGCCGACGGTTGGTCACCTGTTGCTTCTCACTGTATTGTAATCACTTTAAACCCGAATGAGAAAAGGGATTTGGTGTTCACTCTGGGATATGTTGAAAACACTGATAACGACAAGTGGAATGAAGACGGCTCTATCAACAAATCAAAGGCTTATGAAATGATAAAGTCTATGGATAGCGCTGAAAAGGCTGATAGGGCATTAGCGGAGCTTAAAGAGAACTGGGATAAACTGCTTTCCAAGTATACTGTAAAAACAGGTGACGACAAGCTCAACAGAATGGTAAATATATGGAACCAGTATCAGTGTATGGTTACATTTAATCTTAGCCGTTCGGCTTCGTATTTTGAAAGCGGTATCGGCAGAGGAATGGGCTTTAGAGATTCCAATCAGGACTTACTGGGATTTGTTCATCAAATTCCTAAAAGGGCAAGAGAGAGGATTTTAGACCTTGCCGCTACTCAGTTAGAGGACGGCGGCTGCTATCATCAATATCAGCCGCTCACCAAAAAGGGTAATAACGAGATAGGCGGAGATTTTTCAGACGATCCGCTTTGGATGATTCTATCAACGGCGCAGTATATAAAGGAAACAGGGGATTATTCAATACTTGATGAGATGGTTCCATATGATAATGATGAGTCTAAGTCTCAAAGAATGATGCATCATCTTCATCAGTCGTTTTACCACGTTGTAAATAATCTCGGGCCTCACGGTCTGCCTCTTATCGGCAGAGCCGATTGGAACGATTGTCTGAACCTGAACTGTTTTTCATCTACTCCAGGTGAAAGCTTCCAGACATCTACCTCAAAGGACGGTAAGGTAGCTGAGTCTGTTATGGTGGCTGGAATGTTTACCTTTATTGGTCCTGAGTATGTAAAGCTCTGCGAATACAAAGGTCTTGACAGTGAGGCTGAAAAGGCTCAGAAGGCTATTGACGAGATGAAAGAGAACATTATCAAACACGGCTTTGACGGTGAGTGGTTCTTAAGGGCTTATGACGACTGCGGAAACAAGGTAGGCTCTAAAGAATGTGAGGAAGGAAAGATTTTTATTGAGCCTCAGGGCTTTTGCGTTATGAGCGAGATAGGCAAAGAAGATGGTCTTGATATAAAGACGCTTGACAGCGTAAAGAAATATCTTGATACGAAGTACGGTCTTGTTTTAAACAACCCAGCGTTTACAAAATACTATATCGAGTACGGCGAGATATCCACATACCCTGCCGGATATAAGGAAAATGCAGGCATATTCTGTCACAATAATGCATGGATAATCTGCGCTGAGGCGTTTTTGGGACGTGGAAATCAGGCTTTTGAATACTACTCAAAAATTGCGCCTGCTTATCTTGAGGACATATCTGAAATTCACAGAACAGAGCCTTATGTTTATGCACAGATGATTGCAGGAAAGGACGCAAAGCGTCACGGCGAGGCTAAAAACAGCTGGCTGACGGGTACGGCTGCGTGGAACTTTGTTGCGGTTTCCCAGTATATTCTGGGAATTATCCCTGACTATTCCGGACTTAAACTCGATCCGTCAATCCCATGCGAGTGGGACGGCTTTGAGGTGTCAAGGGAGTTCAGAGGGATAAGATACAATATAACGTTCAAAAATCCCGACAATGTTTGTAAGGGAATAAAGAGCATAACTGTCGACGGAAAGCATATAGACGGAAATGTTCTTCCGCTGTTTGAGGTCGGAACTGAGCACACAGTCGAGGTAGTAATGGGCAAAAAGGGATTGTTTGATAAGATAAAAGATGAAATATCTAAATAGAAAATATATCAGCCGTGTACAAATGCGTACACGGCTTTTTTACTGCAACAAAAAAGGCATACGGTTTTCCGTATGCCTGAATTTGTATAATAACTTACTTATTATTTATAAAGCTCTCTCTTGACATATGTTGTATGGAGAACGTGATGAGCCTTTTCACTTCCCGGCTTGCCGAAGAACTCTTTGTAAACCTGCTTGATAGCCGGATTCTCGTGAGATTTTCTAATAGTTTTAGCAGCGTCGCTATTGTAAAGTACGCTTGCTCTCAACGCCTGAATGTCAACAGTGTTTCTTATAGAGCCTGGCTGCTGAGGCTGACCGCCTCCGTTTACGCAACCTCCCGGACAGCCCATTATCTCAATGAAGTGATAATCTGCTTCTCCGCTTTCAACCTTTTTAAGGAGCTCTTTTGCGTTTGCAAGTCCTGAAGCTACTGCGATTTTTACGTTCATACCTGCAACGTCATAGCTTGCTTCTTTAATGCCCTTTGTTCCGCGAACTTCTTTGAAGTCAACGCTTTCAAGCTCTTCGCCTGTAAGAGTTTCAACAGCGGTACGAAGTGCGGCTTCCATAACTCCGCCAGTTGCGCCGAAGATAACTCCTGCTCCGGTTGAAATTCCCAGAGGGTCGTCAAACTCTTCGTCTTCAAGCTCTAAGAACTTAATGCCTGCTCTTTCGATCATTCTTGCAAGCTCTCTTGTTGTGATCGATATATCAACGTCAGGAACGCCTGCTGCGTCCTCGTCATCTCTGCCTATCTCAAACTTCTTAGCCGTACACGGCATAACAGC
>CANRJA010000019.1 GCA_947630825.1 uncultured Clostridia bacterium | reverse complement strand
GCAAAAGGCGAGGTTCTGTTTCTGTCGGTGTTATCCTTAGGGAATGACGGCAGAACGTCAACGCCTATCTGTAAATCGGCTACGCCGTCGTTGTCGTAATCTACATCGTTGCAGATAGCGTCCAGGATAGCTGTCAGCTCGTCGCCTAAGAAAATCGAAATTATAGCAGGAGGTGCTTCATTAGCGCCAAGTCTGTGGTCGTTTCCTGCTGTTGCAACTGAAAGTCTGAGCAAATCCTGATATTTGTTTACAGCCTTGATAACCGCTGTTAAAAAGAGCAGGAATTGTGCGTTTTCAGCAGGTGTCTTACCTGGGTCTAAAAGGTTAATGCCTGTATCTGTTGAAAGCGACCAGTTGTTGTGCTTGCCGCTGCCGTTAACGCCTGCGAAAGGCTTTTCGTGGAGAAGACATTTAAAGCCGTGCTTTTTAGCAGTCTTTCTCATAGCCTCCATAGTAAGCTGGTTGTGGTCTGACGCTATATTAGTTGTTGAGAAGATAGGAGCAAGCTCGTGCTGTGCAGGAGCAACCTCGTTGTGCTTTGTCTTAGCTGTGATTCCGAGCTTCCAAAGCTCCTCGTCCAAATCCTTCATATATGCCGAAACTCTCATCTTTACAGAACCGAAGTAGTGATCCTCTAGCTCCTGACCTTTAGGAGCAGGAGCGCCGAATAGTGTTCTGCCTGTGTAAATGAGGTCTTTTCTCTTAGCGTAATCTTCTCTTTCAATAAGGAAATATTCCTGCTCAGGTCCGACAGTAGATGAAACTCTGTTTGCCTTTACGCCGAATAAATCAAGAATTTTAAGAGCTGATTTTGATACGGCGTCCATTGAACGAAGTAACGGAGTTTTCTTGTCAAGCGCTTCTCCTGTGTATGAACAGAACGCTGTAGGAATACAAAGAGAACCATCTTTGATAAATGCGTATGAGGTAGGATCCCACGCTGTGTAGCCTCTTGCCTCAAATGTTGCTCTCAATCCGCCCGATGGGAATGATGAAGCGTCTGGTTCGCCTTTGATAAGCTCTTTTCCGCTTAACTCCATAATCACTCCGCCGTCAGGAGTAGGTGAGATAAAGCTGTCGTGCTTTTCAGCAGTTAAGCCTGTCATCGGCTGGAACCAGTGAGTAAAGTGGGTTGCACCTTTCTCTACCGCCCAGTCTTTCATTGCGTTTGCCACAACATTTGCGACGGACAAGTCTAACGGTTCAGCGTTGTCAATGGTTTTCTTAAGAGCCTTGAATGTTTCCTTCGGCAGTCTTTGCTTCATAACCTTAAGGTTAAAAACATCTTCGCCGAAAAGTTCAGGAATGTTGCTCATTTGAATTTCCTCCATTTCAATTATAAATTATAAATAAAAAGGCACTGCGGACATTAATTGTCCACAGCGCCTTTGCTGTTTACACTGTTAGTATATTCTTTTTATTTTTATTTGTCAAGTGTTTTTTAAGTTTTTCTTGAAATTTGTATATTTATTCAATTGGAAAAGCCCTGAAAGATAAAGTTTTAGTAATTTTTAATAACAAATCATACAGAATAAATTCAAATCGTATTATATTAATATAGTATACGAATAAGTTGCAAGTCAAATTAAACAAACTTGCAAAATTATTAAAAAAATAAGCGTGTTTTTGCTTTTAATTTGAGAAAAAATGAATTATAATAAAAAAATTCTGCAAAAATGCTTGACAAGGAAATAGCGATGTGATAGAATGTGGAATAGAGTAAAAAGGTTAATATTCGGGACAATGGTGTTCACTAAGCGGCAGGTTTTACTGCGGCTGTTTTGTGAATACTTTTTTTGTGCTTGATTTAATTAATTTAACACTGAATAATATTATATATAATTTATAAGTCAGGAGGAAGCAGTATGCTTAAAGAGGGAGAGATAAGAATTCCGTCGGGCTGTGCGATTTCGGGAATGATTTCGACAAGCGGGAAGAAAATCAACGGCTCTAAAATCGTCCAGTCAATAGCGACTATGCACGACCGTTCAAACGGTTTGGGCGGAGGCTTTGCAGGATACGGTATATATCCGCAGTATAAAGACCTTTACGCCTTTCACGTATTTTATGATTCAAACAAATCAAGAGAGGAATGCGAAAGATTTTTAGACAGGCATTTTGACATTATCAACTTGTCTAAGATCCCAGTTAAGCCAAATCAGACCATAACGGCTGAGCCGCTTATTTGGAGATATTTTGTAAATCCGCTGCCGACAAAGCTAACTGACAGTCAGCTTGATGAAAAGGAGTTTGTTACAAGAAGCGTAATAAATATAAACTCTAATATAGAGGGAGCTTATGTTTTCTCATGCGGAAAGAATATGGGAGTATTCAAAGCGGTAGGTTTTCCAGAGGATGTCGGAGACTATTTCAGATTAGACGAGTATGAGGGATACGCTTGGACCGCTCACGGAAGATACCCTACAAACACTCCAGGCTGGTGGGGAGGAGCTCACCCCTTTGCAATGCTAGATTATTCTATAGTACATAATGGAGAGATTTCAAGCTACGATGCAAACAGACGCGATATTGAGATGTACGGTTACAAGTGTACGCTACAGACAGATACAGAGGTCATTACATATATAATAGATTATCTTTTAAGAAAGCAAAAGCTGTCATTAGAGGACGCCGCAAATGTAATTGCCGCGCCTTTTTGGTCTACGATAGAGAGTATGCCTAAGAAGGAAAGAGATAAACTCAATTATCTCAGAAACGCTTTTCCGGGACTTTTGATTACAGGACCGTTTTCAATAATTCTCGGCTTTGAGGGTGGGCTCATGGCTCTTAACGACAGGTTAAAGTTGCGTTCAATGGTAGTCGGCGAAAAGGACGATATGGTTTATATGGCAAGCGAGGAGTGCGCAATAAGAATTATCGAGCCTGAGCTAGATAAGATATGGTCGCCTAAAGGCGGAGAACCTGTTATAGCTACTTTACAGCCAAAGGCGATGGCAAATCTTTAGATACAAGAAACATAGAATCAAGAGTCTTAATGAGAAATATTACAAATTTAAAACTAGATATTAGAAGTCTAATAGATACAAGAAGTTCTTACTTCTTGCATCTGGTTTCTGGCTTCTAAATGGAGGTTATTATGGCGATAGATTTTTTATATCCCGAATTTGAAGTTGTGAGGGATAAAGATAAATGCATAGGCTGTCGTGTATGCGAACGTCAATGTGCAAACGAAGTTCATAAATATGACGAGGATTTGGACTGTATGGTATCGGATAATGCAAAGTGCGTATGCTGTCACAGATGCGTAGCGCTTTGCCCGACAAGGGCTCTGAAAATCGTCAAGACTAATCATACTTTCAGAGAAAACGCAAACTGGAGGAGCGAGAACATATCTGAGATTTACAGGCAGGCAGGAACAGGCGGAGTTCTGCTCTCTTCAATGGGTAATCCTAAGAACTATCCTATTTACTGGGATAAGATGCTTATAAATGCGTCGCAGGTAACAAACCCGTCAATAGATCCGCTTCGTGAGCCTATGGAGACAAGAGTTTTCTTAGGTGCAAAGCCTGAGAAGGTAGAATTTAACTCAAAGGGCGAGATAAAGAACAATTTAACACCGCAGCTGAAGCTTGATATTCCTATAATGTTTTCGGCAATGTCTTACGGTTCTATAAGCTACAACGCTCACGAGAGCCTTGCAAGAGCCGCAGAGGAGCTTGGAACCTACTATAACACAGGCGAGGGCGGACTTCATAAGGATTTCTACAAGTATGGTCCGCATACCATTGTTCAGGTTGCGTCGGGACGTTTCGGCGTTCACAAGGATTATTTGAACGCAGGAGCAGCTATTGAAATCAAAATGGGACAGGGCGCAAAACCGGGCATCGGCGGACACCTTCCTGGAATAAAGGTCGGCGATGATATATCAAAGACCAGAATGATACCAAAGGGTTCGGACGCTATTTCTCCTGCGCCTCACCACGATATTTACTCAATTGAGGATTTGAGACAGCTTGTATATTCGCTTAAAGAGGCGTCTGATTACAAAAAGCCTGTCATTGTAAAGATAGCGGCGGTACATAATGTTGCGGCTATAGCTTCTGGTATTGCGAGGGGCGGAGCTGATATTATCGCAATCGACGGCTACAGAGGAGGAACAGGTGCTGCACCGACCCGAATAAGAGACAATGTGGGTATTCCTATTGAGCTTGCGCTGGCGAGCGTTGACCAAAGACTTCGTGAAGAGGGAATAAGAAACAAGGTTTCCATTGTTGTCGGAGGTTCAATTCGTTCATCGGCTGATATTGTAAAGGCTATTGCGCTTGGAGCAGACGCAGTTTATATTGGAACTTCTGCACTTTTAGCTCTTGGCTGTCATCTATGCAGAAGTTGTCAGCAGGGAAGATGTAACTGGGGTATTGCGACCCAGCGAGAGGATTTGGTAAGGCGTCTTAACCCTGATATAGGTTACAAGAGACTTGTTAATCTTCTTACCGCTTGGAACCACGAAATCAAAGAGATAATGGGCGGTATGGGTATCAACTCTATCGAGTCACTTCGTGGTAACAGGCTTATGCTTAGAGGTATTGGCTTAACCGAAAAGGAGTTACAAATTCTCGGTATAAAACACGCCGGCGAATAACGGCGAGCCGCCGTTGGTTCTGCTGCCTTTGGTAAGCTTGAACAAGGTTATAGTTTGAGTAACGGCGGGCTGTACAAAGAGAAATGTTATAAACTGTGCTGGCGTTAGTTCTGCTGATTTTGGTAAGCTTGAACAAGGTCATAATTTGAGTAACGGCGGGCTGTACAAATAGAAATGTTGTAAACGTGCTGGTGCTAGTTCTGCTGATTTTGGTAAGCTTGAACAAGGTTATAGTTTGAGAAACGGCGGGCTGTAAAAAGAGAAATACTGTGCGGCGATAGTTTTGCTGATTTTGGTAAACTATGCTGTACGAATGGAAATGAAATAGAGTACAATGGATATTAAATTATCCATTATCCATTATCCATTGTCAATTATCAATTATCAATTATAATGTAGCGGAGGGTAGATTTATGAAGCGAATTTACGTAGATGAAAAATGGTGTTTAGGGTGCCATTTGTGTGAATATAATTGTGCTTTTGCAAATTCAGGGGAAGACGATATGGCAAAAGCACTAAAGAATGTTAAAATCAATCCCAGAATACAAATAGAGGAAAAGGACGGAATATCATTTGCGGTCTCCTGCCGCCACTGCGAAGAACCGCTGTGCGTTAAGGGCTGTATAACCGGAGCATTGTCGGTAGTTGACGGAGTTATTGAGATCGACAAAGATAAGTGCGTGGGTTGTTATACCTGTGTTCTGTCCTGCCCATACGGTGCGATAATGCCGTCTGATGACGGAGTTGTTCAGAAGTGTGAGCTTTGTTTGAAGAATTCTAACGGAAAGCCTGCGTGTGTTGAAGGCTGTCCGAACAGAGCGATAATTTATGAAGAGAAAGAATAGGAGGCGGTAAAATGAGCAAATATGTAATTATCGGAAACTCGGCAGGTGGTATCGGCTGTGTTGAGGGAATAAGAAGTATTGACAAGGACGGAGAAATAACACTAATTGCGTCTGAGCCTCACCATACATATTCAAGACCGCTTATTTCTTATCTTTTATACGGTAAGACCGATGAGCAGAGAATGAAATATCGTCCCGACAGCTTTTATAAAGACAACAAGGTAAAGAAAATGCTGGGCAAGACGGTTGTTTCTATTGACAAAAAGGAAAAGAAGGTTTTGCTTTCAGACGGCAAGGAAGTGCCATATGAAAAACTTTTGGTCGCAATAGGCTCTGTGCCTTTTGTTCCGCCTATGGACGGACTTGACAAGGTCAAGAAAAAATTCAGCTTTATGACGCTGGACGACGCACACAAGCTTGAAAAGGCAATAACACCGCAGAGCAAGGTGCTTATTGTCGGAGCAGGACTGATAGGTCTTAAATGCGCTGAAGGCATAAACGATAAGGTGGAAAGCATAACTGTCGTTGATTTAGCAGACCGCATTCTGCCGTCAATTCTTGATTCGAACGGCTCGGAAGTCGTTCGCAAGCATATTGAATCACAGGGTGTTAAATTCTATCTCAGCGACAGCGTAAAGAAGTTTGAGAAAAATAAGGCAACCCTTGTAAGCGGTACTGATATTGATTTTGATATTCTTGTGCTTGCTGTAGGAGTTAGACCATGCGTATCTCTAATAAAAGATATAGGTGGCAAGGTGAATAAGGGAATCGTTACAGACAATAAGTGCAGAACTTCAATCAAGGATATTTATGCGGCAGGCGACTGTACAGAGTCGCATGATGTTTCCAGCAATACAGATAAGGTTATGGCTTTACTTCCTAACGCATATATGCAGGGTGAGACGGCAGGCATAAATATGGCAGGCGGAGATGCTTCATACGATAATGCTATTCCTATGAACGCTATAGGCTTCTTCGGGCTTCACATTATCACTGCCGGAACATATGAGGGAGAGAGTTATGAATGCGCTGATGATTGTAATTATAAGAAGCTGTTTTACAAGTCAAACCGACTTAAAGGATACATAATGATAGGTGATGTAAAGAGGGCAGGAATTTACACAAGTCTTATAAAAAAGCGCACACCGCTTAGCTCTATTGATTTTGATTTGATAAAGGAAAAGCCACAGCTTATGGCGTTTTCAAGAAAAAGCCGAAAAGAGTTTTTGGCAAAGTAATTGAAAGGAGGAAAGCTCTTAAGGGAGCGTGAATATACTTATGAATATTACGGCAGGAGATATGCATTTTCAGCTTTTAAATAAAAAGCTGAAGGCTTGCAAGGATAAAACCATAACGATTGATAAATGTCTTGGGCAGAGATATATATGTGCTGGACGCTCAAGCGGAGACGTTGTGATAAACGGAACTCCGGGAAATGCTCTTGGCGCTTATCTTGATGGCAGTAACATCACTGTAAACGGAAGCGCTCAGGACGCAACAGGCGATACAATGAACGACGGCACAATAACTATAAACGGCTCGTCGGGCGATGCAACAGGCTATGCAATGAGAGGCGGAAAGATTTTCGTCAGAGACGACGCAGGCTACAGAGCAGGTATTCATATGAAGTCATATATGGATAAGACGCCGGTTCTAGTTATAGGCGGAAAGGCAGGAAGCTTTTTAGGCGAGTATCAGGCAGGCGGATATATCATAGTTCTTGGACTTGGATATGAAGACGAGCAGATTGTAGGGTATTTCTGCGGAACAGGAATGCACGGTGGAAAAATATTTTTAAGAACGGACAATTATCCGGCTGATTTGCCTAAGCAGGTCAAGGCGGAGATTGCCCAAAAGGCAGACCTCAAAGAAATAGACGGATATGTAAGCGAATACTGCAAGAAATTCGGAGTTGATAAGGCTAAGGTTATGGATCACAAATTTTATGTTCTCACTCCGGACACAAAAAATCCATACAAACGTCTTTACACACCCAACTAAATATTGTATAATTTAAGGAATAGTTCAGCTAAGTCTGATATTCCTTAAATTTATTTTCGAGGAGGAATAAAAATGAAATATACCGAAAGAGATGTTTTGCAGTTTATCGAGGAAAATGACGTCAGGTTTGTCAAGCTGGTTTTTTCGGATATGTTTGGAAATCAGAAAAACATATCTATTAACAGCTGTGAGCTTAGACGCGCTTTTGCCGACGGAATAAGATTTGATGCTTCTCATATCGAGGGCTTTATGAACTTTAACCGCTCGGATCTGCTTTTATTTCCTGACCCCGATACTCTTGCATTGCTTCCGTGGAGACCCCAGCACGGCGGAGTCGCAAGACTTTACTGCGATATAAAAAATATCGACGGAAGTGAGTTCGGTGGTGACGGCAGAGCCATTTTGAGAAACGCTGTAAAAAAAGCTGAAAGGCTCGGATACACATTCAAATTCGGTACATCTTGTGAATTTTACCTGTTTAAGTGCGACGATGACGGAAACCCAACAAAGGTACCTAATGATTACGCAGGGTTCTTAGACGCATCACCTATAGACAGGGGAGAAAATGTGCGCCGTGAGATTTGTCTCACGCTTGAGCAGATGGATATAATTCCTGAATCCTCAAGACATGAGGACGGACCCGGACAGAACGAAGTTTATTTTAAATACAGCAATCCTCTAAACGCCGCCGATAACTTGCAGACTTTTAAGTCAGTTGTTAAGAATATGGCAGATAAAAACGGGCTGTACGCTTCATTTATGCCAAAGCCTATTGCTGATAAAAGCGGAAACGGTCTTCACTTTGGCATATCTATGTCCAAAAACGGCAAAGAGCTTTTTGAGAACTTTTCAGATGAAAGTCAAGGCTCGGGCAGCAGTGCTGTTGCAGGTATTTTAAACAGAGTTGCCGATATGACGGTATTTTTAAACCCTACGGTAAATAGCTTTAAGAGATTTGGAGAATATCTTGCACCTAAATATCTTACTTGGTCGCACCAAAACCATGCTCAGCTTATTTTAGTACCTATGGATAAGAATAATTCTGCGAGGGTTATTTTGCGTTCGCCCGACTGCGCCTGCAACCCTTATCTTGCAATAGCTTTGCTTATATATGCTTGTCTCGACGGCGTTGAACGAAAGGAAACTCTTTGCGACTCAGTAAATATCAATTTAAGCCGTGCAGATGAAAGCGACTTAAAAGGTATAGCTACTCTTCCAAGTAATTTGGACGAGGCTGTAAAGCTCGCTGAGAAAAGTGGTTTTCTATACAAATATATGCCGAAGGAAATCGTTGACTTCTTCTTAAAATCAAAGAAACAGCAGTTTGAGAATTACAGCAATACTGACGATAAGGATGCTTTTGAGAGAGTTTATTTTCTAACCCTCTAGAGGCAAGAGGTTAGAGGCAAGAGGCAAGATCGGCGAGCCGCCGGTGGCACTCTGCCTTTACCAGAGAAAAGAAGTTAGATGCAAGAGGCAAGACTGACGAACAGCCGGTGGCACAAGGGTTATAATAATTACTAATTCTAAAATGAGAGAGGGGGCGAAACAGATTGGAGAGTGTTCTTATAGTATCGTCGGGAGATAAGGCTACAGCTTTGATTGCAGGTATGTTTAAAGGTGTTTCAACGCCGAGGATAACGATTGCTAAAAGTTCATCTGAAGCTAAAAGACTGCTATCTAAAGCAGAATTTGATTTAGTTGTAATAAACGCTCCGCTGGGTGACGAATACGGTCATAATCTGGCTGAGATATGCGTTGAATCGACAAACGCAAGCTGTTTGATGATAGTAAAAAGCGAGCATTATGAGAGCGTAAGCCAATCTGTTGAGCCAATCGGAGTAATGACGATTCAAAAGCCTATCAACAAGGCTTTATTTATACAGGCGATAAGATTTATAAATGCGTCAAGGAACAGGTTATCAGGACTTAGGCTTGAGAATCAGAAGCTTCACAACCGAATTGAGGAAATGAAGCTTATAAACAGAGCAAAGTTTATGCTTATGCAGTATTTGGGGTTTGATGAAAACCGAGCGCATAAGTATTTGGAAAAGCAGGCGATGGATAAAAGGGTCACTAAACGGGAGGTTGCAATAGAAATTATAAAAATTTATGAAAATTAATAGTTTTGACATAGACAAAAGAAGTTTAATAGTGTATACTTATTTAGATAACTAAAACTATGAGGTTTTCATTAAACAACGCAGTATTTTGCATTTGATTTGCGGATAAAAACAGTGTAAGGCAGCCGCAAACACAATACGGAATGGGAGGATTAAGATGCAGAAAGCGTATCTAATGTTAGAAAACGGAACAATTTTCGAGGGTAAAAGCTTTGGCAAGACCGGCGAGACAGTCGGGGAAATTGTTTTTACAACAGCGATGACCGGATATTTGGAGACTTTGACAGACCCAAGCTATTATGGTCAGATTGTTGTTCAGACTTTCCCTCTTATCGGAAACTACGGCGTTATTCCTTCTGATTTTGAAAGCGCGCATCCTTTTGTTAAGGGTTATATTGTTAGAGATTGGTGTCAAGAGCCCAGCAACTTTCGTTGTGAGGGTGATCTTGACACTTTTTTAAAGAAAGAAGGAATTATAGGTCTTTACGGAATAGATACAAGAGCCCTGACGAAAATAGTTCGAGAATCGGGAGTAATGAACGGCAAGATATTTATGGAGGGTACTACCGATTTCGGATTGACCGAGCTTAAAAGCTACAAGATCATTGACGCTGTAAAGAACACAACCTGCGACAGCGAAACTACATACAAGCCCGAAGGTGAAGTCAAGCACAGAATTTGTCTGCTTGATTTGGGAGCAAAGGCTAATATATGCCGTGAGCTTGTAAAGAGAGGCTGTGAGGTAACAGTAATGCCCAGCTATACTAAAGCTGAGAGAATATTTGAGCTTAACCCCGACGGCGTTATGCTTTCAAACGGTCCGGGAGACCCTGCGGAGAATATTGAAATAATAGAGGAGATAAAGAAAATATGCGATAGAAAGATTCCTATCTTTGGAATATGTCTCGGACATCAGCTTTTAGCTTTGTCTCAGGGGGCAAAGACAGAGAAGCTTAAATACGGTCACAGAGGCGCTAATCAGCCTGCTAAAGATGAGAAAACAGGAAGGGTTTATATAACAAGTCAGAATCACGGTTATGCGGTTGTTAATGATAGTTTGGGAGAAAATGCGGCACTCAGCTTTACAAACGCTAACGACGGTACCTGCGAGGGTGTGGATTATAAAAATATGCCTGCGTTTTCGGTACAGTTTCACCCGGAGGCTTGCGGAGGACCGCTTGATACCGGCTTTTTGTTCGACAGGTTTATAAGGTTGATCAATACGGGAAAATTGGATTAGAAAAAGTATAAAGGATAAAGAAAATCAAAATCTTAAATTAGAAAGGAAAATTTCTATGCCTTTAAATAAAGATATAAAGAGAGTTCTGGTTATCGGTTCGGGACCTATAGTTATCGGTCAGGCGGCTGAGTTTGACTATGCGGGAACTCAGGCATGCCGTGCATTAAAGGAGGAGGGACTTGAGGTCATACTTATAAACTCAAACCCTGCAACTATAATGACCGACAAAGCGATGGCTGATAAGATTTACATAGAACCGCTGACGCTTGAAACGGTAAAGAGGGTAATCAAGAAGGAAAGACCTGACAGTGTTCTTTCAACTTTGGGAGGACAGACGGGGCTTACTCTTTCAATGGAGCTTGCAAAAGAAGGCTTTTTAGACGAGTACAACGTAAAGCTATTGGGCGCAAACCCTGAGACTATAGACAAGGCTGAGGACAGACAGATGTTCAAGGACACAATGGAGTCTATAGGTCAGCCGTGTATACCGTCTAAGGTGGTAAACACTGTTGAGGACGCCGTAGCCTTTGCAAATGAGGAGGGTATAGGTTATCCGCTAATAATACGTCCTGCATTCACGCTTGGCGGAACAGGCGGTGGAATTGTAAACAACGAAAAAGAGCTTATTGATATTGCAAGAAACGGACTTTATCTCTCGCCTATTACTCAGGTTTTGGTTGAGAAATGTATAGCCGGCTGGAAAGAGATAGAGTTTGAGGTTATGCGTGATAAAGAGGGAAATGTAATAACAGTCTGCTCTATGGAGAACTTCGACCCTGTTGGAGTACATACCGGTGATTCAATTGTTATTGCACCGACTGTTACTCTTGCAGATAAGGAGTATCAAATGCTTCGTTCGGCGGCATTGAAGATAATTGACGCGCTAAAGGTTGAAGGCGGCTGTAACTGTCAGTTTGCTTTAAACCCCGATACTTTTGAATACGCAGTTATCGAGGTAAACCCTAGAGTATCACGTTCGTCGGCTCTTGCATCAAAAGCAACAGGATATCCAATTGCAAAGGTTGCGGCAAAAATCGCAATAGGATACACTTTGGCTGAAATTAAAAACGCAGTTACAGGAAAGACATACGCTTGCTTTGAGCCTGCGCTAGACTATGTTGTAGTTAAGCTCCCAA
Organism: uncultured Clostridia bacterium; assembly: GCA_947630825.1. Lineage (GTDB taxonomy): Bacteria > Bacillota > Clostridia > Oscillospirales > Ruminococcaceae > UMGS1601. Next base: position 22,185 of record CANRJA010000019.1, on the reverse strand, counting down.
AATGGCCTTTTGACAAGTTTGTTTACGCTAAGAGAACTTTGGGAACTCAGATGAAGGCAACAGGAGAAGTAATGGCAATCGGCACGACCTTTGAGCAGGCTATTATGAAGGCTGTAAGGGGTGCTGAAATAGGTCATAGCTCACTTTTGTCGGAAAAGCATATTGAAATGAGCGATGAGAAAATCAAAGAGAAGCTCCATAGCTGTGATGATGAGAGACTGTTCGTTGTCTATGAGGCAATGAGAAGGGGAGTTTCAGTTGACGAAATTCACGAGATAACCAAGATAGACGAGTGGTTCTTGTATAAGCTGATGAAGCTGATAGATGTTGAAAAGGAGCTCAGAAAAGGTGTTTTGACAAACGGGCTTTATTTAAAGGCAAAGAAGCTCGGGTATCTTGACAAGGTAATAGAAGAAATATCAGGCTGTACTATAGAGCAAAAGAAGTATGCGTCATTTAAAATGGTTGACACCTGCGCTGCTGAATTTGCCGCACAGACTCCGTATTTCTATTCTACATTTGATGAGGACGACGAGGCAGGGCAGTTTATAAATTCTTCAAAAGAGGGAGATACAAAAACGGTTATAGTCTTCGGTTCGGGACCTATCAGAATCGGACAGGGAATTGAGTTTGACTATGCGTCTGTTCAATGCGTTTGGGCGCTAAAGAGGCAGGGCTTTGACGTTGTAATCGTAAACAACAATCCTGAAACCGTTTCAACTGACTTTGACACTGCCGACAGGCTTTACTTTGAGCCGCTGACTAACGAAGATGTTATGAACATTATCAATGTAGAAAAACCATACGGTGTTGTTGTTGCGTTTGGCGGTCAGACGGCTATCAAGCTGACAAAGCATATGGCTGAAAACGGCGTTAATATTCTGGGAACGCCTCCTGACAGCATTGATGCCGCCGAAGACAGAGAGAGATTTGACGAGCTTTTAGAGGAGCACAAGATAAAGCGTCCTCAGGGATTTACTGTTATGACCACAAAGGAAGCCTTAGAGGTCGCTAATAGGATACATTATCCTGTTCTTATGAGACCGTCTTATGTTCTGGGCGGACAGAATATGATCATAGCCTTCAACGACGACGATATAAAAGAGTATATGGCGATAATTCTCGCACAGGAGATTGAAAACCCGATACTTATTGATAAATACCTAATGGGGCCTGAAATAGAGGTAGACGCTATATGCGACGGTGAGAATATCCTCATTCCGGGAATAATGGAGCATATCGAGAGAGCTGGAGTTCACTCAGGAGACTCTATTGCGGTGTACCCTGCGTGGAATGTTTCCGACAAGCTGATGGACAGAATTGTTGACTGTTCTAAAAAGCTGGCGGTATCACTAAAAACAAAGGGTCTTGTAAATATTCAGTACCTAATTTATCACGACGAGCTTTATGTTATCGAGGTAAACCCACGTTCGTCAAGAACTATTCCGTATATATCAAAGGTCACGGGAGTACCTATGGTTGAGCTTGCAACAAGGGCTATGCTGGGTGAAAAGCTCAGCGATATGGGTTATGGTACAGGACTTTATCCGAATTCTCCGTATATTGCGGTAAAAGTACCGGTGTTCAGCTTTGAAAAGCTGATAGACGTTGACAACCATTTAGGGCCTGAGATGAAGTCTACAGGAGAGGTTCTGGCTGTTGCAAATACTCTTGAGGAATCGCTCTATAAGGGACTTATAGCAGCAGGTTATACTCTTGAGAAAGAGGGCGGTGTGTTTATAACGGTAAGAGACTCGGATAAGCCGGAAATTGCAGAGACTGCAAAGGCGTTTCAGGATCTGGGCTTTGAGATCTATGCTACAAGGGGAACGGCAAAAACCTTAGAGCAAAACGGCATAAAGTCTATAGTTGTTGATAAGATACACGAGGGAGAGAACAACACCTTAAAGCTTATCGAAAGCGGAAAGATTCACTATGTTATATCTACATCATCAAAGGGAAGAAATCCCGAGCGTGACAGCGTTAAGATAAGAAGAAAAACGGTTGACAGAAACATTCCTTGTTTGACGTCTATCGACACGGCTAATGCTATTGCTTCAAGCCTAAAGAGCAAGTATTCAGAGCTATCTACCGAGCTTGTAGACATAAATGATATGAGAAAAGAAAAACAGAAGCTTGAATTTTCCAAGATGCACGGCTGTGGAAACGATTATATTTATTTTAACTGCTTTGACCAGCGTCTTGACAATCCTGAGGGACTGAGCATACGTCTGTCAGACAGACATTTTGGTATCGGCGGAGATGGAGTTATACTTATAAGACGTTCAAAGGTCGCTGACGCTAAGATGAGAATGTTCAATCTCGACGGGTCTGAGGGCAAGATGTGCGGAAACGGAATACGCTGTGTTGCCAAGTTTATGAGAGATAACGGTCTTGTCGACAAGGACGAGATGGATATTGAAACTCTGAGCGGAATTATTCACGTTGAGCTTCAAAGACACTACGGCGAAGTAGTTGGTGCAAAGGTTACAATGGGCAAGGCAGAGCTTGATCCTAAGAAGATACCAGTTGCATTAAGCGGCGACAGCATTATCGACAGAACGGTAAACATCGGCGGAGAGGATTATAATATCACCTGCGTTTCAATGGGAAATCCTCACTGTGTGACATTTATAAACAATGTAGATACTTTCCCACTGGAGGAGGTAGGACCTAAGTTTGAGAGAAACGAGCTTTTCCCAGAGAGAGTAAACGCAGAGTTTATTCAGGTTATTGACAAGAAAACTCTCAAGATGAGGGTGTGGGAGAGAGGTTCAGGTGAGACTTGGGCTTGCGGAACAGGAGCATGTGCGGCTGCTGTTGCGGCTATTCTCAACGGCTATTGCGAGAGAAATACCGATATAACTGTTAAGCTGCGCGGCGGAGATTTGATTATCAGATACACAGACGACGGAACCGTTTATATGACAGGCGAGGCTGTAACGGTATGTACGGGAACGGTTATTATATAAAATTTACTGGAAAGGGAATAAATAAAATGGCTTTAATGAATGACAACTTTAACAACCTTGTTGCAAATTATCTGTTTGCGGAGATTGCAAAAAGGGTTAATGATTACACAAAGGCACACCCTGAGGCAGATGTTATCAGGCTTGGCATTGGCGATGTTACTTTGCCTTTAGCTCCTGCTGTAATTGAGGCAATGCACAAGGGTGTTGATGAACTTGCAAATAAGGAGACCTTTAAAGGTTATCCTGACTATGACGGGTATGAGTTTTTGAGAAAGGCTATTGCTGATTATTATAAGACAAAGAACAATGTAGATATTTCTCCGAATGAGGTGTTTGTTTCTGATGGTGCAAAATCAGACTGCGGAAATATCGTAGATATTTTTGATAAAGACAATACGGTTCTGGTAACAGACCCTGTTTATCCTGTTTATGTTGATACAAACATAATCAGCGGAAGAAAAATTCTGTATGCAGATTCGACCGAAGAAAACGGCTTTGCCGCAATGCCAAATAAGAGCATAAAAGCAGATTTGATATACCTGTGTTCGCCTAATAATCCTACCGGCTCGGCTTATACAAAAGAACAGCTAAGTGAGTGGATTAAATATGCCAAAGGTCAGAATGCAATTATCTTATATGACGCTGCATATGAGGCATTTATTACAGAGGACGATATTCCTTGCAGTATTTATGAGGTCGAGGGCGCTAAAGAGTGCGCTATTGAGTTTTGTTCTCTTTCAAAGACAGCAGGATTTACAGGAACAAGATGCGGATACACCATAATTCCTAAAGAACTTAAAATGAAGAATAAGTCTGACGAGGACGTATCAGTTTACGATACGTGGTACAGACGTCAGGCAACAAAGTTTAACGGAGTTTCATATCCTGTTCAGTGCGGAGCGGCCGCTGTATTTTCAGAAGAAGGACAAAAGCAGATAAAAGAGAATTTAAGCTACTATCAGGAGAATGCAAAAATCATAGCCAATGCACTCGATGAGCTGGGAATTTACTACACAGGCGGTAAGAATTCACCATATATCTGGCTTAAATGCCCGAATAATATGGGAAGCTGGGAGTTCTTTGATAAGCTTTTGAATGAGGCAAACGTAGTTGGAACGCCCGGAGCAGGCTTTGGAAAGAACGGCGAGGGCTATTTCAGACTTACGGCTTTCGGCGACAGGGAAAAGACAAAAGAAGCGGTTGAAAGAATCAAAAGGCTAAAGTTTTAATAATAAAATAATAAAACCTCTCATAGAAGAATAATCTTCACTGAGAGGTTTTTTCATACTCAAGACTTATTTTTTGTTTTTAGCTTTGAAATTCAAAAATAACACGCTTAAACCAACTAATATCATTATTCCGCCGATTATCAGTAAAACAGTTCCTGCAATATCGCTTTCACTTTCAACAGAGTTTGATATTGCTTCATCGGCTTCGCTGTCGGTGTTTTCAGATTCGGTTAATTTGTCATCGGTTTCTGATTTGGCATTATCCTCGTTTATATCACTTTTAGAATCTGAGCTTTCGTCTGAGTTTTCCTCAATTCCTTCGGGGATTGAAATTTCGCAGGATTCAACAAGTCGGCTAAGCTCGTTGCCGTCGCTGTCTTTAAGAGAAGCGAACTCAATGGTAACGCCTGCAAGCTTTTCATCTGAGTTTTTTATATCAAACATCAGCGAGCATATCTTTCCGCCGGCGCTTAAATCGTTATCACTCTTGCTGAACTTGACATTCATTCGCCCTTCATCGGCAAATTCCTCTGTCGAAAAGCCGTCAATTGCAAAGTCGTAACCGCTGAGGCTGATGATTGAGGAATTGTAAAGTATGTTGAATTCACCCTCTGAAATTCCCGGGTTTCGGTCGCATACTAAAACCACTTCAGCCGTGTTGTTTTCAGGCTTTTCAGCAGAAAGCGTAAACCTGATCTCATCGTCAGCCAAAGCTGAAAATGATGACAATATGCTGAGTGTTATGAAAGTTATGATTGCAAAAATCTTTTTCATATTAAGCTCCTTTTCTTGTGTGAAAATATAATTTCACATTTAGATTTAGTTTACTTCGTTTGATTAAGTATATTAAATAGCCGAGGGTTTGTCAATATTATTAATTGACACAAGCAGTCGAATAAAGTATAATTGTAATGATATGAAAATAATATATATATAATTTATTATAAAGCCCTTTAATTTTGCCTTACGAAAGGAATTGATTTCTTTGCCAAAGCTAAATAAGAAAATGATATCGTTCAGTAAGATACCTTTTATGATTTTTTTATGCTTTCTAAGTTTACTGATTTTACTTTTGTATCTTTTTTTCAGCAGAGCCGCTATGTCGGCTGGCAATAAGCTTAACGATATGATAAAGTATGCAAATCAGTATTATTCAAGCTTTCTGAATAGAACAAATATGCTGTACTTATATGTTGATTCTTCAAATGTTGATTATTATTCAGAATATATGAAAGAGAATGTCGCAACCGGCGATATGAATAATGCGAAAAATATGCTTACTGCAATAGGTCTTGAGGATAGCGAGAAAGATATTTTAACGCAGATAGATAATGCTTGGGAGAAATATATTGCTACTGCTGAGCAGAACGCTTTAAACAAAATGATACAAGAGGCAAATCAGAAAAAAGCAAGGCAGTATATATCAAGCAACGAGTATACATCCTGTGTAAAATATATAAGCGACTCACAGAAAATGCTAAGAGACGTCATTGTTTCAAGGCTGAGTAATGAAAAGAAAACCTATGAGCTGTGGGAATCAATATTTCAGGTTTTATTATTTTTTACATTGTTTGGTATAATCGCTGTGTCGTTCTCTTGCCGAAATAGAATTAAAAGACTAGGAATTATGGTAGAAAACGAGCGTGAAAGCCAAAAAGAGATTAGAATTAAAAATGATGTTTTAAAACGCCGTGAAATGAGAAATTCGAGAAAAAGACGGTAAAAAAATAACACCTTGTGAAAGAACAAATCTTTCATAAGGTGTTTTAATATTTATGAACAAATTAGTCGGTAAAATATTTAACTCCGCTTTCAAAAATCTTCTGGTCTTTATTTCCCGGAACATTCTTTGAAACATCATTTCCGATTCTTTCCGAATGTCCCATTTTGCCTAAGACTCTGCCGTCAGGCGAGGTGATACCCTCAATTGCAGACATTGAAGTATTAGGGTTGCAGTGAATATTCATTGTCGGGCGGTTTGCAAAATCTACATACTGAGTTGCTATCTGTCCGTTAGCCGCAAGACTTGCAATTTCCTCCTCGCTTGCGACAAACCTGCCCTCACCGTGTGAAATAGCAACAGTGTGAATGTCGCCTACGTTACAATTTGCAAGCCACGGAGACTTGTTTGAAGCGATTCTTGTGTTTACCATCTTTGACTGGTGACGTGCTATAGTATTGAATGTTAGGGTAGGAGAGTCGTCACGCATATCTACAATTTCACCATAAGGCACAAGACCCAGCTTTATAAGCGCCTGGAAACCGTTGCAGATACCCAGCATAAGACCGTCTCTGTATTTCAAAAACTCGTGAACAGCCTGAGTGAGACGAGGATTTCTGAAGAAAGAAGTTATAAACTTACCGCTTCCGTCAGGCTCGTCGCCGCCGCTGAATCCGCCGGGAAGCATAATGATCTGAGATTGCCGTATAAGTTTTTCGACCTCGTTTACCGATTCTGAAATTGCTTCGGCAGAGTAGTTTTTAATAACAAAAACCTCAGGAATAGCTCCCGCTCTTTCAAAAGCTCTGGCGGTGTCGTATTCGCAGTTAGTACCCGGAAATACCGGAATCAAAACTCTCGGCTTTGCAATATGGGCAATAGGTTTGATTTTTTTCTCCGATTTGTATGAAAACTTATCTACAACGCCGTGGTCATTGTCAATTTTAGCAGGGAACACAGGCTCCAGCTTGTTTTCCCAAAGCTCTTGAAGTCTATCTAAGTCAAGCTCATAATCGGGAGTGTAGATTTTGTATTCGTCGATTGTTTCACCGATAACCCTCTCATCGGTTTCAACATTACTCTTTAACTCGATAACAATAGCACCGTAGCATGGAGTAAACAGCTCCTTAGGAGTAACATCGCCTGTAAACTTAAAGCCAATCTTGTTGCCAAAGCTCATCTTGGCAACTGCTTCTGAAACGCCACCGAAAGATACAGCCCAGCAAGACAAAGCCTGTTCCTCTCTAATGAAATTTTCAACCTTTTCAAAAATGCTTTTTACGCTTTCAAAGTCAACAATTCCATTCTCATCATATTTAGGTGCGAGATAAATAACCTTTGAGCCGACTTCTTTAAACTCCTGAGAAGTTACGTCGCAGGAATCAGAAATTGAAACAGCGAAGGAAACCAAAGTTGGTGGAACGTCGATTTTCTCAAATGTTCCGCTCATTGAATCCTTACCTCCGATTGAAGCGCAGCCAAGCTCTGTCTGAGCCTTGTATGCTCCAAGAAGCGCCGCAAGAGGCTTACCCCAGCGTTTTGGATCGTTTTGAGTTCTTTCAAAATACTCCTGGAATGTCAGCCAGCACTTTTTATGGTCTCCGCCTGTTGCAACGACCTTTGCTATAGATTCAACAACAGCTGAGATCGCACCGTGGTAGGGACTCTTTTCAGAAAGGAAAGGATCGTATCCCCAGCCCATAATAGAAGCGGTTGTCGTTTCTCCGTGAAGAACAGGTATTTTAGCTGCCATTGCCTGAGTAGGTGTGTTCTGGTATTTTCCGCCGTAAGGCATAAGTATAGTACCTGCGCCGATGGTTGAGTCAAACCTCTCAACGAGTCCTTTTTGGGAGCATATATTCAGGTTCGAAATCATTGCCTCCCATTTTTCAGGGCTGTTATCTATGTTACCGCCGGTTACTATATATGGGTCTGAAACTGTGATTTTTGTGTGTTTTTCAGCACCGTTTGAATTTAAGAAATCCCTTGACAGATTGACAATCTCGTTGCCCTTCCAGTTCATTTTCAGACGTCTGTCGTTTGTTACATGGGCAACGACGGTAGCCTCAAGATTTTCCTTTTCAGCTTCGGCTAAGAACTTATCAACATCACTTTTTGAAATAACAACAGCCATTCTCTCTTGCGATTCCGAAATAGCAAGCTCTGTACCGTCAAGACCGTCGTATTTTTTGGTTACAGCGTCGAGATTTATCTCCAAACCGTCGGTAAGCTCGCCTATAGCTACCGAAACTCCGCCTGCGCCGAAGTCGTTGCATCTCTTGATCATTTTTGTAACTTCAGGCTTTCTGAAAAGTCTTTGAAGTTTTCTTTCCTCAGGGGCGTTACCTTTTTGAACCTCTGCTCCGCAGGTTTCAAGAGAATCCAAAGTGTGAGATTTAGAAGAACCTGTTGCTCCTCCGCAGCCGTCACGACCTGTTTTGCCGCCAAGAAGAATAACAAGGTCGTTTGGCTCTGGGCGTTCACGGCGCACGTTTTCCGCCGGAGCAGCGCCGATAACCGCACCTATCTCCATTCTTTTAGCAACATATCCGGGGTGATATATTTCGCTGACGTGACCTGTAGCAAGTCCTATCTGATTTCCGTAAGACGAGTATCCGTTAGCCGCGCCGACTGTAATTTTTCTTTGCGGGAGCTTTCCTGTTACGGTGTCTTCAAAAGGCACAAGAGGGTTTGAAGCTCCTGTAACTCTCATTGCCTGGTATACATATGAGCGTCCCGACAGCGGATCTCTTATCGCTCCGCCAAGACAGGTAGCAGCACCTCCGAAGGGTTCGATCTCGGTAGGGTGGTTGTGCGTCTCGTTTTTGAACATCAACAGCCAATCCTCGTTTTTGCCGTCAACTTCAACCTTTATCTTAACCGAGCAGGCGTTTATTTCTTCACTTTCGTCAAGTTCGTTTAAAAGACCTTCGCTTCTCAGCTTTTTAGCACCTATAACCGCAAGGTCCATAAGAGTAATAGGCTTGTCTTTTCTGTCCCCATAAATCTTTTTTCTTGTTTTTAAATAATCTTTAAAGGTTTCATTTATGTAAGGGGTTTTAATATCAGCTTTATCGATGATTGTAGAAAATGTAGTGTGGCGGCAGTGGTCGGACCAGTATGTGTCTATCATACGAATTTCAGTAATAGTTGGGTTTCTCTTTTCTGTGTTTTTAAAATAATCCTGACAGAATTTTATGTCGTCAAAATCCATTGCAAGACCTAAAGTGGTCATAAGAGATTTAAGCTCAGTGTCGTTTGAATAGATAAAGCCCTCGATGGTAATGACCCTTTCAGGAATATCATATTTGATATCCAGTGTTTCAACAGGCTTTAGAGACGCTTCACGGCTTTCAACAGGATTGATTAAATAGTTTTTAACTTCGTTAATATCTTTTTCTGAAATATCTCCCTGCAATATATATATAGTAGCCGATCTGACAGTCGGACGGTTGCCTCCGGTAAGAAGGGAAATGCACTGAGCGCAGGAGTCTGCTCTTTGGTCAAACTGTCCTGGAAGATATTCAACAGCAATAATATTTTCATTATTCATAAGTTTAGGTAGCTCATTATAAGTAACATCAACTGCAGGCTCGGAGAATACAACAGGTATACATTTTTTAAACTCTTCCTCCGACATACCCTCAGCGTCATAGCGGTTTATAACTCTTATCCCTGTCAATTCAGGGATTTTTAAAACCGATTTTATTCCGCTGAGAAGATTTTCAGCCTGTGAAGCGTAGCTTGGCTTCTTTTCAACATAAATTCGATAAACTGGCATAATCACAGCTCCTTATATTTGTTTTCAGATAGATTTTGTATTGTTAAATCATCGGCAAAGCTGCCGATACAGCAGCCTTTTTCAGCCTTTTCTATTTTAACATATAATATCTGTTTTCGCAAACTGTTTTGAGGTTTTTTAAGGTTTTTTCTCGGAATTTTTACATTTATATAATTCGGAGTATGACCTTCGTAAAAATCCAAAGACTTCTCTTTTTCAAATAAAACAGGGTAAACCTTGCCAACTTGAGCTTTTAAAAACTCCTCTGACGACTTTACACATACAGCCTCCATAGATTTAGCACGTTTCTCTTTAGTCTTTCCGTCAATTTGGTCGGTGCGTTTAGCGGCTGCTGTACCTTCTCTCATTGAATAGGGAAATATATGTACCTTTGAAAATTTCATTTTTTCTACAAAGCTCAGAGACTTTAAAAAATCTTCATCGCTTTCGCCCGGAAAACCTACCATAATATCAGTAGTTATAGCGCAGTCGGGAAAGGCTTTTCTAAGTTTTTTGCAAAGAGTTTCGTATTCAAAAGCCGTATACTTTCTGTTCATTTCTTTTAAAGTCTTGTCACACCCGCTTTGAAGTGACAGGTGAAACTGAGGGCAAAGCTTATTAAGGCTTGACATTCTCTCTATATCCTCGTCAGAAATCATTTCAGGTTCAATCGAGCCGAGCCTTACACGCTCTATACCCTCAACCGAGCAAGCTGTCTCGACAGCATCAATAAGCCTTATGCTTTTGCTATTACTCAAATCCTTGCCGTAACAGCAAAGATTAATACCTACAAGCACGACTTCCTTGTGTCCGCTTTTAGACAGGCTTATAATCTCTTTTCTGATTTCATCCAGGCTCTTTGAACGAATATGCCCTCTTGCATAGGGTATAATGCAGTATGAACAATACTGGTCGCAGCCGTCTTGAATTTTAACATTTGCCCTTGTTTTATCTTCATAACCGTTAATGCTCATATTTTCAATTTTATTTGTCTTTGAGTGTTTCTCAATACTAATAATCTGCTTTCTTTTACCGTTTTCATCGGCATTATCATCAGACAGATAATCATTAAGCATTTTGGGTATACTCATCTTATTTGCAGAGCCGCATATAATATCGCAAAAATCAAATGATTTTACTTCCTCTTCAAAAGCCTGGGGAAAACAGCCGGTGAGGATAAGTATGCAGTTTTTATTTTGCTTTCTTATCTTGTGAAGTATCTGTCTGCATTTTACATTTGCTTGTCCTGTCACTGTGCAGGAGTTCACTATTGCAACATCAGCCTCGACAATTGATTTGGCGCTTATATTACCTGACTGTTCAAGACATTCTTTTAAGGCTTCGGTTTCGTAGTGGTTGACTTTGCAGCCGAGGGTATAATAATATATTTTCATTTTATTTACTCCATAGTAGAAACTAAAAAAGTTTACACATTACTAAATAGATTTTGAGCGTTTTATTTTACTTGAACATTATACTATATTTACTTATTTTTTTCAAATACCCCTTGACAATTAAAAATAATATGTTATATTTTAGTTAGAGAGTTAAATAGAGGAATAATTCTCTGAATTCCTAAGGGTTTTCAACAACAAAACATTTATTAGGGAGGAATTTATTATGACAAAAGCAAAAGTTTTATTGCAATCAATTTCAGATGTTAAGGAGTTTGTAAGCGCAGTTTCATCGTGTGACTTTGACGTTGATTTGATTTCGGGCAGATATGCTGTAGACGCAAAGTCTATCATGGGTATTTTCAGTCTGGATCTGACAAACGCTATTGAGCTTGTCGCACACACAGATGATTCACAGGCATTGTTTGCGCAAATCTCAAAGTTTGTAGTTAAATAAGCAAAACTAAATTTTAATACTTAGTAAAATTTACGGTATGGCTTTTGCATACCGTTTTCTTTTTATAAACAAAGTGACAAGAACTTTAAACTTACTATCTATAATTAAAATTTAACTTGACAAATTTTTTATTTAGTAATATATTATAATTGCAAATAAAATTTTATAATCTTAAATATATAGGATATATAATAAATGATATAGACAAATTTAAAACAAAAGGAGATTTATTATGAAAAAATTATTATGTATAATAGCTTCGGTTGTTATGTTGATTACTTCTGTTTCATTGACGGCATTTATTACAACTGCTGATACTGCTTTAAGCTTTAACAGTAAGTGGGATTTTTGCCACTCTGTATGTGGTGTATTGGATATTGAATACCCAGAAAGTGGTTCATCTTATTATAGCTGTATTGAAAATTATGACGAATACAAAGTGCTTAAAAGTAAGGGACTTATAAAAGGTTATAACAAGGAATTTTTCAATGATAATATCCTGTTTGTTAATTGGCTTAACAGTTATAACGGCGGCAGAGGCGGATATGAAAATCCTACAATAACAAAAGGTGCAGATGGAACTATTAAATTCAATTATAAATATAATATATCATATATAAGGATGCCTGTGGTTGCGTATGATATAAATTTGATTGAATTAAAAAAGTCTAAAGTATCAGGTGTAGATTTTTCAAAAATAACAGTAAATGTTACTCTTAATTATTCTAACGCCACCTCAAATTCCGAGCCAAATACAACTCCTGATGAAAATATTACATTGAAAATGATAAATATACTGAATTATACAAGCAAAGTAAAAATAGATGACTCTTTTAGTGTAGACTATAAAATTGGTACAAGAAAAAATTATTACTTTGTAATTAATAATTATAAGGACTACACTGCTTGCGGTTTTACAGGGAAAAAAGCAGAGTTTTTCAAAAACAATATGCTTTTGGTAAATTGTATTTACGGCAGTAAGTATACTTGTGAAACATTTGTAAACAATGGAATGGTTAAAGACTTTGATAACAATTTAATTATGTCATATAATTCTGTGTGGAAGTTTCCGGAAGCCAAAACAGCAAGGCATATAACTGATATAATAGAGTTAAAAAAGTCTGAGGTTAAGAATGTTGATTTTTCAAAACTGACAGTATTTAAAAGGAATAAGTTTGACCATAGTACATGGTCACCTGGATTGGTTGTACCTTCAAATGCAGATACTTATAAAAAGCTTAAAATGACTTATGTAGATGTTTCATCAGTAATTGCAGGTAATATTAAAGCTATCAAAAAGACACAGGTCAAAAGGCTGAAGGTAAAGCCAATTAAAGAGAAACAGCTAAAAGTATCTTGGAAAAAAATAAGCGGAGTTAAGTATGAAGTAAAATATTCTTTAAAGAAAGGTATGAAAAATGCAAAGGTTAAAAAGAATATCAAGAAGAACAAGGTAATTCTTAAGAAACTAAAATCAGGAAAGAAGTATTTTGTAAAAGTCAGAGCATATAAGACTGTAAACGGCAATACAAGTTACGGTAAATGGAGCAAGGTTGTTAAGAAAAAAGTGAAGTAAATTCCTAAAATAAATCTATGTAGTTACGTAAAACCGCCCAGACAAAAATATGTCTGGGCGGTTTTATCTTGCCTCTTGCCTCTTGCATCTAGTCTCTAATAGGGCAGCAGAGCAACCAGCGTCACGCTGGTCTTGCCTCTTGCCTCTAACCTCTAGCCTCTAAAAGCATAAACCCTTGTCTTTAGCATAAAATTAATTAAGCAATATTAATAAAATATAGCAAAAGATAAAGGGGAGTATGGAAATGAAAGTAATCAAAAATCTAACTGCCATTCTGCTGTGTATAGTAACCTTGTCTCTGTTCTTTACAAAAGCGTATGCCGACGGCGCAAGCAGCTATAAAACAGTAAATGAAGTAACAGCGACAGCGCTTGACATATCTAACGAGCATAAGAAATCGGGGTTATCGGTAACGGCTGAAAAAGCAGTGCTGTTTGAGGCATCTACAAATACTGTGATTTATAAAAAAGGAGCTAATGAAAAAGCGCCTGTTTCATATCTTACAAAGCTGATGACCATACTGCTCACAGCAGAAAGGCTAAAAACGGATAAGGATTTCACGCTTAATAAAAAGCTTATAACGTCTGCGGCGGCTAATTCTAAGCAAGGCTCGCAGATATGGCTGGATGTGGGCGAAAAAATAAGTGTAAAAGAGCTTTTAAAGTCTGTTACGATTGGAAACGCAAACGATGCCTGCGTTGTTCTGGCAGAGGGCATTGCAGGAAACGAGAAGTCTTTTGTTAAGGCAATGAACAACCGAGCAAAATCACTGGGAATGAAAAACACAAAATTTGTCGACTGCACAGGAATAAGCGAGTCTAATATTTCAACCGCAAAGGATATAGCGATTTTGTCAGCAGAGCTTTTAAAGCATAAAAACCTAAAAGGTTTTTTTACCAAATGGATGGACAGCGTAAGAGGTGGAAAGGCAGAGCTTGTCAATCTCAATACTCTTGTTAAAAAGTATAAGGGAATAAGCGGTCTTAAGGCGTGCGCTTCTGATAAATCGGGAAACTGCATTGTTGCTTCGGCAACAAGAAACGAGCTAAGTTTGATAGCGGTTGCTCTTAAAACTAAAGATGGCGACAGCAGAGCGATTGACGCACAGGAAATGCTCGATTTTGGCTTTGAAGGTTATGATATTTATGCTCCTGAGATACCAAAGGACGCTTTAGAACCCATTGATGTGACCCACGGATTTGAGTTAAAGGCTGATACCTATGTAGACGGAACTGCAAGAATAGTAATAAAAAGAGGAACAGCGGGGGATATCAGCGTCACTTGTGATAGAATGAGCAAGCTGGAGGCTCCGGTCGCTAAGAATACAAAGGTAGGAGAGATTGTATTTAAAATGGGCTCAAAGGAATTATTGAAACGCAATATATATACAAAGAATGAAGTAAAACGAATAAACATAGCAGGCGCGTTTAGTAAACTTTTGTTAAGTTTACTAAGAAATTAATTAAAAATTGTATCTATTGCACAAAAACTTAATTGTTACATAAAGTTGCAAAAAGAGCACTTGAAAAATAACTTGTTTTATAGTAAAATGTAATTAGCTAAAACTAGAAAGGAATTTGGAAAGTGTCAATTAGATTAAACACAAAGTATCTTGGTAATTTTATTGCCGAGCACGAAATGGAAGCAATGAAAGCGCAAATAAGCGAAGCGCATAATATTATTGAGAATAGAAACGGTCTGGGTAACGATTTTTTAGGCTGGGTAGACCTTCCTGAGAATTATGATAAAGACGAATTTGAAAGAATTAAAGCTGCGGCTAAGAGGATAAAAGAAAAGGCTGATATCCTTATAGTTATCGGTATTGGAGGCTCATATTTGGGCGCAAGAGCCGCTATTGAGCTATTGAAGTCACCTTTTTACAATAACTTAAAGAAGGATACTCCTGATATATACTTTGTCGGAAACAATATAAACCCGACATATCTTAAGGAGATTCTTTCAATTTGCGAAGGCAAGGATATTTGCGTTAATGTTATCTCAAAGTCTGGAACTACAACAGAACCAGCTCTCGCTTTTAGAATTTTCAAAAAGCTGGTTGAAGATAAGTACGGCAAGGAAGAGGCAAAGAACAGAATTTTTGCAACTACCGACGCTAAGAGGGGAACTTTAAAAGAGCTTTCCGATAAAGAGGGCTATGAAACTTTTGTTATAGCAGACGATATCGGCGGAAGATTTTCAGTGCTTACGGCTGTAGGCTTACTGCCGATTGCGGTTGCCGGCTGTGATATTGATAAGATAATGGCAGGCGCAAAGAAGGGTATGGATAAATATTCAAAGGACGACAATAACGACTGCTACAAGTATGCGGCTGTAAGAAATATTCTGAACAGAAAGGGCAAGTCGGTTGAAATGCTTGTTTCTTATGAGCCTAGCTTTACAATGATGGCAGAGTGGTGGAAACAGCTTTACGGCGAGAGTGAGGGCAAGGATAATAAGGGTATATTCCCGTCATCTGCTACTTTTTCGACAGATCTTCACTCACTCGGTCAGTTTATTCAGGACGGCTCAAGGATAATGTTTGAGACAGTAGTTGATGTAAAGAAGCCTAAGCAGGATCTATTCTTGGAGGAGGACGCTGAAAACTTAGACGGTTTGAACTTTCTTACAAATCAGAATATGTCTGACGTAAACAGAAAGGCTTTAGAGGGTACTATTTTGGCTCATACTGACGGCGGAGTACCTAACGTAGTTATAGAAGTCGATGAGCTTGACGAGGAGAACTTCGGTGAGATGGTATATTTCTTTGAGAAGGCTTGTGCTGTTTCGGGATATGTTTTGGGAGTAAACCCGTTTAATCAGCCGGGTGTTGAGAGCTATAAAAAGAATATGTTCGCTCTTTTGGGAAAACCGGGTTATGAGGATCAGAAAGCGGAGCTTGAGGAAAAATTGAAGTAGGTCGAGGGCTTATACTATATTTAATGTAATCCATTTTCGGACAGGTCTGTCCGTTAAAATAAATTGCCCTAATGGGCGGAACGGAGTGTTGTTATGATCAGCATTATAACAGGAAAAAAAGGTACAGGAAAAACAAAAATCTTGGTTGACAAAATTACCGAGGCTTCAAATAAAGCAACAGGTAATGTTGTTTGTATTGAAAAGGGAATGAAACTGACATACGATCTTCCTCACAGCGTAAGACTTGTTGATGCAGAAGAATATGCTATTGACAGCTATGATACATTCTACGGATTTGTTATGGGTATGCTGGCAGGAAATTATGATATCCAGGAGGTTTTTATTGATGGTATTCTGAAAATAGGCGGAAGAGATTATGATGAGCTTGGCGCTATGTTTGAAAAGCTGAACGCTCACGCTGAAAATGTAAATATAGTTTTCACAGTTTCTACTGACGCACAGGAGCTTCCTGACAGAGTAAAGGCGTTTATGTAAGCCTTAAAGCATTAGTTTGTTTTAAAATTACATAAAAACTATTGACAATGTAAATTATAATAGTTATAATGTAATTTATGATGTTTGAGGTGTTAGAATGAAAATTCAACTGAAGCAGCTGTTCGATATAGTTGGTGAACGCAAGGAAATTGATTATAAAATACCGCTTGAGGAGCTTGACGGCTACAAGGCGGTTTCATTCAAAACACCTGTATCTATAAACGGAGAAGTCGAAAACAGAGCGGGAATTGTAACGCTGAAATTTTATACAAGTTTTGTTTTGAATCACGTTTGTGACAGATGTCTTAAGATGTTCGAGCGGGAATACGATTATGATTTTGAGCATACTATAGTTCGTAATTCTCAAAATGAGGATGACGAGCATATTGTGTGCGAAAATATGGTTCTTGACTTGGACGAGTTGGCTATTTCTGATTTATTGTTGCAGCTGCCTTCAAAGATTTTATGTAAGGAAGACTGCAAGGGCTTATGCTTCATATGCGGACAAAACCTAAATGAAGCTTCTTGCGAATGCTCAAAGAGTTAATAGCCGCAACAATACTTAATTAAAAATATCCTAAGAGGAGGTGCCACAATGGCAGTACCAAAGAGAAAGGTATCCAAAGCCAGACGTGATAAGAGACGTTCTGCTGTTTGGAAATTAGACGCACCGGCATTAAGCAGATGTTCTAATTGCGGTGAGCTTACAGCTCCACATAAAGTTTGTAAAAATTGCGGATTTTATAAGGGTGTAGAGGTTATCAAAAAAAGCAGCGATGCTGCTAAGTAAGCATCTTTGTAAAGCAGAGGTGGAGTTATTCCTTCTCTGCTTTTTTCTTGTAATAATTTATTGGAGGATAAAGATTTATGGCATTACCTGTAGCCGCTATCGTCGGCAGACCTAATGTTGGAAAATCTACATTATTTAATAAGCTGATAGGGCAAAAGCTGTCCATTGTTGATGATACACCCGGTGTTACCAGAGACAGGATTTACTCAAAATGCGAATGGTGCGGCAAGCAGTTTATGCTTGTAGATACAGGCGGTATCGAACCCAAAACAGACGATATTATTCTCAATCAGATGAAGCGTCAGGCAGAGGTTGCAATAACTAGCGCAGATGTAATTATTTTTATTACCGATGTAAGAACAGGTGTAACTGCAAA
This sequence comes from uncultured Clostridia bacterium, assembly GCA_947630825.1. Taxonomy (GTDB): domain Bacteria; phylum Bacillota; class Clostridia; order Oscillospirales; family Ruminococcaceae; genus UMGS1601. Next base: position 4,479 of record CANRJA010000019.1, on the reverse strand, counting down.
TGACTATGACGTAGCGGCTATGCTTATGAAGTCGGGAAAGCCCGTTGTTCTTTGTGTAAATAAATGCGACAGTATCGGAGATCCTCCCCCTGAAATTTATGAGTTTTACAATCTTGGAATAGGAGACCCGATAGCGGTATCTTCAGTTCACGGACACGGCACTGGCGAACTGCTTGATGAGGTAATTAAATATTTTCCCGATACTGATGATGGTGAAGATGACAGTGATACTATAAAAGTAGCCGTTATAGGAAAGCCGAATGCCGGAAAATCCTCAATTATAAATAGGATATGCGGAGAAGAAAGGCTTATCGTTTTAGACATTGCAGGTACAACCAGAGATGCGACCGACACATTAGTTGAAAACGAAAAGGGCAAGTTTGTTTTTATTGATACGGCAGGCATCAGGAGAAAGTCGAAGGTTTTAGAAAGTATTGAGAAATACAGTGTTCTCAGAGCTTATATGGCGGTCGACAGAGCAGACGTTGCGGTTATCGTGATAGACGCTACCGTCGGTTTTACCGAACAGGATTCTAAGGTTGCCGGCTATGCCCACGAGCAGGGTAAGGCGTGCGTTGTAGCTATCAACAAATGGGACGCTGTCGAGAAAGATACAAATACTATGTCTGAATACACAAACAAGCTGAAAAATGATTTCAGTTTTATGTCGTATGTTCCGTTTGTGTTTATTTCAGCAAAAACAGGTCAGAGGTTAGATAAGCTGTTTGACATTATTAAATATGTTGCTGAGAAAAATTCAATTAGAATTTCAACAGGAAAGCTAAACGACGTTTTAGCTTACGCAACAAGCAGAGTTCAGCCGCCGTCTGATAAGGGAAAAAGGCTGAAGATTTACTATATGACACAGCCTACGACCAAGCCTCCTACGTTTGTTACTTTTGTAAATAAAGCTGAGCTTTTCCACTTTTCATATCAAAGGTATTTGGAAAACCAAATACGTGAAACCTTTGGTCTTGAGGGAACGCCTGTAAGATTTATTGTCAGAGAGCGGGGAGTAAACGATACAAAATAACTTGGGTGATTATTTATGGTAAGATTTTTATGTATTGCAGTCACAGCAATAGCTTCATATTTGTTTGGTAGCTTTAACTCTGCGCTGATAGTTTGCAGGCTTCTCAAGCACGACGATATAAGAAAATACGGAAGTAAAAGTGCAGGACTTACTAATGTTTTGCGGGTATACGGTAAAATACCTGCTTTGATAACTCTTTTATGCGATTTGTTCAAGGGCGTTATTGCGGTAGTTCTGGCACGGCTTATCGTAACTGACATTCTGGGCGTTTTGTTCTTCGGAGACAGTCTGTTTATTGGGTATGTTGCAGGGGTTTGCGTTGTGCTTGGTCATATTTTTCCGCTGTATTACGGTTTTAAGGGCGGAAAGGGTGTTCTGACTGCTTGTACTACTATGCTTGCTGTTGACCCTGTTACAACTATTTTGTGCTTAGCTGTGTTTATTATAATTGTATCAATCACAAGATATGTTTCCTTAGGGTCAATAGTATCTATGATATGTTATCCATTTGTTACTGGTATTTTACAGGCAGTTCGGGGATATGATGGAGTGTGGATAAATGTTTTGTTTGCGGTTTTATTGTCTGTATTGATAATATACAAGCATAAAGCCAACATATTAAGGCTTAAAAACCACGAGGAAAATAAGCTTAGTTTTAAAAGTAAGAGATAGTATTAATATTAAATATGACGGAGGATCAATATGGCTGATATAGTTATTCTGGGTTCTGGAGGATTTGGGCTTTCACTTGCTGTTATGTGTGACAGGCTGGGTCACAATGTGACGGTATGGTCAAAGTTCAAAGATGAAATAGATACCATAGAAAGAACGGGTGAACTTAAAGCAAAGCTTCCCGGAACTATAATTCCTAAAAGCGTTAAATTGACTACCGATATTTCCTGCGTAAGCGGCAAGGATATAGCTATTGTGGGTATTCCATCTTCGTTTGTAAGGGCAACTTGTGAGACGGCTAAGCCTTATATGAGTGAAAAAACCTATATTGTAAACACGTCAAAGGGTTTAGAAAACGGTACGCTAAAGCGAATGAGCGTTGTTGTTTCTGAAGTCTTTGATAAAAACAGAGTGATTGTACTTACGGGACCTTCTCATGCTGAAGAGCTTGCAAAGGGTATTCCTACAACGGTCGTAGTCTCGTCAAAGGATCACGATGCGGCAAAGTACATTCAGGAAACTATGTCGAGTGAGGTTCTAAGAATATATATTAATGACGATATTATCGGCTGTGAGATAGGGGGTTCGCTGAAAAATATTATTGCGCTTGCGGCAGGAATCTGCGACGGTATGGGCTTTGGAGATAACACAAAGGCGGCTCTTATGACGAGAGGTATCAGCGAGATAGCTCGTCTGGGGGCATCTTTAGGGGCAAATACCAGTACATTTGCAGGACTGACAGGAATAGGTGATTTGATTGTGACCTGTACCAGTATGCACTCGAGAAACCGACGTGCAGGCATATTGATAGGAAAAGGTCAAACTCCTGAAGAGGCGGTAAGAACAGTAGGAACGGTCGAGGGTTATTACTGTACGAAAACCGCTTATGCACTTGCAAAGGCTCAGGGGGTCGAGATGCCGATAACCGAACAGCTTTACGCAGTTTTGTTTGAGGGTAAGCAGGTCGACGCTGCGTTAAAAGAGCTTATGACAAGACCGAAATCCAGTGAGAATGAGAGAATAGTTTTATAAAAAAGGTTGCCTGATAACAGGCAACCTTTTTTAAGAAATGCTTTAATGAATATAAAATGCACCAAATATAAAAGTATAAATAGTTACAAAACTATCCTTTTTAGTTCTTCGACTTTGTCTGTTTTCTCCCATGCAACGTCTAAATCTTCACGTCCCATATGACCGTATGCTGCGAGCTTTTTATAAATAGGCTTGCGAAGTCCGAGCGTTTCAATAATAGCCGACGGACGTAAGTCAAAAACCTTTCTTACAGCTTCGCTTAGTTTATTTGGGTCTAGGCTGCTTGTACCAAATGTATTAATATCAATCATAACCGAAACAGGAGACGCAACGCCGATAGCGTATGCAAGCTGAACCTCGCACTTATCGGCAAGACCTGCGGCAACAATGTTTTTGGCAACATATCTTGCCATATAAGCCGCCGAGCGGTCGACCTTTGTGGGGTCTTTTCCTGAGAAAGCGCCGCCGCCGTGACGTCCCATTCCGCCGTAGGTATCTATAATGATTTTTCTTCCGGTAAGTCCGCTGTCACCATGAGGACCGCCTATAACAAATCTTCCTGTGGGATTTACAAAATACTGTGTTTTATCGTCAAGAAGTTCACTTGGTATAACAGCCTTTACAACATATTTGATAACGTCTTTTCTTATTTGTTCAAGCGTTATGTTTTCATCGTGCTGAGAAGAAACAACAACAGCATCTATTCTCTTTGGCTTGTTGTTTTCGTATTCAACTGTTACCTGAGTTTTTCCATCAGGACGGAGGTAGGGGAGAGTTCCGTTTTTTCTGACTTCAGTCAGCTTTTGGGCAAGCCTGTGCGCCAGAGAAATAGGCATAGGCATTAGCTCGGGAGTTTCATTGCAGGCATAACCGAACATCATACCCTGATCTCCTGCGCCGATATCATTTAAATTCTGTTCGCGGCCTTCCAAAGCGTTGTCAACACCCTGGGCTATATCGGGTGACTGCTTGTCTATAGTTGTAATAACAGCACAGGTGTTGCCGTTAAAGCCGTAGTAGTCGTTATCGTATCCTATTTCATTTACTGTCTGTCTGACTATCTCCGGTATATCGACCTGTGCTTTTGTCGTTATTTCGCCCATACACATTATCATTCCTGTTGTTGCAACTGTTTCACAGGCAACTCTTGAATAAGGGTCTTGTTCAAGCATTGCGTCTAAGATTGCATCTGAAATCTGGTCGCATATTTTATCAGGATGCCCTTCTGTTACAGATTCAGAAGTAAAAAGATTTCTTGACATTTTAAATTCCTCCAAATTTTAATAAACAAAAAAGCGCTTCAAAACCGAAACGCTTGAATTTATCATCTAAATTCCTCATCTTTCGGATTTATTACCGCAGGAATTAGCACCTTAATAAAAATTAGGTTGCCGGGCTTCACAGGACCTGTTTCCTCCGCCGCTCTTGATAAGGTTGTAGGTTTATTATACAACTACTTTACTTATATGTCAACAAAAAGCAAGATATTTTGATTTAATAAACCTATACATTATTAATTATATAGCTATTATGCCGAATATTAGAGAAAAAAGTCCGGCTTGATTTGTAAAAAATAATGGTTAAAATTTTTTTGAAACTTTTTTGAAAAAACCCCTTGACAAAGCAAAAGTGACATGATATAATAATCAGGCACTCGAAAAACGAGTGGAGAAAAAAAGGATAAAAAAGTCCTTAAAAATAGCATCTTGAAAATTGAACAATGGAACACGAAGACAAAGAGA
>CANRJA010000018.1 GCA_947630825.1 uncultured Clostridia bacterium | reverse complement strand
ATCTTGTCTTTGAACTCGGCAACATTTTCTGTACTGCCACAGAACTCGCACTTGTTCTGATACTTATGCAGAATAATAGAATCACCTTCAGTATAAATCTCTATTGGAGTTCCTGTAGGCATATCAAAAACCTTTCTTAACTCCATTGGGATTACTACTCTTCCAAGATCATCAATTCTTCTTACTATTCCTGTTGATTTCATTTCTCTACCTCCATTCCTTTTACTTCGATGCTCTTTTGCTCTTTCGGCTTAACCGTAATAACCTTGTATGGCTCTTGTAGTAATGCTCCTGTAAAGTATGATATTACTGCTATTACCATACACATCAAAAATGTGCTTCTTGTTATTCCTGCTATTATGAACAAAGCAAAAAAGCCTATTACTCCTAGTACCATCTTTGTTTTCATTTTTTCAACTCCTTATGTTTCTCTTTCTTCATACTTTTGCACAAGATTAAGCAATTCTTCTACGCTTATACCAAGATAATTAGCCGCAAGGTTAGGTCTAATATCATAGCTCCAACGCTTGCTTTGCTGATTCACTTTCATTGCCACACCTATTGGTAATAGTCCTCTTTGCATTGAAACCCTTACCCAAGTTGCAGAATGATTGATAATTTTTGCAAATGTCTCAGGTAATATTTTATTTGTCTTTGTTTCCATTTTCTCACCTCCCTGCTCTTTTGTTTTTCTTGTATTTCCTCATATTTTGTGGTATTATTTAGAAACACTATATACGAAAGGAGAATTATCCTTGAAATATTTTAAACCACCAAAGCTTGCACAAGGTAAAAGCATCCCCATTCTCGAATCTGAATTTAAACAACGAAAAGAAGAATACGAGCGTAAACGTCAATTTCGTCACGATTGGATAATTGCAACCGTTAGTGCAATAAGTGGTGCAATATTTGGCTTTCTTGCATCTTTGATATTTTGGCTTATTGAAAAATAGTCTTTCCTATCCAAAATCCTATTAGAAAACTATTCAAGAATATTGATATAGCTGCTATTACCCTCCAAAAACGATATCGACTTTGATACTCATTGATTTTTAGATTTAAGTATTCAATGTATTTTTTGTGTTTCTTCTTCATTTTCTATCACCCCCTCTGCTCATTGATTTCTTGTTTTCTTTATGCAGAAACATCTCTAGCAAGATAATCTAAAGTGCAATTTAATATTTCTGCACACTTCAATAATTTAGTGCTAGGAAGTTCTCCTTTTGACTGCCAATGAGTATAAGTTCTTCTTTCTACACCAAGAAGTTTACAAAATTCATCTTTTGACATTCCACGCCTGCGTATTTCTCCATTAATATTATCAAGGATTGTCATTTTGCTTTTACTCATATTTTCACCCCCTTTTGTTTCGTACTACTTTGCAACCCATTTTGGGTGGTGTCTATATAATACACCCAATTCGTGTTATTGTCAACAGTTTTTTAGAATAAAATAGCACAAAATGAGTGGTAAAAGTTTGTGCAATTTCGCCAAAGTGGGGGATTTTTACTTAAATTGTATTGACATCTTCCCATTATGAGTGTAAACTTATAAAAAAAGAGGTGATAATATGTTTGAAGATCGTCTAAAAAAACTTCGATTAGCACGTGGCCTATCTCAGCAAGAAACGGCAGATGCGCTAGGTTTAAAAGTAAATACTTATAGAAACTATGAAAATAATGAGCGTGAACCAAATTCTACAGTGCTTATAAAATTGGGAAAATACTTTGGCGTAACGCTTGACTACTTATTGGATTACCATTGTGACAAAAGACAAGAGAACATTAGAAAAGAAAATAATTTTACTAATAAGGAAGAACAACTTATAAATAAATACCGCGCTCTAGATGAGCACGGTCAAAAAATTGTTAATCTTACTTTAAATGAAGAATATGAACGTTGTAGATATATAGAAAAACCATCGGTAATAGAATTACCATTTTCTCTTTTAAAGGCTTCAGCTGGTTCAGGAGATTGGCTTGATGATGAACTGTTTGATACTATTTCAGTACAAGATAAACCAGAGGCCAGAAAAGCCGATATTGTCATTGAAGTCGATGGAGATAGTATGTTACCTGAATATGCAAATGGCGATAAGGTTTTTGTAAGACTACAGCCGAGTATATTTGAAAACGAAATAGGTATATTCATTGTCAATGGTTCGGGCTTTATCAAAAAAATGGGTAAAGGTGAATTAATCTCTACAAATCCTGAATTTGAAAATATACCTATAAACAATTATACTGAATTAAAATGTGTAGGCAAAGTTATTGGAAAGGTATAATAAAAAAATCCCTGCCAGTACCATAATACTGACAGGGATTAAGGAAATTTATGGATTGTAGAAATACAGACTATATTTCTACAAATTTATTATATTACATTATTTAGTAAATGTCAAGGAGGAATTTAAATGAAAAGAATGCTGGTACTATTAATAGGTTTTACCCTAACATTATCAGGATTAACTGCTTGTGGTGAAAGCAAGAAAACATCCAGTAGCATTAAAGAAACTAATTATGGCTCTATCGAAGATTTCTCTTACAAATTATCTGGAGATAAAGTTTTATTAAACAGATACAATGGCGATGCAAAGATTCTAGAAATAAAAAATACATATAAAATTGAAAATAAGAAGTATAAGACTGATATTTCTGATTTTCAAGTAAGTTCGAGATGTGTTGAAACTCTTATAATTGATGAAGGATTTACAGAAGTTTATACTGCAATTTTTAATAGTTGCAGTGTCAAACACATATATTTCCCTAACAGTATGAAAAATGTTTATGATTATACGTTATCATATTTACACCCTGATGATGGAGAAATGATTAATATTTATTATGCAGGAACCAAAAAGAAATGGAAAAAAATATTTACTAAATACGAAAGAACAAATGTTAAAGATGCAAAATCATCACAAAAAGGTATTGCTATTGCAGATAAGCTAAATGAAAAGTTAGGAAGTAATTATGACAGTTCTTTATTTGAATATCATTTTTCTGCAAATATAGACGATATAAAATAACAATAAGAAGGTACAAGTATGAAAAACACATTAAGTATTATAACATCAATAATTATATTAATAAGCCTATCTACACTCATTATTCCGGCACAAGCAGTATCCACATATAATTGCGGAGATTATGAAATAGAAATCATTAATGGTGGCCGTATTGGAGATTGCATCATAACGTCTTACTTAGGGAATGAATCATATCTTGAAATACCAGAAGTAATCAGCAGTGGACTTATTTCGGGAACAGTTCGTGAAATAGGGTATAGAAGCTTTCATGACCGTGATTTTCTAATAAACATAACAATACCGAAAACCACTGAATTAATTGATATAAGTGCATTTGAATATTGCCCGAATTTAGAAAAAATCACTATTTCCCCATCTGTAAAGGAAATAAGGGAATTTGCTTTCAGAGGCTGTGATAAGCTGACTATTTACGGTTATACCAATACTGCAGCAGAAACATACGCTAAAGAAAACAATATACCTTTTGAAAGTATCGGCGTTTATACTGAGCCTACTACTTCTCCTACTACAAAAACGCCTAACAAAACAATAAACCCAACTCATACACCTACAACAAAAACTACACCTACAATTAAAACTAAAAAAGCTGTAATAAAAAAGGTTATAACAACTAAGAAAATGACTTTAAAAATCACTTGGAAAAAAGTAAGTGGAGCAAAGGGTTATGAAATAAAGCTAGCTACTAACAGAAAGTTCACTAAAAATAAAAGTACATTTAAAGTTAAAAAGGGTACTTCTACAAGTAAGGTTATCAGGAAGCTAAAGAGCGGCAAGCGATACTATGTTAAGCTCAGAGCTTACAAAAAAGTTAAAGTAGACGGATATACTGTTACTGCAAATGGACCTTGGTCTATTATTAGAATAAGCAAAAAGATTAAGTAAATAAAAACGCCCCTGCTGAGCTGCAACTCAACAGAGGCTAACGAATTAATCCCAGTCTGAATAAAGGGCTAATTCTGCCCTTTTATTTTAGCATAACATTTTTTGTATGTCAAGAATAGGAGGAAAATTTATGAGATTACCAAATGGTTACGGTTCTATAACTAAGTTGTCCGGCAAAAGGCGCAAACCATATATGGTTAGAGTAAGCTGCGGTTACGGCGATGATTGTGAGTTAATAAGAAAGGTACTTGGGTATTATGAGAATTATAAAAAAGCCAGTTTAGCACTTGCGGACTATAATAAAAATCCATATGATATTGATGGAAGCAATATGACTTTTGAAGAACTTTTTGAACTTTGGAGCAAAGAAAAATATGCTCAAATTGCGCCATCTGCACAGAGAACATATAAAGCTGCATATAATTACTGCACTTCTATTTACAAAGACAATATATCTGAAATAAGAACAGAAAAAATGCAGCATATTGTTGATACGGCAGATGTTGGAGCTACTACAAGGGCTCGGATTCAAAGTATGTTAAAGCTTGTTTTTGAATATGCTGTTGCACACGATTATATTGTTAAAAATTATGCAAAGTATATTAAGCGTCCTGAGGTCGTTGTTGAAAAGCCTCGTGTTCCATTTTCTGAAAGCGAAATAGAAACACTTTGGAAACACAAAAACGATCATATGGCAAAGATTATACTCATTCATATTTATACCGGATGGCGACCTGATGAACTGTGCGAACTAAGTTTTAAAAACAACATAGATCTTGATGAAATGACAGCAAAAGGTGGTAATAAAACACAGGCAGGAAAAAATCGCATTGTTCCTTTTTGTGATAAAATTAAGCCGTTTGTACTAGAACTTAGCCAAATGTCAACACATCTTGTCTGCAGAGAAAATGGAGAAGCAATTAACTACAGTAAATATTACAGAGATTTTAAAGAATACTTAGATTCCATAAATATTAAACATATGCCTCATGAGTGCCGCCATACTTTTGCGACACTTCTTGATAATGCTGGGACGAATAGAAAAGTAAAAAAACTTCTTTTAGGTCACTCAAGCACAGATGTAACAGAAAAGGTTTATATTCACAAAACCATAGAACAGCTTAAAGAAGCTGTTAATGCTATATAAAAGTGTTACCAATACGCTACCATTATGTTACCAATGACCTCAAAACTAAAGGTTATTTGTACAAATTATACAAAACAACATAAAAAGAGAAAAACCCCGAAATTACGGTATTTCCGCAAAATCGGGGTTGAATTTTTATTACTTTTTAAGTCAAATTAACCTTTCATCGCCTCTTCAACCGCAACGGCGCAAGCCACTGTTGCTCCGACCATAGGATTGTTACCCATGCCGATAAGTCCCATCATTTCAACGTGTGCCGGAACAGACGATGAACCTGCAAATTGCGCGTCAGAGTGCATTCTTCCCATTGTGTCGGTCATACCATATGATGCAGGACCGGCAGCCATATTATCAGGGTGAAGCGTTCTTCCTGTACCTCCGCCCGACGCAACAGAGAAGTATTTTTTGCCCTGGTCGATACACTCTTTCTTATATGTACCTGCAACAGGGTGCTGGAAACGGGTCGGATTGGTTGAGTTACCTGTGATGGAAACATCAACACCCTCCTTGTGCATAATAGCAACTCCCTCAGTAACATCGTTTGCTCCGTAGCAGTTTACCTTAGCACGAAGTCCGGTTGAGTAAGCCTTACGGAATACCTCCTTAACTTCTCCTGTATAGTAATCCATTTCAGTTTCAACATATGTAAAGCCGTTGATTCTGGCTATAATCTGTGCTGCGTCTTTTCCCAAGCCGTTGAGAATTACTCTCAAAGGCTCTTTTCTTACCTTGTTTGCCTTTTCTGCAATACCAATAGCTCCCTCGGCAGCGGCGAAAGATTCGTGTCCCGCAAGAAATGCAAAGCACTTTGTGTCCTCTTCCAAAAGCATTTTACCTAAGTTTCCGTGTCCTAAGCCAACCTTTCTCTGATCAGCAACAGAGCCAGGAATGCAAAATGCCTGAAGTCCCTCTCCGATTGCAGCGGCAGCGTCGGCAGCTCTTTTGCAGCCTTTTTTAATTGCAATAGCACAACCGACCGTGTATGCCCATTTAGCGTTTTCAAAGCAAATTGGCTGAATACTCTCAACCTGCTTGTATATATCCAAGCCCTTTGCCTTTGTGATTTCAGCACATTCTTCTATCGACTTGATTCCGTACTGCTCTAATACAGCAAGGATTTGTTTTTCTCTTCTATCATATGATTCAAATAAAGCCATTGTTCAAAATCCTCCCTATTCTTTTCTCGGATCAACGATCTTTACAGCATCGTCTACTCTTCCATATTGTCCCTGAGCCTTTTCAAAAGCTGTGTTTGCGTCGTCTCCGCCCTTTATGTAATCCATCATCTTGCCGAAGTTTACAAATTTATAACCGATAATTTCATTATCCTCATTCAAAGCAATTCCCGTAACATAACCGTCGGTCATCTCAAGATAGCGAGGACCTTTCTTCAGAGTTCCGTACATTGTACCAACCTGTGAGCGAAGTCCTTTTCCCAAGTCCTCAAGACCTGCGCCTATAGTCAGTCCGTCCTCTGAAAACGCACTTTGTGTTCTTCCGTAAACGATTTGCAAAAACAGCTCTCTCATTGCAGTGTTGATAGCGTCGCAAACCAAGTCTGTATTCAAAGCCTCAAGTATTGTTCTTCCCGGGAGAATTTCAGACGCCATAGCTGCAGAATGAGTCATACCCGAACAGCCAATCGTCTCTACAAGAGCCTCTTGAATAACACCCTCTTTTACGTTTAATGTAAGCTTACAAGTACCCTGCTGCGGAGCGCACCAGCCTATACCGTGAGTAAAGCCGGAAATATCCTTGATTTCTTTAGCCTTTACCCATTTCGCTTCCTCCGGTATGGGAGCGGCGCCATGTTCAACGCCCTGTGCAACCGGACACATTGTTTCAACTTCTTTAGAATAAATCATAAGTTCGATTACTCCTCTCAATTTTTAGTATTAAAAATACAAACATATTATACAACATTAAACCGGCTTTGGCAAGTGTCAACTAATTCTTTTTCCAGAATCGAAGTAAAATGTTTGTGTATTTTTTGTTATAAGAACGTTAGCTAAGCAAAAAAACAGGTGCAAATGTGCTTTGTCACACTGTTTTTTCTAGCGTTGAATAATTGGAGTACGCCTATTGACGGGCTTTTTCGCAGACGTATTCTGTTAAAGCCTCTCAATTTGACATTACGCTTTAAACATTATAAAATAAAGCTATAAAGGAGCAGTGAAATGTATAAAATAAAACTTATATTTACAGGCGGAACAATAGCCTCAGTTACAACAAAAAACGGTATTCTCCCAAGCCTTTCAGAGGAAAAACCGATGCTTCTCGGAAGATTTGAGCGTGATTACAGAGATTTAAAAGACAAGGTTCAGTTTGACTGTACTTTTTTGATGAACAAGCTGTCTGAAAATATGGAGCTTTCTGACTGGGAACAGATTTTGCACTATCTCAAGTCAAACAGTTTTGATGAGTTCGACGGAATCATAATAGCCTACGGAACGGATACCCTTGCATTTTTTGCAAATATGCTTTCAGTTTTTGAGAACGACTTGCCGCCTGTTTATATAGTTTCAAGCGATAAGGTCCTTAGCGATAATTCGGCAAACGGGGTTGAAAACTTTGCCTGCGCCGTTAGGGAAATCGTGAACGGAATAAACAAGCACGGAGTGCTTGTTCCCTACCGAAACGGCGACGGCAAAATGACTGTTCATAAGGGCTATCAAATTACCCAGTCGGGAATTTTGTCAAACGATTTTTATTCTTTAGATTCTCTTCCTCCCGAGCATAAAAGCCTTAAAAACTTCAAAGAATTTAAAAGAGGAGTTCTTCTTCTTAACAGCTATACCGGAATGGATCTGTCGGTTATTGATTTTCAAAAAGTATCGTCTGTAATAATCACAGCATATCACGGCGGAACAACAAATCAAAAAGAAATTATCAAGCTGTTTGAGCGTGGCTCGCCTAAGATACTGCTTGCTTCAGTAAACTGTCTGGAAAATGAAAAGCAATACTCCTCAACAGTTAATTTGCAAAAGCACGGGGCAAAAATAATCTACAAAAAAACCATTGAAACCGCATATGCTGAAGAGCTTTGCAGTTTGATTTAATAAATATAAGCTATTTTAAATACAAAAAGAGCAGTTCCTTTGCAGGAACTGCTCTTAATTTCTTTTACAAGGTATCTATTTAAAATCCTTTATCTTATCATTTATCTTTTTCAGTTCAGAATCTATTGTACCTGTATATTTATTTTTCATAGCCGACCACGTTCTCTGTGAACCGTTTTCATCAAGCTTGAAAATATCCTCATATAGTGCAGACATAGGTGCGTTTGTTCCGGTTTTAGAATCATCCTGTGCAAGTATAGATGATATTCCGTATCCAAAGTCAAAAACAGGCTTGTATTCGCTTGAACTTGCATCTACCTTAACTTGATACATTTCTTCATCCCAACCCGGATTATCAGACAAAAACTTTTCTTTTGTAGTTTGTTGATAGTTTTCATCAAAGTTGGCTACCCTTGAACATTCAAACCAGCACTTAACTGCCTCTTTAGCGGTTGAACCTTTTACCCACATATAAGCCAGCATATCTGAACTCATATATTTTTCATCACTCTGAGGATCAGCCGGAATAGGAACTACCTTCCAGTTGTCACTTTCTGTAGGTCCATTGGTTCCTGACATTGCCCAAGTTCCCATATTATAAAACAATGTAGTTCCTGCTGTAAAACAGCTTTTTGCTGAGCCGTAATAAGCCATATCGACCAAGCCTTCTTTACCAAGATTGTAAAGAAGATTCTCCGCTCTCTCAAGATCGGGATTGTTTAAATTATTTTTAAACACACCGTCCTCATAAGTAACTATGGTCTGACCTGTCTGCTGAACAAGCTGAGGTGCAAACCAACGGGCTGCAATACCGTATCTTTCCTCTTCTCCGGAAGCATTTGCTTTGAATGAAGACATTATATCATACCATGTATCCCAGTTCCATTCACCTTTTGTATAAAGCTCATAAGGATCTTCAAGACCTTCATTATCAATAATATCCTTATTATACATCATAAGAGTTCCCACGCTAAAGCTGATAGGAGCAACATAGTGCTTACCCTTAAGCGAGAACTGTTCTGCGGTAGGTTTAACGTCTGACCAAATGTCAGCATTAAAATCAACGATATCGTCAATCGGCTGGTACATTCCCGTTACCACCTGAGACGGGAAAGCAAGCCACTCATATTTGAATATATCAGGAATATCCTTTCCTGACGTAATAGCTGTTGCAAGTTTGTCAAACTTTTGGTCGTCCCAAACCTCGATCCACTTGATTGAACCGCCCTTTTTCTCAAACAAAGTCAATTCAACGGATTTTTCATCCTCCTCCTTTGCCGGATTCAAATCATAAGTTCCCATCCAGATAAGCTCTTTTTGAGCGCCGTCAGGGATAGATTCAATAGCTTTCGCTGCCTCTGTTGAATTTACCTTTACCTTATCAACGTGAGAGCTGTTTTCATTGCCGCCCTTAGTACAGCCCGATACAGCCATACACATTATAAAGGCAAGTACAGCAGAACCGATTCTTTTTGCATTTTTCAATGTATAACTCCTCCTTTTTATTTTGGTTTTAAGCCGAATTAATAACTAAACCTAATACCTTATATTATTATAAACGAGTTGACTTTTTAAATCAACCGTGTAAATTCTCTAATTTTCCAAATATATTTTGTGCAATTTGCTAAAAATTATTAAATTATAAAACTGCATTGAATTTTAGAGACAAAAACAAACGCAGTAAACCAACACCCAAATTCAAGTAAAATTGCTTGAACTTTTAGTTAATCTATTGTATAATACTATGTACATTTGTTTTTTAATGTTTAAGAACGGAGTTTTTATGAAGAAAGTTGAAATGTTTACAGACGGCGCCTGCTCAGGCAATCCCGGTCCAGGCGGTTACGGAACTATACTTAGATATAAGGGCATAGAAAAAGAGCTTTCAGGCGGACACCCTAATACAACAAACAACAGAATGGAGCTTTCCGCAGTAATCGCAGGTTTATCTGCATTAAAAGAGCCTTGTGAGGTAACAATAACCACCGACAGCAAATATATAGTCGATGCTGTTGAAAAAGGCTGGGCAAAAAAGTGGAAAGCAAACAACTGGATAAAATCCGACAGAAAAAAGGCTTTGAATCCCGATCTGTGGGAAACTCTTTTATTCCTCTTAGATAAGCACAAGGTTAAGTTTATTTGGGTAAAAGGTCACGCAGGACACCCTGAAAACGAACGCTGCGACAAGCTTGCAGTTATGGAATCTCAGAAATTCTGATATGATTTTATTAATATTTTAAGTTACTCTGTGCTAACTTTAAAAGTTTGTTAATACATCAACACTTGTAAGTTCATTAATAGTGTTATATAATATAAATAAAATATAGTATTTCTATATGAATTATTTTCTAATATATTTCTTTGATGCTGAAAGGACTTGATATAAATTGGATAAAAAACTTATTTATTGCGACAATGCCGCAACAACTAAGGTTTCAAAAAAGGTTTTAGACGCTATGCTCCCCTATTTCACTGAGGAATACGGAAATGCGTCAAGCATTTATATGCTCGGTCAGAGCGCTGCAAAGGCTCTTTTAAAAGCAAGAGAAACCGTCGCAAAAGCAATAGGCGCAAAAACGCATGAGATATTCTTTACATCGGGCGGTTCTGAAGCAGACAACTGGGCAATAAAGGGTATGGCTTTAAACGGTGCAAAATCTGGAAAAAAGCATATAATAACATCAGCATTTGAACACCATGCTGTGCTTCACACCTGCGAATTTTTAGAAAAGCAAGGGTATGAGGTAACATACCTCCCTGTTGACGAAAAGGGTCTTATAAACCCGAACGACGTCAAAAATGCAATTCGTGAGGACACCTGCTTAGTTACCATAATGTTTGCAAACAACGAGATAGGAACCATTCAGCCTATCAAAGAAATCGGAGAGATTTGCAAAGAGAAAAAAGTTCCTTTCCATACAGATGCTGTTCAGGCTGTCGGAAATGTTGAAATAGACGTAAAAGCATTAAATATAGATATGCTTTCTTTATCCGGACATAAAATTCACGCTCCAAAGGGAGTGGGAGCATTATTTGTAAGGGGCGGGATATCGCTTCCCAACCTTATTCATGGCGGCGCTCAGGAGAAAAATAAAAGAGCGGGAACTGAAAATCTACCGTCAATTGTCGGGTTAGCACAGGCTATCACCGACTCTGTTCAGAACATAAAAGAAAAGCAGGAGAAAGTCTCAAAGCGGCGTGACAGACTTATCGACGGAATTTTAAAAATACAGGAAACAAGACTTAACGGCGACAGAGAAAAACGTCTTTGCGGAAACGTAAATATTTCAATAAGAGGCGTTGAGGGCGAAAGCCTGCTTTTGATGCTTGATATGTACGGCATTTTAGCGTCCAGCGGTTCAGCCTGTACGTCCGGCAGTCTCGACCCGTCCCATGTTCTGCTGGCGATAGGTTTACCTCACGAAACAGCTCACGGCTCGCTCCGTCTTTCAATTTCGGAAGAAACTACCGACGAGGACATAGACTACATTTTGGAGACTATTCCAAAGGTTGTAGACAGACTGCGTTCAATGTCGCCATTGTGGGAGCGCATATGCAAAAACGAAGGAATAACAGGTACTATTTAGTGAAAGGAGTAATTTATAATGATATATTCAGAAAAGGTTATGGATCACTTCACCAACCCAAGAAACGTAGGCGAGATCGCCGACGCTGACGGTGTAGGAGAGGTAGGAAACGCAAAATGCGGAGACATAATGAAAATGTATATCAAGGTCGACGATGGAGTTATAAGCGACGTTAAGTTTAAGACATTCGGCTGCGGAGCCGCAATAGCAACGTCTTCAATGGCAACCGAGCTTATAAAGGGAAAAACTATAGACGAGGCATTAAAGCTTACGAACAGAGCCGTTGTCGAGGCTCTTGAGGGACTTCCTCCTGCAAAGCTTCACTGCTCGGTACTTGCTGAACAGGCGATGAAATCCGCTATTGCAGACTATTATAAAAGACAGGGCGTTGATCCTACTCCTATTATAGGCGATATTGGCGATTGCGAGGACTGTCACGGCTGTCACTAAGGATAAAATTTGCAGAAATCACAGGGATTATTTTCAAATTCTTTTGTGCAAAATGACAATACAATTTTAAAAATGCAGTTATATGGGGACGGAAAGGCATTTTACCGTCCTCTTTGTTATATAAAAAAATTTTTGAAACACAATATATTGTATATTGATTTTTTCTAAAGACATATTTTTGCTTTTAATTTTATAGAATAAAAAACAAAACTATGACAAATTTGGGCAATATTTATATAGACAAAACGAAATATTTATATTATAATAAAAATATTCAAAAGCTGACAAAATACAGTGTAATGTTTTTGATTTGTAAGCTTATGAGAAAATAGAGGTTTAGTAATGAGAGTTATTACAGGTATTGCAAGAGGAAAAAAGCTTATCACTCTTGAGGGTCTTGACGTAAGACCTACAACTGAAATGGTCAAGGAGGCTATTTTCTCAAGCATACATTTTGATTTGCCGGAAGCGTCGGTACTTGATCTTTTTGCAGGCTCAGGTCAGCTTGGTATTGAAGCCATAAGTCGCGGTGCAAAGCACTGTGTTTTTGTAGATAAGAGTAAAAGCTCCGTTGATATAATAAAAAAGAATATAGAAGCCTGCGGATTTAATTCTCAGGCAAGGGTTTTGAATATGGACAGCATTGAATATCTGTCTGTTGCTAAAACAGGCATTGATATTGCTCTTTTAGATCCTCCCTACCGTCAGGGATTGATTATAAAGGCTCTTCCGCTTCTTGACAGAATAATGTCAGATAATTCTACAGTTATATGCGAACACGAAAACGAGCTTACTCTCGACGACTGCTACGGCAGACTTAAAAAAACTAAAACTAAAAGGTACGGAAAGATTTCTCTTACCTATTTTTCCGTAAATAATGATGAAATGTAATTATTTATTTACAATTAAGGATTGGACTTTAGATGAATAAAAAAATAGCGGTATGCCCGGGCAGCTTTGATCCTGTAACACTGGGGCATCTTGATATAATCGAACGTGCTTCCGAGCTGTTTGATGAAGTTATCGTGGCTGTATCTATCAATTCGCAAAAAGCGTACAGCTTTACAGCAGAAGAGCGTATGGATATGATAAAATCAGTTTCTAAGCATTTGTCTAATGTAACAGTTGATAAGTGCGACGGTCTATTAGCCGAATACTGCAAGGAAAAAGGCGCTATAGCCATTGTAAAAGGACTGAGGGCTGTTACCGACTTTGAGTATGAATTTCAGCAGGCGCTTGCTAACAAAAAGCTTTATGAAAAGGCTGACACTATTTTTCTTACGACAAGGGCTGAAAATATGTATCTCAGTTCAAGCGTTGTAAAGGAAATAGCGAGCTACGGCGGTGACATAAGCGAATTTGTACCATCCGAAGTGCTTAATATTATAAGCAGCAGAATCGCAAAATAAAAATGTATATACAGCATTTTGCTTAATGATTTGTGTGTTATGTGTTATGTAAAATGCTTATTGTAAATCAAAGAAAATCAAATAAGGCATAAGCCTAAAAAGTAAGGAGAGATAAAAATGAAGATCGACGAGATTTTAGACCTGATGGATGAGTTACTGGACAAAGCGGTTACAGTTCCCTTTACAAACAAGAAAACTCTTGTTGACACTGAAAAACTGAGAGAGTACATTGACAGCATACGGTATAACCTGCCATCTGATATCAAAAAAGCTAAAGAGCTTCAAAATGACAAGGCTATTATAATGACTGAGGCTAACAAAAAGGCAGAGGTTATCATTAAAAAGGCTGAAGACAGGGCTAAGGTTTTGGTTTCCAACGAGGAAATTTTAAAGCAGGCAAAGGAACAGGCGGCTGAAATAACCGCTCAGGCTTATGCTATGGACAGAGATATAAGAAACGCTATGTCAGAAAAAATTGACGGTATGTTGGCTTCTGCTGAGGAGTCATTAGCTTCTACTCTGAATAATATAAAAAGCACAAGGACTGCGGTAAAGGCTGCGAACGCTCCTAAAAGCAGCGCAAAATAAATTATATAAAAAAGCAAAAGGAACAGCTTTCCGTTTGGAAAAACTGTTCCTTTTTTTGTGCAAAATTATTTATTAGTCCATAAAAAAGAATTTGTTTTCTAATTAATATGCGTCGGTATATTGATACATAGTGGTATAAATAACATTATTGCTTCCGCTTATGTTAAGCTTATGAATAACGCAGTCTGCTTTATTCATATTTTCAATATCATATGTAAATTTATCAAATAATTCTTCACCCAAATAACCTAAAACCTTAATGCCATTATATTTAGTTCCTCTTTTTGCAAAATTGATCCTGCTGGTCAGCGCCATATTAGTGTCAGCAAGCCATTGCATATCAAGCGGAATTTGTTTGTGCCGTACTATATCTCTTAAACTAGCATAATTATCAGATAAATTATAGGTTTCGTAATTACCCTCAGAATCCTGCATATGAATATCTGAAATCAAATTTGACAAGGTCGAACCGTTATACACTTCTATTAAATTGTTATCAAAATAATCCCTCGATGTAATATTAGTTGGCGCAGTTACCCTTACCTCGTTTGTCTTATATATAAACGGATAAGTTCCATACGCTTTTAATGAATACGCTACAACTGCGTCCCACAAAGTAGAATTATCTGTAAGATATACATAATTAATAGTTTTTGTAGAAAGCTGATAAGTAACATTTTTAAGCGCTACATTCGACACCAATATACTCCTCAGCGATACATTTGAATTTATTCCGGGCTTCGGCTGATTAATTCCCAGCGCCAGTGTATATGAACGAGATTTTATGTCCAGTCTGTAATATCCTTTTTTAAAAACCATTTTAGCCATATCAACAGACCCATAGTGAACGTCAATACCGTCTATAATAAACTTTATCGAAATTATTTCTTCGTAGTATTGAGGTAAAATAAAAGATCCCTTAAAGGTTGTGTAAGGCGTATATCTTTCCTTATCCACACTGAAATAAATACATTTATCCAGAATAACTGTATTTACTGCTCCGTTTAAATTCATCACTCTTATTTCTGCACTTACTTTATTAATTTGAATCACCGTCATTTCATAATAGTTTTAAAAATCATCTTATAAAAGGCTGCACAAATTCAGCTTTACCTCATAAATATAATCATCATCAGAACCGCAAATCTCATAGTCTGTAATTATATAATTACCGAGATTTAATCCCTCAACAACAACGCTGTGCGAATCTGTAATCATAAAGTCATCAAGCACCATATTCAACTGAGTTAGTCTTTCCTTATCGACAATAGCTGTCGCATTGATACGTTTGTAACCATATCCTAGATAACGAAGCTCTTTTCGTTTAGTAAAGGTTGATATCTCGGAAACTTTTGCTGATCTAAATAATTTATAATCCTTAAGATAGAATTTATAAGTATCCACAGTCATTGCAATCAAATGTTTTGAATTTTTTTCTGTCATATTCTGTTCTTCCTTTCAAGTTAAATAGACGTATTAGTCAGAAAGTACCTGAATTTTAAAGTAAAATTAGTTTCAAGACGTGAATAAAGACTATTGTTTTTAAGATTCTCCATATCCAGTGAAACCGGCATAAGCTCTTCGCCAAACAAAAAATCCTCATATAAATTATTCATAGCCTGAGAAAACAATTCAGATGTCGTACCCTTTTTGGCGATAACCTTACACTCAAGAGTAACAAAAACCTCGCATGATTTTATTTCAAATAGATTTTTATAATCATTGATTTTTTCAACTTTCTTTACGCTCAAAAAACCGATATTCTGATTATATTTTTTGAATAAATCCACATCGAAATATTCGTTGCATACTTCAATATCATTATCAGATAAAACAGATGTTATATTTGTTTTTAAATCTTCAAACATAATTTATCCCCTTACAGAAGCAAAGATAAAATCCATATCCTGAGTCAGATCTGAAATGCGTAATAACGCATTATTTCTAAGCTCTCTTGCTCCTGCAAGTCTTTCATCTGAATTTAACGATTCGGTTACTGAGCCGGTAAGCGTTAAGCCTCTTTTTTCTTTCATTAATGAAAGGATTGTATAATCATAATAGGCTACACAAGCCGCTGCATATTCACATCTTTTTATATCTTCCGATGAAGCAGGGTCAGAAATAAGCCTTCTTTCAATAAAATCCTTTGCGTCATCAATAGTATCACTGTAATTTTGCACATCACTGTCCGAAAGCTCGGAGATAGACTGAAACATATCAGTAATAGTCTCGAGGTTCATTTAAAACACTCCTATATACTAAATTTAAAAATAGATAAACCAGACTAAACAGTTGCCAAAACTGCGGTAGCTCCGCTTGCGATTTTAGAAAAACCTACTGTGATAGAGCAAGCTATCTCGTCACACTGAGTTGAAATAAGCTTATCAAAATCAACAATAATATCTGTTCCGTAAATCATTTCGAGAGCGCAGTTTTTATCAACTCCGATAGCGATACTGTCCTCTAATTCCGGACATTTTACTAGCGTTACGCCATAAGGAGTTTTAACCATTCCGCTTGTCATATAATCAGATACGCAATACTTCATTTCCTCAAATGCAAGTATCTTAGCCATATCAGCAGGCGAACAAAGCATTGTTGTCATATCATAGGCATCCATTGAAGCCCAGAAATCTGCCAAATCAGCATATGTAAGAGATTCTCCGCTAAGTTCAACAGGTGAAACTCCTGCACTTAAAACAGTAGCAGCCTGCTTGTTTACCGCTCTTGAAATCTGAGCGCCTAAATCTCTAAGAATTACCGCAAAGGTTTCTATTCTGTGCTTTCTGATCGACTCATATGTGCAAGAAAGCTTTCTTGCAAACTTAGAAAGATTAATTCCTGACGCTGCAAGCCTTACGTTTGTGCTAGGCAGAGAAGCTCCCTCTGCAACCGCATTATCTGTTCCCGACTTAACAATGGTAAGTCCTCTGTAGGTGATCTCATCTGTCAAAGTAGTTGCAGCAACTACCTCAGACAAAATAGAAGCTTTATCCATGCCCTCTTTAATACATCTTCTTACAAACTCAGGGAACAATACTGCCGATTCGGTTGAGAGGAAGAATTTTTCGACACGGTCGCAGTGTTCTCCCTGAACCTTAATATCAAATCTCTTAAGCTGACGTTCAAAAGCGTCAAGACCTGCTAATTCGGTATTCTTATAGTTCTCATCAGGGTCCATTTCTGATAATACCCTTGTAAAGCTCTTTCCTGTGATGTTGTAAAGTCCTTTTTCTAATTTAATATCTTTATACATAATTTTTCTCCTTTTCTTAAAGCTATTTTCCTAGCTTAAATTGATTGTTTTTTTCTTTTAGTTTGCTTTGTGAATATAAATTGTCTTTTTTCGTCCAAAGCTGAGGCGTAAAAAGACTTCTGTTCTGAGCTTTTTCAAAAAGCGTTTTCTTCAAATCCAACAGCTTTTCGCAGTCAAGCTCAGAAATTGTTTTTTCGAAATCTTCCCTAACTGTAAAAGGGTCGCACAAAAATTTCATTGATACAATGTCACGCCTTAAATCGTCATAAAGCATTGAGATTATATCGTCCTTCTGCTTAATCTCCTTTATAAGCGTTTCCTTTGATTTTAAAATTGTTTTTCTTGTAAAATCAGAACGGCTTGGCTCTTTTGAAAAGCCTTTTGAAACCCCCGCATTAGGCTGTGCCGGAATTGCAACAAATGACCATTCATAAGCGTCAGACGGACGCTCCAAAACCGTATGACAAACCTTATTACCGTAGGTTCTTCCCTTTATATGCGCGCACGGCTTTATACGCTTATCCGCTCCGCAAATTGAACATATCTCGCTGTCGATTTTACAGCTTATCGAAACCTCTTTCTTTATTCCGGCTTCAATTTCGGATATTAAGTTCTGCGTTTTTTGATTTTTCAGCATATATGCCTTAGCAAGAAGATAAGTATAATCATCGCCGTTTGCAGCCTTTTTACTTTTATCAATTTTAACCTCGGCGTCAAAGATTCTGGCCGTCTGATTTTTGCCCTTAGGATCATGGTCAAAAATACCCGTTTTCCCGATAAACAGTTCTGCCAAAGCCTCTAAAGACTTTACAGAAAAGCGTTCAAAATCTCTGTCGATATCATTGTCGCAAAGAATAATAGGAAAAGCATAAACCTCATCTGATGTTAACTCTTTTCTTGTGTAGACGTTGATTTTTGCCATAATCTCGTCGTTTACTTCAAAATTATTTGAATTACTCAGCTTCGCTGACTTTTCCGCCATTTGTTTTTCTCCTTTCGTTTTCAATTTCCAGCGCCTCTGCCTGAGCGTTATAAAGCCTTGCCTTAGCCAGTTCAGATTCGTCCTGGAGATTGATATTATCCCATTCTACAAACACTCTGCTGTCCGAACCCAATAGATGAAGATGCGTTTCACATATTCTGCGAATGATTGGTGTTAAAAGTCTGCGGTAATACTCAAGCTCACTAGTTAAAATGTCGCACTGCTGCTGGCTCATTCTCTCGGTAGTAGACCAGTTTAGCCCAAGCAGAAACGGAGGAATTGCAAGTTTAGAAATCATCTGCTCTAAAAGCTGTCTAACCGGTATCTCAGTATCAATGATTTGATTATCTGCACCGATAACCTTTATTTCAACATCACCCACTGCAACAAAGTCCTTGATTATACCATTGCGTGAGGCGTTCATTCCGTCCGACCATTCCTTTGCGATCTGCATTGCACGTTCCTTGGCAAAAGCCTTATCGTTTTCATTTGAAGGCTTATAGGTAACCGCATATCTTATGTTTCCTATTCGGTCGAAGTTCTGACCGATGCAGTCGTAAACCTTCATAAGTATTCCCGCTAAGCTGGGAAGTCCCCTGAATATCGAAACGCCATTTGAGTTCTTGGGATTGGGATTAAGCGCCGAATAGAGTATCCTTTCAGGATATTCAATAAGTCTGTCGTTAGCTCCGCTGATTGCGTATATACGCCTGTCGCAGGGGGTCTCGCCCTCTTTGACTTCAAAATGTGTAGGGTCAGCATTGTATATACCGCATACCTGCTTGGTTTTAGGATCAATAAGAATTTCTCCTATTGCCTTTCCGTAAGTTAAAAGCTGGTCAAGATGAATATCCATAAAGGTATTCAATGATGAGCCTGATATCCCCACGGGAATAGTGTCCATAAACTCCTCAAGCTCGGTCTGGTATCTCTCGTCCTCGCAAACAAGCTTAAATCCGCCTGTAAGTCTTACTATCTTTCCTATGCAGGCGTCGAGTATCGGAACCTGACTTCTCAGCGTTTCGTAAAAATCCTGTTCAAAGGTATACGCCGTAGGCGCTAAACGAAAAACTTCTTTTCCGTTTATCCTTTCAGCCGAAGATGCAATAGGCTCAAACCTAACTGCCTTTGGTTCTTTTTCTTTGAATTTTAGTTTCATTTTAATCTTTCCTTTTTAATTTTGTAAGCAACCGTTATTGGTTAAAGGCTCTTTACTCTCTGTCAAGTGACATTACAAAGAAATCGTCACCCGACGTATATACAAAAGCAGAAACAAAATACCTTATATCGTCCATTGCGTGGTCGTTTTCCTTAACAGGACAGTCCGCTCCGCTTTTTTCGTCCCAGCGGTAAAGAGTAAATTCCCGTAATGTGTCGGTGCAGGTTCTTGATATTTTTATTTTCCCATCGGTTATGGCGTCACTAACCTTGCGTATACCGCTCATAACATCATTTTTCGCAGGAATAACATTGAAAACCCCGTGCCGTCTTATACACTCGATAAACGACGCTGCCGACGGATCGCACACAACTGCCTCCGGCTTTATTTCACAGCCCGAGCAAAGCTCGGCTAAGCCTTTGTAATGCTCCTCGTCCGTACGCTGAACGCCCTCCGTTCGGGAGTTATAATAGTATTCCTTTAAGCGGTACCACACACCGTCTGAATAACCCCACAGCCCGAAAGATGATGGATTTACCGTTCCGTAGTCGCAGGAAACAGCATACCTTTCGATGTGTTCGGGCGGCTCTGCAAAAGTGTGAATTTCAGGATTGAACATAGGATAAACGCAGCCGTAAACGCTCGACCAGTTGCCCAGTACAAAACGCTCGTAGAAAGCCCCTGAGTAAAGGCTGTGATATCGCTTTATCACCTTTTTGCTAAGCGACGGATTATCGTCTAAGGTGAACTTTAAATATAAGCCGTTTTTATCCTCAATCTTATCTATCCACTCTTTCTTAAACCAGTGATAAGGATTATCAGGGTTGCAGTTAAACCAAATCTTCGAGTCGGTTACAGAGCATCTTGCAATCGCCTGTTCAACAAAAGACCTCGGCATAAGCGCAACCTCGTCAAGCAAAACACCTGCTAAAGTAATTCCCTGAATAAGAGCCGCCGAGCTTTCGTCCTTTCCGCCGAAATAGTAAAACCTGTTTTTGTATTTTCCGTTTGAAACCTCTAAAAAGTTCTTAGTTGAATTTTCATTGATTTTCATTCCCGTGTGCCTGAGCATTTCCTTAAGCGGTTCTGCCAGATTGCGCTTGAGGGAGGTGATTGTTTTTCCGCACAACCCGAATGTCCGCCCGGAAAACTCTGTCATAGCCCACATAACAAACGAAAATGCCATACAGGTGGTCTTGCCGCTTCTAACAGCGCCGTCGCAGATAATGACGTCCTTATCCTTATAGCGGTCGTCCGCCCACCAGGTCAAGACCTGCATCTGCTTTTTTGAGTACCTTTTGTAAGCCTTGTTTTTTATCAATCCTCACTCACCCCGTCAGAACAGGAATTTTCACATTGATAAGCGCTTACTTTCGCAGTACCTTGAGAGGAACTGAGCTGTCTTGCCGACTTTAAAAAGCCTTCAAGAAAGTCTGTTCCGCTTTCCTCATTGCTGTTTTCCTCCTTACCGATTTCAAACATAAGCTCTGCAGCCTTTATCATATCAAACAGCTTTATATCAACACCGCCGTCCTTGTTTCTCTTGATATCAGAAACGGCATTAAGACTTTCTGCGTTTAATGATTTTATATTCACATTTTCACCATTGCTCAAAGAAAGTCTCACCGCTTCTTTTTTATCAGAAAAAAGCATTCTGCCCAGTGCGAGCTTTGCAAGCTCGACCGCCGGCGTTGAACAGATTTTTCTGTCCGAAAATTTTCTCACATCCGTTCTCCTTTCGTATATGATTTTCTCCTGACCTGAGAAATGAAAGAACTAATTGTCCTTTCACTTATCCCATAAAAACAAAAAAAGTTGCACGTTTTAATGCAACTTTTAAAAAAATATTTTTTTGTATTTAAAATTCACGCTTGACAACGTAAAAATTGCCCTCAAATATCATACTAAAAAAACTTTAATCGGCAATAATACTTATTAACCGAAATTATAAAAATCCATAATTTTTTGGCATATTGTATAAAAAATCACCTTGACAATTAGGCAATATTACTGTATAATCAGGTTATATTTGGCTTTGAATTGCTATGTAAAATAGTATTAGCTATAAAAGTATTTAATCTCTGAAAGAAAGGACGGTCACATTTATGGCGTCAACTAAGAAGGCTGAAAATAAAACGACTAAAGCATCTTCTGTAAAGAAAAAAACGGCAGCGGCTTCAAAAAAGTTAAACAACAAAATTATTTCAAAGAGCGAGTTAAAAGATAGAATTCTGAAAATTCTGGATCAGGAGTTTGACACTACCCCTGATGAAGTATCTGACAAGGCTTTATATGAAACTCTCTCAATAATTATTGTAGATTTAATGCAGGAAAAACACAAAAAATTTATGAACAAGGTAAACTCCGACGGCAAAAAGCAAGTCTATTATCTGTCAATGGAGTTTTTGATGGGAAGATCTTTAAAGACTTCTCTTTACAATCTTGATATTATCAACGAAGCAACAGAGGTAATGAAAGACTTCGGCGTCAATATAAACAGTCTTTTTGACTGCGAGCCAGACGCAGGTCTTGGAAACGGCGGTTTAGGACGTCTTGCAGCTTGCTATCTTGACGGACTTGCAACTCAGGGATATGCGGCAACGGGATATTCTATATGCTATGAATACGGTATTTTTAAGCAAAAGCTAGAGGACGGTTGGCAGACAGAGCTTCCCGACAACTGGCTTCCGGGCGGAAACTGCTGGCTTGTAAGAAGAAGCAACAGGCAGGTCGAGATACACTTTGACGGCGATTTAAAGGAATACTGGGATAATCAATACCACTGCGTAACTCACGAAAATTACACTACCGTTTTAGCCGTTCCATATGACTTATACGTTTCAGGATACGACAGTGATTCTGTATCAAGGCTTAGATTATGGAAAGCCGAGTGTCCGTCGTTTGATATGGGAATGTTCAACAGCGGCGATTATGAAAAGGCTCTGGGGCAAAACGTAGTTGCACAGGCAATATCAAAGGTACTTTATCCTAACGATAACCACGCAGAGGGCAAATCGCTAAGACTGAGACAGCAATATTTTATGTGTGCGGCTTCTATCGCAGACATTGTCGACAGGCATATGAGAACCTACGGCACCCTTGACAATCTTCACGAAAAGGTTGCTATTCATATAAACGATACCCACCCTACCCTTGCGATTCCAGAACTTATGAGAGTTATGCTCGACGACTGCGGATTTTCATGGAACAAGGCTTGGCACATTGTAACCAACACGTTTGCATACACAAATCACACTGTAATGGCTGAGGCTTTGGAAAAATGGGACTGCAATCTTCTAAAACAGGTCACACCAAGAATTTTCTCAATCATTGTAGAAATAAATGAAAGATATTGCAGAGACCTTATGGAAAGATACGATGACGAAGCGCTTGTTACCCGTATGTCAATTATCAATAATAATCTTGTTAAAATGGCAAATCTATGCGTTCACGCTTGCCACAGTGTAAACGGAGTTTCAAAAATCCATTCAGAAATCGTTAAAAACACAGTTTTTCACGACGAATATGTTGACTGCCCAAATAAGTTTAAAAACGTCACAAACGGTATTGCATACAGAAGGTGGCTTTATCAGTCTAATCCTGGTCTTACAAATCTGCTTCGTGAAAAAATCGGCAGCGATTTTCTTAATAACGGAGCTATGCTTAAAAAGCTTGAGGTTTTCAAAGACGATAAAGAGGTTTTAGAAAGTCTGGCGAAAATCAAAAAGCAAAACAAGGATAACTTTGCAAAGTACGTCAAGAGCAAGTACGGCGCAACCCTAAATACAGATTCGATATTTGACGTTCAGGTAAAGCGTCTTCACGAATACAAGAGACAACATTTGAACGCTTTGAATATCATTGCCCAGTATAATTATCTGCTTGAAAATCCAAATGCCGATTTTGTTCCGAAAACTTATATTTTTGCTGCAAAGGCAGCGCCAGGATATTATCTGGCAAAGCAAATTATCAAGCTGATATGGTCGATAGGCGAGGAATTAAAGAAAAATCCACAGATTAACGAAAAGCTTTCTGTAATATTCCTAGAAGACTACTGCGTTACTCTTTCTGAAATGCTTATGCCTGCCGCTGAGATCTCAGAACAGATTTCTCTTGCGGGAACAGAGGCATCAGGAACAGGTAATATGAAACTTATGCTTAACGGCGCTATTACTCTCGGAACTATGGACGGCGCTAATGTTGAGATTTACGAGCAGGTCGGAAAGGAAAACATCATAACTTTTGGTATGAGTTCAGAAGAGGTAACGGCTAAAAAATCTTCATACCACCCCGAAAAATTCTACAATGAAAACGGCATTATCCGTTCTTCTATTGATAAACTTTACGGCGGTGTTAACGGAAACACATTTGAAGAAATTGCAAACTCGCTCAAATTCAGCGATCCTTATATGGTGCTAGCTGACTTTGAGGATTATCAAAGAGCTCAGGCTTTTGCTTCTGAATGCTACAAAGACCAGACCAAATGGCAGAAGATGTCCTTAGAGAATATAGCTTGTGCTGGCATTTTCTCTGCTGACAGAGCAGTCGAAGATTATGCAAGAGATATTTGGGGACTTATAAAATAATTAATTCAAAAATCAAATAAGAGGCTTCGGTATAAAACCGCAGCCTCTTTTGCAAAATAAAAAGAACGGTATACTACCGTTCTTTTTATTTACAACCATCCTTCTAAAATAAATTATCTGGCCTCGCATACCAGCTTGATAGCTGTTCTTTTTTCGCCGTCAATATCTACGTTTGCAAATGCAGGCATACATATAAGCTCTATGCCTATTGGTGATAAAAACCCTCTTGAAATTGCAATTGCCTTAATAGCCTGATTAGTAGCACCGGCTCCAACTGCTTGTACTTCAACCGAACCTCTATCACGAATTACTCCGGCAATAGCACCTGCAACCGCATTTGGAATAGATTGTGAAGACACTTTTAAGACTTCCATAGCAAACCTCCGTGTTATATATGTTATAAATATTATTATACATTATTTATAAAAAAAATCAAGTATTTTTGAGTTTGTTGTTAAGAAATCAACAAAATAATGTTTATTATTTGAACATTTTTCCATATTTATATTTTATATGATTTATTTTTACTTAAATTAACATATAATAAGTTATAAATTTATGGCAAGACACAAGAAAAGCGTTCGGAAAAATTCCGAACGCCTTGTTTTTTAGTCCGCCGTTTTGCGAGTTATTTTTCATATGATAATTTACCAAAGCAGAAGGCCACCAGTGGTTCGCCCGGTCACCGTTAATTAACTAATTCCCAAAAATTCAAAATAGTTCTTTTCAGGGAGAACAACATAGGTTTCCTCAACCTTTGAGCTTCCCTTAGCCTGATATTCTAACGTATTATTGTCCTTCCACGCCACAAGCGGAACCTCACCACGTTCAAAATTATAAACGGTTTTCTTAACTCCCTTTTGCTTTAGGCTGAAAAACTTGAAATTTTTATCCTGACCGTAAGGAATTACATAAAGAGCAATCTTTCCGACGTTATTATCCTGAACATCGGCAATATAAAACTGCATTTTCCCGTCCGGAGAAATTGTATTGTCAATATAGTTTCCGTTTGCGTCTTTTTCAAAATCAGAATCACTTCCGGTGTTGGCGGTTGTTTTAAAGTTAACTCTGTTTATATCGTCGATCTGCTCTGCATACACCGAATATATCTCAGGTGAATTTGCCAGGTTAGAATCAAGTCTTGTTTCTACACTAGAGCCTCCGAACAGGAAGTTTATAACGAAGAATATAATAAGTCCCAGAACATAGATAAGCAAATAAACTGTTCCCAAAATAACTTTTAGTGTTTCGTGATTTGAAGCCGCAAAAAATATAACGATTGCAACAATAAATGCCGGAATAATTAAAACCCAGTCTCCGAGATTAAACAGCACAAATAAAAACACAAGCGGCGGCAATAAAACCCCGATTATTTTGGTAATAAACTCATCTTTTGTCAGAATCATAAGCGTTAAAAATACCGCGCTCGCAATCACATATACAAGCAAGAACGAAAACTGCGAATTCTGTTTAAATTCAAGGTCATACAAGAAAGTTGCATATGTCAAAACTGCAATAACGGCAACATAAGCCAAGTTAATCAATGAAATAATACGTTTAGCCCAAACATTCTGAAGAAAACTATTCATTTTAATCACCCTGCCTTTGCTCTTCAAAGGCTTCCTTTCTTCTGTTTAATTAAATACTCTTTCCATTTCTATTTCCAAAATTTATTTTACATTAGATTAGGAAAAAAATCAAGTATGTCCGCTGTATTTTAAAACATCTTCAAATTTAATTTTTCCACCGAACAGATCCAGCGCAGAACCTATAGTAAAATCAATTCTCCCCTTACCAACTTTTTCAATAAGCGCAATATCGTCAAAAGATGAAATTCCTCCGGCATAAGTTATAATATTTCTGCTTATGTTATGCTTAGAAGAAAGCAGTTTGTCAGAATATGCAAGAATATTTAAAAGTTCTATATCTATTCCTGATGATTTTCCCTCAACGTCAACAGCGTGCACCAAAAACTCATCGCAGTATTTATAAAGGTCTAAAAATGCCGTTGGAGTGACCTCTGTTTCAGTAAACCTCTGCCATCTATCGGTTACAATATAGTATTTGCCTTCGCGTTTTCTGCAAGACAAATCCAGCACGATTTTGTCCTTTCCCACAGCATTAACTAAAGACTTTAAGTTTTCAATATTCACCTTGCCGTCTTTGAAAACATACGAGGTAACTATAATATGGCTTGCACCCATTTTGATAAGGTCTAAAGCGTTATATGGTGTTATCCCACCGCCAATCTGAAGCCCATTTGGAAAGCACCTAAGCGCAAGCTCTGCCTGCTTTATATCCTCTCTATACTCATTAGTTCCATACTTGTTAAGCAAAATTATATGTCCGCCAACAAGATTATAACTTTTATAAAGCGCAGCATAATAACCAGCATCGTAACTTGATATAAAATTCTCATCAGCACAGGAGTTTTCTCCCTTAGCTTCGTTATCGAAAAGACTTCCGCCGACTATCTGCTTTACCTTTCCGTTATGAATATCAATACACGGACGAAATCTCATTTTATATCCTCCGTAGTTTTTTAGTTATAACATTTATCATATGTGTTTTTTCACAAACTCGTCTATAGAATTATCATCTTGCCTGTCAAAAGTATCGTCACAAGGAATAAGCTCCCAGCTTTCAATATGCGTCGAAACTTCATCAGGTCCGATTTCCTTAAGCTCACCTAAGGATTCAATTTCCATCATAAAGAAGTTTGTGAAAACCTCGCAGTTGCAGTCGTTATCAGGGTAATCAACGCCCTCTAAATAAGGAAATCTCTTTATAAAAAGCTGTCCTTTATTAAGACTTGCAAGCCAGCCCTTATCGTCATTAAAACCGATTTTGATATTTGTATCAGCCCCCGGAACCTGCTGAAGTGTAAGATACTTATTGCCTATATACAGCCTGTCGTCGGTTAAGTCAGTGTAGGGCCAAACTGTAAAGTTTCTATTTGAGAGAAGCCCCGTTTCCTTTTCAGACTGAGGCATAATAGAAACTGCATTCTTATCAACAACGGTCATTGCCCAAGGAGCAATTTTCATACTCGTTTTTCCTATGTTCTTGATTCTGTGAGTAACAGTCGCAGCGGCGTCTGTTTCTGAAAGCTCGATCTCAAGATAAAACTGCATATCGGTTTCAATCTGAGGCGGAGGTGTTAAAGAAACCTTATTGCCCTCAATTTCATAGCTTACCTTTTTATTATCAGGATAATAGCTTTTAGGGTCATGCTCAGGAGACACCCAAAGCCTGTGACCCCCATATATAAACCACTTATCATCTCCGAACATCTCTGCAAACTTACCGCCCGTCATAATCGTTTGCTCGCTCTTATCCTCGCACATTATATTCTCTTTTCCATTGAGCTTGAAGGAAATTACCCTAGGTCCTTTTTCAATCATAATAAGCATTGTGCACTTATCATTCTCAAGCTCTAAGCATCTGCCGAAATAATCGTAATCAATTTCTCTGTACTTCATAATATTATCCTCCGCTAAACATTTATCTTTTCTATTTTAACCGAATATTCATTAGGCTCATTGCTCGCAACACTCTGGCACATTTTTGCAAAATCGCTTGTACGAGCGTCTAACTCAGCAAGTCTTTTGTTGTTATCATTCTTATGTTCCAACTCCTTCAGAGATGTTGAAATATCAATCCTGCCCAATTTCTTTGCCCTTGAGATAATCTCTGTTCCCCTGTCGTTGAACGCCAGAACTCTGGCATACGGCTTAAGCTTAAAATCACTGCTTTTGATCCCCAAAACAGCATACATAATGACCCGCCTTATACGTGCTAAAGTAAACGCTCTTGTCTTTGTATTAACCAGCAAATCGTCGTAGCTTTGGGAAATTTTCAACGCCTTTGCAATTCTGTCAGCCAAATCTCCGCTGCAATCGGGAATTTCTCTTAAATGTTTCTTACCCATTTTTATAAGACTGAACAAAATTCCTTTTTCCATATTCCTTATATCCCTGATATCAGCGTGGTTTTCCTTATACGGAAGCAGACCCTTATCAAGCGTTCCGCTTTTTAAAAGCTCTCTGATTTTTGAAGCGCTTGCATAGTCTCCGTGTATATAATCATCGTTATGCCCTGCGCCCTTTCTTAGTATAGGCATTGGTTTTATTTCCGTTCCCTTTATAGCTTTAAGATATTCAACAGCCAAAGTGTTATTCGGACTGTTAAAAATCTCTGCAACCTCTCCGCTTGCAAGTGCCTTGACCGTATTGGATATCGCAGCAGGATAGGAGTTACCATCTTTTAAAAGCCATTTTAACTGCTCAGATTCACTGTTTTTTCCGCCATATTGTGAAAGCCTGCTTGAAAGTTCCGACGCTTTAGTTAGAATATCTAAATCATCATTCTCACAGCCGAAGCATAAACAGTCGCTTCCCAAAGCGTTTGCAATATAAACTCCGCTTTTTGCAAAGCCCTCGGCAGATGATAAACAAAACGGTGCAGGAAGTTCAACTACTAAATCGGCACCGTTAAGCACCGCCTGCTTCGCCCTGAAATGCTTAGAATATATTGCAACATCTCCACGCTGAACTGCGTCTCCGCTCATAATTGAAACTATATGAGCAGCACCTTTTTCCCTTGCCCTTTCAATTAGGTAT
Source organism: uncultured Clostridia bacterium (assembly GCA_947630825.1). Lineage (GTDB taxonomy): Bacteria > Bacillota > Clostridia > Oscillospirales > Ruminococcaceae > UMGS1601. Next base: position 10,028 of record CANRJA010000018.1, on the reverse strand, counting down.
TTATGTCCATTGTGAAAAGGATTGTATTCACAAATAATCGAAGTTATCATTATCTATTCCTCTTAGATAAAGTTTATACTAAAAAAATTTACTAAAAAGCCTGCCAAAACCTTGAAATTTCGATAAATATATTATATTATATAATAATGGTATAAGTCAAGTATACAAAATATTTAATATATCAAAGGAGAACGAATTATGAAGATTCTAGTAGTAAACGCAGGAAGCTCGTCGCTTAAGTATCAGCTTCTTGATATGGAAAACGAAAAAGTTATCGCAAAGGGAAACTGCGACCGCATTGGAATAGACGGTCATGTATCTCACAAGACCTTCGACGGCAGAGCTATTGATGAGGACTGCGATTTTCCTACTCATACAGAGGCTTTTGAAAAGCTGGTAGAGGTACTGACAAGCGGTGATGCGTCAGTTATCAGTTCTATGGCTGAGATCTCGGCTGTCGGACACAGAATAGTACAGGGAGCAGAGATTTTCAATAAAACCTGCATTGCAACAGACGAAGTTATTGATAAGATCGACTCGCTTGCAGAGCTTGCGCCTGTTCACAACCACCCTCACGCATTGGCGCTTAGAGCCTGCAAAAAGGTCATACCCGAAGGTGTGCCTCAAGTCGTTGTTTTCGACACTGCTTTTCATCAGACAATGCCGCCTAAGGCTTTTATGTTCGGACTGCCCTATGAAGATTATAAAAACTATTCGGTAAGAAAATACGGCTTTCACGGAACATCTCACAGATTTGTTACAGCGGCTCTTGCAAAGGCAATGGATACAGACATCAGAGATTTAAAAATAGTTTCCTGCCACTTAGGAAACGGCTCGTCCATCACAGCGGTTGACGGAGGAAAATCAGTTGACACATCAATGGGCTTCACCCCTCTTGACGGCGTTCTTATGGGAACAAGAACAGGAAGTGTAGATCCTTCTGCTGTGACATTTGTTCAGGATAAACACGGTTTTACGCCTAGTGAAATGAGCGACTATATGAATAAAAAATCAGGATTTCTGGGCGTTTCGGGTATATCGTCCGACAACAGAGATATTACTGCCGCCGCTGAAAAAGGCGACGAAAGAGCGCAGCTTGCAAGTGAAATGCTCGTATATCAAATAAAGAAATACATCGGCTCATATGCCGCTGTAATGAACGGTCTTGACGCTATTATTTTCACAGGCGGGATCGGCGAGAACGCTACCGATGTAAGAGCAAAGGTATGCGAGAATATGGAATACTTCGGCATTGAAATTGACCCTGAAGCAAACGCTAAAAGAGGTGTACTTACAAGACTTTCAACACCTAAATCAAAGGTTCAGGTTTGGGTAGTTCCTACCAATGAAGAGCTTCTTATCGCAAGAGATACTTTAGAGCTTATTTCAAATAAACTGTAATATGGTCAAACCTTTAACTGACATCGCAATTTCGATGTCAGTTTTTACTTAGATGAAAACCGTTATAATTATTTGACAAAAGCAAAAATTAATTATATAATGATTTTAATATAAATCAAAGGAGAATATGTATGAAAAAAAGAATATTTGCTGTTTTATTGTCAGCAATGATGGCTGTTACTGCATTAGCAGGCTGTATGCAGGAAAAAGTAAACGTAACGATAAACTCAAACGGTTCTGTAACACTAAACGGAGTTATTAAAATTCAAAAAGAATATTATGAGAATCAAATGGGTATGGAAGGTAATGAACTGTCTAGTGAATTAAAGCGGGAATCGCCTAATGCAACAGTTAAAGAGTATGAAGAAACAATAAAAGGTGAAACATATAAATGTTTTAATATAAGTGAGCCTTACTCTAGCATTAAAAAATTAAAAAAAGAATTAATTAGCGGTGATATAGGTATTTTTAATTCAGGTACTATTACAAAGAAAAAGTTTGTTGCTGAATTAGGTGCGTTTGATTCCTCTACAGACGAAATATTAAACGAATCTATGAGCATTTCAAAAAGCGATATGAAAGCAATGCAAGATATGATAAAACTTACTTTCAGCATTACATTCCCTCAAAAAATAGTGTACACAAACGGAAAACTTTCAAAAGACAAAAAGACCACAACGTGGAACTTATTAAAGTTAGTCAGCGGAGCATCAATATGTGCATACACAAATAAAAAAGATATTAAATCAAGTCCGGTTTCCGGATTAAATGCCAAGAACAACGGGCAAACAATTTCTGTTAAATGGCAGAAAGCATATAAGGTTTCAGGTTATCAAATAAAACTGGGTACAAACAGAGGTCTTTCTCAAGACAAAAAGACTGTTAATGTTAAAAAGAATACCTCTAAAACCAGTATCAATGGCTTAAAATCAAACAAACAGTATTTTATAAAAATCAGATCGTATGTAAAAGTCGGTTCAAAGAAGTATTATGGTAAGTGGTCAAAGGTCAAAACTGTAAAATAAAAGTAATGAAAACAGACATCGTATAATCGGTGTCTGTTTTTATGTACAAAAAAAGACGCACAATGCGCCTCTAATCAATCTATAATAAGCTCTTTATAATTTGTTATATACCTATCGCATAGCGAAATTATCTCATCACGGTAATGAATATTCTTTTTACACATAACAGCAACAGTTTTAAAACCGCCTTTTTTAGCCCCCTTTATCCCCTGAAGAATATCCTCAAACACAACGCATTTTGATACAGAAAGCCTAAGCTTTTTCGCGGCTTTAAGATATATATCGGGAAATCCCTTAGGGCGTGTCACCTCTGCAGATGTGGTAATATCATCAAACAAATCAAGAACTTTATTGTTTTCCAAAACAGGTATTGTAAGCTCCAGATTGTTTACAGTTGCAACGCTAAGCCTTTTGCCTTTGCTTTTTAAATACCTCAGATACTCCTCCGCACCCTCAAACAAAGATATCTCCGTCGCAAAAATATCCCTTACAATATCATTCCACTCTTTAATGACTTCATTCACAGTGCGGTTTAAATGAAACCTGTCTATAGTATATTCTGCCGCCATCTCAAAGCCCATTCCCGCTATTTCCCTGTCGTAGTCATCGGGCGTATCAATTCCATACGACGAAAGAAAAATATCATCTACTCTGTGCCATGCGTTTGACGAATCAATAAGTGTTCCGTCCAAATCGAAAATATATCCGTCGAAATTATCTAAATTCATCTAATGAATATCCTTTCAATGTTTCATAAAATCGTCTTACTGAAAAATGATAACACAAAGCCTTCTTTTTGTAAAGGAATGTATTGCTTATTTGACTTTTTTGCTAATATGAGATAAAATATTACTGAATTAACTATTATTGCTGAGAAAGGAAATTGTAGTGAAAAAGAAACTGCTTTTTGTTTATAATCCGAATGCCGGAAAAGGCTTGCTGAAATCCAGCCTTTCTGATATTATTGACCTTTTTACAAAGGATAATTACTTTGTCACAGCATATCCTACACAGAAAAAGTGCGACGCTTTAAAGGTGATAGAAAAAAGCAATAACGAGGGATATGACCTTATAGTATGCTCCGGCGGCGACGGTACATTATCGGAATCTATAACAGGTCTTATGAAGTGTGAAAACCGTCCTAATCTGGGCTACATACCGGCAGGAACAACTAATGACTTCGCAAACAGCCTTAAAATCCCAAGAAAAATGGTTCAAGCCGCTGAGAATGTTATTCACGGCACTCCGTTTGCATACGATGTTGGCTCGCTTAATGACAAGCATTTCTGTTATGTTGCCGCTTTCGGTGCTTTCACAGCCGTTTCTTACGAAACTCCTCAGACCTCTAAGAATTTGCTGGGACATCTGGCTTATGTTCTTGAAGGAGCTAAAAGTCTTGGTAAAATTAAAGCTTATGATTTAAAAATTGAATTCGACGGAAACACAATAGAAGATACCTTTATCCTAGGTATGGTTACCAACACAACATCTGTCGGAGGTATTCTTAATCTCAAAAAAGAGGGCGTTCTTTTTGACGACGGACTTTTTGAAGTAAACCTCGTTAAAAAGCCTAACAACCCAATAGAATGGACGTCTCTGATAACAAATCTTCCTGCTGCCGGCTCGCCTAAAGCACAGCTAAATCCAAAATACTTTATGAAATTCAAAACCGCAAACCTTAAAATCACTTGCGATGAAAATGTCGCATGGACAATAGACGGCGAAAACGGCGGTTCTTATAGTGAGATGAACATAGTAAATCACAAGCGGGCAATAAATATAATTATACCTCAGAGCGATATTCTTGAAGAAAGTGCTGCAAACAATACTGAAGAAAGCGAAATTGAAGCGGTTAAAAGCGCTTACATTGATAATCAGTGAGGAGTTGACTTAGGTTGAAAAAAACCAGAATAGCAGGCATTATTATGGCAATTATTGCAGTTATATTTGTTTCAATTGCACTTCAACATCCGGAATGGAGTTGGTCATGGAGCCTTGAAGTAACGTATATTTTTTACATTGCTTATGAAGTAATTACAATATCCTTACTTGTTTCACCTGATTTGAAAACCGCTAGAGGAATAGGTATAGTTATGGCAATAATGGCGGTTGTATTTATTTTATTTGCAATATCACAGCCTTTATTCAGTTGGTTTTGGCACAACATTGCAGCATATATTATTTATGCTTTATATTGGTTAGCAACTATTATACTTATTGCTTTACCTGTTAAAAATAAGTAAATGTATAGGTGAATTTAAAAAAGTAATAAAGCTAAGCCATAAGTGCTTAGCTTTTTGATTTTTCTGCTTCATCAGCTTCTATTGATTTAACAAGCCTTATGTAACTTTCCTCGCTCATTAACCTTGAGGCTGCCTCGCCAACTTTTTTTGCCAATTGCTTGCCAAACTCAGGATCAAGAGTATCAGATACAGTTCCGTCGGGATAATGATAAACTACAGTCAATGGATTATCTTTTTTATTTGCCATAAAAACACCTCTTAATCAATAATATTACTTAAAAAGTTTGGACTATTCTGGTTTTGAAGTATAAAATTTGATACCGTGACATATTAAGTTCTGAAATTGCTGAATCGACATAATATACTTTTAATTCTTTTAAAATATAACAAGCATTATCTTCTTTACAAATTATTCTTTTTATGTTATACTAACAGTATCTTTTTTGCAAATAAACTAATTTAATTAAAGGAAAGGAATTTTTATGATAAATACAAAAACATTTAAAATGACCAATAGATTTAAAACATTAATAATATTATTCTTTTTGATTATCTATAGCTTATTCGCAGTGGGAATAAATCAAGCCGTGATAAAAGCTTATGACACTCAAACAGCTAATAAAGAGATAGAAGCTAATTCATCTGTATTGCATTTGGAAAAACCAAAGGTAGAGATTAAAACAAGATATGAAAAGAACGTAAAGCTATCATGGAAAAAGGTAGAAAACGCAAAGTATTACATAGTATATCGAGCAAAAAAGAATAAATACATAAAGATAAAAGAAACAAAAAAGACCAGCTTTGTAGACAAAAAAGCTAAGAAAAGGAAAACCTATAAATACAAAGTAGTTGCCGCTGCAAAGACTTTAAATGCAGAATATAAAAGTAAAGCGTCTAAAGTTAAGAAGGTATATGTTAGACCTAAAAAGCCGTTGACAATAATATGCGGCGAGTGTTTTGTAGAAGGAATGGGCATATATGCTAAATCTTATGTACCGGATAACTACCGATTAGTTTATAAAGTTGGAATAAGCACCTATGGTCTTTTAAATACCAATTACATAAACTATAAGGGTATGACGCTTACGGCTGTTGAGCGAATCGCCTATTATCGCCCGGACAGAGTCATTTTTCTTGATGGAATGAACGAGGCAGGAAATTGGAATACTAACAACACAATAAATAATTATAAGAAAATGATTCAGCTTTTGAAAAAGGCAAATCCCAATGTCGAAATTGTTCTGCTTGCGTTACCTCCGGTAGCTGCAAATCACGTTTCGGGATTTGCTGGCAACAAGAATATCAATCATTATAATAAGGCTTATAAATATTTAGCTGATCATACAGAAAACGTATATTATTATTCCGGATACCGCAAGTTGATAACTGATAAAAACGGATATTTAAAGTCATATGCAAATGGCGGCGACGGCGGACACTGGAGTTATCAGGCGACTGTTGATGTTGTAAATGATATTAAGAAGTATTCAAATAAACTAACAAAAGGAAAGTAGAGGAAAATTAAATGAAACAAGTAAAAAGAATTTTATCAATCGCAATAGTATTCACATTTGTTATGCAGATGCTTATTCAGGTAGGTATGAATGTATATGCATCTGAGGCATCGGCTTTTTCGGCGGTACAAAGGGCGTATGGAAGCTCATACCCTTTGAACTCCAGCAATGAAATAAATACCGCAAGAAAAAATATTTTCGGAAAGTATTCAAAGGTTTTGGGCGTGTCAGCAAAGAATTTTAAATACTACAAGGCAGCAAGAAAATCCGACAGCAGTCAGGAATTTGTAAGTGCAATATTTAAGGCAACCAGTAAAAATAAAGTTAAAAAAATCAAAAAGGCTTTAAAGAAATTTGTAAGAAAAGAAAAATCAAGCAACGCAAATTATTTTTCTTCCTATGGAAAGCTGCTTTTAAATAATGCAAAAGTAGGTTCAAAAGGAAAATATGTTTATCTGTTCATTTTAGACACTTCAAAAAACAGTAAGGCGGTCAAGGCATTTAAAAAGAATGTGTAAGATTACTTATTAGCTATATTAAAATTAATTTATTTGACAAAGGACATAAATTATGGTTTTTAGCAGTTTGATTTTTTTAGTAGTATTCTTACCTGCTACACTACTGATATACTATATTCTGCCTGACAGGTTTAGAAATCTGTGTTTGTTGGCAGTCAGCCTAATTTTCTATAGCTGGGGAGAGCCAATATATATTCTGCTAATGCTGTTCTCCATTCTTCTTAACTATATTTCGGGCATACTTATTACCCGAACAGATCCGCAGTCAACGGCAAAAAGAAGAGCCCTATTAATTGCCGCAGTTGTTATCAACGTAGGGTTGTTATTTGTTTTCAAGTATGCAGACTTCACTATTGGAACATACAATCTACTATTCGGAAAGCATATAGAGCTTTTAAATATCGCATTGCCTATTGGTATCAGCTTTTATACCTTTCAGGCAATGTCATATGTAATTGACGTCTATCGCAAAGAGGTAAAAGGAAACAAGAACATCATTAATTTTGCGGCATATATTACTATGTTTCCGCAATTGATCGCAGGACCTATAGTTCGTTATAAAACTGTAGAAAGCGAACTGCGGGAAAGAAAATGTACACTTGATGACTTTTATCAGGGCATTATAAGATTTACCGTAGGTTTAGGCAAAAAGGTTTTGATCGCAAATAATATAGCTGTTATCTTCAAGGAAATTGCAGGGACATCGCCGGACAAGCTGTCAACTTCAATGGCATGGCTGGCAGTATTGGCTTTTACACTGCAAATTTATTTCGACTTTTCAGGATACTCCGATATGGCTATCGGTATGGGCAGAATGCTGGGATTTCATTTTCTTGAAAACTTCGACTATCCTTATGAATCTAAATCCATAACAGAGTTTTGGAGAAGATGGCATATCAGTCTCAGCACATGGTTTAGAGAGTACGTTTATTACCCGCTGGGCGGAAACAGAAAGGGTATTAAAAGACAGCTTATCAACATACTTATCGTATGGACGCTGACAGGACTATGGCACGGCGCATCTTGGAACTTTGTTCTGTGGGGCTTTTATTACGCGGTAATTTTAATTCTTGAAAAGCTGTTTTTGAAGAAAGTGTTAGATAAAATTCCAAATATATTCGGGCGCTTATATACAATTATAGCTTTTGTGATTGGCTGGGCAATTTTTGCTCTTGATGATATAAGCTACAGAACAGGTTTTGTTAAAGCCCTGCTGTTTCAGGCAAAGCAAGGGATTTTGGACAAACACACTGCATATTTATTGATAAGCTTCGGCGTACTCATAGTTATTGCAATAATCGGCTCTACATCTATACCGAAAAGATTAAGCGAGCTTTTATTAAGCAAAAAACCAACTTTAAGAAGAGTTTTTGAGCTTTTGTTTGTAGCCGTAGTTATGACTGTTTCTATTGCATTTATTGTTTCTGATTCTTATAATCCGTTCTTATATTTTAGATTTTAATTCAGAGGCAATTGACGCAAACTCAATGCGCCGTAAACAGAAGTACAGTTTCTTTTACTTAAAGCATTAGGAGATAACATATGGAAAAAAAGGTGAAAGTATTAACAATTATTATATTTCTTGTTATTCTTTTCGCTGTCGGTATTTTTACGATACTGGGAGGAAGAAAAACATACTCTGAATTTGAAAAAAGAAAACTTGCTGCATTTCCAAAGGTTACAAAGGATACAGTTTTAAAAGGAGAATTTCAAAAAGGTCTTGACGACTTTTTGAACGACCATGTTGTTTTTAGAGATCAGTGTGTTACGGTAAGCTCATTGGCAAATAAAATGATAGGAAAAAAAGAACAAAACGGCGTCTATATGTGTGACGACGGATATCTTATTGAAAAATATGAGGATAAGGATTTTGACAAAAAAGAAATCAAAGAAAATGTACGTTGTCTAACCAGATTTGTAAATATGGCGGCAGACAGTATAGGTAGTAAAAATGTGAAAATAGCTTTAATTCCTAGCAAAGTGAATGCACTTGAAAGTAAGCTGCCGTTATACGCTTCCACTTCTAAAATGAATGAGTATATGAAGGATATGCTGAAAAGCAAACTAAAGAATCAAGAGGTTCTTATTGATTTAGGCGATACTTTAAAAGAGCATAGCGACGAATACATTTATTATAAAACAGACCATCACTGGACAGGTCTTGGCGCTTTGTATGGATATCAGGCACTTATGAAATCTATGGATTTGGAGATGTGTACAGTTTCTTCTAAAACTGATGTGAGCACGAACTTTAGGGGAACAACATTTAATAAAATACATTATGCTCCGCAAAAAGATATCATTACAAAGTATGACGTCAGCACAGCGGAAAACTGCGAATTAGAATATGATATTTCAGGAGATAAAGAGCTTAGGGATAACATTTATGACGAATCTGCCCTTGATACGGAAGATAAGTATAATTATTTTTTAGGCGGAAACTACGGCGTTATAAAAATACACACCGGATGTACGAATGGAAAGAGTCTCGTCTTAATAAAAGATTCTTTTGCAAATTGCATGATACCATATCTTACTTATAATTATGAAAATATTGTTATGGTGGATTTAAGATATTTAAATTCCAGCATATTTGATACATTGAACGAAATGGAGCAGATTGATTCTGTAGTGGTATTATTTAACGAAGAAAAGTTTATGCAGGACAGCCACTTATGGCTATTGGAGTAATAATTCTTGCTTGTTACTCTTTCCTTTTGTGAAATTTGATTAGATACTTAATTTATATAATCAAACACAACTTAAAAATTTATAAAGCGTTAACTGTTATAAGCTGAATGAAAAATAATACACAATTATCTGGCAATCGCATAAAGCGGTTGCTTTTTTCATAAAAAATCCCGGCAGACTTTAAATGTCTACCGGGATTTTACTTAACATTATTCAGTTTATTTGATTACAACTATTGTCATAATCAACTGACAGTTCAACCGCTGCTTCTGCATTAATATGAGAAGCAGCCATTGAGTTATACTGTCGTTTGGACTTAGCCCTATGGGCTATATTTAAGAATATTTAGAAGGCTTATTTAACCTTAACGGTTCTGAGCTTCTTGTTCCACTTGCTATATACTTTTTGAGGTTTTCCATTAATATCATTGTACGTTGTGTACGCCCTCACTCTGACATAGTAAGTCTTTTTGCTCTTGATCTTCTTGCTTGAGATCTTTAAAGTCTTCTTCTTTGTAAACTTATTGAAGATGATCTTGCTCTTCTTGAATTTCTTTGTCGTTGAAACCTGAACTTGATAGCCCTTTGCTTTCGACACCTTTTTCCAAGTTACATTGATCTTCTTCTTAGTTTTGCT
>CANRJA010000017.1 GCA_947630825.1 uncultured Clostridia bacterium | reverse complement strand
ATTGAAGAATATGACGGAACAAATATTAAGCAATTAGCTAAGAAGTATTCCTATACAGAAAGATGGGTTAGCGGTAAAATTAAAGAATTTGTAAAGGAGTCTTAATGATGTAAAATTTGTTGGTTTAGTAAAAATAAATATCTAATTTTAAATATTATTCAGGAGGAATTAAAAATGAGTTTATTTGACAAGGTAACAAAAACAGCTTCTAATATTGGAAACAGTGTAAAAAATTCAGCGGTAAAGGTAGGTTCCAATGTGTCGGTAACCGCTCAGGAACAAACAGAACTTGTGTCATTAAAGGCGCAGATCAATGTAATCAATCAGGAACTTGATTCGTCATATGTGCAGATTGGAAGAAAGTTTGTCGATTATGTTCTTGAAGCAGGAGATATGCCTGGTATTGACGTTTCAGATACTTTAAAGCTTATAGATCCAAAAATGGAAAGAAAGCAGGAATTGGAAAAGGAAATTATCCGGCTTGAAAAAGAAATCAAAGAAAAAAATGTTCTGCGTGAGAAACAAAGGGCAGAAGAGGAGTTTCTTGCTGAAAAAGAAAAGTTGGATAAGGCACTTGCGATGGACATTATTTCGCAGGAAGATTATAACATGAAGCTTGCCGTCGCAAAGAAAAAAGTTGACAATTACATAGAGATACGCAAAATTGAGCAACAAGCAGAAATGGGACTGATAAATAACGAAGAAAAAGAAAAGCTCATAAGAGAATTGTCAGAGTAGTATTTGTTTTTAAGCTAAACAAAAAATAATTATCAATGAATAGGAGAGTTATTATGACAAAAAGAATTTTAAATTTATTGACAGTATTGGTAATGACAGTTAGTTTGGCAGGGGTTTTGCCTGCGGTTGATGTAGCAGCGGAGACCTATAGCGGTTCATGCGGTGTTAATGTAGCTTGGTCGCTTGATACAAGTACAGGTATACTCACGATTTCGGGAACTGGTGATATGGACAACTTTTATTATGGTAATTCTTATTGGTATAACTTTCTTGAATATATTACAAAAATTGAAATTCAAAGCGGAGTCACAAGCATTGGAGATTGTGCGTTTGAATATTGTGATTTAACAAGTGTAACAATACCAAATAGCGTAACAAGTATTGGATATTGTGCATTTTATAATTGTAGCAGTTTAACAAGCGTAACAATAGGAAACAGTGTAACAAGCATTGGAAGTGGTGCGTTTTCTGGAACACCTTGGCTTGAAAATAAACAAAAAGAAAATCCTTTAGTTATTGTTAATGGAATACTTATAGATGGACAAACATGCAGTGGAGATGTTATAATACCAGAAAAAGTAACGAGCATTGTAGGGAGTGCATTTGCAGGTTGTGAAAGTTTAACGAGTATAACTATACCAAACAGTGTAACAAGTATTGGCGATTATACATTTTATGATTGTAGCAGTTTAACAAGCATAACAATACCAAACAGTGTAACGAGCATTGGAGATGGGGCGTTTGAAAGCTGTCGGAGTTTAAAAAGCATAACAATACCAAATAGTGTAATAAGTATTGGAGATAGTGCGTTTGCATCTTGTAGTTTAACAAGTGTAACAATACCAAACAGTGTAACAAGCATTGGATATAGTGCGTTTGCATATTGTTACATTTTAGCAAGTGCAACTATAGGAAATAGCGTAACTAGTATTGGAGATAGTGCGTTTTTTAGATGTACCAGTTTAAAAAGCGTAACAATAGGAAACAGCGTAACAAGTATTGGAGATAATGCGTTTTTTAGATGTACCAGTTTAAAAAGCATAACAATACCAAACAGCGTAACAAGTATTGGATATTCTGCGTTTTCTAACTGTGGATTAACAAGCATAACTGTACCTAAAGGTGTGACATATATAGGTGCATATGCTATTGGATACGATTTTGATTGGGATATTGAAGGATATGTAAAAATAAAAGACTATAAAATATATTGTTACGAAGGTACAGCAGGAGAAGAATGTGCTAAGTACAACGAATTTGATTATGAACTTTTAGATGGTTCAAACATACCCAACAACCCAAGCAATCCGTCCGAATCATCAAATCCATCAGGCAGTGGTCAGTCACAGCCGTCTAATTCAGGTTCTAGCCAACCTACATCGGCACAGCCTGCTACTAACTTTCCGACAACGGCATCTCCAAAGGTAATGCCACCGACCGCAACAACAGTTACAAAGCCTGTAAAGGTTAAGAGCGTTAATCTAAAGGCAAAGAAAAAGAAATTAAATGTTTCTTGGAAAAAGGTAAGCGGAGCGACAGCTATGAGGTAATGTATGCGACTAACAATAAATTTACCAAAAACAAAAAAACTGTCACAGTTAAAAAGAACAAGGTAACTCTTAAAAGGTTGAAATCAAAGAAAAAGTATTTTGTAAAGGTTAGAGCATATAAGACCATAAACGGCAATACAAGTTACGGTAAATGGAGCAAGGTTGTTAAGAAAAAGGTTAAATAATTAATAATATCACTCCTATTGTACAATCAAGTGCAATAGGAGTTTTTTAATAATACAAATTTTGGTTAAAAACTTTACTGTTTCTTGATTTGTTTGTCGAAATATGATATAATTAATAAAAAATATAATATGCTTGTGTCTTGGTTATGATCCTAATATGGCATCAATATCGAATGAAATATAGGAGAAAAGGTAATGAAAATTTTTGGCAAAGTGATTGCAGGTATAGTTGCATTAATTATTGTTTTTTATGTTCTTGTGTTAATCACAGGTTGGTGGTGATGTTTCCATGAATGAATTGTTAAAGCTCATTATAGGCATTTTACTGGTTTTTATTTCAGTTTTTGTATGTGGATTTTTATTTTCTAAATGCTGTCAAAAAGATAAAGTCATTAAAAGAAAGTTAGTAGTTCCCGTACTTCTAATTGTTTTGATTTTGTGTTTTGGAGGAGTATTTTTAGTCTTAAATTTTTGTCAGGAGAAAAAGGCTGAGATTGTACAAGAAAATGCTAAACAATTCGATTTTAAACTACCGGGCGAAGTCGAAAAGCGTGTTGTTACAAAAGAGGAAGTTGAAGCAAAGATTAGTAAAATTGAAGAGCTCGCCACTTACTTAGGAGAGTATACGGTATCAAAATCTGCTGAGTATTCAAGATATTTTCTGGATAATATCCATATTCCAGGAACCACAAATACAATCAATATTAAATGTGACGGTGTTGTAAAGGATGGATACGATGTTAATGATATTACTATAAAGGTTAATAGTGAAAGTCAAAAAATATACATATCTTTGCCAACACCTGAGGTGCTTGATAATTATATAATTTGGGACAGCGTGGAGTGTGAAGAATTAAATAATATTTTGAATCCCATTGATTTTGAACAATATCAAACTTTGGTTAATGAATTAGAAGAGAAAGGATTAGTGAAATCAGAAAACGAAGGAATTTATGATGCTGCAGAGAAAAATGTAAAAAACGTAATAAAGAATTTTCTTTCTAGCTTTGATGAGTATGAGATAGTGTTCATGTGATTGCTCTACCTATAGCCATGTTGACCCAAGCGTTCAAAAGCAAAGTGCAGAAGCCTTTGAAATAGGTCTGTTCAGTAATATATTAAAAGTCAGGAATGATTAAATTATGTGGATAATCGCAATAATATTATTAATAGCTTGTGTATATTCAAAAAAGATGAGGAAAAAAGTTATATCATTTGTTTTAGGAATATGTGCATTATGTGCATTGTTATATTTTGCATTTGATCATATTAATACAGTAATACCTATATTGATAGTTGGATTTATTGTACTTATAATAGTAGTATTAATTGCCGATTATATTGAAAAGAAAAATGATAAATTAGCTATTGAAGAATGGTTAAAGCAGAATGCTCCTAAAATAGACATATTTTATATTGAGGATAGTATGCAGTCTTTTGTTCAAGCGTTATATGAAGAAGATACAAATACTAAATTTAAATATATATCTGATTCTATTCCATACGGAAGAGCTAATTGTTTTTTGAATTATTTTAATAAAACTATTGATATTGAAGAACCATTATATTATTCACCAATCCGTAGTAAAGATACAATTGAGTTAAGAGAATATGGATTTTTACTTACGGTTGGAGGTATATACATTGCCAAACAGCTTGATAAAACGGATAAGGATAATAATCGTATAGTTAAAACATTTGATTTGTCATTGGGCGGAGTTTGGAAAGTAAATATGATTGGCAATTCTGAGTTAGTTATAAAATACTCAGATATGCACAGGGTTAATATAAAACAAGAGCACACTACAGTACCATTGTCAATTATTAATAAAATAATTACATATGCTATTGATAGTAAAATTACTCTCGCTATATTAAAAAATGCTGTTTACGAAAATGTAAATGATGATTTTGATACAGAAAAAATTCTTCAAGAAGCTGATGAGAATTTTGAAAAAATGTTAAAAAACAATAGCGTTGAAAGCAATATGAGTAATGTAGGAATGGTAGCTTCTATGCCTAAGAATTTTCAACGCTTTGATGAAATTGGTTATAGAATGAACGGGAGACAAGGTCATGGTTCGGCGGCAGAATATGCAGGCGATACATTAGATAAGCTTTCTGGAAAAAATTCTAAAATAGTTGGTGGTGACAATAAAAAGGATGGTGTAGACAGAATATTAAATGGGATAAACATACAAACTAAGTTTTGTAAGACTCCTAGAGAGACTGTTAATCATTTTTTGAAAGGTCACGATTATCATAATTCAGATGGAAGCATGATGGTTTTAGAAGTTCCCAAGGATCAATATAAAGAAGTTGTGCAGATTTTACAAGAAAAAATTGATAATGGAGAAGTACCTAGAGTAAAAAAAGGAGAAGATGCACGTAAATATGTCTATAAGAGCAAATTTTTGTATCATCAAGGGAATAATATAGCGTTAGCTGGTTCAATAGAGGGTATTACTGTTGATGCACTTAGTGGTGTAATGTGTTCTGCGACCTCTGGTAGTATAACGGCTATTTTGACTTTTGCTACTCAAGTTTGGAATGGAGCAGATCCAAAAGAAGCAGCCAAGAGTTCAATTATTGTAGGTGCAAAAGTTATTGGAAAAAGTGCTGCAATATATACAATTACTATGCAATTAAGTAGGAGTAAGATTATTAATCCTTTTAAAATAACACACTATGTTGTTGATGGTAAATCCATAGCAAGTAAAGATATAGCTAATAGAAGTATAAAAAATGCAAGCAAGGTTTATGGAGGAATAGATAATCCACTTTATAAAGTTGGTGATGGATTAGCAAACAAAATAAAAAACTCTAGTGTTGCTAAAACATCAATAGGGAAAAAGTTAAATTTAAAAAATATTGATGGTAAAAGAGTTGTAAGCGGAGGAGTTATGGTAGCAATTTCATATGGACCAGATATATGCCGAGCTCTTGTTGGAAGAATTTCTCCTCAACAACTTTTTAAAAATGCCGCTGTAACTACTGCAGGTGTAGCAGGTGCGGCAATAGGCAACTCAATATTACCTGTTGTTGGTGGTTTTATAGGAGGAGCCGTAGGTGGATTTGTAGCCAAGAAAACTTTAGATTGTTTTATTGAAGACGATGCAGTAGAGATGTATGAAATTCTTAGAGAAGAATTTATTGATATTGTAATGATGTCAGGATTAAATCATAAAGAATTTGAAGAAGCAGTAACTATAATATTTCAAAACAAGAAGCTACCAATTATTTTGCGTGATATGTATGCATATGGAGAATCACGTGAGTATGCAAGAGAAAAAATCGTAAATGTAGCTATCATAAACATTTTCAAAAAGCGACGAAAAATTACAAATGATGAAATTGACAAAGCATATATAGATGTAGCTTTTGAAGATGTAGATTAGAATTGCAAATAAAAACTACTCCTATTGTACAATCAAGTGCAATAGGAGTTTTTTATTTATAAAGGCAGGTGATAATTATGCAATACTTTGTAATTGGTTTCATTTGTACTATTGCGATTCTTGTAGCTTTAAATAGAGTAATTAATTAGGGAGTGATAAAATAATGATTATAAGTTTAATAAGCGGATTAGCATTATCATAAGGGATTTCTTTTATAGAAGGTTCTGCTTTAGCTATTACTACATTCTATACTGCAAAATCCTCTAAAAAATCAGCGACAAAAGGAAAGTAAATATTATATATTTGGACTTGCAATTTGTAAGTCCTTTTTAATTTTAAGAGAGAATAAATTTGATTAATGAAAAGAATAGCATTCAAAGCGAATGTATTTATAGTGATGATAAAAGTCATAGATATTTGTTATCAACCAATCAAAATCAATTATTTAGAATAGTCATATGAATATCCAATGATGAATTCGTTAGTTTTTTCATTATAAGTCAACTCATATTTAATACTTACTAAACCGCCTTCATCTATTGTATTACTATTTTGCATAAATTTTATCGTTTTCACATGTGAAATGAAAATATTTACCCGATACGTTAAATTCATGTGCTTTTCCATTAACTACTCCAAAAATAAAACCCGTGGATGGTGTTTCATTACTACTGGTAAAAGAGAAAAAATATTTCTTATTCTGTTTAAACACTTCCAACAAAAAACTTACAGAGTCCGAATTGAAAAGTTTAGTTGAAATAAAGACAGGTAAAAAAAATAGCAGAATGGATATATGAAGATTTTGATGGTAACCGAACTAAAGAAGCATTTGCTGTTATAGGTTCTCAAGAGTATGTAGAAGACCAAAAGACATTTGTTTATATCTGGTTTATAAACAACAAAGGAATTATTACTGTTTCAGGTACTGGTATATTTCTTATAGAAGATTTTGTTTTACATTGTCCAATATGAACCTTTGAATCAATAACAACAAAAATTTATATATAAAAGTCAATATCTTAAGTAATCATTATAACGTCCTATGCAATGCATTTTTTCCTCTAATTGACGTATTTTATGTTCTTTTAAATCTCCGTTCAATTTACAAATGACTAAATAATAAACCTGCAACTCTCTCATCTATTTTTCCCAAACTTCTTAAGAAGTATGGTATGAGAGAGATTAGACTACACGATTTGAGACATACATATTGTTCGTTGGCATTGAATTATTTTAATATACCAGCGTCAACAGTTGCCCCTAACTGTTTATTAAATAAAATATAATTTTCATAATATAACTTGCAGACATCAGAGTATAGAGGTTTTTGATATATTAATAAATGCTGTATCGCCGTCAATAAGATCTCCGTCCTCATAATCCTTTTCACTTTCTTCTAAATTGACCTTCCTGCTCATTTGTGATACAATATTTTTGTAATTGAAATAATATTAGAAGCTGCAAAATGGGTGAGATAAATGTTAAGAATTGTAACCGGAGGAATGGGAAGCAGTAAAACAGATATAATTACAGACGAAATCAAAAAATCTGTGCTTGCCGATGAAAATGTAATAGTAATTGTTCCGGATCAGTATTCGTTTGAATATGATAAACAGCTTTATAACGAGCTAGGAGCAAAGAGCTTTAACAAGCTCAAAACTCTGGGCTTTAACCGATTTGCGGAAGTAATTTTGAAAGAATACGGTACAATGTCGGGTGTTCTGGCAGATAAAAACGCAAAGCTTATTTCTATGTTTAAGGCGGTAAAAGCTTTTAAGGAGACAGGTCTTGGTAGTAAAAGCTATTATTCACATTCACTTGACAAGTCTCAGTTCATTTCTGATACAATTTCGCTTATTGACGACTTTAAGAAATCTGATATTGAATGCAATACTCTTGAAAGCGCTTTGGCTCAAACTGACGGCAGCCTTTCTAAAAAGCTGGAATCTATCTCCAAGCTGTATAAGCTGTATCAGAATGAGCTTTCCGCATCAGGTCTTACTGATGAGGCTACCGCTATATCAGAGGCTGCTAAAATTGCGCATGATAACGGCTATTTTAAAAATGCAGTCGTTTTTATACACGAGTTTTCCAGTTTTACGGCAGATGAGTATGAGGTTATAAAGGTAATTTTGAGCGACGCGAAAAGCCTAACAGTGTCGCTTATTATCGGCGGAGGAAACAACCTGACGTCAAATTTGTCGCCTTTTTCAATGTGCATTAAAACTCGGTCTAAGCTTGTTGATTTAGCCGGCGGTTTGGGTAAGGTAGAGAACATAAGCGCTGATGAGCATACGGGTTATAAGACGAACGCTCTAAAGCATCTTGAATCAAATATATTCTGCCTTGTAAATAATCCTAGTGCAGACAATGAAGGAATAAAACTCGTATGTGCAAGAAATTTGTATGATGAGATAGATTATGTAGCTGCGAGCATAAAAAAGCTGATAAGAGAGCAGAGGTATTCTTATAAAGATATTGCCGTTATCTCACGCTCGCTTGACGATTATTCAAGCCTGATAGACGGTACGTTTAATAGGTACGAGATACCGTTTTTTATGGATAGGAGAAAGAGCGTTCTGCGTTCGTCTCTTGTTATTTATGTTTTATCGCTGTTTGACTGCGTTTTGACAAAAAAGTATAAAACTGAAAATATATTAAGATACATAAAATCTCCGCTTTCAAGCATTGAGGATTTTAAAGCAGCGACGATTGAGGAATATTGTTACAAATGGGGCGTAGAAGGTGATATGTGGCTTTCTGAATTTACTCCGTTTGACGTAAGAAAAGGAGAAAGCTCGGAGAGATTTATTACGCTTATAAACGATATAAGAAAGAGCATTATTTGCCCTCTTGAGAATTTTAAGAATAAGACAAAGAACACAACCGCCGGAGAGATTTGTCTGGCATTAAATGAGCTTATGGGAAGAATAGAGCTTTCTGAAAAAACCTTTTCGCTTATAAGCAGGTCTGTTGAGTCAGATGATGCGTCTGTAGTTGAAATAGCAAGGGATTTTAAACAGCTTTGGTCGCTTTTTCTAGGGGCAATAAATTCTATATACAAGAATATGGGTGATGAGAAAATTTCTCTGCGTCAGTTTTATAATTTGTTAAAGCTTATGCTTTCTGAAATGACGATTTCGTCTCCTCCGCAGAAGCTGGACGCTGTTACTGTTGCAAAGGCGGAACATTCAAGACTGGGCAGTATGAAAGCGGTTTTTGTAATAGGATTAAACGACGGTCTGTTTCCGAGAAATATTCAAAACTCAGGACTGCTGACCGAGCGTGAAAAGTCAAAGCTAAACGATTTGGGAATCAGTATAAGCAGCAACACTCAGACATTTTTAGATAATGAACGTCTGATTTCTTATATTGCTCTTGGTTCGGCAAGCGATAGACTTATTGCGTCGTATCCTGAATCATCGGTGAAAAACGATGCTTTAAGACCGTCTTTATTGGCTCGTGATATAGAAAAGATATTCGGAAAAAGTGTTAAGGTGAATGTATCTGACCTTTCTTTGGATTATTTCTGCGAAAACGAAAACAGCGCTTATTATTCCTTTGCTTCAAATTATCAAAATGATTCAAAAGAGCAGGAAAGTTTAAGAGAGGCTTTGTACTCTGATGATGAATACAAAAGAAAAATAAAATTTCTCGATGATTTATCAGACAATGAAAAGCACTCTGAATTCAAGCTTTCAAAGAATATTGCAAAAGCTGTATTTTTTCCGCACGATATTAATATGTCTGCTACAAGGGCGGACGACTTTTATAAATGTCCGTTTAACTATTTCTGCAAAAACGGATTGAAGGTTTATCCTGTTGAGAGAGTTGATATTTCACCTATGACTAAGGGAAGCCTTATACATTTTATTTTGCAGAATATTTTAAGTACGGTTGACGAAAACGGAAACATATGCTTTAACGATGATTACGAAAGTCTTAGCGATGACGAAATCAAAAGGCTTATTAGCGGCTATTGCAATGAGTATGTGAATAATGAGCTGGGAGGAAATTTTGGTAAGACAAGCAGGTTTGCTTACAACTTAAAAAACCTTGAACAGACAGCGTTTTATGTTGTTAAAAATCTTATTCAGGAGCTTGAGGGCTGCTTTTTCAAGCCGGTTGCGTTTGAGTATGATTTGACCGATGAAAACGGCGAAAGCATTTTAAAAATCAAGGTTGATAAGGACGTCAACATCTGTATGCGGGGAAGTATAGACAGGGTAGATATATATAAGGACGAGAGCGGCAAGCGTTATGTTCGTATTGTTGACTATAAAACGGGCGGCAAGGATTTTGATTTAGCGTCGCTGTATCACGGTCTTAATATGCAGATGCTAATTTATCTTCTTGCTCTTGTTGATACCGATAACGAGTTCAACCGCGATGGAGAGCTTTCTCCTGCCGGAGTTATGTATATGCCTGCAAAGTATGTGGAGAATTACTTGCCAAGAGAGAAGCTTAGAGAAAGTTCTGATGAAGAACGTGATGAAAAATTAAATAACGAACGCAATAAGAAATTCAAGCGCAACGGTCTTTTTGTATACAACGATTTGACCCTTGAAGCAATGGATGAGCGTGCGTCGGGATTATTTGCGCCCTTAAAGAAAACCTCCAGAGGAGAAAATATAGATGAAAATCAGGTGGTAGACGCCGATATCTTCGAGGCTATTGAAAGATTTTCTAAGGACAAAATAATAGAAATGGGAAAATCTCTTGCGGACGGCGAGATAGCCGCAATGCCTGTGATGAAGTCGGGTAATATAGACACGATAAGCTGTAGATACTGCAATTATTGGTCGGTTTGCGGAAAATACAACCGCCGTGACGCCGAGCAGATATTAAATGAAGATAAAGAAAAATTGCTTAAGGAAATAAAAGAGCAAGAAAGGAAGTAGTTGTAATGCCTGTTTGGACAGAGGATCAGTTAAGCGCAATAAACGAAACAGAAAAGGGCGTTGTCGTATCTGCAGCGGCAGGAAGCGGAAAAACTGCCGTTTTAATTGAGCGCACAATAAGGCTTCTTTCAGATGAAGAAAGAAAAATAGAGGCAGACAGACTTTTAGCTGTAACTTTCACAAGGGCTGCCGCAGAACAGATTCGTGAAAAGCTGTCTCAGGCAATAATTAAAGCGCTTGACAATAATCCGCAAAGCGCGTGGCTTATAGATCAGCAAAAAAGGCTCCAGATGGCAAAGATAACTACCATCAATGCGTTCTGCCTCGAATTTGTAAAGGAAAATATACAGAGCTTTGATTTTGAAAGCAATCTGAGAATTTTAGAGGACAATGAAAAAGCAGTATTGCTTAATCAAGCTATCGACGATACGCTAGAGTATTATTATGAGCAAAAGCCTGAAAGAATTTCAGTAATACTTGAGGCTCTCGGCGGTGAAAATGATAACGGACTTGTCAATGTCATTACCGATATGCACAAGTTTTTTGAAAGTATTCCGTTTCGTGACGAATGGATAAAAAATACACTAAAACTATTTGACAGCCAAGATTATATAAATCAACTGCTTTCGTTTAGCTGTGATAAAATAATAAATAAGGCTCGGTCGGCAGAGTTTTTGTATAAGGATCTTATTGAAAAAAGCAATGGTCTGAGAATTTTAACTTCTATAACTCAGCTTTTGGAGAATGACTGCGCTATTGCTTTGAGGCTGCAAGGTATAAACTCGGATTGCTGGGACGATATCTATAAAGAATGCCGTCAATTTAGTTTTGACAGGTTCAATTCGACCATTACAAAAAAAGCAAAAGAGGGTTTCAGCGATAAGGATGTAGAAGCAGAGAAGAAACTTATAGGTGAAATAAAAAACGACAGAGACAGGTTGAAGTCAGAGATTACCAAGATAATGTCCATTGTATCCTCTCCTGTTGAAGAAATTAAAAGCGATTTAGCCGTTATAAAGGATTTGTTTGAGATAGCCTGTGAAATGACTGTGTATGCTGAAGATGTTTTGCACGATTTAATGGTTTCAAAAAACGCAGTTGATTTTTCAAGCGTTGAGCATATGACGACAGCGCTTTTAGCGGTGTGCGAAAACGGGGTTGTTTCAAGAACTCCGCTTTGTGAGGAGATAGTAAAAAACAAAGAATACAAAATCATTCTGCTTGATGAATTTCAGGATGTAAATAATCTTCAGGATTTGATTTTTAAGTGCCTGTCGGACACTGATGACATAAATGTAATAGGCAGGAATGTTTTTGTAGTTGGTGATGTAAAGCAGTCAATATACAGATTTCGTCAGGCTAATCCAAAGCTGTTTATCGACGCTAGAAAAAAGGCTAATGATAAGTCATATAAAAGCACAAAAGAAATTACTTTAAAAAAGAATTTCAGAAGCCGCAGGGAAGTTATAAATATAGTAAACTTTCTGTTTTCTCAGCTTATGAACAAGACTACAGGAGAGATAAACTATACTGATGATGAAAGGCTTGTGCTGGGGCTTGATGTTCCCGATAACGGCGATTATTCAACGGAGCTTATGCTGATAGACGACAGGGGCGATTTTTCAAAGTATCTCCCGTATGATGTTGAGCATTATGAGATTGCAAAGAGAATAAACGAGCTTTTAAAAAGCAAAACGGAAGTTTATGATTTGAGTGTTGGCGAAAACGGCGGTTTTCGTCCTTGCAGACCGTCTGATATTTGCGTTATATCACGAAACAATGAGGACGGGCGATGCGTCTCAAAGGCGCTTGAGAGCTTTGGAATAAAGACAAACGCTGAAATGACAAGCGGTTATCTGCGTTCAAGGGAAATATCGGTTATTATCAATCTCTTGAGGGTGCTTGATAATCCTATGCAGGATATTCCGCTTTTGTCGGTACTTATGTCGCCTGTGTTTATGTTTTCGCCTGATTACGCTGCAAGGGTGAGACTGACCAAAGTAAGCAGCACAAAGCCTAAGCTGTATCAGCAGCTTTTGCACTATGAGGATAATGCGTCAAAGGAAAATTCTGAACTTGTATTGTTGTGTAAAAGGGCAGTTGAGAAAATCAAGGAGCTTCGCTTTTATGCGGCAAGCCTAAATCTTGTTGATTTGATAAGAAAGATTTACGATACCTGCGATTATTACGGCATTGCCTCCGTTTATGAGGACGGTCACCAAAAGCGTGCAAATTTGAATTTGCTTTTAGAGTATGCAAATGAGTATGATAAATCAAACGGCGGAGGACTTACGGGGTTTATTCGGTACATTGATAATATTATAGAAAATAAAAAAGATTTCTCTCAGGCTGTTGTCAGCTTTGACGAAGGAGAAGCTGTCAATATTATGACAATGCACGGCTCAAAGGGTCTTGAGTTCCCGTTTGTGTTTATCTGCAATATTTTTAAGCGGTTCAACGACCAGGATAATAAAAAGAAAATGATAATAAATCAGGAACTCGGAGTTTCTATGAAGTTTAATATTGCAGAGCAAAATATGTCAGTCACGCCGTTTTCATATAATGTTTTAAAGAGCATCGCCGACAGCGAAATGAAAAGCGAGGAGCTGAGGCTTCTGTATGTTGCCCTTACACGTGCAAAGGATAAGCTTTTTATCCCTGTTGTATTTAATGAAAAGACAGCTAAACTTATGAAAGGTATTTATTCAAACCTTGCTGTTCTGGGTCATGTTTCTGACGATATGGTATCAGACGCCGGCTCTTTTGGGGAATGGCTTGTTGGATGTTTTCTTTTGCACCCCGACGCAGATTTGTTAAGGCGTCATATATTTGAATTTCTTGATTTGGAATTTGACGAGGAATTGGTTACCGCAAAAACTGATTCTACCCTTGTTGTTTCAAAGTGTGCTGAAACAAAGAAAAACGAGGAACGTGTTCTGAAACAGAAAAAATCAGTTTCCGACCCGAAGCTAGTAAGAGAGCTTTTAGAGAGATTTGAATTTAAGTATGATATAATGGAATCTAAAACTCCATCGAAACTGTCTGTTTCAGATATTGCAAAGGACGAAAAGAAAGCGTATTATTATCCTCAGATCCCTAAATTCTCTGAGGAGATAGGAAAGCTGACAGCATCGGAAAAGGGTACTATAACTCACAAATTTATGGAGCTTTGCAGCTTTGAAAAGGCAAAGGAAAATTTGGACGAGGAAATCAGACGTCTTGTTTCCATTGGAAAACTTACAGCATATCAGGCGGAGGGAATAGACAGAGAAACGGTAAAAGCATTTTTTGAAAGCGATGTGTTTAAACGTATTCAAAAGAGCAAATCAGTTATGAGGGAAAAGCAGTTTCTAGTTAAATTCTCAGATTTGGATATAAGCGAAGAAATAGGGGAGTATAAAGGCTCAGACGGAATGTTACAGGGTATTGCCGACTGCATTTTTGAAGAGAGCGACGGATATGTGCTTTTGGATTACAAAACCGATAGGAATACGACCGCCGAGCAATTAAGAGACAACTATACAGTTCAGCTTAGGCTTTATAAAGCTGCGTTTGACTTGCTTTTAGATAAGCCTGTTAAGTCAGGTTATATATATTCTTTCAGTCTGAAAGAGGGAATAGAAGTTAGCTTTTAATCGGTTTTGTAAATACTACAACTTTAAAAAGGTTGGTGTTGAATATGAATTATTATCAGGAAAAAATCGAAACAAACTCTTTGATACCGGCTAAAATATATTTTGGGTACGGAAGCGATGATACATCGCATTATCCGCTTCATTGGCACAGCAATCTTGAATTTGATTTAGTAATAGAGGGAAAGATAAACGGCGTTATAAACGGAAAACCTGTTGAGGTCTGTTCGGGAGATTTTTTCTTTGTAAACAGCGGCGAGCTACACGAAACCCGCTCTGACGATATCAATTCGCTGAATACTGTGACTATTTTATTGTCATATGATTTACTTAGAGAGTATTGCAGTGATATTGATTCTTACTACTTTGATTTTACAGGAAAAGAAAAGGCAAAGCAAAAGGTCCAAAGATTAATTATTGAGTGCGCTTATCTGTTTGAGCAGAAGGAGGAATTTTATGAGCTTGAGATTTCAATTGTTCTGAGGAAAATGTGCAGCATACTTTTAAAAGAATGTAAAAAGGAAAAGCAGGAAAAAGGATATGACAGATACGAGCAAAAAAGTATGATAAATATTAAAAAAGCAATTAGTTTTATGGAAGAGAATTTTTCAACCGGCTTTTCGCTTTCTGATATTGCGTCAGAGATCGGTATGTCGCCGACGTATTTTTCAAAGTTTTTTAAGAAGAATACCGGAGAGACGTTTTATTCTTATTTGAATAAGATAAGACTTTACCATGCGTACAGAGAGCTTTTGAACAGCGACCGTTCTATTACTGAGATTGCTTATAGCAATGGTTTTGCAAATGTAAAATCATTTATCGAGACTTTTAAAAGCGTGTATAATACCACGCCGTCGAGGTATAAAAGAAGCATCGGGAATTAATTGCTAAAAAAATTTTCTAAAAATGCTTGACAAAGTGAAAATTGAAGTGTATAATAACATGGTAAGTAAAGCAGAACTCCGTTCTCACCTTAAGCGATCAAGTGAAAAGGTCAATACAGTTAAGTACAGCTATGCTGTTTATTGTATGAGTGCGGATGTTTTATCTGCACTCATATTTTATTCGGAAATACTTTTAGTAAATTTGCGGAGGTGTTTGATCATTAGCAACAAAATTGATACTCAAATCAACGAAGCAATCAATGATAAGGAAGTCAGACTTATCGGCGAGGACGGAAGCCAGCTTGGTATAGTGTCAGGCAAGGAAGCCCAGAGGGTCGCATATGAAAAGGACTTGGACCTTGTTAAAATTGCGCCTATGGCAAAGCCGCCTGTATGTAAGATAATGGATTACGGAAAGTATTGCTTTGAACAGGCTAAGAAGGAAAAAGAAGCAAGAAAGAACCAGAAGGTCGTTGAGGTCAAGGAAGTAAGGATGTCTTCGACTATCGACACGCACGATTTTGAAACTAAGGCTAATCAGGCAAGAAAGTTTTTAAAATCGGGCGATAAGCTGAAGGTTTCGGTTCGTTTTAGAAAACGTGCTGTTGCTCATCCGCAGCTTGGCGTAGAGTTGCTAGAGAGATTTAAAGAAGCTGTATCCGAGTGTGGAACAGTTGACAAGAAGCCTAAAATGGAAGGACGGAGTCTTGTTATGTTCGTCAATCCAAAAACGAATAAGTAACAGATTTACTAAAGTATTTTTATTAAGGAGGAAAAATTATGCCTAAGATGAAAACACACTCAGGTGCTAAAAAGCGTTTTAAGGTAACAGGCTCGGGAAAAGTTAAGTATATGCGTACAAACAAGAGCCACAGACTAATTCAAAAAGGTCACAAAAAAGCTAGACAAACTCGTAATTCTGCATATGCTTCGACAGCAGATCAGAAGAACTTGAGAGAGCTTATCCCTTACAAATAAACGAGTATAGGGAACCGAAGAAATCAATTAAATTAGGAGGAATTTACTATGGCTCGTGTAAAGGGAGCAATGATGACTCGAAAGAGAAGAAATAAGACCCTCAAACTTGCAAAAGGTTACTGGGGAGCAAAGAGCAAGCACTTCAAGATGGCTAAGGAAGCCGTAATGAAGTCGGGACAATATGCTTATATCGGCAGAAAGCAGAAGAAAAGAGAATTCAGAAAACTGTGGATTACAAGAATTTCTGCTGCCTGCAAGATGAATGGTATTAATTACTCACAGTTTATGAACGGAGTTAAGAAAGCCGGAATCACATTAAACAGAAAGATGCTTTCAGAAATCGCAATCAGCGACCCAGAGGGCTTTAAATCAATAGTTGAGCAGGCAAAGACTGCTCTTAACTAAACAAACCAACACGCTGAGTGAAATGCTCTGGCGTGTTTTGTTGTTTATAGAAAATGTTAAATGTTGTATTTGATAAGGGGATATTATGCTTATTACGAGTAATGAAAATATAAATGTAAAGCAGTATGTCAGGCTTTCGACAAGCAAAAAAGCCCGTGATGAGCATAATCAGTTCACCCTTGAGGGGAGCCGACTTTTAAAAGAAGCAGTTTCGGAGAAATCGGATATTCAAACGATTTTTGCAACAGAAACGGCATTTGAAAGAGACAGGGAGTTCTTGAGTGAGTATTCTGATAAGATAATACTTGTCAGCGAAGGTGTTGCTAAAAGGCTAAGCAACACAAAGTCGGATCAGGGGATATTTGCAATAGTGAATAAGCCAAAGAACAAACTGTTAAGTAATTGCACGCTTAGCGGAAAGCTTGTGGTTTTGAATAATATTCAGGATCCGGGAAATCTGGGAACAATTCTCAGAACCGCAGACGCAATGGGAGTATCGGGCGTTATTCTATGCGAAAACTGCTGTGATCTATATAATCCTAAGGTCGTGCGTTCAACTATGGGCAGCCTTTTCAGACTTAAAATATATATTGAAGACGATTTTGAAGGTGTTTTCAGGAGATTGAGACTTGAGGGCGTGAAAACCTATGCGGCTGTTGTTTCAAAGCAGGCTGGAGAAATACGCTCTGTGAAGTTTGCCTTAAATTCCGCTATAGTTATCGGAAACGAGGGCAACGGCTTAAAGAGGGAACATTCGGCTCTTTGCGACGAGCAGGTCACAATTGAAATGAACGGAAATATTGATTCTCTTAACGCAAGCGTGGCGGCGGCGATTTTGATGTGGGAAATGACAAAGACATAAAAGGACATAAAAGTTTTGACGTAAATAAAGAGGCGATGACTTTGACAGAAAACAGAAGTGAAAATTTAAAATATTGGGTATGGCTTACCATTGCTTTCGGACCTGCTAATCCGAGAAAATGGGAGGTTTTAGAAGGGTATGACAGTATTGTAGATTTTTATGATGATGCGGCGAAGGATAAGTTTCCACGCGGTCTTTTGTCTAAGGAGATAAGCTCCATTCGGTCGGCGTCGATGTTTACGGCTGAGCAGACTATAGCATATTGTGAGCAAAAGGGCATAAATATATATTGCTATGAGGATGATGATTTTCCTCAAATGCTCAGAGAGATTTCAAATCCGCCGTCAGTATTATTTACCTATGGTGATTTGAGTTTTATCAATGAAAGGGTTATAATAGCAGTTGTAGGTGCAAGAGACTCTTCAGCATACAGCCTTAATGCTGAAAAGACTTTATTGTCATCAATGCTAAGGAAAGGAATACGCTTTGTAAGCGGTTTTGCGGTAGGAGCAGATTCGCTGGCTAATGAGGTTTCAATAGACGCAAATGAAAAATCGGCTGCGGTGTTAGCCTGCGGACTGGAGTATGATTATCCTGCCGGTACAACGTCGCTAAAAAAGTCAATAGCGAAATGCGGTGCGGTAATTTCTGAATACTTCCCCAATCACAAGCCAAGGTCTAAGGATTTTGTTGCTAGAAACAGGCTTCTTGCGGGGTTGAGTATGGGCGTGTTTGTAATAGAGGCAAGCGAGAGAAGCGGAGCGTTAAGTTCGGCTTCAATGGCGCTTAATCAGGGAAAAGACATTTTTACGATAGTTCCTCACGATATTTTTGACAAGCGTTATTTCGGTCAGAGAAATCTGCTTAAAGACGGCGCTATTCCCGTTTTTTCTGCTGAGGATATTGCCAATGAATATATAAACAATTTTTCGCACAAATTAAACTTTATTCCGAACAATTCAGAGCTTATTTCAATAGAGCGCAAGTTTGATAACGCTATCAGCAGAGCAAACTCAAAAAAATCGTCAACACAGCATAGGGTCTCAAAGCCTTTAAGGGAAATGGACAGTGAGCTTAATCAGCTATCAGCCGATGATGATGGAAAGACCCTGAGCATAACCGCAACTTATGTTGATACTTCCGATTTAAGCGAAATACAAAAGCGAATTTATGACGAGCTTTCGGGCGGAGTTATGCACGTTGATAGGCTTTGCGAAAAGCTGTCGCTGGATATATCAGTATTGTTGGTTGAGCTTACCGAGCTTGAGCTTTTGGGCATTGTGAAATCACTTTCGGGTAAGAGATATATGCTTTCATAATATAGAAAGAGCAAAGAAATTTTAAAGGGTATGGTGATTAGTATGTCTAATCTTATAATAGTTGAGTCGCCTAAAAAGGTTGAAACAATAAAGAGATACTTAAAGGGCGATTATGAGGTTATAGCATCTATGGGGCATCTTAGAGATTTGCCAAAGTCTAAAATCGGCGTTGATATCGAACACGATTTTAAGCCTGAGTATTGCGACATCAAGGGAAAAGAAAAAACTATTTCTGAAATAAAGAAAAAGGCAAAAAAAGCCGATAATGTTTATCTTGCCGCCGACCCTGATAGGGAGGGCGAAGCAATATCATGGCATTTAGCGAACATTCTTAATCTTGATTTGAATGATAACAACCGAGTTACTTTTAATGAAATAACCAAGTCGGGCATAGAGGCAGGAATAAAAGCTCCGCGAACTATTGACATAAACAAGGTAAACGCACAGCAGGCCAGAAGAATACTTGACAGAATTGTGGGATATAAGCTGTCGCCGTTTTTGTGGAAAAAGGTAAGGCGTGGTCTTTCAGCAGGGCGTGTGCAATCGGCGGCTGTAAGGATGATCGTTGACCGTGAGAATGAAATAAAGAACTTTGTGTCACAGGAATATTGGTCTATTGACGCTAAGCTCTGCCCTGAGGGTTCAAGAAAAGCGTTTGATGCAACACTTTCAACAGTTGACGGCAAGAAATTTGAGTCGGATAATCATATACTGGTCGACGAGCTTGTGGAAAGACTTAGCTCCGCTGAGTTCGTTGTTGCAAACATAAAAAAGAGCGTTAGAAAGAAAACTCCCCAGGCGCCGTTTACAACTTCAACGCTCCAGCAGGATGCTTCAAGGAGACTGGGCTTTCAGACAACAAGGACAATGAGAACCGCTCAGGAGCTTTATGAGGGAGTCGATATAAAAGGACAGGGGCTTGTCGGTTTAATAACGTATATGAGAACAGACAGCTTGAGGATCTCTGATGAAGCTAGAGCAAACGCTCACAAGTTTATAGAAGAAAAATTCGGCAAGGATTATATTCCTAAGCAGCCCAAGAAATTTAAAACAAAGAGTAATGCGCAGGACGCTCACGAGGCTATTAGACCTACCATTCCGTCGCTTACTCCTGATGAAGTAAAGCAAAGCGGTGTTACAAATGACCAGTATAAGCTTTATAAGCTTATCTGGGAGCGTTTTATTGCAAGCCAGATGGAAAACTGTCTTTTGAATACGGTCGCTGTTGACATTGAAGCTGACGGATGTATTTTCAAGGCTTCGGGACATACTGTGAAGTTTGACGGTTTTACGGTTATTTACGATGATACGTCAAAGGAAGACGCAAAAAAGATTCTTCCGGAGCTTAAAAACGGAGATAAGCTGAAAGTAAAGTCATTAGAGGGCAATCAGCATTTTACCCAGCCTCCTGCTAGGTATACAGAGGGTACTCTTGTAAAGGCTTTTGAAGAAAACGGAATAGGACGTCCTTCAACGTATGCATCTACGATAAAAACCATTTTTGACAGAAACTATGTTGAGCGTGAGGGTAAACAAATCAAGCCGACTGTTTTAGGCGAAGTCATAACAACTCTTATGCTTGAGCATTTTAACAGAATAGTAGATTTAAAGTTTACAGCTAGAATGGAAAACGACCTTGACGACGTTGAAGAGGGTAAAAAGGAATGGACAAAAACTCTTGGTTCGTTTTACAAGGATTTTGACAAGCTGCTCACCGATGCTGAAGTGACAATGGAGGGGAAAAGGGTTAAAATTCCCGACGAGCAGACTGACCAGGTGTGCGAAGTTTGCGGAAAACCTATGGTAATAAAAATCGGAAAGTTCGGAAAGTTCTTAGCTTGCTCAGGCTTTCCTGAGTGTACCAATACAAAAAAGATAGTTATAGAAACAGACGGAATATGCCCTTATTGCGGTAAAAAGGTTTTGGAGAAAAAATCAAAGAGGGGTAAGAAATATTTCGGCTGTGAGGATAACCCTAACTGCGAGTTTATGACGTGGGACGTTCCGACAGCTGAGAAATGCCCTGACTGCGGTTCAACGCTGTTTCAAAAGGGCGGAAAGAAAGGAAAACTTATCTGTCATAAGCCCGACTGCGGTTATGAAAAGGACTTGTCAAATGAATAATGAGGTAATCGTTATAGGAGCAGGACTTGCAGGTGTCGAAGCGGCATTTACTCTTGCCGAGGGCGGAGCTTTGGTTAAGCTGTATGAAATGAAGCCTAAGAAATTCTCACCTGCGCATAAGTATAACGGCTTTGCCGAGCTGGTATGCTCAAACTCACTAAAAGCTGACAGGTTAGAATCCGCCGCAGGAATGTTAAAAGAGGAAATGAGAATACTTGGCTCGCTCACTATGGAGTCTGCGAATGAGAACAGAGTTTCAGCAGGGGGAGCGTTAGCCGTTGACAGAGAGGGCTTTTCAGACTTTATAACCCAAAGGATAAAGTCTCACCCTAATATTGATGTAATAAACGAAGAGGTCTGCGAAATACCGCTTGATAAAAATGTTATAATAGCAACAGGTCCGCTGACATCAGACAGTCTTGCGGAGGCAATAAAAAAGCTCTGCGGAGACTGCTTGTATTTTCACGATGCGGCAGCGCCTATCGTCACCTATGAAAGTCTTGATAAGGATAAGGTGTTTTTTGCTTCGCGTTACGGAAGGGGCGAGGCGGATTATATAAATTGCCCGATGGATAGGGACGAGTATATGAAGTTTTACACTGAGTTAATTCACGCTGAGTCTGTAGAACTAAAGGACTTTGAAAAGGAAATCAATGACTGCGAAAAGCCAAATTCAAAGGATAGATTTAAGGTTTATGAAGGCTGTATGCCTATTGAGGTTTTGGCAGGCAGAGGTGAGGATACAATGCGTTTTGGTCCTTTGAAGCCTGTTGGGCTTGTTGATCCTCACACAGGAAAGCGTCCTTATGCTGTTGTTCAGTTAAGGGCAGAAAACCGAAACGGCACTCTTTACAATATGGTAGGATTTCAGACAAACTTGAAATTCGGCGAGCAGAAAAGGGTATTATCGCTTATTCCCGGACTTGAAAACGCTGAATTTATGAGATACGGGGTTATGCACAGAAACACTTTTATAAATTCGCCAAAGCTGCTGACAGAGCATTTTAATATGCGTGAACACAGTAATATATTCTTTGCCGGTCAAATAACCGGAGTTGAGGGGTATATCGAATCTGCGGCAAGCGGAATATTAGCAGGGAAAAATATGCTGAGATTTATTGAGGGAAAAGAAATGCTGTCCTTGCCAAGAGAGAGTATGATCGGAGCTTTATCCAAATACATAAGCGACGAATCGGTTGTTGATTTTCAGCCTATGGGAGCAAATATGGGTATACTTCCGCCGCTTAATGTGAGAATTAAAGATAAAAAGGAAAGATATAAGCAGATTGCAGTCAGAGGACTGGAAAAATTGAGAGAAATGATTTGACATTCGCAGTTTTTAACATCGAGAGGAGGAAACGCTCCAACGGAGTGATATGATATATGAAAATAATAATCGACGCTTTCGGGGGGGATAATGCTCCTCTGGAGGTCATAAAGGGAAGCATAAAGGCCAGATCGGACTTTAATGCCGATATATGCTTGGTTGGCGATGAGGAGAAAATAAGAAAGTGTGCAAAGGATAACTCACTTGATATTTCGGCTCTTGAAATCAGACACGCGCCAAGCGTTATAGATATATGTGAGGAGCCAACAGAAATTATAAAATCAAGGTCTGATTGCTCTATGGCGGTGGGAATGAAAATGCTTGCAAACGGCGAGGGCGACGCTTTTGTTTCTGCCGGTTCAACGGGGGCTCTTGTTGTAGGAGCAACATTTATCGTCAAGAGAATAAAGGGAATAAAAAGGGCGGCGCTTGCTACAGTATTGCCGACAAGGACAAAGCCTCTTATGCTTTTAGACGCTGGCGCCAATTCTGATTGCCGTCCCGAGATGCTTGTTCAGTTTGCGGTTATGGGCAGCATTTATATGAACAAAATAATGTCTGTTGATAAGCCTAAGGTAATGCTTGCAAACATAGGAGAAGAAGCTTCAAAGGGCAGAGAGCTTGAGATTGAGACTTATAATCTTCTTGAAACGGCGCCTCTGAATTTCTGCGGAAATGTTGAGGCTAGAGAGCTTCCGAACGGCGTGTGCGACGTTGTTGTTACAGACGGATACACAGGCAATATAATGTTAAAGCTGTATGAGGGCTTGGGAAAGTTCTTTTCATCAGAGCTTAAGGAAATGCTTTTAGATAACTTTAAATCAAAAATTGCCGCACTTTTGCTTCTTAAAAAGGTTAAACATTTCAGAAAGAAAATGGATTATACCGAGTACGGCGGAGCGCCGCTTTTAGGTACGTCAAAGCCTGTTATCAAGGCTCACGGAAGCTCCAATGCAAAGGCGTTTTACAATGCTATAAGACAGGCTTGCAGGTTTACCGAGACGAATGTCATAGGAGAAGTAAGCGAAAGTCTTTTGAAGATGAAAGAAAATAAAAATACGGTTTAACAGAAGCGAAAAATGGAAATAAAACGAGAGGAAAAATTATGAAAAGCGATTTTGAAAATATGAAAAGCAGACTTTGTGAATTTGAAGAGATAATAGGATATAAGTTTAAAAAACAAAAGCTACTGTACAAGGCGCTTACACATTCATCTTATGCTAATGAGCAAAATATGGGGCATAACAAAAGCAATGAGCGTCTGGAGTTTTTAGGCGATTCTGTTTTGTCTATTGTTGTTTCTGATTATCTATACAGACACTTTAAGCATCTTCCCGAAGGCGAGCTTACCAGAGTTCGTGCCTCGCTTGTTTGCGAAAAAACACTGTTTGAGTTTGCAAACCAGATAAAACTAAGCGAATTTATTTTGCTTGGAAAAGGTGAAAAGGTCAGTCATGGCAATGAACGCCCATCTATTCTTTCCGACGCATTTGAAGCCTTGATCGCGGCGATATATTTAGACGGCGGATTAGAGGCTGCTAAAAAGCATATTATGAGATTTATGCCTTATAAAACTATCTCAGAGAAAAAAGACAGCAATGATAATTATAAAACCGTCTTACAGGAGGTTATACAGCGCAATCCTGAGGAAAAGGTGGAGTATCGTCTTGTGGGTGAAAGCGGTCCTGCTCATGATAAGAAATTCACTGTAAGAGTTATGCTCAACTCCAATGTAATAGGCGAGGGAACGGGAAAAAGTAAGAAAATTGCCGAACAAATAGCGGCGAAAGAGGCTTTGGAGCTTATGGGATATGGCAAAAATTAATATATCATTTTTTATTCCCCATGTTGGTTGTCCTCACAAATGCAGTTTTTGCAATCAAAACTCAATAACAGGGCAATCGAAGATTTCTCATTCGGAGGATATTAAAAGCACTCTCACAAAAGCATTGAAAGAGATTGACAAGATCGACAGAGAAAATACTGAAATTGCCTTTTTTGGGGGCAGCTTTACAGCAATAAATCGTGAATATATGCTTGAGCTTTTGTCATCGGCTCAGCCCTTTATTGGCGAGGGGAAATTTGCAGGTATAAGGGTTTCTACAAGACCTGATTATATTGACAAAGATATTCTCACACTTTTAAAAGACAATCACGTTACGACTATTGAGCTTGGCTGTCAGTCTATGAACGATACGGTGCTGTCTGCTAATGAACGTGGACATACAAGGCAGGACGTTATAAATGCTTCGAGACTGATAAAAGAATTTGGCTTTAGACTTGGTTTACAGATGATGGTGGGGCTTTATAAATCAACCCCTGAAATTGATATGTATACGGCAAATGAGATTGTATCGCTTTCACCTGATGAAGCAAGAATTTATCCTGTAGTGATTATGGAAAACACCCGTCTCGGCGATTTGTTTAAAAGCGGTGAGTATGTTCCCTTTAGCTTTGACTGCGCAGTAGAGCTTTCGGCGCGAATTTTGTCTTTGTTTGAGGAAAACGGCATATCTGTTATAAAGCTTGGGCTTCACGCAAGCGAGGTCGTAGAAAAGGAATGTATAGGTGGTTTTTACCACCCTGCTTTCAGGGAATTATGTGAAAGCGAAATTTATAAAAAAGAGATTTGCCAGATGCTAGAAGGATGCGGCAGGAAGGTTAAAAAAGTAGTGATAAGCGTAAAGCCGGAGCTTTTAAGCAGAGTTATAGGTCAAAAAAGGTCTAATATAGAGTATTTTAATAGTATAGGTACAGAAATTAGAGTTGTTCAGAATAATAGACAAAAAGAGAACGTCAGAATAATAGAGACTGAGTAAGAATTTAAAAGAATCAGAAAGGCGTATTATATATGTATTTGAAATCACTTGAAATGCACGGGTTTAAGTCTTTTCCGGATAAGATCGTGCTTGACTTCAATAAGGGTTTAACAGGAGTAGTAGGTCCTAACGGCAGCGGAAAGTCAAATATCGGCGACGCTGTTCGCTGGGTTCTTGGAGAGCAGTCATCAAAGAGCCTTAGAGGCGGCAAGATGGAGGACGTTATATTTGCCGGAACACAGCTTAGAAAGTCGGTAGGGTTTGCATCAGTTACTTTAAATATAGATAACTCTGACAGGTCGCTTGATATGGAAAACGATCTTGTTTCTGTTACAAGAAAGCTTTACCGCAACGGCGACAGCGAATACATAATAAACGGCAATCAGGTAAGGCTTAAAGATATTGTAGAGCTTTTTATGGATACAGGTCTTGGAAAAGACGGATATTCAATTATCGGTCAGGGAAGAATAGCCGATATAGTTTCTGGCAAATCTACAGAACGCCGTGAGATTTTTGAAGAGGCGGCAGGGATATCAAAATTCAGATATAAAAAGGCGGAGGCTGAGAGAAAATTAGCGGCGTCTGAGGATAACATACTCAGGCTAACCGACATTTTAGGAGAGCTTGAAGGACGTGTCGGGCCGTTAAAAACTCAGTCAGAAAAGGCGAAGAAATACCTTGTTCTGAGAGACGAACGAAAGGCGCTTGAGGTCTCTCTCTGGGTCGCAAAGCTAGACGAGATAAAAACTACCTTGTCAGGTTTAGAGGAAAAAGTGCTTTCATGTACCGCTGAATATGAGGCACTTACACGTGAGCTTGACGAAATAGACGAAACTATTGATAAGAGCAATCTGGGCAGGGCAAAATGTAATGAGAGAATAGAGGAGCTTAGAGAGCTTATCCATAATACCGAACTTGAAAGCAGCGAGGCTAATTCTAAAATTGCCGTATTGGAAAACGATATTGAGCATATAAATGAAGCCATAAAGGGAATAGAGGAGCAGATTTTAAAAACGCAGAGCAGTGACAGTGAGTTTAAAGAGCAAATCAATCAAAAGGAGGCTGAACTCACAACGCTTGCGGAATTAAAATCATCTGCACAGAGGGATATAGAAGCAACAGAGTCCGAGCTTTCGGGGCTTACTGTAAAATCAGATGAATTTGATAAAAGCATCAGCGATAAGGGAAGCGAGATAAACAGCCTTTATATAAAGAAATCAGAGCTTACGTTTACTGTCGAGAGCAGTTTATCGAATATTGATGACAATAAAAGGCTTATTGAAGAGGGTAAAGCCTATATAGAAAATGCAGAGAAACTAATCGCTGAGAATAACGAAGAAAAGCAGGAAATTCAAAAGGCGATCAGTGAGGCTGAGGAGAAAATTTCTGAATTTAACAACAGAATAGCAGGTATTACTAAACTTAATGAGTCAAAAACAAAGGCACTGAATGAAGCCAGAGAAAGCTATACAAAAAAGGAAATAAGGCTCAGGGAACTTAGAGGCAAGGTAAATCTTTTGAATGACCTTGAGAACTCTATGGAGGGCTTTGCAAACTCGGTAAAGCAGATTATGAAAGCTAAAAAGCACGGTCAAATCAAGGGGGTTTTCGGGTCTGTAGCACAGCTTATAACGGTTGAGGGGAGATACTCGACCGCCATTGAAACTGCTCTCGGCGGAGCGATGCAGTATATAATCGTTGATAATGAGGATACGGCAAAGCGTTCTATACGACACTTGAAAGAAACCCGTTCGGGCAGAGCGACTTTTTTGCCTATAACGTCAGTTAAGCCGAGGGAGTTTAAAGAAAGCGGATTTGAAAGCTGCGAGGGTTTTGTAGCCATTGCAAGCGAGCTTGTTTCCGCTGATGACAGATTTTCGGGAATTATTAAATCATTACTTGGCAGAATAGTAATCGCAGAGGATATCGACCTTGCTACTTTGATAGCCAAAAAGTACGGCTACAGGTTTAAGATTTGCACTTTAGACGGACAGGTTATCAATGCGGGTGGTTCGTTTACAGGAGGAAGCGTTTCACGCTCGACAGGTATTCTAACAAGGAAAAATGAGATTGAGGAAATCAAGGTTGAAATAGCGGAACTTGAATCTGAAACTGTTGAGCTTTCTCAAACATTTGAAAGCCTAAAGCAGGAGGTAAACAAGCTGCGTCTGGACATAGAGGGCGAAAGGGAGCTTTTATCGGAGCATACGACAGATAAGGTACGTTTTGAGGGCGAACTAAACCGCTTAAAAGATTTAGGCGCAGGCTATGAAGATAAGCTGAATGACGCTGAGAATCAGATTGAGGTGCTTACTTCTAAAATAACGTCTGCGCAGGAGAGCTATAAAAATGCGCAAAAAGAGCTTGAGGATATTAATATTCAGATTACCGAAAAGGAAAAGAACTTAGACGAGACTCAGTCGAAAATTCAAAGTTTTAAAGAGGGCAGGCAAGCTCTTTCAGAAAAGCTGTCTGAGCAGAAAATCAAGGTTATCGAGCTTGAACGCGACGAGCAGGCGGTTATGCTTTCTATTGAGCAGTTAAAAGAAGCGGCAAGAAATGCAAGCGACGCAAAGACGCGTCTTGATTTACGGATACTTGAAAACAGAGCGCTTATCGAGGAAAAGCACAAGACGATCGACAGTATCAGAAACGGCATTACAAGCTCTAAGGGTATAATAGAAAAATACAATGAAGATATAAGAAAAGAGCAGACAGCTTATCGGGATTATGAAGCTAAAATAGCAAAACAAAGAGCTTATCAGAAAATCAAGATAGATGAGCGTGAAAATATATCCCGTGAGCTCGAGAGAGATTCGGAGAAGAAAAATACTTTCCAAGCCGAGTTTGATAAAATTATTTCAGAGCTTTATGAGGTATACGAGCTTACTAGAAGCGAGGCGATAGCTGAGGCTAAACCTATTGAGAACAATACTGAAGCCAATAGGGAGCTTAATTCTATTAAGAATAAGATGAAGGCTCTAGGCTCGGTAAATCTTGAAGCTATAGATGAATATGCAGAGGTTTCAAAGCGGTATGAGTTTATGAAGGCTCAGCTTGGAGACGTTGTGAAATCTAAAAACGAGCTTGAAAAGCTTATCGACGAGCTGACCGAAAATATGAAGGTTATATTCTCTGAAAGCTTTAATAAAATAAATAATAATTTCAAGAAGATTTTTGTCGAGCTTTTCGGCGGCGGTGCGGCAGAGCTTGTGCTGTCCGACCCTGAGAATATACTTGAATCGGGCATTGAGATAAAGGTAGCCCCTCCGGGAAAGGTCATTAAAAACCTTATGAGCTTGTCGGGAGGAGAGCAGGCGTTTGTTGCGATTGCAATTTACTTCTCTATTTTGAAAATAAAGCCGTCGCCGTTTTGTATTCTAGACGAGATAGAAGCAGCTCTTGATGATGTTAATGTTACAAAATACGCGCAGTACCTTAGAAACTTTACAGATAAAACTCAGTTTATACTTATTACTCACAGGCGTGGAACAATGGAGGAATGTGATATTCTTTACGGTGTTACAATGCAGGAGAAAGGCGTATCAAAGCTTCTTAAAATGGAAGTCGGACAGCAGATAGAAATAGAATAATATATTACAGGTGAATTTACTATGGGCTTATTTAAAAAACTGAAATCAGGATTATCAAAAACTAACAATGCGTTTTTAGGTAAAATAAACGCAATGCTCGGAGTGTTTACGAAAATTGACGAGGAGCTTTTTGAGGAGCTTGAGGAAACTCTTATTATGTGCGATATAGGTGTAAATACTTCAATGCGTATATGTGACGAGCTTAGAGAACGCGTTAAAACGCAGGGTATAACCGATCCCGCTATGATAAAGGATCTGCTTAAAGATGTTATATCTGATATGCTGGGTGAGGAACAGGGACTTGACCTTTCTACAAAACCGTCTGTAATTATGGTTATCGGAGTAAACGGAGTTGGTAAGACAACAACTATAGGAAAACTTGCGAATCAGCTTAAAAACGACGGCAAAAAGGTTCTTGTTGCCGCCGCTGATACATTCCGTGCCGCCGCTATTGAACAGCTTGAAGTGTGGACGCAAAGAGCAGGAGTTCCTATTATCAAGCAAAAGGAAGGTTCTGACCCTGCCGCTGTGGTTTTCGACGCTTTAACTGCTGCAAAGGCACGTTCGGTTGATGTGGTTATATGCGATACTGCCGGAAGGCTTCACAATAAGAAAAATCTTATGGATGAGCTTAAAAAGATATCAAAAATAGTTCACGAACAGGCGCAGGGGTGTTCACTTGAAATCCTTTTAGCGCTTGACGCTACTACCGGACAAAATGCAGTTAATCAGGCAAGGCAGTTTAACGAGGTCGCTGATATTACGGGAATTATTCTTACAAAGCTAGACGGTACGGCAAAGGGCGGAATAATCATTTCCATAACTGAGGATTTGAAAATCCCAGTTAAGCTGGTAACTGTCGGCGAGGGAATTGATGATATAGAGCCGTTTAATACCCGTGATTTTGTAGACGCTTTGTTTGAGTAAAGGAGAATTAATATGAGTTTATTATTTATAGAATATCCTAAATGTACAACCTGTAAAAGGGCAAAGGCTTTTTTAGATGCTAAGGGTGCAGAATATAAAGACCGTCATATCAAAGAAGAAAACCCAACCTTTGATGAGCTAAAAGAATGGGTTGAAAAATCAGGTCTTGATATAAGAAGGTTTTTCAACACAAGCGGAATTCTCTACCGTGAAATGGGTTTGAAGGATAAACTTGATGATATGTCAGATGATGAAAAGCTTAAACTTCTTTCCAGCGACGGTATGCTTGTTAAACGACCGTTACTTATAGGCGACGATTTTGTGCTAGTAGGATTTAAAGAGAGCCAGTGGGAAGGAAAGGTTAAGTAATGAAACTTATTCTAGCGACAAATAATAAGGGAAAGGTAAAAGAGTTTAAAGAGATTTTAGCTCCATTGAGCTTTGAGGTCGTTTCCCAGTCGGAGGCAGGAATTGATATAGAGGTTGAAGAAAAAGGTACCAGCTTTGAGGAGAATGCAGTATTAAAGGCTAATGCTGTTTATGAGATTTCAAAAACCTATGTCATAGCAGACGACAGCGGACTTGAGGTAGACGCTCTTGATAAAAAGCCTGGAATATATTCTGCTCGTTATGAGGGGCTTAAAACTTCTCACGAGCGAAATATGAGAATACTAGAGCAGCTTGACGGTGTTGACGATGAAAAACGTACGGCAAGATTTGTCTGCACGATTTGTCTTATCAGAGATAACGGCGAGATAGAAACTGTAAGAGGTACCTGCGAGGGCAAGATAGGTTATGAAGAAAAGGGAACAAACGGCTTCGGTTATGACCCTATATTTGTCTATGGAGACAGAACTTTGGCACAGATGAGCGAAAGTGAAAAGAACAGTATTTCTCATAGAGGAAATGCAATAAAAGAGTTGTTAAAGATTATATAAAGTTGATTATAAGAAAGGCGGATGTTTTATAAATGCTTACTTCAAAGCAAAGGGCATATTTAAAAAGTATATCTAATAAACTTGATCCTGTGTTTCAGATCGGCAAAAGCGGACTTTCAGCATCA
Organism: uncultured Clostridia bacterium; assembly: GCA_947630825.1. Lineage (GTDB taxonomy): Bacteria > Bacillota > Clostridia > Oscillospirales > Ruminococcaceae > UMGS1601. Next base: position 8,224 of record CANRJA010000017.1, on the reverse strand, counting down.
ATGATAAGTCAGGTTGACGATTACCTAAGAGTGCATGAGATTATGAAAATACGGGTGCTTGATAATTCGCTTTACACTGCTAAAGAGGCTGCCGCTGAAATCGCACAGGCTATTGAAGCAGATGTTGTTCAAGTCATAGGTTCGATAGGGATTTTGTATAAGAAAAACAAAAAAGAGCCTGTGATTAAACTGCCGTAATGAGGAATGAAATTATATGAAAAATATTGCTGTATTCGGAGGAACATTCAATCCGTTTCATAAAGGGCATAAAAGGCTTATAACTGAAGCGTCTTATGCGATTGATTTTGATAAAATTATAATAATTCCGTCAAGGGTACCTCCGCATAAAAAAGCTGAATGTTTAGCAAGTGAGAAAGACAGAATAACAATGATAGAGCTTTCAATACAGGATAATAATATCAGATGTGATAATGTTTGTGTAAGTGATATTGAACTTAAAAGAGATGGCAAAAGCTACTCTTACAATACGCTTATAGAGCTTAAAAAGGTTTATTCCGACAGCGAATATAAGTTTTATTTTGTAATGGGCAGCGATATGCTTATACATTTTAATGAGTGGTATAAGTATGAGGAAATACTAAAGCTGTGTACATTGGTTTGTCTAAGCCGTTGCGATGAAGATACAAGCAGGCTTGAGATATTTGCAGACAAACTTACCAATATGGGCGGAGAAGTTATAATTGTACCGGTAAAACCGCTTGAGATATCTTCTTCTGAATTAAGAAATGCGGTAAGAAGTAAGGATTTTGAAAAACTTACTTGCTATTTGGACGAAAAGGTTGTAAAATACATTTTGGAGAGGAATTTATATATTGACAGATTTTGAAGATTTAACCTCTTTAAATTATGAGGATAAAATAAAATATTATAAAAGCTGTTTAAAGAAACGTCTAAGCAAGGAGCGTTATCATCATTCAATTTGCGTTGCTAGCGAGGCAAAGGCTCTTGCCAAAGAGAATGATTTTGATGAGAAAAAGGCATACCTTGCAGGTCTTGTACACGACGTTTGCAAAGAGGAAAGTACAAAAAAACAGCTTGAGATTATGTCGAGATGCAGGACTTATATAGACGATGTTGAAAGAACGTCAAAGGCTTTGTATCATGCTGTTGCAGGCTCTGTGTATATCGAGGAGAATTTCAAAATAACCGATAGTGATATTCAGAATGCTGTCAGATACCATACTGTTGCAAGAGAGGGTATGTCAACGCTTGAAAAGATAGTATATCTTGCAGATCTTGTGTCTGTTGACCGGACATACAGCGATGTTAAGAAGTACAGAAAGCTCGCGCACAAGAATTTGGATACTGGAATGCTTGAAGCGTTAAAGTATTCTATAAAAAACACAGTAAATAAAGAGTGCGAAATAGTAAAATCAACGCTTTCGGCGTATAATGAATATATAGCTAAGTTAAAAAGTAAGAAGTAAAAAAGGAGAAATGTAAATGACTCTTGATGAGAAGTTAGAGCTTATTATAAAAACATTGGATTCTAAAAAGGCTGAGGATATACAGGCAATCAAAATCAGCGATTTGACTATAATTGCCGATTATTTTATTATAGCGAACGGTAATTCAACAACGCAGACAAGAGCATTGGCGGACGAGGTTGAATTCAAAATGAAACAGCAGGGTGCAGAACCTCTGAGAATTGAGGGAGAGCGAAACGCCAGTTGGATAATTATAGATTACGGCGACGTTGTTGTTCATGTGTTTTATAAAGAAACAAGAGAGCATTATAATCTTGAGCGCCTTTGGGCTGACGGAGAGCGTATTGACGTTTCTAAATTTTTGACTTAAACTTAAGATAACAAATTTGATTTTTGACAGATAAATTATATAAAGGATTGAAGTAATAATGGATTACAATTTTAAAGACATTGAAAAGAAGTGGCAGGACATCTGGGATAAAAACAAGACGTTTGCGGCGTCAGATGATTATTCTAAACCGAAATATTATGCGCTTGTTGAGTTTCCGTATCCGTCAGGACAGGGATTACATATAGGTCATCCCCGTCCGTATACAGCAATGGATATTGTTTCAAGAAAGAAAAGACTGCAAGGATATAACGTCCTGTTCCCAATGGGTTGGGACGCTTTCGGACTGCCTACTGAAAATTTTGCAATCAAGAATAAGGTACACCCGGCATTAATAACAGAGAAAAATATAGAGAGATTTAAGGGTCAGCTTAAAATGCTCGGTCTTTCATTTGACTGGGACAGAGAGGTCAACACTACCGACCCTGACTACTTTAAATGGACTCAGTGGATTTTTATTCAGATGTTCAAGAAAGGTCTTGCGTATAAGAGCGAAATGGCAGTAAACTGGTGTACTTCCTGTAAGGTCGTTTTGGCTAATGAAGAGGTTGTCGGAGGCGTTTGCGAGCGCTGCGGTGGAGAAGTAGTACACAAAGTAAAGAGTCAGTGGATGCTGAAGATAACCGAGTATGCGCAAAGGCTTATTGACGATTTATCAGAGGTAAACTACCTTGACAAAATAAAGACTACCCAGAAAAACTGGATAGGACGCTCTGAGGGTGCGGAGGTCGACTTCACGACGTCAGAGGGAGACATTCTCACCGTTTATACAACACGTCCTGATACGCTTTTCGGCGCAACATATATGGTTATTTCGCCTGAACACCCCATTTTGAAAAAGTGGGAGTCGAAGCTCAAAAACAACGACGCTATTTTTGAATATCAGGAGAAATCGGCAAGAAAATCTGATTTTGAAAGAACAGAAATGGCAAAGGAAAAGACAGGTGTTAAGCTTGACGGAGTTTATGCTATAAATCCTGTAAACAACAGAGAAATACCTATATTTATTTCCGATTATGTTTTGATGGGCTACGGCACTGGAGCTATTATGGCTGTTCCGGCACACGATACCCGTGACTATGACTTTGCTAAGGTTTTTGATCTTCCTATAATCGAGGTCGTAAAGGGCGGAGATGTGACAAAAGAGGCATTTACCGACTGCGCAACCGGAATAATGACAAACTCCGGATTTTTGGACGGGCTGTCGGTTGAAGACGCAAAGGTTAAAATCAAAGACTGGCTTGAAGAAACCGGTAAGGGTAAGAAAAAGGTAAATTACAAGCTGCGTGACTGGGTATTTTCACGTCAGAGATATTGGGGTGAGCCGATTCCTATAGTACATTGTGACAAGTGCGGATATGTACCTATTCCTGAAAGCGAGCTGCCTTTAACCCTTCCTGAAGTAGAAAGCTATATGCCGACCGATAACGGAGAATCACCGCTTTCAACCCTTGACAGCTTTATAAATACTACCTGTCCTAAATGCGGAGGACCCGCTAAGAGAGAAACAGATACTATGCCTCAGTGGGCAGGCTCGTCGTGGTACTTCTTAAGATACTGCGACCCTCATAACGACAAGGAGCTTGCGTCAAAAGAAGCACTCAATTACTGGATGCCTGTAGACTGGTATAACGGCGGAATGGAGCATACTACCCTTCACCTGTTGTATTCGCGGTTCTGGCACAAGTTCTTATACGATTTAGGTGCTGTTACTACCAAAGAGCCTTATATGAGAAGGACTTCTCACGGTATGATCTTAGGCGAGGACGGGCAGAAGATGTCTAAGTCGAGAGGAAATGTTATCAATCCTGATGATGTTGTAAACGAGTATGGTGCGGATTCTCTGCGTTTGTATGAGATGTTTGTCGGCGACTTTGAAAAGACCGCTCCGTGGAGTACCAAATCAATCAAGGGCTGCAAGAGATTTCTCGACAGAGTTTGGGCGCTTCAAGATATGCTTATTGACGGCGACGATTACCGTGATGAGTTAAAGGCGTCGTTCCACAAGACGGTTAAGAAGGTTTCGGAGGATATTGAAAATCTGAAATTTAATACGGCTATCGCCGCTCTTATGTCTCTTATTAATGAGATATACGCAACAAAGCAGATAAACAAGGCTGAGCTTAAAACATTTATTACTCTGCTTAATCCATTCGCACCTCACATCACTGAGGAAATATATGAGAACGTCGGCTTCGGCGGAATGTTAAACGAGCAAAATTGGCCTGAGTATGACGAGACGCTCTGCGTTGACGATACTATTGAAATTGTTGCTCAGATAAACGGTAAGGTTAAAGCTAAGCTTGTTGTAAGCGTTGATGAGAGCAAAGACGATGTTATCGCAAAGGTGAAATCAGAGCCTAGAATTCAGAATGCAATAAGCGGAAAAAATATTATAAAAGAAATATATGTTCCTGGGAAACTTGTAAATATTGTGGTTAAATAAGATAAACCCTTGACTTTTATGAAAAGTTATAGTATAATCTATTTTGTTAAGTTGATGAATTGGTGAATTTGACAGATAAAACAGAGGTATGAGCTTGTAGGAAAGCTCTAAGGGAAGAATTCCTTCATTATCACTATCTGTTAAAATTCTTTGCATTGACTTTTATATCTCTGTTATTGGTGACCAAGGGAGGGAATTAAATGGCAGAAATCCGTGTTGGTAAAAACGAATCTCTGGATACTGCTCTTAAGCGTTTTAAAAGAAGCTGCGCTAAGGACGGCGTTATCGCTGAGGTTCGCAAAAGAGAACACTATGAAAAGCCTTCTGTAAGAAGAAAAAAGAAGTCAGAAGCTGCTCGTAAAAGAAAATACTAAGCAACGGTGCGTTGCACCGGCGAGCCTTTGTCGGCTCGGCGGTCTTGCTTCTAGCATTATAAAAAGGAGAGCCTTTACAGACTCTCCTTTTATTTATATAAATCTATTTTGATTTCTTTTTGATTCTTGGATAAATACTTTGAAATTTTTATATACCTCTCTTTCAAGAGGCGCTGTAAGAAATCGGTTGCGCTTGTATAGCGTTCTCATTCGTTCGGCACGAAATTCGGCGGCTGTGTGTGAAATATCGCAAACAGACGATATTTCGTTTGCCGTTTTTAAGCTGAGCGCCCATATAACGCATGCCGGAGCTAACAGTCTTGAAGCGAATATGTTTGCCTCCTGTTCGGCATAGGATAAAGACTGTTTGAAGGTTTTTGTGAGACGATTTCTTTTTTCCAATTCGTGACCTAGAAAAATGTGACCAAGCTCATGTGCGACAGTAAAGCGGCATCTCTGCTTTGAGCAGCTGTCATTATATACAATATACCACTGCTTGCCGAGTATAATACTAATACCGCTTTCATTAGGCAAAAGCCAGCTTGCCTTGCTGTTCTTTATAACCTTAATTCCTGCCGATTTTGCAATATCTAATACAGAAACAGGCAGAGAGGTTATATTATAATCAATTAAACACTGCCATGCGGCATTTCTTGCATTTTTATATTTTCCGTAAATCATTTTTATTGCCCCATTAAGGATTATCCCCTTAATGGGTTTTTTTATTATCTTTTTCTTGCCTTAAAAATCATCGTCGGTTTCAGGTGCGTTCAAAAGTCTGTCAATCTGATCTTGAGAGACTTGAATATAACCATCTTCTTCACCGTCATCACTGCGGGCGGCTTTGTATACAGTTATCTTTTTCTTTTTTCTATTTACTCCAAGCAGTCTGTCTACTGCCGGCTGCATATCAGAGTTTTCTCGATATGCCGTGACAACCTCTTTTTCATGGTGAGAGACGGTAAATACATCTGCCTCAACCTCTCTGAACTCTGATAAAATATCCTTTACATTATATACGTCACAAAGGCTCATCAGCATATCTGCATCGGGTTGTCCTCTATTGTTTTCCCAAGCATTTACAGTTTTTCCGCTCTTTCCAATAAGAGCGCCTACTTCACTTGCTGTTAATCCGCTTTGTAATCTTAATCGTCTTAGTGTTTTTGCTATAGCTTCTCGAGACATTTGAACCACTCCTATTTTTTTCTTAATTATATATTATAATGTTAGTAATTGTCAATAGAAAATCTGAAATTTCTAAAAAAAAATTTAAAAAAACACTTGACAAACTAAAATATATAGATTATAATAGCATTACAATCTAAAAATTATAGAAGCAAGGAGACTTTTCATGAGTATTGTCGAGAAGCTTAATGAGTATGTAAATCAAAATGGAATAAATCAAATTTATATTGCTCAGAAAACCGGTTTGGCTGAGGATAAAATTTCTGATATGCTTAATGGCAATCGGCGTATGCTCGCTGATGAGTTTTTGCTGATATGCGTCGCACTAAATATAGATCCCAACATTTTCAGAAATAAATCAGCATATTAAAACAATTACTTTAAAGATTTGACAGAATGTTACCTCAAATTGTTTACAATTTTTATTAGTAAAGAGGTGGTGTGTGGTTAGGCAGTTGATTGAAAATCAAGGTTTGCAGGCGCTTTGGTTGGAGATTAATGCTTGTATCAAAAAAATTTATAGGAATTGCCTGTATACTTTATTTTTTAACGAAAGGATTGATTTTTATGAAAATTACTAAAATGACTAAGAATGGGGGTTGTGGAATGCTGGAAAAAGTCATAAGTTCGTTCATAGCCGCTACAGTTGTAATTTCTTCTTTTACTTCATTAATAGGCTCATCATTAGACAATAGTTATTTTAAATTTGACAGGAATTCTGGGGGATATAATGTTTCGCTTAATCCTGAGGCAGATTTTTCTGAAATTACAGAAGTAGATTTTCCATCTACGTATAATGATGGAAGTAGTGATGCTGAAGTTACTTTTACTAGCGCAGGTATTTCTAATAATACTATTACATCTATAACAATTCCTACTACTACACCTGGTAATGCAAGTGCATTTAGTGGCTTGTCTGCATTAGAAGAGGTAAATTATACCAATGATGGTGTTTTACCTTTTACAGCTAGGACGTTTCAAAGTTGTTCAAGTACTTTGAAAACAATAAGAATAAATGCAACTTCTGTTACTTTTAATGTGGCAAAAACAGGAGGTTCAGCATTTATTAATTTTATTAATAATGCTGAATCAAAAATTATTGTAACTAGTAATTATGTTAAACAGCAGATAATCAACGGAACGGTTAGTGGTTCTGCACCTGTAACGGAGGATAAAATAGAGGTAGTTGAAAGCAGTTTACCTAAACCCACAATCGAAATTACCTGCGAGAACATCAAATATAAAACCGAAGGTGGATTTAAGCCATCAGCAGTTGTAAAGCTGAATGGTGAGCCAATGGATCCTCAGCCAACAGTTTCATATGAATTGTACACAGACGCAGATTGTCAAAATAAGAGTGGAACTCCATATAATTCTTCAACTTTATTGCCAGGCACGCGTTATCTAAGGGCAAGCGTGGCAGGAACTGAAGAATATCAGGCAGCATTTGCTGTTAAAGAGGTTGTAGTTGAGGAGTTGACTGATAAGACAGCACTGCGTAATGTAATCGCACAGGCTGATGAGATATTGGGTGGAGATACATCTGCATATGTTGAAGCAACAGTTGTGGATTTGCAGTTAGCTTTGCGAAACAATAGAGGCATGCTAACTAATTACGATGCTACAGAAGATCAGGTAACGGCAGCAACAAAGGCTATCCAAGATGCAATTGACGGTCTTTTTAAGAAAGATGATTTACCTGATGAGGATCATCTGCAAAAGTTCAATGATACATTACAGAAATATCGTAATATTTTGAAGACAAACTATACAGATGATTCTTGGCAAGCATTTAGTGAAGCATTAGCAGAAATGCTTGAAATGAAAAGCAGAATTGCTTATACAAAAAATGAAGATATTGATGCAATTTGCACAAAGATCGAGAATGCATTTAATGGTTTGAAGGAAAAACCTTTAGACTATACGCAGCTTGAAAGTGCAATTGCTGAAGCAAAAACTAACTATATTGATAAAGAGGCAGAGCTGAAAAGCACGTATACAGAAGAAACATGGAAAACGCTGAAGGATGCATACGAAGCCGGACAGCAATTATTGGCAGGTAAAGGCAGCGAAGATTCAAGCGTAACAAACGTAACGATATCCAATGCTACAATCAGAATCCAAAATGCTATCAAGTGGCTTATTACTGTAGACCAGCAGAAAGCGTTTGATGAGCTTCAGGAGTTGATTACAAAAGCAGGTACATATGATTCTGCCGAGTATACAACAAGCAGCTATAAGACGCTAACAGATGCTATCACAGAAGCAAAGAAGATAAGTATATCACCATCTGTATTAACATCAATATCAACCTTGGAAGAGATAAAGAATGCAACAGATAAACTTCAGAAAGCTATCGATGGATTAAGTCATGCTGCAGGAT
>CANRJA010000016.1 GCA_947630825.1 uncultured Clostridia bacterium | reverse complement strand
AAATACAGAAAACTTCAGCAACAGGCTGAAGAAAAAATGAACAAATATAATGAAAGTCTTAAGCAATAGGAGGTAAACTATGGCAACAGCTAAAAAACTGCCTAGCGGAAGTTGGCGAGTAAGAGTTTACGACAAAAAAACAAATAAATACAAATCATTCACAGCTTACAGCAAGAAGAAAGCCGAGCTTATGGGCTTAGAATACCTAAATGGATTACAGAAAATACGCAAAAACGATATTACAGTTGAACAGGCTATCCAAAATTATATAGATAGTAAAGATAAAACACTTAGCGCATCAACTATCAGAGGTTATGAAATAATAAAGCGAAATGCCATTGAATATATAAAAGATATAAAGTTATATGACATTGACGAGATAGTTTTGCAGAAATGGGCTAATAAAAATGCTGAAAAATATTCTGCAAAAGCCATAAGAAATCAATATGGATTAATTACAGCCTCTCTCAAGCAAAACAAAATCAATCTTGAATTTGACAGTATCCTTTTAAAGCCGAAACAGAAAAAGCAAATGCTTATACCTAGTATCAATGATATGAAAAAGATTATAGAAATAACAAAAGGAACAAACATTGAAACAGCAATACTATTAGCATTACTGCTCGGACTAAGGCGATCAGAAATTTGTGCTTTAAAATGGTCTGATTATGACGGAACAAAAATATGTATTCATGCTGCAATGGTTCCAGACAAAAATAACAAGACCATTATTAAAAATACAAATAAATCATACGCAGGAACACGTAATCTCGTTGTTCCCGATATACTTAAAAAATCACTAGATAATCAAGAACAATCAAGTGATTTTATAGTAACTATGACGCCAAATGGAATATATGTACGTTTTCAAAGTTTATGTGAACAGAATGGCTTGCCTAAATATACACTGCATTCACTAAGACACGCAAACGCAAGCCTAATGCTATTACAAGGTGTACCTGATAAATATGCAATGGAGCGTCTAGGACAAGCTACAAACAATATGTTGAAGAACGTATATCAGCACACATTTAAAGACGAACAAGCAAAGATATCTAAAAAACTTAACAAAAAATTCAATAAGATAATCAGATAATTTTTTGATCATTTTCGTGTCATATTTCGTGTCATATTTTTAGTTATTTTTTTGATTATCGACCCATTTATGTGAAAATGTAAACAAATAAATGAATTTCAAACATAAGAAAAACCGCACTTTCACGACGAAGCCCGTAACAATGCGATTTGTTTTCTGGCGGAGATGGAGGGATTCGAACCCTCGAGACGCTACAAACGTCAACACGAGTTCCAGTCGCAATGAAATGCCTTTATATAGGCTTATAAATTAATTTTGCACTAATTTTATACTAAATTTATTATAATACTTATAATAAAAATGAGTTTCCATGTGAACAAATTTCAAAAGACTTTACTTTTATAATATGTTAAACGAAAAAGCCCTCCAAGTCGGATAATTTCGACTGAGAGGGCTTTTCCTATACCTTATGTAGTTTACTTTTCTTCCTTCTCTTTTAACACTTCAATAGCCTTCTTAATAGGCGACGGAACAGGCACGCCCATAAGCCCTGCATTTTCAGTTATAGATATAACCTCATTTACTATAAAGGCTATTACAACTGCATCTCGAATTATTGTTGTACCTATTGCTAAATCTAGCCTGTGAGCTATTAAAACTATCAGAAGCGTTACACCCTTCTTGGCAATACCTTTCCAGCCAATATTACTCTCAAGCGCTCCGTTAGGTGTCTTTTGGCTCTTTTTAAACACTCCTGCTACTACAAGACCTGTCACAAAATCAACTCCCATAGCGACTAAGAGTGTTGTAAGTAGGTGGTTCCAACCACCGAATAAAGCGGATATTGTTCCGCCAACTATTCCGCAAACTATTAAAAAATACTCTTTCATTATCCTTTCCTCCTCAACTGCTGTTTTTTAGTTCTGGTTTTTCTTATCGCCCAGTAGTAGCGGTTATCATACAAAACCTTAACAAGCTCTCGGCCGCCTTTTTTCTCTCCGCTTCCGGCAACGACCTTTACTGTTTTTGCCTTTATGCTCTTGACCTTGTTTTTCTTTTTGATACTAGTTGATTTGTAAAGTCCGAGATTGCCTTTCTTTGTTACAATCTCAAAGGTAATAAGCTCCTCTTTCTTTACTACAACGTGACCCTGCAAATTCGATTGTTTCATCCAATTTTCAAGCGACATCTTTTTTAGTATGCCGTCATCATAAGATACAGCATTATCAGCATTCCCATTCGCCTCTGTGAAATAAACTGTATTTCCGATTACATATTCAACGTATCTAACGTGACCGTATGTACCGCCGTTAAAACAAGCTATAGAATTTGGCTTAGGATACTTCGACACCTGAAAGCCTGAGTTTTTACAGCTTTGATAAACGTCTTTGGCATCGCCCCTTGCACCGATATAAACATCTTTCTTTTCATAGGCCCGTCCTTGCGTATACCAAACACACTGACCTCTTGAGGCGGTATTGACAGGCGGTTTATAATACTTGCTATTAAAATTAGCTAACCGCCTTCCTAGTGATTTTTCATAGTTAATTGACATTGTTTTCGTCCTCCTTTGATTTTAATTTTTCAATCTCTTTACTTAGTTCTTGAACCTTGGCCCATAATATAGGTATCAACTGTATATAATTAATGCCCATATAACCCTCTTCATCTTTTGATAGAGGTGCAAAATTCTCGCTGTTAATACCAAGCTCGGATATTATTTTCTCCAAATCCTGAGCAACAAAACCCATATTGGTTTTAGATAAATCATCATCTTTGTATTTAAAAGTTTTTGGCTTTAGCTTGTCTGCGATTTGAACATATTTACCGTCCATATCTTCAATATCGTTTTTAAGCCTTTCATCTGATGAGTTTACTAAACCAGACGAACCAATATACGCCTTATAAGAAGTGCCTAAATAGAAATATATATAACCAGTTGCTTTAGTATAAATATACGTACTTGCGGGCTGAGAGGAATTACCTATTTGTATTGCTCCAGTGCTTCCCATTCCGCATACTATCATGTCCGTATAACTGGAAAAATTTGAACGTATGTAATGACCTGATGTCATCTGTATTTCGGCATCTTTAATTCTTAAATCAGCATTATAGTTTTTATTGTCAAGTGACACCAATTCTCCACCTTGTGTTATAAACAGCGCCGGTGTACACATTTGTGCATCAGAATTAATAAATGATGCATTAGCTGCAAGCAAAATAGAGTATGGCGCCGGATTCATATCAGCACCTGTATAGCCAACTGAATTTAAAAAACAATACACAGTTTTTCCGGCCGCCTTAGTATTCATTTCAATAGTTTGATTCGTTATTTCAAACCCTGCAATATTGCCTGACACAGCCTTTAAATTTCCATCTGAATTTACTAAAAAAGTGTCACCGCAAGATATTCCATCAGTTCCTAAATAAACGGCTCCGTTTGAACCATCTGAACCGCTATGCCAGGTTATTGCTAAATCTATTACCATATTGTAGCCGCCGCCTGATACTGTAAGTATATTGTTTGAAAATATTGCAGTACATTTTCCACTTGATGAGACACCTGTTGAGGCACTATTATCATAAAAAATTGTTACTTCTTTGTTAGCACTATTTATTCTTACTTCTTTACCTTTATATTTAATGATTATTGGATACTTTGATAAATCGGAACAGTTTGGCATACTTACGGTTTCAGTAAAATTCTTACCGCTTCCAAGATCAATACTTATACTCTTAGTATGTTGTGATAAACTATTTGTTCCCCCCAACACATCTGTACCTGAAGCAAGATAGTTATCTCCTATTGTAAAACCGCCTATTCTGGCAAATGCAGCTTTTAAGACATCAGCGGATATTTTATCCGCTGTAATAGTACCTGTTTCAATAGCGTTACCGTTTATCTTAGTTGAGTATCCGTTGTTTATAAACTCAACAAAACCGTCTATATCTACCCTGTCAGCGTCTATTGTTATCTTCTCAGCAGACTGATTTATCGCAGAAATAATACCGTTTTTCTCAACTTTAAGGGCTATTTTATCAGCAAATTGTTCAATACTGCTTTCAGCACTTTCTAATTTTTGATTTGTAATATTCAAATCAGCTTGAGTTGCATAAGTATAGGAAACAGTTAACATAAACCCATCAAGATTTTGCTCAAAAGTAGTTACTCTGCTTTCAATAGCAGATACAGTGTTTTTATCGGCTTTTGATTTAACTGTAGTCTGAATATCTGCTATTTCCTGAGTATGTGAATTAAGTGTTTCTGAAACAGTATTATATTTATCGCTAAGAGTTGAAATTTTTGTCTCTGTATCTTTTAAAGCAGTAGTAATATCACTTTTCCATATCCTTTGTTTTATCTGACCTTCTATAACCGATATACTTTCACCTTGAGAAGTTATTGTTTCCTCTAACTCTGTCGTTTTCGTATTTACCGATTTAAAAGCGATATCAAGAGTTTGCCCAGTGGTATCAATAACTATTTTATTAGATTTTAATAAGGTACTTCCATCTTCATTAATGCTTTTTATAACACTTTCTATATCCAGCTTTTTGCCTGAAATATTAGCATCATCTGCTACCATACTATCAACAATCAAACCGTCAGGCACTGCATTTTCATGTATTCCTGATGAATCTAACAGCACTCCTTTGCCTGTAGCGTCAAACAGTGTAAAAGTAAAGTTACCCTTAGCGTCTTTTCCTATCTGTACTCGAACTACTCCTTTTTCGTCCTTCCACTGTGCAGTAGCTCCGCTGAAGCTAAGACCGCCATCGTCACTGGATATTTCAAATTTATCAGTGCTTATCCTGCCTGCAAGCAAATCATCAACAGTTATTCTTTTTGCTATAAGTTCTTTTATAGCCGCTTCGCTTATCGTAGTATTTTCAGCCGTTATGTTGATAGCTTGCAGAGTACCTGTGCCAACCTGTCCGCTTAGTATTGTTGTTATATTAGCTACAACAGATGAAAGGTTGCCGATACTACCTACAGCAGCATTAAGTTCTGTAATATTTGCTTTGTTTGCATTTAATTGAGTTATATCGGCTCTTACAGCGTCTAAATCAGAAATATCAGCCTTTACAACTGTTAAATTATTAATAACAGCCTGCACAGCTTCTAGCTGTTGTATGCTTGCTTTATCAGCGATTAAGTCATCAATTTCTGCCTTAGCCGCTTCAAGCACCTCAGCAACTACTTTTTCAGCTAAAATTTCTTTTGCATTGACTATCTCTGCTGTAAGTCTGTTGGTTGTCTGTTCCGATGGGTTTATTAATGACAATGTCGTTTCTCCGTCAGTATCGCCTGGAGTTTGAACTGATGTGCTAAGACCGCCGTCATACTTGTGTTCTAATAAGCCAACAGGCATTTTATAAGTTTCACCATTGTACGATATTGTGACTATATCCCATGGGTCTATCAATATGTTTCCGCTTAAAAGGTTGAAACTTCCAATACGATAAGTAAAACCTGAGAACTTAGCTAAAAGCTGTTCAAGAATATCACTTGTCATATACATACAAGACCACTGCATTGTCCACACTTTATAAGCTGTTGTAATTGATTTTCCGTTTGCATTACAAGCAAGCATTTGTATATTTATATCGGTATCCTCGATCTGAGGTTCGTCAAAATCTTCACTTATGTTTAAATCATTATCTTCGTACCACTTAAGCAATATCTTGTCATCATCACGATTTGGAACAACAAAACAGCCGTACAATCCTGCTATCTGACCTAATATTTGTCTGTATGTATATCCTTCTGGCTTTTCGTCAATTGTTTTTGACATTGGCAGTGGTATATCTGATATATCTATTTTTATTTGTAACTTGCTTGATATTTCACTTATCAACTGACTTACGACAACAGGATATGTAAGATCTGAATAATAAAGAAGATTAGTTTTATACATATTGCTATATGCCGTAAGTTTAATTGTATCCTTGTTCTTTTCAACAGCCTTAATCCAAACAGTACAAACCTTAACATACTCATAGCTTACACCGTCTTCGGATAAACCGACATACCAACTCATTTTTTTATTTCTGAAATACCTGTCACTGGCTGATATTTCAGCCTCAAGCTCAGGGATATAAACAGTTCCGGGAGCTATGCTGTTTCCGTCTGATGAACCTGCTTTATAGGTTATACTGTAAATGTCGTCTCCGCTGAGTTCAAAATCATCAAAAACGAGCTTTGAGGTTATAATTCCTGAGCCTGAAAGCATAAGGTCTTTAAATTTATTACTTGCTCCAGTATACATAATTATCCCCTTCCCTTATCTTTCAACGATCTCAACGGTCACGCCAAAGTAATATTTCTCATCACCTGAACAGTGATCATAGTTTAAATCTCCTGAATAGCCGGTGAAATTTGTAGTACCTGTTCCGTCCGTAACCTTTACAGAAAACCACTGAGGCTCTGTTTCGAACAGATTTTTAAGTGTTTTGTATTCACTGTTTGTCAAACAGCCCCATTTAAGCTCCAGCTTGTATTTATAATACTGAACACGTCCTGTCATTTTGCCGGAGGCTGAACGCCCAGAGCTTGCCGTCCACGTTTTAAGATGAGTGAGACGGCTTCCCTCTATTTCAGGGCTTGGAAGCTGTGTTCCTTTTACCGATACTTTCATATTTTCGCCCTTATGCTAAGGCGTTCACCCCCGTTCTGTTAGTGTTAGACTTATTTTTCTTGACAATACACTTATACAGTACATCACTATCAACCATACCTACAAACTCAGGATTTATATTTCTCAAGAATGCTAAAATCTCTTTGAGCAGACTAACTATCTCGCTGTCAGAACCGTTATCAAGCATTCCTTTCAATTTTGACAAAGGCGCTATTACCTCAGGGTCCGTTTTAGCGTTTCTGTTATCACCTACCATAGCAAGCGTAGGCGCTGTTGCAAGACCGCCCTTAGCTAGCTTTGGTATAAGCGGAGGATTTTCAGGCATTGTAAAATGCCAATCCTGGCCGAAAAGGTCACCTATAGCTCCTGCTACTTTACCAACGCAGTTTATAATACCGCTTATAGCTCTGTAAATTCCTTTCCATAGCATATTGATACCGTCAATTATCAGATTTACTACACCTTTTACAATAGACCATATACCATCCCAGATACCTTTTAAAAACTTTTTAATACCGTTCCATGCCTTTTTCCAATCGCCTGAAAAAACACCTGTTATAAAGTCTATCAGACCGCTCAGAGCGTCAATTATGCCCCCAAGAGCACCACCTGCTGTATCAATTAAGGTATCAAATACTCCACCAACAAAAGATTTTATTGTGTTAAATGTCGGTTTTAAGAATTTTTCCCAAATCATACTTACCGTATCACTGACACCTTTTATGATATTGTTTATTTCCGAACCCTTATCTTTAAACACCCCTGCTACTTTTGAAAATAATTCTTTAAGTTTGCCAAGTGCCTCAATAATAACGCTTCCTGCCCAAGAGCCTATAGGTTTCAAAACCTTATCATAAAAATGCTCTAATCCCGGTCTTATCGTATTAATGATAGTACCTAGTCCGTCTAAAAGACTTGAAAATGTTTCAATTGCGGCAGGCGCTCCTTTTTCAAACACCCAAGAAGCGAGCGGAAGAAGCACATCTTCAAATGCGTCACCCAACACACCGCCTATTGCATCGCTAAGTGAAGTAACGCCTTCAAGCAAAGTATTTATACTCGTCAAAATAGGAGTAAAGTCAAGACCTCCTGCCCACTTTGCTAACGAGCCTGTAATTCTTTCTACAAAACCTGTTATTGAATTAAACAAGTTAAGCAGATTGAGCATAATAGCGTCGCCAAGACCTGCATTTGTCCATGCTTCGGTAAAGCCTTTCGATAAATTTCCCAATCCAGTATAAATATTTTTTACTATATTAAGAATATTTGAAAAAAACTTTACTCCTGCAGAGCTATCAAATGCTCTTCCAATACTGTCAGATATAGCAGCCCACATATTGTATAAGTTTGTTGCATAGTCGAGAATTGCCTTTATCATCTTTTTCCCAGTATCGCCTTTATTCCAAGCCTTATCAAACGCTCCTGCTATTTTGCCTACAGTTGTAACTATACTTCTTACAAGGTTTAAGATACTGCTTACAAACCTTTCACCTGTTCCGTCTGTCCAGACGTCTTTGAAGTCCTTCCCGATGTCCACAAATAGCTTTTTTATCTTTCCTGCAGTGGTTTTAATACTGTCCATAACAGGCTGACCATGTTTAGACCAAGCGTCCTTTATTGGTGCAAACAATTCGGACATTATCTTTTTAAACTTAGCGCCCAGCTTTTCTGCCGCCTTACTGCCCTTTGTGTCAACAGCGTCAAAATCTACTCCGTCATCTTCACTATCGGATTTTTCCTTGCTAGTGTCTTGAGCCTTATTCATAACATCATAGCTGTTCAGATATTTCTCTGCTTCCTCTGATGACTTTTTAGCCGTCTGAGAAGCCTGCTTTGCCGCCTGTTTAGATTTATCGTATGTAGTGCCGAACACTCCTGAAATAAAGCTAGCTACCTTTGCCATAACCTGAGATAGTGCATTCATAAGTTTGGTCAATATCGGCAGCACAGTTGAAATAACAGGCTGAAAGGCTATTTTAAAATTAGCCTTTAAATTATTTAAAGACTTCTGAAACTCCTTTGACTGGGACATAGCGTCGGAAAACAAGGATTTAAGCCCTCGAAAAGCGCCATACAATGCGGCGGTTATAAAAGTCGCTTTGAATACTCCTTTTACAGTTTTGCCCAACTTGGAGAACAGTCCGTTTGTATTTCTTGCGCTCTTATCTGTTGATTTTAGATGTGACCGCAGTTTGCTAAAGGCTGATTTTCCTGCACTGCCGACCCCTAAAATGGTTGACTTTATTTTTGAAAATCTGCTGTTTGCTCTCTTTACCGGATTTTCTAAATTGCTTTTTATTGCATTACCTGCAGAAGCAGAAGTCTTTTTCACAGCATTACTTGCCTGACTTGCAGTAGCGTTTACCGTTTGTCCTGCCTTTGTAACTGCTTGATTCAGCTTGCCTTCTGTTCGTGAAACTGATTCCTGAAGCCTTATCAGCTTATCCTGTGCCGCAGTAAAGGCTTTGTCTGCCGACATAGCTTCGTTACTGTCAGCACCTTTGGCATTTGCAATTTGATTGTACTTAGCAAATAATTCATCTGCCTCTCGCTGTGCGTCTCCTATTTTTGCATAAGTTACGTCCAGCTTTTGATTTAAAAGTTCAATTGGATTGGTCGCCGCTCTGAACGATTCTGAAAGTTTTTCTGTCTTCTCTGTAGCTTTCCCGATATATTTGTCAAGCTCGTCCATAGACGGAACAGGAGAAGCCATAGTGCTTTTTTTAGGGGCGCTTACTTCCGTCTTAGCATTCGTATTAATATCGGTGGATTTTGCAGCAGATTCCGTGAATTTTTTCTGCTCTGTCTCCATTCGTGCCATACACTTGCTTACAGCGTTTTCTACATCAGAAAATGTATTTTCAAATGTATCTTTAACACCCTTTGCCGCCTTTTCAGACGCTTTTTTAGCGCTCTCAAAAGGCTTAGCAATACTCTTATTTGCCCTTTCAGACGCTTTCTGCATACTCTCAAAAGGTTTCTGAATACTTTTCTCAAGCCTTCCGTTTATTTCTTCAACCGAGCCTGAAAACTTATCGGCTATTCCCTTTGTGAGCTTTTTAAGCTGTTCTTCAATCTTACTGTTAAGAGTAAGGTCTAAAGTTATCGCTCCGGCAGATGTACTCATCTATCATTCACCTCCTTAACTGAACATCTCAGCAAGCATTTTTTCAAGCTCCAATATATCAGCCTTTGCCTTTTCAGGATCTTCACATTTCTTATTGGCAAGAAACTCGTTCCATTCACGTCTTATTCTCATTTCACCTGCACCAAAGGCTTTTATACGCTCCTTGTCAGTTTCACAGCGCACCTCTACGACCCTCCCAAGCGGAGTGTCGTCCATAAGACCGCTTACCAGCAAAGCCCAATCGCTGTAATGAAGCTCGTCCTGCTCGCTCGGTAATATATGATATTGTTTTGCAATACTCTGCTTTATAAGCTCCTTGTCAAACTCAACATCATATACCGGCTCATCATTGCTTCTTTTTAGGAAATCGTTCCTCCAAGTTTTCGGGTTCTTCACCCATTACGGCCGCCATAATAAGCTCAAATAGCGCCTGATACGCCGCCCACGAAAGGTTCATAGCGTCAACCTTTTTAGCTCCGTCTTTTCCCAAAGCTAACTTTACGGCTTCATCTAAACGGTTTAAGTCATCTTCGGAAATTTTGTCTTCTGTATTTACATCTTTATCGTTATAAAGTTTTAATATCTTTTCGACATTTTTCTTGCGGTCGTCAACCGGCAGAATTTCATCTCCTATTCTGATTTCAGGAGAACCTACTAGTAATTTATTGTCTAGCGTATACATCTTTGCCATAATCAAAATCCTTTCTTATAAAAAATCAGCGCCCCAAAAAAGGAGCGCTGTTATTATGTTGTTAAGCCTTTTCTACTAAATAGCTTTAAGTTTTATGCAGCAGCCGCTGAAAACTCAGGCTTACCGTCTGACATAAAGTCAAATGCAAGCGGAGCTACCGCTGTTGATTCGCCTGAACCCCATTCAGTTACGCTGACTACTCCCTTGATAGTAAGTTTAGCTCCGTCAGGGAAATTCCAAACGAGAGTGGTTGTTGCGTCAGCACCGGTTTTAAGAGCAAGACCGTTTATATAATCGTTTCCTTCGTCTCCTACATTTCGTTTTCCGCTTATACTAATAGTAATCGACTTGCCTGTAACAAGTCTTCTTACCCAGCCTTTATGCTCAAAAGGCTTCCATTCTTCCACGTTACCGTCGATTGATACAGAAAAATTCTCCATATCGGCTATTCCAACGAGAGTAGCTTCCTCTCCAGTACCGCCGCTTTTATCAATTTGAAACTGGTTTTCATAGCAAGGGTAAACACCTGTTTTTTGTGTTGGCATTATAATCATTTCCTTTCATAAATTATTGTTGCTTCAACTACAAATTCACAAATACCTTTATCGTCCTTTCCCACATCTTGAGGGTCTTTTACCTGAATGAACTTTATAATATTACCGCTGATACTATAGTCTCTTATATCAGACAACAAATCTGAAATTTCTTCGGCTTTCTCCTCACAAGCTGTAGGATTATTAGTCCAGTGAATAAGTATTGAAATATGTTTATAGTTTGTTTTTGTCTGAGCCTTTCCGCCTAGACAAATCTGCTTATCTGTGCTTTGCTTAGAGTTATACACTCCAATAGCACAATTTTGGTTGCCGTCAAGATTGCCTGCATAGACATCTTCAAAATTGAGTATATCCGCAAGCATATCGGCGATATTTAGCAAGGTCATCATACACCGGTCCTTTTCTTATAGATTTCAACAAAAGCATCTCTGACAAAATCCTTTTTGTCGCCGCTGATATATGGTTCAAGCCACTTAGCACCTGCGTGTTTATTCTTACCTCGCTGAAATTTGTATTCAGGGTGATAATACAAGCGTCTTGCTTGAGGCGAACCTGTGACTAGTCTTGTGCAATCTCCCTCAACTGCAACAAAGGTCTGGTTATTTTGCATATCTCCAGTATTAAACGGCATAGTCTGCTCGTTTTGTATATCCTGCTGAAGCTGTTCCATAGCTAGTTCTGCTGACTTCTTTGCTTCATCTTCAAGCATTTTTATAACCTGCATATCAAGTGTAATTTTAATACCCATTATACCAACTCCAACATAGTATAATTGACTGTACCATCAGGATTTTTGCCTTTATATGAACTGTTTATTATCCTTGATTCTTTGCTGCCCTCTATTTCTACGCTTCCGCTTATAATATCACTGTCGGGAGCAATATCACCGTTGAAAAAGAGTTTACCTGAAAGCGTTATAAGCTGTTTTTCAGCATTCAGCTTTTGAAATGACTTTTCATCGTGAAAGCACTTTCCGTTAAAAATCTCTGTTTCTTTAGGAGAACCGTCACGATTAAGTCCACCGGTTTTTACAATCCTGACATTGGTAGTACATATCTTATCAGGAACTAATTTAGGATATTTCATTTTAACTCCCCCTAATTCAGCCAATTCCACGATAACAAAGCCCGGTCTGCAAAAGCAGACCGTAAACTTCGTTTGTAGTTGTAACTCCTCCGATCGTAAGCACCTTTGAACGGTCAAAGGACATTGAAACCCCTGATATGCTGTAGCCGCTTAACGGACTTTCAAGTAATTCTGCATTGTTGTAAGCAAAATTCGCTTGTTTCTTAACTGCCTCTTTAACAAGACCTTGCTGAAATTCCGTAAGATTATCAAAGCCCTGTTTTACTATTCGGTTAAATGTCAGACCGTCAACCGCCCTTTGAGCGTCGGACAGCCTCTGCACAAGCTCATCTTTTGGTATTTCACCGATATACTCGTCAGGACTTAGATACATTTTACTTCGCCTTGCCTTTCTTTTTAGATGAATCCTCTATTTTTTCTTCATCATCATCAATATTATAACCCTGCTTTTCATTCTCGGCTTTCAGCTTTTTAATTTCAGCTTTTAAAGCCTTGTTTTCGGCAACCACCTTTGAATAAGCCTCATAGCTTACAGAGCTTGACGGAGAACGCTCGATAACCTTACCATTATCATCGGTGATATTAAAGCCCTGTGCAAGGTAAGCGTCCTTTGTTGTCTCATCTACGGTATACACCTTATTGTCCTTAATTGCTTTCATTATAGTCACCTTCCCTTTATTCCCCTTCTGCTTCAGCGTGAATAATACAACCGTCTTTGAATAGATGGTCTATTGCAAAAGTGCCGTTGTATCTTCTGTTCTGATACAGATACTTGTCTGCTGTTCTGCTGTCAGAACCGGGAGCAAACAAGTGAATATACGAGTATTTAACTCTCGAAATCTGAGCCTCAGGGTCAACGAGAATATAGTCAATAGCCTTTGCGTTACCTGCAGCCTTGCAGCCGTCTGTGTATTCATACAAGGTCTTAAATCTTGCAGACGGAACAGTTACTATTGTTCCGATATCGTCAAGACTGTGAACACGTCTGTCAATACCGCCGCCGCTCTTAATATCAAGCGTTCTCTGAATACCCTCAGCATTCTTAAGGAGTTTCTTGTATGTAGGCGTACAATACAAAATAAGTCTGTCAAGCGGCACACCCTTATCCTCGAGAATTTCAAGGTTACCGTCAAAGTCTGAGAGAATATTCTGCGTAGTAAGAGCTTCCGTCTTAACAGACGCACCCACCCTTTTTGCCTCTGAATAGAGCTTTGAGTAAGTATAGCAGTCAAGCTCTGGAATAGCCTGTGATCTCTCAAATCGATTTTGCACATTTGCAAGAGACAGCACAGTGTCAGTCTCGTCAAAGTCCATTGGATCGATCGCAAATTCAATGTCACGGTCGTGGTCGAGAGTTTTTGTCTCATAATCATTATTGTAAGTTCCGGCATTAAAAGTCATAGAACTGCGTGAATGGTCTTTGTATCCAGAAACAGAAAGCGTCGGGATTTTAATCTCCTTAGCTCCGCTAATCTGAATATCTGTGTTCGAGTGATAGAGAGCGTCGCAGGTCAGTTCTTGACCGTAAAGCTCTCTAAGCTGATTACTGAAATTTGTCGCATAGTTAATTACATTTGACATAAAACATCATCCTTTCTTTACTTATCTTTCTTTTTAATTCCAAACGCTTGACGAAGCCTGTCTTCAGACGTATTCTTTTTGTCCTCGCTGTCAGCTCCGACCTTAAAACCGCCCTTTGACTTATCGTCTTTCTTCTCTCCGCCCGATTTCCAATCAGGGTACTTTTTTGCAACCGACTGCAAAGCCGCTGTGATTTCTACACCCTCACGCTTGACAATATCCTCAGCGAGTACAACAGCGTCCTGAACTACATCGGGATTAAACCCGATTTTCATTGCCTCGTTTTCGGTTTTAAGCCTGAGATTTTCTGCCTTTAGCCTGTCAGTTTCTGAAAGCTGAGGAACATCGGGCTTGTTTTCCTCAGTATCAGACTTCTCAGCAGGATTTTCCTCCTGCTTTTCATCAGGCTTCTCATCTTTCTTGTCAGCACCCTCGCCGTTTTCATCAGCCTGCTTGTCGTCTGCCGGCTTTTCCTCTGTATTCTCTTTGGGTTTGTCGTCTGTTTCCGCAGACTTTTCCTTTTCACCTTCGCCTGAAGTGTCAATTTTCTTTTCCTCAGGTTCTGTTCCCTCATCAGGCTTTTTCTTTTTTTCTTCTGGCATTGTTTTACCTTCCTTTCTTAAAATTTTATATAATTACTTGCGTTTGCCGCCAAAGGTCAGTATTCCAAAAATACTAACCAGCGTAACGCAGATAATTAACGTAATTTGTACCGATACCGGCATAACATCACCCCCTTAAATTTAGGCATAATAAAAGCACTCAGCCAAAGCCAAGTGCTTAACTAACTATTAAATTTAGGCATAAAAATACCACTTATACAAACGTATAAGCGGTATTAAATAAATAATTTACTTATGAAAGGTATTTTTTTGTATATTCGGTTTGTTCAAATGAAACCTTTCCATCATCAATAAATATTTTAAGCACTATTGGTGCAGGCGTTTCATCTGTCAATCCGTTTTTTCCTTTTTCAGGGTCGTGATACTGTAACCATATATCATTTTTTCCCCAACATTGAGGAAGTCTCTTTGCCTTTGCAAAGCTAAGACTATTTTCTATGCAATATCTCTCTATTTCCTTTTCATATTTAGTAAATAATTTACACATATCACTCACTCCTTTTTTGAAATGTTCTGAAATCACCTTTTGAATTATATACAACAGCGTTATTCTGTTTAAAACATTTTAAAATTGAGTAATCACCATCTGAGGGCTGCATACATAAAAAATCTATTCCTGGATGAGTGTGACCGCTCCATTTATATCCTAAATCAGCTAATTTTTTTGCGTCATCTATACTTATGTCAACCATATTTTCGTTGCCACGAATTATTAATCTTTCATTGCCTTTTGTAAACAACGCAAATTCATGACCTGTGTTAGCGGTAAAAGCAGATAAATCAGCCATATTAACAGATTTCTTTTTTATAATTATACGACTATCAAATTCAGGTAACTGTTCAAGAATAGCCTTTTGCCTATTGTTCAAATCAATCCCAAATGTCAATATAGCATTAGGATTTCCCTTCCCTGTATTCCTCTGCTCTATTGGCGTTTCTATGGGCTTTTCAATTGAACCAATAGTCATCTTATCCTCTCCCTCTGCCTTTATTATATCATTTCCACCCTGTTTGTCAAGCGTTTTATTAAGCTCTCTAGGTTCAACCTTTTCCCTGTTATAATCTCTTTTCAAGACATCTGAATGCTCGTTAATAAACTCTCTTAATTCCCTTTGAGCCTCTTTTAAATCAGACTTAGCCTGTTTAATGTTACGAGGGTCGGAATAACCAAGTACACGCCGTTTAGCTTGCCTAATCTTATTTTCAAGCCTGCGCTGTTTTGCTTCAAGTTTTGCATTTTCTCTTACCTTGCTTATATCTAAAGGCTCGGGCTTAGAGCTTACACCGTCTATCCACGTTGACATTGTATGTCTGCAGTTAGGGTGAAACAAGCCTGCTCGTATTGCTACAGACAAGAGAGTAAACCACTTACCACAGTAGTTTGACTTCCCTCTGTCACCGTTTATTTCGCCCTCCCATACGGTGAAAACATCATCAATATAAACTCTGCCCTGCCACGAAAGACAAGTATCAGAGCAAGCACTGTACTGGCTGACAAGCACAGTGTCATATCCAAGCTCAGTACGCCGCTTTGCCTCGCCCTGCAAGGTTGCCCTAGTTGATGTAGTTCTCAATGCCATTCTGACATAGTCAGCAATGTTCACACGCCGTCCGTCTTTATATTCAATACAGTTTATACCCTTGTCAAGAAAGTCCTTTACAGCGCTGTCTATTGCCTCTTGGAGTGATGTTGAGCCTGTTCCCATTGAAAGCTGTACTTTATTAAGCGTCTGACGGTATATATCATCTGTCATTCTCAAAGCAGCAGAGGAAACGTCTTTTTCAAGCTGTGTAATGTCATTCATAAGAGTGTGCATTTTCTTTTGATTTACACCGAAAAAGTTGTCTGACGTTACAAGGTCGCTTTCCTTTGCCTCCGGCATTTCCCCTTTTAATTCCTCAAGCTGACTGTTTACAAGCTCCTCGCCCTCTTTGAACTCCTCTTGCATAAGCGTTCGGGTTTCTCTGTCAATAACATCCGTATATTCACCGAGAATGCCTTGATTTTCACGTCTGAACCTTTCCATATTCTTAAGTTTCTCAGCTTGCCATGCAGACCATTTAAAGCCTTCTTCCTTTTCCCAAGCCTTATGCCTTGAAAGGTTTCGTTTAAGTGAGGCTATCAGCTTAAGTTCGATTTCCTCAAAGATTTTTGCTATATCTAAAAAGCTAAGCATTTTAACACTCCTTAGATTTCAAGCTCGTCACCTATTGATGTATCATTACCCGAAACAAGCCCCTTTTCAGACTTGATTCGCTGTACCTCCTCAGCTTTCCATTTGTCGTCCTTTGAGCTTCCCCAAAGCTCGTCGACCTGAGTATCTACTGACATTATTCCGTAAGAACTAGCCTTGCCTACTGTCTCAACCCTTGAATCGAAATCAGGCGCTCCGTATTCGCCAAATGAAACGGTAATCTCTCCGCAATCCTTTAATTCCTGTTCCTGCATATTGTCGTATGTAAGTAGTATTGCTTCAATCAGCTTTGGCAAAGCCTTTTCAAGAACTGCTGTAATAGTGTTTCTTGTATTGCCTGTAACGTCCTTCTTTTCACGTTGAGCGTCAGCACTTGACATCTTGCCTACATCTATTCCGAGCGTTGCCGGAGAGACAAGTCCTTGCAGACACATAAGCATTGCGTTTGTATAAGAGCTTAGAAAGGCTTCGTACTTTATATCAGGCTGTACAACTTCGATTTTTGATTGCTCTGTTCCAGTTTCTGATCTAACAGAAGCAGTTGTAATAAAATTCGTTCCAAAGCTGTTTACTGACAGCACATCGCCGGTCTTTGAATCTCTTGGTATCATATCTTCAGGTATATATTTAGTAACACGCCCTACTCTAATAGCGTCCCACCATTGAGAGATGACCTCGTCAAGAGCGTCAAAGCAATCGGACTTACCGCCGTCAAAGATTGATTTGCCTCTGCCTGGAAACTTCTTAGAATCATAAAACTTAACCGGCACAGCCATTATATAATCGCCATTAAACTCAAGCAAAGGTGCAAATTTCTTTTTGTTACCTTCGATTTTCATTGGCATAATGTGTGCTAATTCAGGGACTGCGTCAAGTGAATATTCTTTTTCGTTTTCATCAAAAAGTTTTGTTTCAATGTAACCCTTGCCATATCGTTCATAAAGAATATACCGCTTGCTTTTTACTGTGTAAACTGTCTTAAAAATTACAGCGGTTATAATTCCTCTTGACCTCTCATATTCTACTTTATCAGCCCCGATAAATTCAACTATCGGATAAGGTGAAAGCTCGGTATTGACTGAAATCTTAAAAGCACCATCACCGTCAACAAGAGTATCAACAACACACTTTCCGACAAGGTTCTCAAAGTCTATTTTCTCGGCTATTTCTTCCCACTCTGACCGCTGTATGTCTACAACATCAAGGTCGGATTTAACGATATATGCAAGTGTATCGGCTATCACAGCAGGCAAACCGCTGTGTATCTTGCGTATCTTATCTTTCCCTGTAGGTACACTTTCCCAAAAAGCTGTTTTATCTCCGTGCTTATTTAGCTGTCTGAAAAACTGCAACAACTCGTCAGCGTCACCTCTATACCACAACTGCGCTCTTAGCACTTCTGTATCAAAGGTGGTGCTTTCCATAAGCGTAATGCTTTGCTCAGACGCTTCAACAACATTAAGCCAATTTCTTATCATTTGCTTTACCTTCTCTCCAAGTTTCATTTTATACTCCTCTCAATGTTTTGGGCGGTTTTGTGAAACAAAATTTCGGACGTTGTCCGAAAAGCACAAAACTTGCGTTAGAAAATCAATGATTTTCTAACTGTACACTCCCTATCTCCACCTTATATGGCAGCCACGCATATTGAATAGAGTTAATACAGTGGTCGTGACCGTCCTCCGGCTCGTATTTATCCTCTTTCCAGCTATAGATATTAAGCTCGTTAATATAATTCTTACAGCCGTTTAATATTAAAAAATCGCCTGCCGCCATCCAAGCTGACTGCAATTGTATCCTTGTTATGATCTTTGTCTTTTTAAATGCAGGGATAAAGTTATATGTGCTTCCCCTTAACCTCTTATATTTTTGACATTCGGTTATTGTCGCTTGGTCCGCACTGTCTATGTATACGTCTCTTGCAAATCCCCATATCTCTTTATTTACATTCAAGAACCTTTCAAACTCCAAAGGAATATCAGAGGGCGACAAAGGTATTTTCAACTCTCGGTTGTTATAAACTCTCTCATCAAGCGTAACGCATTTCCTGTCAGTTGTTATTCCTATAAAAGTAAATGCAATGGTATCAGGTGAGCTTTGAGAGTAAGCTGTATCAAGACCTGCTGAAAAACGCACAAAATCAAGCTCCTTTGCCTGTTCAAATGTTATGACATTCTTATCCTCAAGATTGAATACAAGCCCTGTAGCTCGTCCTCTGAGACCTAAAATCTTATTTTTATACAGCTTTGTACCTTTCGGAGCAGCTGCTATCTTTTTATCTATATCCTCTTTTGTCAAACTGAGATTATCAGCAAATGAAAAGAACCAATACCGCCAATTGGGTACAGGTTCTTCTATTAGTTCTTTCATTATCTCCTTTGGAACATCATTAGTGTATTTCTTATATGGACGACTGCGGTTTATAAACTCCTTATAAACCGGAAGACTAGGATCATCGGGATTAAGAGTTGCCATAAGATAATCATTTCTTGTTGAAATCTCACGCACAAATTCTATATTTGCGGTATTGATCTCATCAATATACACACAGCCAAACTGCGAACCAAGAACAAGCTCCCACTTATCTCTATTATCATAGCCAAGAACATAAATAATCTTGCCCTCAAATTTAATATGCGGAAGTTTGTTGTCCTTATCACCGTTACCGTAATACACGGCGTTTCTATGCAAGTCAAGTATTCCGTTATCCTGCTGAATGATATTTTTTTCTGCAACTCCTGTTGTTTTAGCGGCAATGATATGAAGTTTCTTATCAGAAGCCGATACCATTCGCATAAACTTTACACCTGCGCCGACAGTCGTCTTGCCGGAAGCTGTAGTGCCTTCGAGAAAATCGGCTGAAACATTCTTTACTGAGTTTATAAAATCGATATACTTCTGCGATAAAGGAAAGCTATTCGTCAAGCCCCTCACCGCCTATTTGTTTAAACACATCATCGAGCTTGCTTGAAGTTTTAACTGTAGTATCGACCTTCATAGTATACTCGCCTGTCATTTTATTTAGCGTATCAATCGCACGAATACGGTCAGCAGTTAAAAGTCCCTCATTGTTAGCAATATCAGAAAGCATTACCTGACGGTCCTTTGCTGTAAGTATTCGGTCGTCTTGTGCTTTTTCTGTAAGCTCTTTTATGTATTCTGCAATCTCCACATTTCTCAACATTTCATCTGTTCTGTGTGTTGCATAACTCTCGCTGTATCCTGCCTTTATTGCACTTTCTGCGGCATTACCGCTTGCAAAATAAAACTCGGCAAACTTACGCTGTCTTATATTCAGTTTTTTGTTTTTGCTCACGGTAATGCTGCTCCTTTCTTTCTGTAGATAAGAACCCACCGCCCGAGCGTAACTCAGACGGTGGATAAGGACAAATTAAAGAACTAATAAATAATTATATTGCCTTACGGCTGGTTGCAGAAACAGGACTTGAACCTGTGACCTCCTGCTTATGAGGCAGGCGAGCTTCCGCTGCTCTATTCTGCAGTAAAACGGTTTTTTAGCTAATAGCAGGGATAAACCGCTAACCCATTTAGAGCACTTTCTTGAAATTGTAACAACCTAGAATATTGACATATTTTATAATTATTTGTATAATTATAAAAATAGTGAAAGGATATTGGTATGAAAAAGCAGAAATATGATATATCTCAAGAATTTAATTTAAAAAACTTATCGTCAGAAGAAAAAGATTACATAGAGAATCGAGTAATAAATCAAATAAAATGGTATGATTCAAAAGCTATACACACTCAAAAGTATTACAAAAGTCTTTCTATATTTTCTTTTGTACTTTCGTCGTCTATTCCCTTGCTAGTTTTGATGGATAATAAAATATCAGAAAAATATATTGTAGCATTTATTGGTGCTATTGTTTCAATCATAAGCTATATTATTAATATTTGTTCGTATAAAGATTTATGGATAAAATATAGAACCAATTGTGAACTTTTAAAAAGCAAACTACAATTATATTTGTATTATCATAATTCTTCAAAGAATCATTCATCAGTAGAATTTCAAAATTTTGTTTTAGAATGTGAAAAATTTTTTTCTGATGAATTTTTATCATGGGAAACTTATAATAAAAATCAATCTTCTACTGGCTCATAAGTTTTTTCAAAAATATCAGGCTTACAAGGATACTGTTCACCATTTACTCCTGTTATGATATAATCACCTATATCGGCTTTCATATCTCCCTCAAGAGTATGAATTGTCATCTCTTTATCGGTCTGATATGCCTCGATTATTACTGGTTTTTTGCGAAATTTTCTTTTTTTCAAAAAATCAACTCCTAAAAATAAAATTAGAAAGGAAGTGTTCATATGCCTTTATTAAAAACTTATGATTTATTTATTAGTCATGCATGGAAATATGGTGACGATTACTGCAGACTTGTAAACCTTTTAGATGATGCAAATTATTTTTGTTATCGTAATTATTCTGCACCTAAAGATAATCCACTTCACAACTTGGACGGCTCAGATGTAACAAATAAGTCTCAAATAACATCTGCAATTGAACGAAAAATATCACCAGTTAATGCTGTTCTAGTTATTTCTGGTATGTATTACAACAATCGTGATTGGATGCAAACTGAAATTGACATATCCATAAATAAAAACAAACCTATTATTGCGATAAAACCATGGGGCAATAAAATAATGCCAACAGAAGTAAGTAATGTCGCAGATGTAATAGTAGGATGGAATACTTCTAGTATAATTGATGCCATAAGAAACTATGCATTATAGTTAGTATGTCATACAGGATATAAAATGTCAACAGTATCTTTGATAGAGGACTACATCTTGTAGTCCTCATTTTATACTTACACTTTCCTCATTTTAATTTTAGCATACTGATTTGTAACATGTGTAACATTTGTAACATTAGTAACACATTTTAATATTTTTTTAAATAACGTTTTAAAGCCATTTTTAATAGGCTTGACTTTGCCCCTTGACCTATCTCATCAACAACCATTTCCCAAGTAGGTTTATCCTCTCCGTCCTCAATAGGATTTATGTAATATAGCTTCACTGCCTTTTTCAGCTTGTAATCCGATATGCTTTCAACAAACTGATCTATGCTGTCTCTCTGTTTCTTTCTCTCAGCCAACCTTGCGAGCTTAGCTACAGTACCGCCGTCAGGCTTGTACCCCTCAATATGAACATTATGGTTCTTATGAGGAAAACGTGTTGCTGACTGTACTGTATCACCCACATAATGATTTACATTCAAATCATCTTCTAAATCTTGAATTTCAGCACAAATATTTCGGTACTGCTTAAGCTCAGCTATTGTCATAGTTTCTCCCTTCTTGTTTAAACTCTTTTGATTTGACTAATTAACAACATTTTCTCTATAAAGCATTAGAATCTTGGCGTTTTTTCTTAGCTTTCTTATAGCTTTAGCTTTTATCTGCCTTACATACTCACGACTTACATTCATTTGCTTGCCAATTTGCTCTAAGGTCATATTTTCAAAGAAATAGCGTAATATAACACTCCTATACGGTTCATCTAGTCCTGCTACTGCTTCATGGACTATACGCCTATCATAATAATGTGCTATATCATCAAAGGCTGATTCTGCATATTCATCTACAAGAGTATCACCTAAAGTTATGTCATCATCAGATAATTCAAGAGGTTTGTCAAGACTGACACAATTATCAAGCGGTTTATTATTCTCTTTTCCGTTCCTTACACCCAATATTTTATTAATTACATTTAAAAACGGATATGTAAGATAGCTATTAAATAAAAACGGCTTATCAGGCTTATATCCATCTAGTGCTTTTAAGTATACCTCATAGCAGGCTTGCTTAATATCCCAAAGCTCCACACCGCATTTATCAAAATACATTTTACGGCGGTTATATTCCTGAGTTGCTTTTTTATATAACAGTTTTTTCACACGCTCCCAAAGTACAGGTTTTAAATCGTCACTGTCTCCCTCTTTAATGAATTTAGCAAGCTGTTCGTTTGTCAATTTATCTACCCTCGCTTTTAATGCCTGTAGTTTTTCTTACTGCTTTTGGATATAGTTAGCAGGTATTCTCCTGTAAGCTCTTTAATGCGTGAGCCTGTTGCTTCATCAAATACAATTACATCTGATAAAGCCCATTCAGATGATATAACAGTGATTAACTTGTTAATATATCGGTAGTTCAGTATTTCAAAAGCAATATTAATATCTGCACTTGAAGGTGGCTTTTTGTTTGGAGTTTTCAGAAAATCGTCTATGTATAAAACTTCTGCTTTCTTTAATTCGCTGATTTGTTTATCGTAGCCCTCAGTATTCATTAATCCTTTAAGCTCCGCCGTTTTGTCTTTCCATAGCATATAAAGACCATCTTTGCCTTGTTTAAACAAGGATATTGTAATAGCCGTACATATATGTGTTTTACCACTGCCAACCTGACCGCCTATATAAAACCATTTATCTGTATTGTCTTTTACAAAAGCTATTGCTTTATTCTTTATGTATTCCTGCCAAGTAGTAGAGGTTTCAAAACTGTCAAATGTCAGCTTTTTCATTACACTGCTTAAACCGCTTTTTTCTATTGCCCATAAACTTTTGCGTATCTTCATACAACGGCATGGACGCATAACCATTTCGTAATATCCATTATCTTCATACAAACGGGCAAAATTACCTCGATTATTACATTCAGGACAATCATAGCCTTCCAATCCGCCTTTTGTTTTATTATACTGATCAACTCTACGTTGTTCATGATCCTTAGGACTATAGGACTGTGCCGTTCCATTCGTTGTTATCCTCAGATTGTTTATCATCTCTGATATTACCTGCATTGTTATTTACCTCCTCTTTCAGTGGATAAACTGACTTCCAACCATTGAGAATTGATTGATTTAAGATTTCTATTTTTGTTTCCTCAGATTTTGTGAGTCTATCGAGTTTGTTCAATAACAATGTAATTGCATATTCACTCATTGGATTTTTTATGTTCTTTCTGAAATCAATAAACTTAAATATTACTTGTCTCAATTGTTCATTATCAGAATAATCAAAAACTTTTCTTTTTATATTTTCTTTTTTATTATTAACTGTATTATTAATTACTGTATTATTCTCTGTGAAACTTTTTTCACTAGGGGTCGTGAAACTATTTTCACTAGGTTGAGAATTATTTTTCACGGGGGTGGTGAATTTATTTTCACTAGGTACAGCACATTGAATTTCTTCCAAATCTATCTTGACATTTGATAAATAGATCAGTCTTTGCTTTACAATTTTTGTACCTTCTTCATATTGTATAGAAGTTTTTATGTACCCACCGTTGATAAGTGAATTAATCCAATTTATGACCGTTCTGTTTTTTACCCCATACAACTCTGCAAAATATGAATTACTCGCCCAACAGTAGCCTTTTTCATTGCATAGAGCAGTTATCTCTCCATACAAAACTTTTGCCATTGTCGTAAGATTTTTATCATATCTTACTGTTGCAGGAATTACAGCATAATAATTCTTGTTGCTTTCCATTGTTTTTCTTTTTACCTCTCAATTCTCAAATTTTATAATTCACCGATGTCTTCTAATGACTTTTTAATTTCGTATGTATAGTCAAGAGCAATGTCTATAAAAGTGAACAACCTATCATATTCTAATAATAACCGTTGTGCAGCCTTTCTATTATTTGTATCTGTTTCAGACATATTTGAAAGGCAAGCAGCTCCATGAAATTGAGATTCATCTATGTCATACATAGCAAAATCATTCCATAAGTTGTATAATAATTGATCTGCTTTTTTAATATTCACATCTATGTCCAAAAGCAAACTTGCACATTTATGATATTTATCCTTATAATCAATAGTTTCCTCTTGACAAATTTGTGATTTTGTATTATCATTATTAACAGAAGTATTATTATTTGAGCTTGTTACCGCTTCTTGAGGTGCAGGCTCTTTTTCTTTTGTTTCCATTACAGTTTGTTTAATCATTTTTATTCCTCCCATTACTAAATACAGTTATATGCGCCCTTTTTGCAGACAAAAAATTCTGTTCAGCCAAAAAATATGCTCTGCCGATTATTTCACCTTGTTGTGTAGGTGTAAGTCTATTAAAGGCATCAAGTAATCTTTTTTGTTGATAATCATTTGATTTTTTATCAAGAACATCGCAACAGATCATTCCTCTACCTCCATTCCTTTTACTTCTATGCTCTTTTGCTCTTTCGGCTTAACCGTAATAACCTTGTATGGCTCTTGCAATAATGCTCCTGTAAAGTATGATATTACTGCTATTACCATACACATCAAAAATGTGATTCTTGTTATTCCTGCTATTATGAACAATGCAAAAAAGCCTATCACTCCTAGTACCATCTTTTTTTCCATTTTTGTCAACTCCTTTCATTTTTCGATGCTAACCAAATAGCTAACGCATCAATGCTAATTATGTATTTGCGTTCATTCTTTTTTGCGGGAATTTTCCCATTGGCTATCATT
Organism: uncultured Clostridia bacterium; assembly: GCA_947630825.1. Taxonomy (GTDB): domain Bacteria; phylum Bacillota; class Clostridia; order Oscillospirales; family Ruminococcaceae; genus UMGS1601. The sequence goes on along the minus strand of CANRJA010000016.1, from coordinate 15,405 downwards.
TTAACAACAGTTTTACGACTTAAATTCAAATACTCACTTAAATCGTCCAGTGTTATTGTGTCCTTATTAAACCGCTGATAAAGAAGCAATCTTATATCCCTGTATCCTGCTAGTTCCATTTTTCTCACCCCCCCTCTTTTGTTCTCTTTTTTTGAATATACTTAATGAAGTCAGTAAAGAAATTATTTCAGTGTATCAAAATCTATAAGAGCATCTGAAATTTTCTTTAACAGCGTTTGAGCTTCCCGAATTGTCAATCCCTTTAGCTGATTGCCAATAGCAGAGGCTCTTTCTTTTTCCTTATCTCCTTTAAATACATCTGTTTTAACCACACTTGTACCGTTTAAATTTTCATAAACAACAACGCTTGCTTCTGATATTTTTGATGTATCCATTTCTATCACCTCCCTGCTCTTTGTTTTTTCTTGTATTTTCACGTATTTTGTGGTATTATTTAGAAATAACACAAAAAGGATGTATACAAAATGATACAAGATATAATTGTTAGTTTAATTACTACAGCAATATGTTTTATAGCAAAAAACATATACACAGCAGTAAAAAGTCAAGAAAGAGACAAACAAGAGTTCAGCATAAGCATGATAAAGAAATGTTCCATTCAATTTTTTCTTTGCTTGGGAATTATAATTTTAACCTATATTTTTAAGTCTAAAATTACCAACATTTTATTTCTTGGTGATCTTTTTAACGTGCTATTTTTTATGTCTGCATTTCTTATTTGGGGTGCCTTTGACGTTCTTCGTGCAATGCTCCATGATATTGAAAAGGACAAAAAAGATAATAGTTGAAATAATTGTGGTTATAATTCTTCACACCCCCTGCTCTTTTTTGTTTTTTCTTGCAATTTATGCCTTAGCGTAGTATAATTTGTATACTAATGTGAAAAGGAGAACTAAAATGAACATTACTAAAGATGAATATAAACTTTTGAAACGATTTTACACTCATAAAAATTTAATAATTAATAATGAAACCTCAGAGATTTTAATTCAAAAAGAACTTATAGAACCTCAGAAGGTAAAAGTACAACGCAGTGGATTTTTTGAATACTCACCCGAACTTGTCATTACTAATACTGGCAAAATCGCCTTTGAACAATACCGTGAAGAACATTTAAAATACTGGATGCCTATAATTGTTTCAAATGTTATTGCCTTAACTTCTCTTATAATTTCAATCATCGCAATAATGCTATAATGGCAATGATTATACCTACTATACTTTCTACCATTGAAACAATTGTTAATATAGCAACTATATTTTTTTCAAATGGCGTAGGCTTGTACATATCTCCTCACCCTCCTGCTCTTTCTGTTTTTTAATTTCGTTCATTTCAATCACTTTGTCATTTCTGTTTCAACTAGCTGATATTTACCGTTAGAATAAATTATTTTTTTACCTAGTGCATCGGCTATACGCTCTGCCACTCGTCGGCTGTCATTGGCTCCAGACATAAAACACTTTATTGTGCCTTCAGCTAAATCGGATTTTAAGCCAAGTTGATAATATGTCATCTTATTGTTTTTTAAATATTCCTTGACATTTTGCCTAAAAACTTCAAACATTTTTGTTCACCTCCACAAAATATATATTACAGTCTTGACAAAAGTTGATAAAACTGATACTATTAACTTGTATTAGGTTTGCGTTTTATAAACTTACTTTATATCTGCCAATATAAAGTGCATAAGTAATAGGTTGCAAATTTATCAACTGTAACCATATTATAGTTTATATTCTGCCAACTGTCAATAGTTTTGGTTGATAATTTATCAACTTCGGCGTTTTGACTAAATTGGAGGAGTAAAATATGGACACAATTAACAAAATAATGATGCTTTTAGAGAAAAATAATCTCTCTCAAAAAGAATTAACTGACTATTTGGAACTTGACAAAAGTACTTTTAGTGCATGGAAAAACGGCAAAAGCAAGTCATTTTATAAATACTTATCACAGATCGCTAATTTTCTTAATGTATCGACTGACTATCTGCTCGGTAAAAATTTGAAATCAGATATCGATATTAGAAGAATAGCACGAGCTAGAAATAAAATGCCAGAAGAAGACCAAGAAAGAATGATGAAAGTTTTAGAGCTCACATTTTCCAAATATTTTAATGATGATTTTATAGATGATGATATAGATGAATAAGAAACAAATAAAACAAGTAGTATTAGACACATTAACACAATATCATAATTTAGGTAATGAACTTCAATTACCAGTACCTATTAAAAAAATAGCAAAATCGTATTCAAATATAAGAGTAATTCCTTACAGTAAGTTTATAGAAGATAATAATTTTACTTTAGAAGAAATGTATCAGTACGCTGGAAGTAAAGACGGATTTACAGATTTTAATGCAAAATTAGGATTATATTTGATATGTTATAACGATATTGATCCAAACATTAAATTCTCTTATCGATATCGTTGGAACATTGCACATGAATTAGGTCATGTACTTTTAAACCATCATAGTAACATTAAAACAAGATTGTTTAGGAATAAGCTAAAATTATGGGAATATAAAATTTTAGAAGACGAAGCCGATTGGTTTGCATCTTATATTTTAGTACCTTACGCTGTGTTAAATGAAACACACTGTAAAATCGAACCATCACAGATACATGAGTATTGTAATATTTCTTCAGAAGCATCAAAATACCGATATAGTGACTTCAATAAATGGCAAAATAAATTGTACGATAGATATGATTGGGAGATGCTTAAAATATTCTCATTCTGTAAAGTGTGTGAGAACTGTAAGGTATTACTATTAGATTCATATAACTATTGTCCAATTTGTGGACATAATAAAAACATAAAAAAGTATTATAAAAACCCAAGTAGAAAGTTTGAGGATATTATGAAATACACACAATTAGAAAACAAAAACGGAGTGCTAACTAGATGCCCAGTATGCGACAATGAGGAAATTGTAGAAGATGCAGAATTTTGCCACATCTGTGGTACGCCTTTAATCAATAAATGTTTAAATGGCGATGTTCAGTGTTCACAAGCAACAAAGTCTAATATACCCATTAATGCACGGTACTGTCCATATTGCTCAAGTATCACCACTTTTAAGGAAAGAGGTATACTAAAAGATTGGAATGATACTGAATATGACACTCCATTTTAATATTATCTTTAATTTAAATAATTACATATGCATATCAATGCTGTTTTTGTGTACCTAATTAAATAAAAATCCCCACCAGTACCGTAATACTAGCAGGGATTAAGGAATATATGGATAGTAAAAGCATTATTAATACTTTTACAACAATATTATACAATATTTTTAAAATTATGTCAACATGAGGAATTAAATATGTTTTGTCCAAAATGCGGAAGTGAAAACATTCAAGTCGTTTCACAGCAAAAAGTTACTGGTAAGGTAACAGATACTAGGAAAAATAAAGGATTTGGTTGGTGTAAAGGTTGTATTATGACTTGCATAATTGGACCTTTTGGCTGGCTTTGTGGACTTTGCGGAATGGGAAAAACCAAAGGAAAGTTTGAAGATAACCGAACAACAACTAATGAAATCGTATACTGCTGCATGAATTGCGGTAATCAGTTTAAAAAATGAAAAAGAACAAGTATTACTATCTAAGACTTATTTGGGTTAAATCTATGCATATCGGAGAACAACTCGGATGTCATCAATTATCTGAACGCAGTTTCTTTTTTAGACAATATCAATTTCCTGTTTGTGCAAGATGTTGTGGTGTTCTAGTTGGTGAAATATCTGCTATCATTATGCTTATATTAGGATTTAAAACACCAATATACATAGATATAATTTTTATGTCACTTATGTTTATTGATTGGTTTATTCAATTTATTGGAGTGATTGAATCAAATAATGTTCGTCGACTGCTTACAGGAATATTAGGTGGATATGGATGTTGGTCTATCTTTTTTAAAGTTATTATATTTATTTTTTCACTATTAATTAAATAAAAATTCCCCAACAGTATTGGGAGTACTGTCGGGGATATAGCAAAATATAGATATTTCTTCTATACTTCGACAAAAATATTATACGACATTTTCAAGATAATGTCAATAGGAGGAAAAATTATGTTTTGTACAAAATGTGGGAAAGAATATGAGGGAGGCACTTGTCCTAATTGTGGAGCTGAACAAGCGATAGAAGTAACACCTCAAGAGCAACAAGCACCAATGCCACAACAACAAAAGCCAAAAAAGAAAAAATCAACAATTATTGCTATAGTGATTGTGGTTATTGTTGTTTTAGCAATTATAGCCGGTGCAACTGGCGGTTCTGACAGTAAAGAAACCAATACTGAAAGTTCGACAGTTTCAACTGCAGATGATTCGAGCTCTGGAAACAATGACACTACAAAGAAAAAGGAAACGACCACTAAGAAAAAAGATGAGACTTTAACTGTAGGTGATTCGGTAAACGATCATGATGTTAAAATAACTTTTGTCAGCATAGAAGAAACTATGGGCAATAATGAATTTATGAAACCTGATGCAGGAAAGGTATTCTTGATTGCTACTTTTGAATATGAAAACAATTCAAAATCTGAAATTACTGTATCTTCGATGTTGCACTTCAATGCTTATGTAGACACATATTCCATAGATGAAGATGTATCGGCAATGTCTGTAACTGATGAGCATTTAGACGGCACTATTGCACCGGGTAAAAAACTCAAAGGAAGTCTATGCTATCAAGTAGATCAAGATTGGAAGAAGTACGAGGTTGATGTGGATTCTCAAGGATTATTCTCAAGCGACATAAAATTTTCAGCTACAAAAAAGAACTTAAAGTAATATAAATAAGAAAAGCCCCCACAAGTTCGCACCTTGTGAGGGCAGACGAATTAATCCCAGTCTCTAAAAGGGCTAATTCTGCCCTTTTATTTTAGCATAACATTTTTTGTATGTCAAGATAGGAGGAAAATATATGGCAACAGCTAAAAAAGCTGCCGAGCGGTAATTGAAGAGTAAGGGCTTACGATAAGAAAACAGACGCATATAAATCGTTTACAGCCCCGTCAAAGAAGCAACTCAACAGAGGCAATATATATTCTAATTAATATGAAGTTGATTTTTTAAAGCAGATTGAAGTGCTTGTGAAAAATTAACACCATTTTCAATTGCCAAATCATTGAGCCAAGATGGAATAGTAAGCGTTTTCTTAACGGACTTTTCAAAATGCTTTTTTGCATACTCGTCAACGTCAACAGTAACCATATTTACAAATGCACTTTCGTACTCGTCATATTCTTCATCTACGTTGATACTTTCCATTGATGGAGCTTTAGGGACTTCTAAATTTTCAAGTTTAGCATTGTAGAGGTAGCCTGCAAGACAGTCAACAGCCATTTTCATAGCTTCATCGAGTGTATCGCCGCAGGTGGCTTGATTTATAACAGGAAAAATGACTGAATAGTTGCCCTCTTTTTCTTTATAAAAGCAAGCAGGATACATTGATAACATAAAATTACTCCTTTCATATCGTACAAGCAAAGGCTTACCTCAGCCCTGCTTGTTTAAGTATTGAGTTTGCCGTTCCTTTTGGAATATCGCCTTTATGGTTTGGTATTGTAACCTTACCTTTCTTTGTAGGGTGTGAGTAGTAAAAGTGAGAACCTCTAGTGTACAAATAGACCCATCCATCAGCTTTTATTAGCTTTTCCATTTCTTTGAATGTCATTCTCTCACCGCCTTACACATATATTATATGATATAATACGTATTATGTCAATACGTATTATCATTAAATTTGTAACTTATTTATGAATATAAAACGCCCTCCAGTACACCACCACTGTAAGGGCAAGCGAATTAATCCCAATCGCTAAAAAAAGTCTAATACTGCCCTTTTAATATTTAGTCAAAAGACAGGAGGTAATCACTTGAAACAGCGTAAAGACGGATATTACCAAAAGTTAATAACTGTTGACGGCAAAAAGAAAATGGTATATGGTAAAACCGAAAAAGAAGTTGAGAAAAAAGTCTATCTTTTAACAGAGCGGAATATTCCAATTAGAAGCAAAAAGCTGTTTTACTGGATTGATGTGTTTGAAGATAGTATTCAAAATCTATCATATAATTCTATTGACGCATATAAAGCTCCAATCAAAGATGTGAAAGAATACTTTGGAAACATAGACATTACTACAATCAACGCTTTTGACATTGAGAGATTTATTAATACTCTTGTGGATAAGGGATATGCTAGGCAAACAATTAATTATCGTTTGCTTGTTTTAAAAAAGACTTTTAAAGAAGCAGCAAAGTCAGAAGTTATGTATAACAACCCTGCTGATCTAGTAGAACTCCCAAGAGGATTAAAACAAACAGAACGCAAGCCGTTAAGCGATAAGACCATCGACCAAATAAAAGAATCAAATGATTTGTTGTTATATTCATACCTTTATACGGGAGCAAGACGTAATGAGATATTAGCTTTAAGCTATGATAAGCAAGAACTTAATTACATTGATTTTGAAAACAAAACAATAAGCATAAATAAACAGCTTGATTTTCACACTATGACATTTAAAACTCCGAAAACGAAAAGCGGAATACGAACAATACCTTTGCTAGAACCGTTTGAAAAGTTACTTCTTGCTCAAAACCGAAAGCATGGTTTAGTTTTTCATAAAGACGGCAAGCCATTAACAAAAAATGAATTTAGGCGTCTATGGGAAAAATCCATAAAACCTATGGATGAAAATTTTACTACACATCAGCTTAGACACTCATACGCAACTATTTTATTTAATGCAGGAATTGACGCCAAAATAGCTCAGAAAATACTCGGACACAGCAAAATAAATGTCACACTAGATATTTATACACACATCAAAAAGACTAATATTGACGAAGCTAAGGAGAAGCTAAATGAATTTTTCAAATAGCTTATTTTTATACTAAATTTTATACTAAAAAATACTAAAAAAGTTACTTATTAAGTCTCATAAAGTTATATAAATTCACAAATGAAAAATCCCCACAGAAGCCTATTCTATGGGGATTGTGGCGGAGATGGAGGGATTTGAAAATTCGAATAATAAGCTTCCAATCCCAATTATACGATACCTTTATAAATTCGTGTCATATTTTGTGTCATATATAAGCAAAAAAATCCCCCAATCAGATAAATCCAACTGGAGGATCAATTAATATTTACTGCTAATTAAAAATAAATCCTTTCCCCTTCTAATTTCATATCATCATAAAATGATAACCACATAGCCTCTTTAGCTTTCTTATTAATACTCATACGCCTTATTCTGTTGTATATCCTTTCCTTTGTTCCCTCTCCGCTTATTTCATCTAATTCCTTGCGTGAAATAAGGAAATCAGAGTAACTCATACCGTTTTTATTTGCTTCAATAGCATATTTCACCTTTTTATCCGGCTCATAGTTAGCCCTGTCAACTCCAGTCTTAGCTATTTGAGTGGCAAAATCATATGCATCAGTAATGAATTTTTCCTTATCTTCATTTGATGCGTCTTCAAACTCCGAATTTTTTGAAAAATCAAGCAAAATAGTATGAGCAATCTGTCCTCTAGTTGTAGCAAAGGCTGTATATTCTTCGGCGGTAAGACGTATTTTTTCACCGTTAGCAGCAAAATATTTATTTGCAGTTGTAGGAAGTATTTTGTCCTCCTTTCTTTTCTCATATAATTTATCAAGCATATTTTCAACTTCATCAACCTCAATTTTAGAAACATAGCCAGGAGAAATAAAGTTTTGAAAAATCCTCATTCCAATGTTATTTTCTTTTTCCTGCTCTCCCCACTCATTTATATAAGGGGCTAGTTTAGACGATAAACCTGGTATTTTTCTCAGAACATTGTCTTTAAATTGTTGTTCTGGACCTGTAAGCGATTTTGAAACTGTGGTAACGCCTGACTTGTCAATATATGATCTTCTTCTCGTTCCGTCAATTGTATTTGCAATTTTACCGGCAAGAGTAGGCACAGCTTGCCCCAAATATGATGTTGTAGGATACACTGCCAAACCATCTATTAGTTTATGTTCACTATAACTGATATTATTAAGCAAATTCTCAAGCCCACTTAATAAGGTCATTTCAAGCATAGGGTTAAATGCTGTAAATCCTAAATCTTGTACATCAGCTAAAGTATCCTCATTGTAGTCTTTTTGTAATAAGTCCACAGTTTTTGCACCCACCAATAAGGGTATAGTAGCAGGACAAGCCCAATCAATTGTATATGAATATCCGAATATTTCAACAGAATAATTCTGATGTCCTTTTAGCTTTTCAAAATCTTGTTCTTTCTCATCATCACCTAAGCCTACTTTCAATAGTCCAAGCGAACCTAACCACAGTCCTAAAGCGTATATTCCTGCTCCTGTTAGTCCTGCTGAAATTCTGTCTATATATTCACTGGCAGTGATTTTTCCAGTTTTCAAATCATATATGTCTTTAGTTACATTTTTTATAAGTCCAAGTGGACTATATTCATAGGCACGCTTTGCTATATTTATTGGTGTCTTTTTGAATGGGATAACTCCCTCTAATATTATCTCTGTTGCCAAATTTGTCTTTGCAATTCGGCTCAAAGCATCTGCAATCTTAGATGCGTCTCTGTATGTAGCCTTTTGTGCTTCTGTAATTGCTCTTACCCTGCCTCTGTCAATAGCTGCTTGTCGCTCATTTTCAGCTTTTTCATCTGATAATTCATTAAGCGAAATATTATTTGCCTGCAAATACATACCCAAAGCACGTTCGTAATGGTGTTTTAAAAATATTCCGTCCTCTGCTTCTAACAGATTAGAATTAATATTTCTTGCTTTCTCAAGAACTTCAGATACATGGGTGAATTTGTAAGCTATATTAAGACCTTTGTGAGTTTTGTTAAGAGCTTTGCGGGCAATATTTTCACCTTCATAATCTTTGACATCTTTGGCTTTAAAAACAACTTTATTTGCCTTTATCGCATCGGTAGACTCATATTTTCCGTTGCCAGTTATCTCATCTTTAACATATTCAAAATCCTGCTTTGCAAATTCTTTATAAGCATCTTTAACCTTTAAAGCCTTTGACTTTTCTATATCACCCTTTAGAAACGCCTTTTCTAAACCATAAGCAATCCCATTTTTCATACTAACAGCAGGCATAAATATTGTGTTTCCTACTATATTTCTTATATGCGTGGTAAAATTAAACAGCATAGACATATATCGCCAAGCATTCCATTTGTCAATCCAAGTAGCAGGTACTTGTTCGCCTATATTTTTAGTTATTGCTGCTTCTGCTTCTTCAATTTCTGTTTGTGTTTTTGCTTGCGCTAATTTTAATGCCAAATCCTCGTCTATTTTAATTTGCGGAATTTCCTTGCCCTTTGCTAATTTGTTTGCATACTTTGCTTGATAATCAGCATTCATTCGGTTGACATATTTTTCAATATAGTATAACTTTCCTATACCAGAGGATTTCTTTAACAGCCTCATAGCTTGTACTGTCTGTCCTGCTGTGGTTGCCATTTCAGCAAGTTCACCTGTAAGCTGTATAACTTTTTTGGTCTCATTGTTTTGTGCGGCATACCGTAACAAAAGCTCACCTTTAGCAACGTCTATAGCAGAAACCTTATGATTTCTGTTTTTCATAATTTCCCAGTCGTTCCATTGCTTCTCGGTAACGCCCTTACCCTTATTATCAAGCCACTCTTTAGCTATTGTAAGAGCTTTTTCATTGCTTAGAGGCAGATAAGACGCAGCGCCTTTGACTATTTGCTTATCGACTTCATTAACCATTTCATCAGTCAGCACACCGCTTTCCAAAATGGTCTTTACAAATTCTCTTACGCGCTTGTCTTTGCTTGACCTTTCAGGTACATCAATATCCCTTACAGGATTTTCACCTTTTTTCTTTGTACCGTATTGCTCGTTAAGAGTTTTCATTTGGCTTTCTACATCTGGGTCTAATGAGTACTGTGTATCATTCTCAGACTTTTTTCGTATATTACTATTGACAATATCATCATTTTGTGATATATTGTCTTTAGCAAGAGGCAAATTCACTTTCAATCCATTCGCAGTGCGGTGGACCGAATTTGTCTCTTGTTTTTTAATTTTTAAATCATGGATATAAAAAATATTATCATTGTTCGGAAGCCTCTTAATGTCCATAGTAACATCATAATTAATACCATCAATATTAATTGATGATTTTAAATAACTAAATCTAACCCTACTCTTGGGGTTGTGATAATTAGATGCTTCCTTAGCCCTGACCTCACCATATTTAATCATCTTAGCTAATTCGCTCATAGAAGCAATTTTCGCGAGTTTTAAATCATCAGAAAGACTCTTATAATATGTGGGTTTACCAAAGGTCTCTTTTATTCCAGATTTTCTTATTTCTATTTTTAATCCAGTATCGATATTAGTTATCGGTTTATGTATCTTATCAGTTGAAAGATAAGAATTTCTAAGTTTTAAACATACTTTATTTATAACATCAGTTACATTTCTAATGTTTTCAATTCCATATTCTTTTAATACATTATCCGTTGTAACCCTAATATCAGGATTATAACCGCCTAGCTTTTTGCTGTATTTGACTTCATTTGAATATGTTCCGTTTTTCCTAACATCATTAAACGCCTTTGTATAAAGTTCCTTAATGTGTATAAGGTCTTTCTGTGCCACTGTAATCTCCTTAGAATTTCTAACAAATCTTTTGAGATTATCAATCATTTTGTGAATAAAATCTACTACCCTTGCAAACAGCTTTTTATCCTTATACGCTAGCTCCCTTATACATTCTTCATTGGTTAGTAATTCATCTGCAATAAAGTCAGCTATAAGCTCTCGCTCCGCTTCCTCTTTTGTCAACTCCTTGCCGTTCTTTTCATATAATTCCTGACGTTTTGATATTTCTGCCTTGTGTGTTGTATCATTGGAAGTAAGATAATCGTCATAAACTCGGCTGTTCAGTATAAATGTTTTAAGCTGGTCATAGTAATTCGATTGCTCAAGGGTATGCGTAAGCTCATGCGCAAGAATAAAATTAAACTCAGAAGCGCTGTTTGCTTTGCTATTCACATAACTCTCATTAATAAATACTTCACCGTTTTGTTCATATCCTCTTACAGACGTATCACTGTTATAAACATTGATTTTTACGCCCAAAGCTGTTGACAGTCTCTTAGCTGACTGCCTTACATTTATTCTGCTAGTTTCACTTTTAGCATTAATATTAACTTTTTTATTCTGTGAAGTACGTTGATTACTAACATCAGTTTTTCTAACACCGCTTATAACTTTATTTTTGTTGTCTACAAAAGTTCCATTAGCAGTATTACGCCCTGCATTTATAGCGGCATTAAATGTTTTTTCTCCCAGTATGGCTCTAGCTCCTCTGGTTTGTGAAACTATTATATCCATACTCAAACCTTTTTCGGCCATTCTATAAACTGAATTAAAAGCAACAGAATAATTTTCCGCTGTATTTTTACTGCTATCATAATTTAATATGAATGTATTAGCGGTACTGCTATTATACTTTCCTGCATTTGATAAAATGATTTCAGCATTTTTATTATCAGAAAAGTCAATAGTATCAGCAGGCACAACTTCGCCATTTGTCATCAACAATTGAGCAACGCCATTTTCAACAGATTCTACCTTTCTTATATTGGTTGAGCCTGTTTTTTCGCTTGAAATACCAAGCTTTATAATTTTATTTGAATTGTTCACGACCCTCTTGAATGTATTTTTTAAGTTATCTGAAACATTATCGCTATATGTATTGTTATTTGGAGCCTCTGTTTCATCATCTGCTGTTAAATTTTCGGGCATAGCTTCGCTGACCTCATCTGTTTGTGAAGTCATATTAGGCTCTGTAGCGTTCTGTAATGCCATTTGATTAGTATTGGTTAAATTACCCTCATCAGCATTTAAAGTCTCATCTGAGCCATTCTCGTTTGAATTTTCGACTAAATTCTGATCGCTTTGCATATTACTTCTTATATTATTCAGAATTGTTGCTGTATCAATATTCTTTTTTCCGTTCTGAGCTTGATTTATTACTGCCCGAACAGTTTCGTTATCAAAATCAGAAGTTATTTTTCCTTCCTTTAAGCCTGCCATTTGACCAAGCATATCAGCAGCGGTCTTATTATACTTTAGTTCAACGATCTCACTATCTGCGACTTTTTCGCCGCTGTCAATTTTATTGATAGTTTTGGTTAGTCTTTTTGCTTTTTCCTGACTAGTTTCTGTTTCAGAAAAAACGGCTTCAACGGTTGGAGGTTCAATATTATCTGTTTGATTTTCATTTTGTTTTTCGGCAAGTAGTTGTTCTTGATATGCGTTATATATATCCTTAGCTTTTGAAAGTTTTTTATCTGAAATTTTGTTGGCGACAGCATTTACTGTTCCTGTTGCTACTTCTCCGGCAGTATTTGTTATACCGCTGCTGAAAAAGCCCAATAATCCAGAATACAAACAATCCTCTAGGTTCTCTTGAGTTTGCTTATTATTTTCGCCAAAAGAAAAATTCCTAAAATAAGGCTCCATAAATTGCTGTAATGCTTCTTCATTAAACTCACCAATGCCATTGATAACTATTTTACCGACTTTATTAGCAACCGCATTCATTGTTTGGTCTTTTATCAGTTTATTAGTTACATTGTTTAGGGCTTTATGTGCTGTTTTTTCAGCAATACCATTAATACCATACTGACCGCCTAAAAGTTTCTCTGTTACAAATTCTGAAGCTCCTTGAATTGCACCGTATGTAAATGCTTCGTCCTCAGATTTTCCTTCTAAAAGGGCTTGTCCGTATGAATTTCCCATAGCACTCACTGCTAAAGTTGATGCACCTAAAGTCGGGCTTCCGGTAGCCGATGCGATAATAATGCTAGGAGCTTGATTTCCAACAGTTTCTGTTGCATCTAATGCAAACTTTTTAACCTTTCCGGCAGCCTCCTTATTATATTGCTGTTGAACTTGATCGGTTGGATTTAGAAAAGCGTAATCATCTAAAAAACCATCTCCAACGGCTTGATTGGTAGCTGCATCAGCCGCCTTAGTAATACCTCGTGACCAATCTGCTAAACCAGTAGTAAAAGCATTGCCAAATTCACCTAACGTACTGTCATTTTCAGCTTTTCTTTTTCCCTCTGCAATAGTGGCGTCATTTACAGCTGATAATATATAATCATCCGCTACACTCTTTCCGTAAGTGCCTCGTAAATAATAATACCTAAGTTTTTCATCATCTTCTGTTAGACGTTTAATATCTTCGTCTTTAGTTTCAGAAATTCCTTTTTCGATAGCATTAAGAGCATCTTGATTATATGGAATTTCTTCATACATTTTTTCGTATCCGGTTTGAAGCTTGCTATTGACAGTATCAGCTTCTATTTTTCTGTTTTCCGTTATTGCTTGTTTTCCGGCATCTATTTTGTCTTGCCATAGTTTAAGTAATGCATCGCCCTTATCTGGTGGTAACATAGCAGCAACAGGCACTGAAAGCACACGGCCAAGTTCATTAAGCCCATTTTCAATCCTTAATTTTAATTCAGATGAATTACGCTTTTTGCTAAAAGCATCTTCAAGACCATTAGAATTTTTTATCTGTTCATTTACTTGTTTTATAGCTGATTTAGGATTATTTAGATTACTATTTGCCTTATACTCGTTATAATAATCATCAATCGTCTTATTAGTGGTATCTTCGGTCCAACTTCTATAATCATCACCAGTTTTTAGAGCTTTAAAATAATTTATATCTCCTACTTCGTGTGCAATCCGAGCGTTATCATCTTTACTCTTTCCATTATACTTTTGATTAAATTTTAATAAATAATCTCGTGCTTCCTCGTTAGCTTTACTTTTTTTAGCTTTTAAGTCGTTAGTATATGCTTTTAGTAAATTATTATATGTCTTTTCCGGATTAGATAAAATTTGTTTTGTTATAAAACGGTTTCGATTACCATTCACCATTTGATTTATTTGTATTTTATCTTGCTCCCTCTTTTGTTCCCTCTGTTGTATTTTATTAAAATTTTCATCAGCCTGTTGTTGAAGTTTTCTATAATTCTCAGTTCTTTTAGCGTCAGTCTTCTCTATATGCTTTAAACGCTTTTCAAACTCTTTTTTCTCCCTTTGCTGTATTTTATTAAAATTTTGATCAGCCTGTTGCTGAAGTTTTCTGTAATTCTCGATTCTTTTAGAGTCAGTCTCCTCTATATGCTTTAAACGCTTTTCTAATTCAGTCAATTAAAACCTCTCCTTATTTCATATTTTAGTATGATAAATTATTATTTATGTATTTCATTAATTTGTCATACTCGCTTGTAGTTAATTTCCCTTGCTTATAATAAGATTTAACTTCATTAATTGCATACTGCATTTTTCCAAGCGGATTATTATTAATAAAATTATCTATGTAAGCCTTTGCATCTTTGTATCCTGATGAACTATTACTTGACCTATTTTTCAATGCAATAGCCTGATTTAAACTACCTAACAAACTTTTTTTCTCGGCTGCAGTAATTTTACCGTTCTTATATGCTTTATTGACCTTAGATTTAAAATCATCAGTTTTTCCGTTACCGACAGAAGAAGTTATTTTAGAAGCCAATTCCAAATATCTGGCTGACGCCTTATTGCCTGATGAATTATTACTAGAAGAATTGCTGTTCCTTGATGATGAACTGCTTGAAGTGCTTCTTGATGACGAGCTTCTTGTTGAACCGCCTGCATTATTAAGAGAAGCATATATTGCTGCGGTTTCGGCTTTTGTGTTAGCTGTATTTGCTTTTATATTAGCTGTGCTAGCCTTTGTGTTAGCAACACCAGCGTCGCTTTCTGCCTTTTTTAATGCGTATTCCATTCCAAATTGTTTTGCGTCCTGGTCCATTTGCGCCTGGAATTGTTCAAGCGACATTACATTTGAGAAATTAGTGTTTGCTTGAGTCAAGAGATTATATAACTTTTCTTGTTCAAGCTGATACATAGTAACATCATTGTTATATGACCACTGGAACATATCTTTGTAATAATCCCTGTTATCAGCATACTTGTTGTAATCTGATGCATCAAGGTCACGCAATGCAGTAAGATAGTTGTACTGATTTTGCTCCCATCTGTCAGCAAGCTCTGGAACCTTGTCATTTAACGCCTGCATATAATTGTAATATGCCTGTGCCGCTTGTCTGCGACCCATAGAACTGTCAGCACCGCCGTTTAGTGAAGCTACCTGTCCGCTAATATCACGAGAGGCGTTTAATCCCTCTCGTGTATACTGCTCCTTGTACTGCTGATACAGCTTGTCCGAGTTCATATCATAACCTTTTTCAATATTAGACAGCGTATTGTCGATTTTATTGCTGTATTTAGATTG
>CANRJA010000015.1 GCA_947630825.1 uncultured Clostridia bacterium | reverse complement strand
AATTACAAAGCGGTTAGCTTCAAATATTGATTTAAAATATTTTAAAAGGAGAGTGTTTATATGTCAAACACAAATATTAGAAAGATTGTTGAATGCGCGATAATGGTAGCCCTTGCAACGGTACTGTCTTACATATCAATCTTTCAAGCGCCGATGGGCGGTTCAATAACAGCATTCAGTCAGGCTCCAATTGTGATTATCGGTTACCGCTATGGCTTTAAGTGGGGAGCATTTACCGGAGTTGTGCACGGCTTACTGCAAATGCTGCTTCAAGGACTTGGTAATTTCGCATACGTTAAAGGTATCGGCTCATATTTGATCCTGATATTTATGGACTATGTAATTGCATTCGCCGTTTTAGGTATCGGCGGCGCAATTTTCAGAAAAGTAATCAAACAACAGGCTGTTGCCATTGGCTTAGGAGCAGCTGCAGCTTCATTGCTGCGTTTTGCGTGCCACTTTATTTCAGGTGTTACCATTTGGGGCGAATACGCAGACGGCTGGAAGTCTGTTTGGGCTTATAGCTTCGGTTATAACGGCTTTTATATGCTGTTTGAAGGTATTATAACTGTTGTCGGAGTGGTTGCACTTTCTATTTTCTTTGATTTTAAAAAACCTAATCTTATAAGAACAAAATCATAGAATAACATTTCTAGCTATTATATTTTGATTTTCCCGAATGAAAGCCTCCATAAACGGAGGCTTTTTCTTTACCCTAATTAATCCTCTGCCTCTTCAATTATACTGCTTATCTGCTGTTCAACATAGCTGTTGTCTAAATTGATTATTGCAAAACAACGGCTGTCGTATTCTTTTATTTTCCTTTTTATGTTAGAAATGATTTTCTTCTCCTGCTCGGGAGAAGTCTCAAGGTCAATAACTAAATCAAATATGACCTTTGTTTCTTCATCACCGTCGGCGATCCTGAAATCGTGTATCGAAAAGCCGGAGTTTTCCTCCCTAACTATCGACTTCACCGCTTCTTTAAGACGCAGAGCCTTCTCGTTGCTGACCGAAACAGGATCCATATGAATCACAAGGTCTATGCCAAGCTCGCTTTTCACCTTCTTTTCAAGCGAGTCTATTGTTTCGTGAATTGCAACTATGTCGTCGTTGTCGGGTATTTCTGCGTGAACAGAGGCAAATACCCTGTTCGGTCCGTAGTCGTGAACTATAAGATCGTGAATACCGATTATATCCTTTGAGTCAGTCAGAATGCTATATATGCTTCTTATCGTTTGCCTGTCAGGTACAGAGCCGAGAAGATGCCCTATCGTTTCCTTTGCGATTTTTAAGCCGTTGAATACTATGATAACTGATACGATTATGCCGATAATACCGTCGAATGGAAGTCTTGTAAAAAAGGAGCCTATGACTGTTGCGATAATAACTGCGGAAGTCGAAAAAACGTCGTTTAAGCTGTCTTTTGAGTTTGCAATAAGTATGCCTGAGTTGATTTGCCTGCCCGCGTATTTGAAGCTGAAATACATCCACAGCTTTATCAAAACAGAAATGACAAGCAAAATAATAAGAGCGATATTAAAATTCACAGTCTCGGGAAATCTGATTTTTTCGATAGACGACTGAAAGAGCTTTAAGCCTACCAGCAAAATCAAAAACGAAATAATCAGAGACGATATGTATTCAACACGTCCGTGACCGAAAGGGTGTTCGGCGTCGGGCTTTTTGTTTGACAGCTTAGCCCCGATAATTGTAACTAAGCCTGAGCCTGTGTCGGAAAGGTTGTTAAAGGCGTCGCCCATAATTGCTATACTGTTCATAGCTATGCCGATAAACAGCTTTAGCAAAAATAAAATGATATTGCAAAAAATACCTGCCGTTCCGCAGAGAACAGTGTAGGCTTCTCTGACCTTTTTGTCGTTTATATTTTTATAGTCTTTGATAAACTTTCTAGCCAGCAGCTTTATCATTACCATCACCATATTGCTTTTATTGTTGTTATAGTATAGTATATCACAAATAATAAAAAATGAAACAGCGAAATATATTGGTTATTTGGTTATTTGATATTTATTATTCCGTAACGGGAATATTTAGCGTTGACACTTGTTTGTAATTAAGTTATACTTTTAAGTATATATTACCAATAATAAATTAAACAATCAAAAGGAGACGCTTATGAAAAAACTGAATTGGGGTATTCTTGCCACAGGAAAAATTGCCGAGACTGTAGCTAAATCAATGAAGTTTATGGAAAACATCAAAGAGAATAATATGGAATTGCTGGCTGTTGCCTCACGCTCGGCGGACAAAGCTGAGGACTTTGCAAAACGTCACGGAATAAAGAGAGCATACGGCAGTTATGATGATTTGGTATCAGACCCCGACATAGACGTTGTTTATATAGCAACGCCAATGAGCTGTCATTTTGAGAACACAAAGCTGTGTCTTAACGCAGGAAAGCACGTTCTCTGTGAAAAGTCGGTAACCCTTAACGCAGACGAATTTAAAGAGCTTACGGCTTTGGCAAAGGAAAAGAAATCGTTCCTTATGGAGGCTATGTGGACTAAATGTCAGCCTGCTTTCAGAAAGGCAAAAGAGTGGGCAGAAAGCGGAAAAATCGGGAACATAAAAATGATAAAAGCTGATTTTTCAAACGCAGTTCCGTTTGACAAAAACGACAGACTTTTCATAAAAGACTTAGGCGGCGGAGCTATCCTCGATCTGGGCGTTTACCCCATTACCTTTGTAAGCGCGTTTTTGGGCACTCACCCTGAGGAAATCCATACATATTCCCACATAGGACGCACAGACGTAGACTATGACAACAGCATAATTTTGAAATACAAGGACGCTTACGGCATAACCTTCTGCGGGTTTGACTTTGAAGACGAAAATAAGGCGATAATCGTAGGCGATAAGGGCAGGATAGTTATGGGAAACTGGTTCCACTGCACTGCGGAAACAACTCTGTTTGACAATATGGGAAATGTTCTTGAAAGACAAGTTCTTCCTTTTAAGTTCAACGGCTATGAGTATGAAATAGAGGAGGTAAACAAGTGCATAAGAGAGGGCAGGCTGGAAAGCGACATTATCACTCATTCTGACACGCTTGATATAATGAAAATTATGGAGACTTGCCTAAAGCAAGCAGGAGTTGAATATTGATAAATAAAATTCCGGCAATAGATTAAATAAGACATCAGGAGGACAATACATAGATGAAAGCGACAAAAATATTGGCAGGGGCGGCGGCTTTTGCGGTTAGCTTAACAATGCTGACCTCTGCGGTTTTAGGTGTAAATGCAAGCGACACAGAGGTAACAGAGCCTTCAGCGCAGGCGGCGATATCTGATGCAAACGCAGTTTCAAAGCCGACGGCTTCAGTTCCCGACGGGTGGGAAACAGCAGTAAACGGGAAAAAGCAGTATTATATTAACGGAAGCTGTGCAGTCGGATTAAAGAAAATCGGCTCTCAGACATATTTTTTTGACAAGGCTGGGTATTTGTGCGTAAACAAATGGTGTCAAAACGGCGGAGATTTCTATCGGGCGAACAAAAACGGAGTGATTCTTAAAAACCAGTGGCTCACTGTAAAAAAGAAGAAGTATTACCTTGATAAAAAGGGTATACGAATGGTCGGAGTTCAAAAAATCGGGTCAAAGAGATATTATTTTAATGAAAAGGGCGTTATGAAGACAGGTATCTTCAAAGACGGAAAGGTTACATACTATCTTGACGACAAAGGCGTTCTGGAGGCTTCAAAGAAGAAATCACAGTATTATCTTGCCGACGGAAAGAAAATGAGCAAAGCTAAGAGCGAAGATTATAAGGCTCTGCTTACGGCGAGAAAAATCCTGTCGAAGATAACCTCTGTTAAAATGAGCAAAAAACAGAAGCTCAAGGTGTGTTTCGACTGGGTGATAAAGAAGCCTTATGTAACGCGCAGAAAGTTCAAAAACACCGCCGATTGGCCTGCCGTTTATGCAAACGACCATTTCAAGAGAGGCGGAGGAGACTGCCATGCGGACGGCGCGGCATTTGCGTATTTTGCTAGAGCTATAGGTTATAAAAAGGTTTATGTCTGCAACGACAGTAAGGGTTACGGACATTGCTGGGCGGAGGTAAACGGCAAAGCGTATGATCCGTTATTCTCGGAGGCAAAAAACTATAATAAATATTATGGCGCTTCCTACTCCTCATATGTGTTAAGACCGATACTGCATATTGCAATTTCGCCATATTTAAAATGATTAGTAAAGAAAATTTAAAGCCTTACCGCATGAATAATAAACTAAAAGAAAGGATCGGATGATTTGAAAACTGCTTATCTTAAATTTAACGGAGAAAAGATTGTCAGTCACATAAACAAGGAGATTTACGGTCACTTCTCAGAGCATCTGGGAAGGTGCATTTACAACGGCATATTTGTAGGCAAGGATTCGCCTATTCCTAACACTGATGGAGTTAGAAACGATGTAATAGACGCACTAAAAGAGATCGAGGTACCCGTACTTCGCTGGCCGGGCGGCTGCTTTGCCGACGAATACCACTGGCATGACGGTATCGGCAAAAACCGCAAACCTATTCTTAATACGAACTGGGGCGGAGTAGTTGAAGACAACAGCTTCGGCACAAACGAGTTTTTTAACCTCTGCGAAGTGCTCGGCTGCGAGCCTTATCTGGCAGGCAATCTGGGCAGCGGTACAGTCTCTGAGCTTGCAAGCTGGCTTGAGTATATAACTTATGAGGGGAACTCCCCTTATGCGCTTGAGAGAAAGGCAAACGGCAGAGAAAGAGCGTGGAGGCTAAAATATCTCGGCATAGGCAACGAAAACTGGGGCGGCGGCGGTAATATGCGTCCTGAGGCTTATGCAGACGAGTACCGCAGATATGAGACATTTGCGAAAAACTACAGCACACCCGATATGATAAAAATAGCCTGCGGTCCCAACGCCGACGACTACAACTGGACGGAAACCATTATGCAGAACCTAAAGTCGTGGCACACAGGGGCTATATCACTTCACTACTACACCCTGCCTACAGGCGACTGGTCTAAAAAGGGTTCCGCGCTGACTTTTGACGACGAAGAGTATTATAAAACGATTTCCGCGACAATGTATATGGACGAAATCATTACAAAGCACTATGCAATAATGAGCAAGTACGACCCTGAGGGTAAGATAAAGCTCATTGTAGACGAGTGGGGCTGCTGGTATGACGTTGAGGAAGGTACAAATCCGGGCTTTCTCTATCAGCAGAACACTATGCGTGACGCTATTGTCGCAGCAATTAATCTTAATATATTCAACAATCACTCAGACAAGGTCATGATGGCAAATCTCGCACAGGTTATGAACGTGTTGCAGTCTGTTCTTCTCAGCGACGGCGAGCGCCTTGTAAAGACTCCTACTTGGCAGATATTTAAGATGTATCTTCCTCACCACGACGCTGAGTTAGTAAAGACCAGTCTTGCCGCACCAGACTTAGAAAAAGCAGATAAGACTATCCCTATGGTTACATATTCGCTTTCCAAGAAAAACGGAGAGTTTTTCCTGACCGTTTCTAACTGCTCTCTTGACGAGGACTGCACAATGCTTATTGACCCCGAGCAGGGCGAAATAAATAACGTAACAGCCCAGATAGTAAATGCTGAAATTCACGCATATAACGGCTTTGACAACAATGCTCCCGTAAGCATTAACGATTATAACGGCTTTAAGATTGAGGGAGATAAGCTGATAGTTACTCTGCCTGCACATTCTGTGACTGCGTTTAAATTCAAGATATAGGCGAAAAGATGCCAGAGGCAAGAGGCAAGAAAAAAGAAGCTAGAAACAAGATGCAAGAACTTATCTTTTCCACTAAGTTCTAATAGTAGTATCTTGCTTCTGGCTTCTAAATTTCTTGCATCTAGCAGCCCAAAGGCAGAATGCCACCGGCGGCTCGCCGGTCTTACTTCTTCAAACAGTGCTTTGTTATGGAGGTTGTGTTCTAATTATTCTGCGATTGCTTGAAAAGCCTCGTCGAGGTCGTAAATAATATCGTCTATGTTTTCTGTTCCTATTGAAAAGCGAATGGTATTGGGCTTGATACCCTGTTCTAAAAGCTCGCTTTCGCTAAGCTGTGAGTGCGTAGTAGTAGCAGGGTGGATAGCAAGTGATTTAACGTCCGCGACATTCGCAAGCAGTGAAAATACAGCGAGATTGTCTATGAATTTTTTGGCTTCATTTGTTCCGCCTTTAATTTCTATTGTAAAAATAGAGCCTCCGCCGTTAGGGAAATACTTATCATAAAGCCTTTTGTATCCGTTTTCCTCAACAGACGGATGGTTGATTTTCTCAACAAGCGGCTGAGACTTTAAATATTCTAAAACTGCAAGTGTGTTTTCAACGTGTCTCTCAACACGAAGCGAAAGGGTTTCCAATCCCTGAAGAAGCAAAAATGCATTGAACGGCGAAATTGCGGCTCCCGTATCACGCAAAAGAACCGCCCTTATTCTTGTTACAAACGCCGCGTCTGGGGCAGCGTCTGCAAACACTACGCCGTGATAGCTGTCGCATGGCTCTGAAAGACTTGGATACTTTCCGCTTGCTTTCCAGTCGGTTTTTCCGCTTTCAACTATGATTCCGCCGAGTGATGTTCCGTGTCCGCCTATAAACTTCGTAGCAGAATGCACAACTATGTCTGCGCCGTGTTCTATTGGTCTTATAAGATAAGGCGTTCCGAAGGTGTTATCCACTATCAGAATAATTCCGTTTTTGTGTGCAACCTCAGCCACAGCGTCAATGTCGATAATATTTGAGTTCGGATTTCCCAGCGTTTCTATAAAAATAGCCTTTGTGTTTTCCTTTACGGCATTTTCGAAAACGGAAACACCGTCCCCTTCATCAGGGTCAACAAATGTAGTTTCAACGCCGAACTCTTTTAATGTATGAGCAAGCAGGTTGTATGTACCGCCATATAACGTCTTTGCGGCAACGATATGATCGCCTGCACCTGCAATATTCTGAATTGCATAAGTTATCGCCGCAGCTCCCGAAGCTACTGCCAGTCCTGCCGAGCCTCCCTCAAGAGCCGCCAGTCTTTTTTCCAAAACCTCCTGAGTCGGATTTGTAAGACGTCCGTAAATATTGCCGGCATCGGAAAGCCCGAACCTTGCCTGAGCATGGTCGCTGTTGTCAAATACATATGATGTCGTCTGATAGATGGGAACAGCCCTTGCACCTGTTGCAGGGTCTGCTTCCTCCTGACCGATATGGAGCTGCTTTGTCTCAAAGCGAAGCTCTCTTTCTCTGAGTTTAGAGTTTATTTTTTGTGCCATTTTAGATTACCTCATTTCTTGTTTTTTTAACTGAATTTAATATTATATAATTCATATATGGTTAGTATGAATTTATGTATATACAATACCACTTTAAGATGATTTTGTCAACGATTTTTTTCCATTTTTAAAAACTTTGTCAAAAAGCATATTATTCATATAAGTATAATAGGATTTATTATGAAAATTGCACAATTTTTTAAGATACAGAGTTTACAAGTATTTAAAATATATGATATTGCAAAAAGCAACACAAGATGATATAATAATTAAATGTGCGCGAAAAGCGGAAAAGTTAAGGTAAATTTTGAAAGGAATGAAAATATAAATGTCTGAAAAGGACGCGGTATTACAAACAGACGATATTCCCGCAGAGGAAAACAAGATGGGAACAATGCCTACAAACAAGCTTCTGATAACGATGTCACTGCCGATGGTAATTTCAATGCTTGTTCAGGCATTATATAATATAGTAGACAGTATATTTGTAGCGAAGATATCGGAAAACGCACTGACAGCGGTATCAATGGCGTTTCCGATACAAAGTCTGATGATAGCCTTTGGTGCGGGAACAGGAGTAGGAATAAACTCATTTTTATCAAAATCTCTGGGCGAAAAGAAGTTTAAGCAAGCAAGCGATTCGGCAAAAAACGGAATATTTCTTGCATTTTGCACATGGGTAGTATTTGCGATTTTAGGATTTTTCTTTTCCGGTCTTTTTTTCAAAGCGATGACCGACGACAAAGAAATAATAGCCTACGGAGTAAGCTATCTTAGAATAGTAACAGTAGTCTCGCTTGGAGTATTTATGCAAATAACCTTTGAGAGGCTTTTGCAGTCTACCGGCAAGACGATATACAGTATGTTTATGCAGGGCACAGGAGCTATAATAAACATAATACTCGACCCGATTTTGATTTTCGGATTATTTGGTTTTCCGAAAATGGGAGTGGCAGGCGCTGCGACTGCAACGGTTATCGGTCAGATAGTAGCAATGACCTTAGGGATAGTATTAAACACATTAAAGAACAAGGAAATAAACGTAAATCTTATAGGCTTTAAGCCGTCACTTCGCATTATTAAGAAGATTTACGCAGTAGGTTTTCCGTCTATCATTATGCAGTCTATAACCTCTGTTATGACATATCTGCTTAACAAAATCTGCATCAGCTTTACACCGACAGCTGTATCGGTAGTCGGAATTTACTTCAAGCTTCAGAGCTTTATCTATATGCCTATATTCGGACTTACCAACGGACTTGTACCTATTGTAGCATACAATTACGGTGCAAGGCACAAAAGCAGAATAATATCAGTTTTAAAGCTTGCGATAATAATTTCCGTATCATATATGGTGTTGGGGGTAATAATTTTCCAGACGGTGCCTCAGCTGCTTTTCAGCTTTTTCAGTGCTTCTGAAGAAATGCTGAGAATAGGAATACCGGCGTTAAGAATAATATCACTCAGCTTTATTCCTGCGGGATTCTGCATAATTATAATCAGTGCATTTCAGGCCCTAGGTCACGGCGTATACAGCCTAATAATTTCGATAGCGCGTCAGCTGGGAGTTCTTATTCCGGTAGCGATAATAACGTCGAAGCTGTTTGGTCTCAGCGCCGTATGGACAGCATTCCCGATTGCTGAAACTGTTTCGTTGCTGCTTTGTATTGTTTTCAGCAAAAGAGTTTATCAGCAATCAGTTGCGGTTTTGGATAAAACCGAATAGTGGGAAGATGTTTAGAATTAAGTAGTCTTTTTATTCTTCATAATTTGACAAACTATTTATTTTATTTTATAATGAATATAAGAGAGTGCTGTACATAAAAAGGCAGGCGGTTTCTCCCCGAAAGGGGGTGATAATATGGTATCATATTATGAATTATTTTCATTCATTAGCATGATAACCGAGATTATCACTCTAGCTTTTCTTATATTTAATAAGAAAAATTAGAAGCTTTTTTATTTAAAAAAGAAACACCGCCTTACTTTTCCCAGTAACGGTGTTTCTAAAACATCAATGGGAGAAACCGCCTAGGCATTAATTTGCCATGTGCAGCACTCTCTTTTATATTTATATTATAACACATAATTTTATTTTGTCAAGCGTTTAGAGGTAAGAACTTATCTTTTCAACAAATGTCTGATAAAACATCTTACCTCTTTCAATTATCCATTGTCCATTGTCAATTATCAATTATCAATTAATAACCCCGCCGGCTTGGCGGTCTTAAGCGATAAGAAAATTCTTATCGCTTTTTTATATATTATTTTTGCAGTATCTCCCGCGCTTTGAGTATCGCTATCTGCGTTTTAGCGTCGGGTATTTCGTCGTTAAGAACCATTTTGTATGCCTTATCAAGAGGAATTTTAACTATATCAAGAAATTCATCTTCATCTAATTTCTGCTCGCCAAAGCTGAGGTCCTGCGCCATATACATATAAATAACTTCCGTATCGTATGCCACCGTCGGATAGAGCTTGCCCAAGAATGTTATGTCTTTAGATACTGCTCCGACCTCCTCTTTAAGCTCTCTTACTCCGCACTCTTTAGGGTCTTCGCCGTTCTCACGCTTTCCGGCAGGGATTTCTAATAAAACCTCTTTAAACGGATACCGAAACTGTCTGACAAATAAAACCTCGCCCTTGTCGTTTATCGGAAGAATACAAACCCCTCCCGAATGATGGATGACCTCTCTGTACGCTTCTGACTTGTTTTCAAGCAGAACCCTTTCTCGCGTTACGTCAATTATTTTTCCGTTGTATATCTGCTCGACTGAGATGGTCTTTTCCTCTAAATGCATACAATCACCGTCCTTAGGGTATGCGTAACCTTATTCTTCATAAAAATCAACAGACTTCACCTTTTCCTTTACCCTCTTTATGCTTGAAAGCCTTCTGCATACCAAAACATATCCTGCAAGAAGAACTATTCCTATAAGTGATAGTGCGGTTCCTTGTCTCAAGCCGTAAAGCTCGTAATCAAAACGAATATCATTATCTCCCTTTCCGCACATAACCGCCGTAAGTCCGCCGTCGACTTCTTCAATATCCGTCTTTTTACCGTTTACATAGGCTGTAAAGCCCTTGTCATACGGCACGCTGAAAAATACAAGCGCGCTTTTTGAAAGGTTTATCTTGGCTGAAAATCCGTTATTATCAGGCTTGAACTCTGAGCAGGCTCTAAGTCTTTTTTCGTCACAAGACGCAATATAGGTTCTGTCGCTGTTATAATCGTTGTTATAGTGGCTTAATATATCGCCATACTTGTCTATCTGCTCGTCAGTCAGCACCAGCGAGGAAATAAGACTATTTACTTTGTTTTCTTCAGAAAGCTCGGCAAATTCATTATAGGTCTGATATGTGTTATAAGCAAAGCCCATAGGAATAAAATACTTGTTCTCATAAACATCAAAGCCATTCTGCGTGTCGATGTAATTGAATCCAGGCATTTCCAAAGTTTTATTCTCCGTGCTGTTACTGTTTTGATCTTCGCTTGAAACCCTGCTTATACCAAACAGTCCGCTTTCTGACTCAGGTGAAGAAGTGTCGTTATTGTCTTTTTCATCAAAATAGTATTTGACAGAAAGCAGACCTCTTAATGCGTAATATTTTTTATCTGGGCGTGAAGCTACATTGCGCTCTATACCCAGCATATTATAAAACTTCATAATAGAGGTCGAGACTGTGCTGTTAAATGCACGGATAGTAGAATAACCCCAAAGCATAGGGTAGTTGTCGGTATTTTCGCTTGTTTCTATTCTGTAAAATCCTGCTTCATCATACGACGGGATGTCTATATTGTCTGCGCCCTTTATCGCCGTAGAAATATAGCTGTCCGGTTCAGGACCCTGAGAAACGCCGTAATACACTGTGGACATCATACTCACAGCGCACGCTAAGCAGGTGAGATACGATACAGTTTTTAAATGCTTTTTATTTTTGTTGATATTATAAACTATTGAAATAAGCTCTGCAAACAAAGCTACTGAAACAATTATCTGAATATAAAACAGTTCCGGATATTTAGCTATTTTAAAAAACTCATAATCTCCGTTTTCGTTTGTGGTGGGCAGAAAGAACACTGCCAGACTTGCCGCTAAAGCTATTCCAACAGCGGGTATTCCTTTTTTCAGATCCACAGGCTCTTCCGACACAGAATTGTCATCATCAAAAGCATACGCCGTCATAACGCACATTATAAGTATCGGCATAAAGAACCATCGTGCGTAGTAAGTTCCCTTGAAAATCTGAAACGCTGAATTTAGTACAGGAACAAAGGCGAAAACCATCAAAATTATAATCAAGGTTTTCATCCAGTTTTTCTTCTTTGCTCTCATAAATGCAATAACACCCGCCATCGAGAACATAGGAAGATAACCAGCTATGGACGCCCAGCGTGCTGTTTCGGAATTAAACAGGTTTGACCTCGCAGGAGGATCGGGCATCATAAAAAAGCCCTGAATAATTCTTAGTATTCTGAACTTATCCGAGTAAACCACCATATCCGTTCCTGTAAGATATTCGTCAACGCGCGGATTGTCGCAAATCGAATAATACGACGGAACTAACACTATACAAGCGATAAGCGTTCCGGCAACGGCTTCAAACCCGAGACGAAAAAACTTAGAAAGGGACATTTTAAAACTCTTGTCTGTACATCTCACAATGAAATATATTATTACAAATATGACCTCCGCGATAAAGAAGTAGTAATTCACTATTGCGCAAAGCGCCGTACAAAGACCGAATACACCCTTTTTATCGTCCTGAACACTCATTTCAAGAGCCAAAAGAAGCAGTGGAAAGAATGCTGTAGCTTCATGAAAGTGGTTAAAGAAAACATTGTATGCCTGAAACCCGGAAAACGCATACAGCATAGCACCGATAAAGCAGGCGTTTCTGTTTGAGATGAACCTGCCTATGTAGGCATAAGAAGTCAGAGCGGCAACTCCTGTTTTAACTGCAAGCAAGATAGGGATAAGCATTAATGTCATATTCTGAGGTAAAAGCTCTGTTATCCAAAAAAACGGACTTGTTATATTATAAAAAGAATACGAAGTAAAAAGCGGCGAACCCAGATCGGTCCCCCAATCCCAGCCGAACAAACCTCCGTTTGCCGCTGCGTCATGAACGTGCTTGTAAAAGGGTATCTGCTGAGAGTTAAAGTCTCCGTAATATAGAAAGTATCCGCCGTTATAAATCATAAGCGGAAGCATTATTATCAGCATTATAATAGCCGCTGTGAAAAATACAAGAAGATATTTTCTCTTATGATTTTTATTTAATGATACGCCAGCTGTTTCTTTTTTTATTAAACCCATACGCTTTAACATCCTTAATTTTATTCTTAGATAGCTTTTTATATATTCCAAAAATAATTATACTATTTTAAATAAATAACGTCAATATTGAAAAATACGACCTTATGTGTTATTATGGATTTAATAAGGAGAGATCAATATGATTTACGAATACACACTGAAAACTGAAAAGGAAAACTTTTATAACATCACAAGAATGGTTCAGGAGGCTGTTTCAAAAAGCGGAATAAGGGACGGTATATGCGTTGTTTTCAATCCTCACACGACCGCAGGTATGACCATAAACGAAAACTGCGACCCTGATGTTGTTACCGACCTGCTTTTTGCGCTGAACAAAACCTACCCTGACCGTCCGGAATTTAGGCACTCTGAGGGTAACAGCGCCGCACATCTCAAGGCGAGCGTTATGGGAAGCTCGGTAACGGTTATAGTGAGAAACGGACGTCTACTTTTGGGAACATGGCAAGGCATTTATTTCACCGAGTTTGACGGACCGAGAATGAGAAGCTTTTTTATAAGTGTGAGTTAAGGCAAGCATAAGGTAACAATTACTTAAATTTTATTTGACGAACACCCGCACAGTGGTATGAAAAAAATAGGCATCGCAACGGTGAACCGTACGGTGCTTTTATATCTCAAGACACATTATTTTATTGTTAATAAAGTAGAATATATTCTGTTATTGCCTATATTCTGTTCACTATACTAAAACAGATAAATAAAAAAAGACGGGAACCTTTATCGTAAACAGGAATCCGTCTTATTTTTTTATTCTCTTATAAGGTTTTTTCTCGTTAGTCTGCCCAAGAAGATAATCAATACTTGTATTATAATAATTTGCAAGCTTAATAAGCGTTTCAGGCGATAGCGAGAGAACACCTGTTTCATATTGGCTATACGTGTTCTGACTTACATTAAGATATTCTGCCAACTCACGCTGTTTTTTATCGTTGTCCTCACGAAGATTTCTGATATTTTCATAAATCATATTATCACCATAATAATTCTACATTAATTTAAAAAATGTATTGACATTTATCTGAAAATCAGATATAATCATAGTATAATTTATCTGATTTTAAGATTAAGAGGTGTTTTTTATGAAAAGAATAATTATTTTATTAACCATTTTTGTTTTAACGCTATTTATGACATCGTGCGAGAATAAAACAAAAAACGATGAAAATTATGACAGTTTGGGGGCTAGTGAAATTGTTGACGAATCTCCACATAATTATACTTTAAGTGAATACTTAAAAAGCGGGAAAACTTTGATTTTGTATGAAGTAAAAAGTAGTGAAATTATAGAGAAAGATGATATTATTTACAATATTATCATCTTTAAGGATAACCTAGTCTCTGAATACATTAGTACTGATAACCCTTTCTATACTGTCAAAACCACCGTTAGTGAAATAGAAAAAATGACAGATGAAGAGATTATAGAATTTTGTGAACAGTCATGTGAAACAATAGTAACAAATATTGAATATCAGTTTGAGGTATATACAGATGGTACAGGAAATTATACTGATCATGAAAGAATAGTTTCTTTGAATGAAGTATCCAAGTTCAATTATTTATCTAGAGAGAATTACTATGATTACTATTATCTTAATTTATTTAATAATTATTATGTAAACACAACGGCAACTGTATATGACTCAACATTTTATATGCTTCCTTCCGATAGTGAACGCTGTGTTGGTCGTTGGTATCGTCCTGACGGATATATTCTAAGTCTAGACTCCCCTGATTCAGATAATGTTATAGTCGACCCCGAATAAAAATTAAGCACCACAGTTTGATACA
This sequence comes from uncultured Clostridia bacterium, assembly GCA_947630825.1. Taxonomy (GTDB): domain Bacteria; phylum Bacillota; class Clostridia; order Oscillospirales; family Ruminococcaceae; genus UMGS1601. The sequence continues at coordinate 31,675 of CANRJA010000015.1, read as the reverse complement.
CTGCAGTGCTTTTTTATGTTTAAAATCATTACAACAGCAAATACCCCAGACCCAAAAGCAGCTTTACATCTGCTCCGTTTTTTGCAAGAATATATATCAAAATACCTATAAGTGCATTTTCCTCGCTTATGTTAAATCCGTCAAGAAGCTCGCTAAGCGGACCTTTTTTAGTTTGTCCGCCGCCTTTCGGGAAAAGGCTTCCCAGTATGTTCGCTATAGCGCCTGACTGATTGTTAAAGCCTGTATTACGGGCAGTATTTGCATTATGGTTTGGTGTGTTTGTATTTTCGTTTTCGTTGATTGCTTTACTCACCTCTGGTTCCGGAATGGGCGGAACAGGTTCGGGATTCTGTGTAGGTGTTTCCGCTCGTTGATTGTTGTTTTGCGGAGCCACTATCTCTCTTGAACGCCTCTGCATTGCCCGTACACGTTCTATAGCCTCCTGACGCATTGCGTCAAAATCTCTGTCAACATTATAGGATGCCAAACAGGTCACCCCCTAATAATCCGCTTTCTTTTATTGCGGGCCAAATCGAAATAAGCTTGAATATCTTGATAACTTTATCTACCTTTTCCTGCTTCTCCTCTTTTAGGTGAGGCTTTAATGCAAGAAGCAGTTCTGTATTCTTGTCAGCCTTTGAAGCGTTTGAAATTATACTGCCTAGCGTCATAATTTTCCCTATGTCAAAAGGCAGGTCAGAGGCTTGCTGATTACTAGGCGGTGTTAGCATATTAGGCTGGTTTTGATTGACATTCGCCTGAGCATTATTGCTCGGCTGACTGTTATCTCCCCCTAAAGACGCCAGAAGCTTTGAAATGTCATTCATATTTATATCGGGCGCAGATGATGCTGTATCAGCCGTATTGTTCTGTTGACTTGAAGTCGGCTGCTGTGCATTTGATGAATTATTATTATCATTGTTTTCTCCGCCGAACATAGACGCAAGCTGGCGGATCTGATTCATACTCTCCTCATCGTTTAACACACTTTGCAGCTTTTGCATAAGCTCATCCATTTCATCGCCTCCGATCTGTGGAAATCATTACTGCAATTTTACTTACTTCGTCAGCTTTTTGTAAATCTCCTGAGCCTGAGGTGTGGAAAGTATTTTCTCTGCAACCTTTGGGTTAGACAATGCTTCTTTCAGCCTTTTGCTGTCGGTTGGGTTCATATCTGCAAGCGCTTTGTCAAATTTCCCGCTTTCAAGCTGCTTTTGAAGCATCTCAGGCGTTGTACCCAGCTTTTTGCTCGCAAGGTTTAAAAGTCCGCTGTATTGATTTTTATTTATTTTCATATTATAAGCCTCCGTTTCATATTTAAACACAAATCTTTTCTCTATACTATTTAATTAAAAGATAATTAATATAATTCAATAATATTTATGATATAATTTAGCAAAATAGACCTCATCAAAGGAGGATTTAACCCTTGAGAATTATCGTTTTTTCCGATACGCACCGAAATTTCCGAGTAATGAAACAAATTATTGACGCAAATCAGGACGCATCTGTTTTTATATTTCTCGGAGACGGCGAAAGTGAGCTTAGAGACATAAAAGACCTTTACCCAAACAAACGCATATTAAGCGTTAAAGGAAACTGCGATTTTTCAGATGATTCTCCTATACTTGGAACCTATAGTTATAAAAACGTCAAAGTCATATACACTCACGGTCACAGGTACAACGTAAAATACTCAACCGACAATCTATACTATCTTGCAAAGGAAAACAACGCCCATATCGTATGCTTTGGACATACGCATTGCAGATATTATAATTATGTTGATGGTGTTCACATACTCAATCCGGGCAGCGCTTCTCAGCCTCGTGACGGCAATCCTCCAAGCTATGCATTTATTGATATTACCAACGCAGGGATTATGTGTTCTCACGTTGATTTGGAAAAGCGCCGAGAAAAGATGATTATGCCTTGATATAAATTACAATTTATAATATGCAAAAACTTAATTTAATGTTAATGCTTATACAAAACAAAAGCGTTCGGATTTTTCCGAACGCTTTTGTATCTATCGTACTTTTTTCTTTACAACCTTGCTCCATTTACCGTAACTTGTATTGCCGTTAGCTTTTTTGTATGCCCTTACCTTAACAAAATACTTTTTGTTTGATTTCAGTCTTTTAAGAGTTACCTTGTTTTTCTTTACCTTAACCGTTTTCTTGCCCTTAGTGAATTTATTATTTTTAGCATACATTACTTCATAGCCTGTCGCTCCGCTTACCTTTTTCCAAGAAACATTTAATTTCTTTTTCTTTGCCTTTAGATTAACGCTCTTAACCTTTACAGGCTTTGTAACTGTTGTTGCGGTCGGCGGTGTTACCTTTGGTGCTACCGTTGTCGGAGTGTTAGTAGCAGGCTGTGCCGACGTAGGTTGGCTAGAACCTGAGTTAGACGGCTGTAACTGACCACTGCCTGATGGATTTGATGAGTCGGACGGATTGCTTGGGTTGTTGGGTGTGGTTGAACCATCTAAAAGTTCATAATCAAATTCGTTGTACTTAGCATATGCTTCTCCTTCTGTACCTGCATAACAATATATTTTAAAGTTTTTTGTTTTTACGTAATTACTCTTATAATCATCTTGATAATATCCAAAAACATAACTACCTATATATGTCACACTTTCCGGTATAGTTACACTTGTTAAACTGTCACAATTTTGAAAGGCATCATTTTCAATACTAGTTACGCTATTAGGTATTGTTATACTTATTAAACTCTTACAGCCATAAAACGCATCTCTTCCAATACTTGTTACGCTGTTTGGTATTGTTATGCTTTTTAAACTGGTACATCTAAAAAACGCATTATCTCCAATACTTGTTACACTATTTCCTATAATTGCACTTGCTAAAATGTAACAAGATTCAAACAAATTATCTCCAATGCTTGTTACACTGTTTGGTATTGTTACACTTGTTAAACTACAAGATGCAAACGCACTATCTCCAATACTTATTACACTATTTGGTATTGTTATGCTTGTTAAACTTTTGCAACCCGCAAATGCACCCCCTACAATGCTTGTTACACTGTTTGGTATAGTTATACTTGTTAAACTTTCACAACCCGCAAATGCACTCCCTACAATGCTTGTTACTTTTTCCGGTATTATAACATCTCCACTGCATGTTTGTCCATCTATAAGTATTTCATTAACAATAACTAAAGGATTTTCTTTTTGTTTATTTTCAAGCCAAGGTGTTCCAGAAAACGCACCACTTCCAATGCTTGTCACGCTATTTGGTATTGTTACGCTTGTTAAACTTTCACAATATTCAAACGCACTATCTCCAATGCTTGTTACACTATTTGGTATTGTTACGCTTGTTAAACTGGTACATCCACTAATGCTTGTAAATCCACTAAATGCGCCATCTCCAATGCTTGTCACGCTATTTGGTATTGTTATACTTGTTAAACTTGTACACTCATAAAACGCATAATCTCCAATGTTTGTTACTCCGCTTTGAATTTCAATTTTTGTAATATATTCAAGGAAGTTATACCAATAAGAATTACCATAATAAAAGTTGTCCATATCACCAGTTCCTGAAATCTTGAGTATACCTGTGCTTGTATCAAGTGACCAAGCTACATTAACACCGCATGAACCGCTATAGGTCTCCGCTGCTACATCAACCGCAGGCAACACTCCTGTCAAACTAATAACCATAATTAATGTAGTAAAAATACTAAAAAACCTTTTTGTCATTGAAATTCCTCCCAGAATTAACTTACAATATTGTAAATTTATAAATTGTTACAAAACGTAACATAAATATTGTAACAGAATGTTACAATAATGTCAAGAGAATTTTTAAAAAAGTTTGAAAAATGTAAGTTAACGGAGAAACGGTTATGTGTATGCAGGGACTACGGCTTGTAAGAAAAGCCCGTCATTTAAGCCAACAACAGGTGGCTTTTGATTTGAACATCACTCGTGAAGCCCTTTCCCACTACGAAAACGGCAGACGGGAGCCAAGCCTTGATATGCTTATAAAGATGTCCCGATATTTTAACAAATCAATAGATTTCCTCATAACAGGTAAAGAATTCTCAAAAAAAGAAAATAAAATACAAAAAAACTAATCCGAATATCAAAAAGATATCCGGATTTTTTGTATTTATTAATTTATCAAGCCTACACTGGCTTGTCGGTCTTGCCCCTAGTTAGCATACAAAGTATAACTTCCCTATGATTAAACAGCCTGAATTTCCTCAGACCTCTTGATACAATCATCTGCGTTTCTCCGCTTTTGTAAACTCCCTCCGTGTATGTAGGGAACAGTTTTCTTTCAGGAGAAAATAAACCTTTTCCGAAAAGCCTTACAGCTCCGCCGTGAACGTGCCCCGAAAATACTAAATCAGCGCCCCACTCAGAATAGGAATTAAGAAACTTAGGATTGTGAGAAAGCAAAATATTAAACGTTTTTTTCTTTTCACCAATAAGCTCTGTTAGTTCATTTTTTGACAAATAGGGAATGTTCTTATAGTCGAAATTTTCACCAAGATAGTATTTAGAAGATATATTGGCTCCATACAAACAAACTCTGTCGTCGCCGCGTTCAAGACTGACGCAATCATTGTTTAAAACAGTAAACGGAAATGTCAAAAGCTCTTTTTTCACTTCATCGTCAGCGTCATTTTCGTGATTGCCGAAAACAAAATACACCGGTGCGATTTCACTTAAATACTTTATAAATTCCTTTTGCTTTTTTAATTCAGTCTGATTTCTTGTAATAAGATCGCCTGTCAGAAAAATATAATCAGGTTCAAGCCTGCGAGTCATTGAAATTATCCTGTAGTCATAACCCTGAGAAGACTTTAAGTGCAAATCGGAAAGATGTGCTATCCTTACCCCTTCAAAGCCTTCGGGAAGCCCCTTTACTTTAAGATTTAACTTTGTTATATCGTAAAGCCTGTTTTCAATTATAACAAATACTATCAACGCTATAATAAGTATACAGACAATAATTTTAAAAATCATATTTTCTCCTCTACACACCCAGATAACTTTTTAAAGCGTCAATATTTTCCTTAGCAACGCTTACTCCGTGATGATACAAGGGCAAAAGTTTTTCAGGTCTGCCCTCTGTTCTCTTTACACCCATTGTTGTAATCGGCTCAATAACAAACGCCTTGCCGTCACGTTCTAAAGCACGCAATTCTTTTATTTGGTTGTTGTAGCAATCCGCTCTGCCCTCCAAAGCTTTTACAAGCTCGGGATATTTTTTGTATATTTTCTCTGCCAACTTAACGCTTTTTCCGGTGTGCTTTACATAACCTCTTTCACGGGTAAGTACAACAATAACCTTATCACAGCCCTGCTCTAAAGCATAATTATAAGGTATTGAATCGGATATTCCTCCGTCGAGATAGTCCTTGCCGTCAATTCTGATAAAGGGAAACAAAATCGGAAGCGCACAGCTTGCCCTTAAAACAGGTAAAGTTCTGTCTGTTCTTGAAACAGGAAGATACTCCGCTTTGCCTGTTTTAACATTTGTGCAAACGCCTATGACGTCCCCTTTAAAGTTCTGAAACGCATTCCAGTCAAACGGCAGATGAATATTTGGAATGTCGTCGTATACAAACTGCATATTGTAATAGCTTTTATTTTTTGGGTTTAATAGATGCCGTATACCCATATATCTTTTATCACCCATAAACTCAGCGGCAAGATGCATATTCCTTTCCCTTTGCAAAGACGCGTATGATGCTCCGAAAGCTATTCCAGCAGATGTTCCTATAACCATATCAGAAATTATATTTTCCTCAAGCAAAACGTCCATAACTCCGCAGGAGAAAACCGTCCTGCTTGCTCCGCCCTCTAATACCAAACCTAGTTTCATTGTATAAACACCCCAAGTATTTATTATGCTACAAATATCATTAAAAGTATATAACATAATTTTTAAATTTGCAACCTCATTAAACTAAATATGACTTGTTTGCCGTCTTGAATTGTGTTACAATTATGTATATAAATATGCAAAAAGAGGTATCCTTATGGACATTTTAAAAACCCTTGCCGAGGAGTTCGGCTTAAGGCAGGAACAAATCAACAACACAGTTGAGCTTATTGACGACGACAAAACCATTCCGTTTATCGCTCGGTACAGAAAGGAAATGACCGGCTCTCTTGACGACCAAATTTTAAGAGAGATCTATGACCGGCTCACTTACCTAAGAAACCTTGAAAAGCGCAAGGAAGAAATCCGTTCGTCAATCACCGAGCAGGAAAAGATGACAGATGAGATCGAGGCGGCTATTGAGGCTGCAAAAACTCTGGTAGAGGTCGAGGACATTTACAGACCATTCAAGCAAAAAAGAAAGACAAGAGCGTCTGTTGCAAGGGCAAAGGGTCTTGAACCGCTAGCTGAAATTCTACTTGAGCAAAACCCAAATACTGACCCCAAAGCTGAGGCTGAGAAGTTTGTTTCATCGTCTGATGAAATAAGCGAGGCAGGAGACGATAAAAAGGCAAAGGAAAAGCTCGTCTGCGATACTGACGAAGCTTTAAGCGGCGCTATGGATATTATCGCTGAAGATGTTTCCGACAATGCTGTGCTGAGAAAATACATTAGAAATATGTTTATGCAAATGGGTAAGATCGCCTCAAAGGCCGCTGATGAGGGTGCTGAAAGTGTTTATGAAAACTATTATGATTTCTGCGAATCTGTTTCCAAAATAACAGGTCACCGTATTCTTGCAATCGACAGGGGTGAGAAAGAGGGATTTTTAAAGGTCAGCGTTTCAATAGCTGACGGCGCAGGAGAAAGAGCGTGCAGGAGCAAGTATGTAATAAACGACAGTGAGTGTGCGGCTTATGTTGGCGAGGCGTGTGACGACAGCTACAAAAGACTTATCTATCCGTCTATTGAGCGTGAAATAAGAGCCGAGCTTACCGAAAACGCTGACGAGGGTGCAATAAAGGTTTTCTCATCAAATCTGAGACAGCTTCTTATGCAGCCTCCTGTAAAAAACAGCGTTACACTAGGTCTTGACCCTGCTTACAGAACAGGCTGCAAAATAGCGGTCGTCGACGATACGGGAAAGGTCTTAGAAACAACTGTAGTGTACCCGACTCCTCCCCAGAACAAAACAGAGGAGGCAAAGAAAAAGCTGTCGGCGCTTATCGCAAAGCACAATGTTACCACGATAGCGATTGGCAACGGAACAGCTTCCCGAGAAAGCGAGGCATTTGTCGCAGAGCTTATTAAGGAGATACCTCAAAAGGTTTCATATATGGTCGTTTCAGAGGCAGGAGCGTCTGTTTATTCTGCGTCAAAACTGGCGGCGGAGGAGTTCCCTGAATATGACGTCTCTTTAAGAAGCGCCGTCTCGATAGCGAGAAGACTTCAGGACCCGTTAGCCGAGCTCGTTAAAATCGACCCTAAGGCGATTGGAGTAGGGCAGTACCAACACGATATGCCTCCAAAGAGAATGAGCGAGGCTTTAGGCGGCGTTGTTGAGGACTGCGTAAACTCTGTGGGTGTTGATTTAAATACAGCGTCGCAGTCACTGTTGTCATATATTTCCGGTGTGAACTCGTCAATAGCAAAAAATATAGTAAAATACCGTGAGGAGAACGGTGCATTTAAATCACGCAAAGATCTGTTAAAGGTCTCAAAACTTGGAGCAAAAGCCTATGAGCAGTGCGCAGGCTTTTTGCGTGTCGCAGACGGTGAAAACCCTCTCGACAACACCTCCGTCCACCCCGAAAGCTACGACGCTACCAAAGCGCTTTTAGAAAAGTGCGGATTTGATTTGTTCGACTTCAAGCCCAGCAACATAGAAAGCGTAAATGATAAGATTAACGAGATGGGAATAGCTAACCTGTCAAGCGAAATAGGAATAGGTATCCCCACTCTTGAAGACATAGTTTCAGAGCTTGGCAAGCCGGGCAGAGACCCTCGTGACGAGCTTCCTGCACCGCTTATGAGAAGTGGAGACGTTATGGAGCTTAAAGACTTAAAAGAGGGTATGGAGCTTGTCGGAACGGTCAGAAATGTTATCGACTTCGGCGTGTTCGTTGACATCGGCGTTCACGAGGACGGTCTTGTTCACATTTCTCAAATATGTAATAAGTATATCAAGCATCCGCTTGAGGTTGTTAAAGTCGGCGAAATTGTAAAGGTAAGAGTTCTTTCGGTCGATGAAAAGAAAAGGAGAATTTCACTTACTATGAAAGGGTTGAATTAAAAAATCTTTTACACAATTATATCCCGCCATGTAAAAAACAGAGACCGTATATGAGCAAATGCTCATAATACGACCTCTGTTTTATTTTACCTACTTCACCTTTCTCCCCTTAAGCTTTCTTCTCCTGAATGAGAAGTAAACTGTGTTCAACCCCAGCAAGAATGTAACCAAAAATGCAATAGGCAGATTTCTCTCGCTTTCGCTTCCTGTGTTTGGTGTGTTTCCATTGTTTCCGCCCTTTGTATTTTTCTTATTTTGACTCTTGCTGTATGGCGGATTGCTTGGCGTTCTCTTTGTTGTAGTTGTTTTCTTTGGCTCTGTTGGACTCGTTGGACTAGTTGAATCGGTTGGATTTGTAGGTTCAGTTGGGTTTGTCGGATTAGTCGGTTTCGTAGGCTCTGTGTTCTTGCTGTTCGTAAACTCAGCCTTTTGCTCCTTTTCCGATATCTCTCCGCTCTCACCCTTTGATGTTGTCGTGTATCCGTCCTTGTTTGCCTCAGCCTCAACTACCGTGTACTTCGTTCCTATCGGAAGTCCGCTTATCGTTATGCTTTCTCCATCCTTGAGCCTTACCTCTTCTCCGCTCTTTATCGTTCCTTCCTTAGAGCCTGTGTAACTATACTCTCCATCAAGCGGATTTCCATTAACGTCTGTAAATGTTACAGTAAATGTGAACTCCTTGTTCTTATCCCCTGCGTCGCCTGTAACGACCTTGCCTATCGTCAGACTTCCCGAACTGTAAATGTTCTCAAACTCTGCCTTATCTTCATTTGCTGTTCCGTCTGCCTTTGTGTAAGTGTGGCTTTGTACTTCCAACTTCGATTCATTATCAACAACTTCTACCGTTAGCGTCCATACACTCTCATCGTAAGTGTAACCAAATACATTTCCCTTTTCTTCACTTATCTCGAATGTGTATGTTCCTGCTTTGCTAAAGGTAATTTTGTCAAAGCTTGCTGTACCTGAGCCTGTTGCCGTTGTAGAAGTATCTGTCGGCATCTCTGCTCCGTCTGGATTATCTGCGCTTGCTCTAATGTTGAATGTAAAGTCTTCATCACTCGGAGTGTTTCCTGTTACTGTTTTTTCAATCTGCGGTACATATTCTGTCGGCTCTACACTGTAGGTGTTTGTGAATAATGCTCTTTCCTCGCTTGATTCTCCGCCCTCTTTTTCATATGTGAGGCTCTTTATCGTCAATGCTGAGTCTACATCCTCAACTACTACCTTTAGCGTCCATACACTCTCATCGTAAGTGTAGCCTGCATCATTGCCTTTAGTTTCACTTATCTTAAATAAATAAGTTCCAGCCTTAGTAAATGTAATAGCATTGAAGTTTGCGCTTCCTGAACCTGTTACTGTTGCAGAAGTATCTGCCGGCATCTCTACTCCGTCTGGATTGTCTTCACTTGCCTCAATGTTAAAAGTAAATGTCTTATCACTTGGAGTTGTATCTCCCGTGATCTCCTTTTCAACCTGCGGTGCATATGATACCTCTGTTGTGCTGTAGCTGTTCTCAAATGACGCTTCATCACTGTTTTGTGCTCCAATTTTAGAGTATGTTGCATTGCTTACAATTAGCTGTGAATTTTCATCAATTACTTCTACTGTCAGCGTCCATACGCTTCCGTCATAGCTGTAACCGGGTTCATTTCCCTGCTCCTCTTTGATTTCAAAGTTATATGTCCCTGCCTTGCTGAATGTAATATTTCCAAAGCTTGCACTTCCTGCTCCTTTTACTGTTGCAGAAGTATCTGTTGGCAGTTCTGCTCCGCTTGGGTTATTCTCACTTGCAGTAATGTTAAAGGTGAAAGTTTTATCGCTTGGAGTGTCGCCTTTTACTGTCTTGTTTACCTTTGGTGTAAATTCTGTCGGACTTACATTATAGGTATTAGTAAACGCTGCTCCGTCATTGCTTGTTGTTCCGTCTGCCTTCGAGTAGTTATAGCTTTGTACCTCAAGCTGTGATTCATTATCTACAACTACTACTGTCAGCGTCCATACGCTTTCATCATAGGTATAGCCTTGTTCACTGCCCTTTGTTTCTTTTATTTCAAAGTTGTATGTTCCTGCTTTAGTAAATTTAATATTGCCGAAGTTTGTGCTTCCTGAACCTGTTACTGTCGCAGAAGTATCTGTTGGCAGTTCCGCTCCGTCGTGATTATCCGAGCTTGCGGTAATATTAAAGGTAAACGTTTTATCGCTTGGAGTGTCGCCTTTTACTGTCTTGTTTACCTTTGGTGTAAACTCTGTTGGTTCTACGCTGTATGTGTTAGTAAACTCTGCACCGTCATTGCTTGTAGTTCCGTCTGCCTTTGTATAGCTATGGCTTTCAACTTCTAGTTGTAAATTATTATCTACAACTACAACTGTAAGCGTCCATACGCTTTCATCATACGTATAGCCTTGCTCACTGCCCTTTGTTTCTTTTATTTCAAAATTGTATGTCCCTGCCTTGCTGAATGTAATATTTCCAAAGCTTGCTGTGCCTGCTCCAGTTACCGTTGCCGTCTTATCTTCCGGTAGGATTGCTCCGTTCTCAGGATTTTCCTCGCTTGCGGTAATGTTAAAGGTAAATGTCTTATCGTTTGGAGTTGTTGCACCTGTTATTGTTTTTGTTACCTTGGGTGCATATTCTGTAGGACTGATATAGATATTCTCAAATTCAGCATTATCACTGCTTGTTGTTCCGTCTGCCTTTGTGTAGGTATGACTTGTTACCGCCAGAGCCGAATCTACATTTTCAACTTTCACAGTCAAAGTCCATACACTATCATCATAAGTACAGCCTAAGCTTTCTCCTGCTATTTCTCTTATCTCAAATTTGTAAGTTCCTACCTTGCTGAATGTAATATTTCCAAAGCTTGTGCTTCCTGCTCCCTTTACTGTTGCTGTTGTATCTGTCGGCAGCTTTGCTCCGCTTGGATTATCTGCGCTTTCTTTAATGTTAAATGTAAAGGTTTCATCACTTGGTGCATTTCCTATTACAGTTTTCTTTACCTGCGGTGCATACTCTGTCGGTTCTACATCATAGGTGTTCGTATAATTGACCTGCTCCTCAAACCAGCCCGTGTTTCCGAAGACGGAATACACGCCGGTGTAATCATCGTTCGGTGTTGACGGGACTATGGCCGTGTTCGGCTCATCATTCACGGCGAAATGAACTGTCGGGCTGACGCCGTAGCGAGCCATGTTCCGCATGTACGTAGAAGCCTCGCCGTTGTAGTGCGGGTCAATGAGTTTACCTTCACGGTACATATAATGGAGAATTGAACCGTCGTCTTGCACCTCATCGCATATCTTGCAATTCGGGTTGTCTGAAACTATATGAGCGCTGCCATCGCTCTCATACGTGTTTTTCTTTCCGGTCCATACCGTAGAGGACGACTCCGTCTCTTTTACCGTCGCGCCGCTTGGCTGGTGGTGGTTGCCGGAAGTGCCGTCCGCCATAGTGGCGTAGTACTCCCACATGACGGCGTTGGTGTGGGCGAAAGGTTCCAGAGTCTCCGTCGCCTCAGTGTTCGGACTGCCGTCTTCGTCCACTGCCCAAGTTAGCTCGTTTTCGGTCTCCCTGTTCTCGACGCCGGGGTACAGTTTGCCGTAGGTCGCGTTTTTCTGGGTGTAAACCGGGATCTCCTGTTTGCCGAGACGGTAGATACTGTCAGAGCCGCGCTGCTGAATGTGTGAGACCTCCTGCAGCTTATACCCTGCCGCTATGTCCTCCTCGCTGAGCTTCTCCGTGAAACGGTAGGTGATCCTATTGTCCAGACCCGTCAGCAGCAGACCCTCGCCGTGTTTTAGAGTGAACTCCGCTGTGCTTTTCGCAATCGTCTCATTGTCCAAATTCCCGAATAGATCCGGGCGGTCTCCGCTGGGGACGATTTGGTCATAGAGGTCACTATCATTCAGCGTTCCGCTCTCTGCACTGCCGTCATTCTTGTTTGCATTGACGCCGAAAGTCAGCGTCGTTGTCATATACATGGTGCGGGTCTTGAATGGAGAGGAGAAATCGCTCAAGCTCGTTTTATCGTTCGGTTTCCTGATGATGAAGGTGTAATAGCTCAATTGCTGATGGTTCTTCTCTATATCTTTAGCACCGTTGTGGTTCCATAATTTAATAGCATCCGCCATCATACCGTTGCTTTCTCCCTCAGCTTCTTTAACCTCGCTGACGGGGATTAGCTCCGTGTCCAGCGCCCAGTAGGACCTGGTACCGGCAGGACGTGTACCGTCTTTAGTCGCCTTGCGATAGCTGTCGCGGTTTTCTGCGCCTGGCTCAGAACCTGTCTCCTCACGTTGTCCCTCCGCAAAGAAGGTGGTTCGGCCATTTTTATTAAGTTCTGCATCTTCTGCTTTATCTTCGCCGTTATATTCAGGATCTTGGTATAGTCGGCGAACCGACGTACTTGATCCCTCTCCTGCCTCGTTATTGGAAGGTAGATAGAGGTAGTAGAGCTCGTTCTCGGTCTTTCCGCAAGTCTCAGCTGTAGGCTCGCCGTCATCGTCAGCATAGCACAGTCCGTTATCGCCCTGAACCACCAGTCTGGCGGTATTGCCATCTCCCAGGTCGAACAGGGCTCGGTTATCGTTATTATCCAGAAGAAGTTCGCTGTTGTCCGTGAGCACGTCAATGTAAGCCAAACGGCGCTCCCATGTACTACTGTACTCGTTGTACAGGGTACGTACGGCAGTGCGGGTGCCGGAAACGCCCTGAACGAAAATCTGATAGTTGAATTCCTTGCTCTGCTGTTCCTTACTAAGCTCAAATCCCTCTGGCGAAACAAGCTTCTTGGTCACATGGAGCATCTGGTTGGCGATCTCAAGGCGCCCATTGTTGCCCAGGTAGGTGTCCAGGATCACATTGTTGTCAGTGCCAGAGTCGTCAGACACTGTGGGAACATAATAGTTATTTGCGGTAGAAGTCTTGTTATCTGTCTTCGCGTGACGGTTGTTGGACATATCGCCGGAGCGTATGCCGCCCGGACGGGCTGCCACTGCGAACTGGAATCTTTCTTCAAATAATTCTCTCTGCCGAGCTTCATTGGTCTCGGCTTCTTGCTTTATCTGCTCAATCAGTTCCTTGACCTGCGGGTTTTCCTGAACGCCCAGCCAATACTCTAACTGTTGGTCGAGGGCGGAAATCTCACGGTCAGGTTCTTCCTCAGTTGGGGCGCTCACCATCAGGTCGTCTCTTACGTTACAATTATTTTGCAGATATTCTTTCAACTGGTCTTTGTCACTTAAAAATAGCTTCTCATATGTAGGCTCGCCTCGAGTATTGTCGCCTGTGGTACTGCGTGAAAAATACTCCAGATTGAGACTAATGTTGCCGTTCATATCCGTCCAGCACAGCATATCGCCGTTGTCGATCTGGTCTGAGGTAAAGCCGGAGCCGAACTCGCTTCCCCTTCGGGACACTACCCTCTGTACCATCTTGCCGCCATATGTTCCTGTAACTTTATTGCCCTTATCATCTTGCCCAACGCTGTTCTCATCAGGCAGATAGTATTCCACCAGTATGAAGAAATAGTCGTCGGACGAGAATGAGACGGAACCCTTAGTGTAGCCACTGCCGTCAGAGGTAACATGTTCCATCAGGTCCTGCTCTAAGAACACAACACCGTTCTCTGCAACCTCGTACTTGGAGCCGTGACTGTCGGTGATGGTATTGCCTCCGCTGGCTGTTGCCTCTTTCAGCTTCTGTTGAAAATCATCTTGGCTTTTATACACGCCCATGAACTGTCCGCCGGTCCATGAGCCGGGCTGCTGGACTGCGCCGCCAACGGTTTCCCATGTGGTTTTTCCGTTGCCGCCGGTCTGGTTATCCTCTTTGCTCCATGACTTCCCGTCTGTCCTGTCAACTGCTTTAAGGCTTTCGCCCTCCACACGGTAAGCGTGGGCATATAGGGGCAGAGGCTTCTGGAACACATAATATCGGTTATCTGAGCTTGGGGAGAATGTCACGGTAGGGTCGCCTCGAGTGCGGGCTGTCGCCGTATCCGTCACATAGTCGTTGTAAGTGGTATTGGAATAGAAGTTTGAAATAAAATATACATAGTCTTGACCGGCAACCGTGTGAGCGGAAATATACTCTGCGGAGATGGCGTTGAAATCTACGCCTACCTGATTGCCGTCACTGTCTCTCAGTATCAGATCTTCCTCCAGACCTACGGCGTAGAACAAACGAAACGGAGTTGACTGCGCACAATATTCCTCATATGACGTGCCGTTGCCGTCCTCGTCCTTCTTTGCACCTATATGGTCTGAGCCGAGATTTGTCTCATAAGACAGAACGCCATCTCTGCCTAGAGTTATCTCTGCCAGCTGGGTAGGTACTGCCGCCGCAGGGATATTCAGGTACAGCGACCGTTCGTAACCGCTGTTTGGGGTGATCGCTCCCTCTTGATCAACGAAGTCGCCTGTATCCTCTAACCATATACGAATATCGGATAGACGGTATACTCCGTCATATTCAGCGTATGTACCATTACCCTCAGGGTATGATGTAATATTCCCTTCGGAGTCTTTTTCACATTTTTCATCAAACGCTTTTTGCGCCGCTTCAGGCACTTTTTCACCGTAAATGGGATTTATATATAACTCATTTCGCTCTGCGGCTGTGCCTGCAAATCGGTATAGGGTATATTTTGTGTTCTTCGCCTGCTGAGAAAGCTCATCAGGTGTTTCGGGTGTGTCTACGATAGGAACATAGGAAGTAAAGGTCTTAAAATCCAATCGGTAGACCCAACCATTTCCCCATGCTTCTTCGGCGGTACTGCAACCGCTTGGCAGACTTTCAGAAAACTCTGCTGACGCTGCATCTTCACCCTTATACCAGCCCATTGGCATTGCCTTTTCGCCTTGCTCTGTCCCTTTGTGAGCTTTCATCCACTTGTCGTTCCACTGGTAGTCATAAATCCCTGTGCGTACTATGCCGTGCATCTTGCCGAACAAAAGCAGGGACATATCGTAATTCTGTGCGTCTTGACCCTTTTCCTCGTCGTTGTGCGTTTTGGCTTTGATAGACTGGTTCTTTACCTCCATATACTCACCAATTGGGTCTTGATAGGTGATTGAGTCGCCTACTCCTGCGTCGTTGTCGCCTGAGACGGGGACGAAGATTTTGCCTAAAATTATATCGAGGATCTCGCCGAAGATTTCGCCGAGCTTTTCAGAATCGACGTCGTAGAACCTTTCGTTGTAAGCTATGTTATTTATAACGTCGTCGTTGGTAACGTTTACGGTATCGTCTCCTCCTGCATTGTATTCATTACCATCAGAATCAAGACGACTAAGATTTATCCTTATGCCATTTCCCATTGAAAAGTCGGTTTCTTCGCCACTCTTCCACTTATCCCAAGAATTTTTCAACCCAGTGAAAGCGCCAGCGCTAATGTACACGCTATTCTTTCCCCAATCGCTTCCGCCATACGTATCACCGAGCTTACTGTCTTTCGTATTATTCCAGTTCGTACTGCCCCAACCTGTACTGTCGGACTTGCCGATATCGTCAAGGGCATATTCCTTTGGGTCGAGGGTCGGGTACAGTCTCCAGCGTCCCCACTGTGGAACATGCTTGGTATCCACATTCATGGTATAGGTGGAAAGGTCAATGCGGCTACTAGCAGTGGCTTTGTTCTTATCCCAGCCATGCTGATAATGCTCTTTTACTACGGTGTTCATATATGATGCGGTGAGAAGCACCTCCATTACGGTGCCGCCCGTTCCTGCGGGATCGTTGTCGCTGTTGTATAGTACGCCCGCACTATAACAGCTCGGCGCGGTGGAAAGAGTACCTTCCTGATAGAAGTCCGCACCGGTGTTGTATATACCGTGCAGACCGTCCCATTTTCCATCATCGGTCGTCTCTTTTGTTCCGGGCTTGAGCGTATCATCTCCTGGCAGATAGACATTATACCACTCGTCACCGACGTTGCTGCTGGGATTACCAAGACGGTGCGAATAGTCCTTATTATGACCATCATTACCACTGCCATCCCAATTGTTGTCGTTCATATACCATTCGTCAAGATTACCATTAGGGTCATCAATCGGCGATTTACCGTGTTTTGCTGCATATCGATTATTCCAGTCGTCTACCGTATAATCTTGTTGGTCGTTACCCATTTCATTAAATGCGAAGTTTGCACCGCCGTCTGACATGATTATCGTAGCAGGTATTCTCGCAACGGTGGACATTACGCCGGTGGAGAGCGTCTCGCTGTAAGTGGTGACAGTCGAATCTGCCAGCTGCTTATAGGCGAGATAGATGCCGCCCTGAGTATTGGTGAAATAACCCACGTAGTCATCGGCTGTAAGGTGCTTAGTATCTTTCATAGCGTTTTTAAGGTTGTCACTTTCGCCGTGCTTCCATTTGCTATTGGCTATATCGTTGCTGCTAGTTTGAAATTTTTTGCTTTCTTCCAGCCAATTCCCTTCCTGTTTCGCAACGCCCGGGAAAGCCTTTACGCCGTCGCTGTTTATGTTGTTGCTGACGGTGAAATCATGTTCTGTCCACTCTTTTGCCTTGCTTGTATTGTCGTCTAATGGACCTGTGTAGGTGTTCATCTCTGCGTTTGCCACAACGGTATAGCAGGTATCACGGTTGTTCTGCCACTTCCACACGCCGTCGTTATCGAGCTTCAGATCTCCGGGGTAATAAAGAGTCTCCATGCCGCCGACGGAAAGATAGGGCTTATCGTCTACCTTCTTGTAATGAGCAAGAGGCATAATAACCACAGCGTTTGCACCGTATCCGCACACTGCCACTCTATTCTGGGGATTCTGAGCCATAAGACCATCTATAGTCTCGTTTATGGCGTCGAGCGTCTTTTGGATTCGGGAATTTTTTATGCGCTCGTCCATTGGCACACCGTCCTGTGGGAAATCACTATCATTTGCTTTCACATACGAGTTAACGCCTGAGTCGATGTCATAACGCGTATCCTGTCCCATAGAGCCTGACATATCGAACACTATAACAAGGTCAATAGGGCTGGGCGGATACTCATTAACAACCTGCGAGCTTGCAAGCGCAGAAAATGTATGTGCAAAATCCGCATTATAGCCGACACTGCCGTTATAGCCGTCAGTTGCCATATCCAATGTTATCTTATTTTCGCCATTTTTATCATAAGCGAATACGCTCTTATCTGTCCAAACTCTGCCTGCATAGCGAGAGCCGTTTTCCATAGTCAACAGCTTATTCTGATAATCGTCCATGGTATTGGGGTCAGCCACACGGGTACCGTCCACAATTTTCTCTGTTGGGCCGGGAACAGCAGCAAAGGCTGTGCCGCTGACCATAGACGCAGTCATACACAGACTTAAAAATACCGATATAAATCTGTTTGTTACTCTGTTTAGTTTTATTGTCTTCTTATTATGTTTCATAGTAGTTTCCTCCTGGAAAGAAATTTTTGGAGCATTTTCACTGTTCCATTTACGCACAGTTTAAACACAGCAAAATATTGCCGTTTAAAACTCCCCAAACCGTGCGGAGAAATAAAGGGATAAATCATTTAGTTTTGATTTACACATTTAAACAAACTATACAATTATTACACATAGAAAAAGCAGTATATTCACTACGAGATATACTGCCCCATATAATTTTATGTAGTAGTGATAAAGTGTTTTGTGTACAGCAAACAAAGGCAGGGTTATTAACCCCCCCCCCTTACATTTATTGGGATTGAGTGTTTTGTACAAATCATAATATCACCATAAAAAGATTAGTATATAAATTATATCACATATTAAAAACTTAGTCAATTAAAAATTTACTATAAAAATTTTTATAATTATTTGCCAGACAAAAAGGGCGCTGCCGAAAGACGGCAGCGCCCTTTAGAAAGAATTTAGATAATATATTAAATTATTCTGCTTCCTTCATCTTTGCAAAGCATTCGCTGCAATATACAGGGCGATCCTCGCTGGGCTGGAAAGGAATTTTAGCTTCTCCGCCGCATGCTGCACATGTTGCGGTAAACAATTCTCTTCCTTCTCTTGCAGCTTTCTTTCTTGCATCTCTGCAAGGTTTACATCTCTGAGGTTCATTCTCAAAGCCTTTTTCTGCATAGAATTCCTGCTCGCCTGCTGTGAATATGAATTCTTCTCCACATTCCTTGCAAACTAATGTTTTGTCTTCAAACATGATTTTTCCCTCGCTTACGCTAAAATTTGTGTGCCTTGTCGGACTTGCACCGACACCTTTGTTATGATTTGCCTGCATAAACAACGCTCTGATATTAAGCTATTCGGCCATATAAAATGAACACAAGGTTCAATATTTTTCATTTTTTATAACTGATTTCAACTTTTTCCTAACCCTTTGCATAGCGTTGTCTACTGCCTTTTGCGAAAGAGAAAGCTCTTCCGCTATTTGACGGTACGTCTTTTCTTCAAGGTACAGATTAAAAACAGTCTGCTCCAAATCAGTAAGCGAGCAGGATATGCGTTTAATAATTTCCCTGTATTTCTCTTTTTCAAGAATAATGCTTTCAGGGCTTTCAAATCCGTTAGTTTCACTTGCCATCTCGGAAATCGCTTCCACATCGTCGCTCAATGCCTCGTTGAAGCTTATCTTATTCATTTTAGAAATGCTAGTAAGCATTCTGTTGGTTATACAAGTATTAGCATAGGTTGAAAATTTTTTCCCTCTTGACTTATCAAAGGTTTGAATTGCCTTGATAAACCCAACAAGACCCTCCTGAGAGAGGTCGGCGACCTCGTCAGGAGTCTGACCGTATGCTTTTGCCTTATATTCTATTATAAATACATATCTGAGAACAAGCTCAGAAACAGCGTTTTTATCGGTCTTAGAAAGGCTTGCAAGCCTTTCGTCATCTAGCTTTGTATAATCAAGTTTTTTAGCGTTTCCCACGCTGACCGCCACCGTTACTGTTGTACTTACTTATAAATATAATAACATAATATTTATTAATTGTCAAGTATAATTTAAAGAATAATTTACAAATAATTAAAACAAAACATTATAAAGAACAAAATTCCTTTCGTCCGTTCTGAAAAATATCGCCGCCGTAAATATCGTCTGCAACTACAAGCGGAAAATCCTCAACATAGAGCTTTTTTACCGATTCGCAGCCAAGATCGTTGAAAGCCACGACCTCGCAGGATTTTATACAGTTGCACGCGAGCGCTCCTGCTCCGCCTATTGAGCAAAGGTATATAGCCTTGTTTCTCACAACAGCGTTTCTTACCTCTTTGTTCCGTTCGCCTTTACCTATCATTCCGCCAAGACCTAAGTCCAAAAGTCGTGGTGCAAACCTGTCCATTCTCCCCGATGTTGTAGGTCCGCACGAACCAATAGGTCTGCCTTTTGGCGCAGGCGTTGGACCGGCATAATATATAACTGCCCCCTCAATAGGTATGGGAAGCTCTTTGCCTTCGTCAAGAAGCTTGTCAAACCTTTTATGTGCGGCGTCACGAGCCGTATATACCGTTCCTGTAAGAAGAATTTTATCTCCGCAGTGAAATTCACCCGAACGGGCTTTGAGCTCGCTTGACCGCACTTTTTTTATCTCTGCCATTAAAACCACCGTTTCTAAAAAAAGAAAATAAATGCACCTTACAAAGCTGCAAGGTGCATAAAAATCATAAATTACTTGTTTTTAATGATATTGAAAATATCATCATAGTAATTTGGATTATCAGGAGCTTTAACTCCTGCCTTTGCCATTGCTTCAGAATTAAGTGATGACAAAGCATCGTCCTTTGGCTTTCTGTCGGCAAAGTCTGTAGCGATAACAGTAACGTCAATAGTATCTGTCAAGTCAGGACTGTAATCCGCACCAAATATGATAGTAGCGTCAGGATCAACAGCCTGTGTAATGATTTGTGTAAGCTCGTCCATATCAGAGGTAACAATATCCTCAGACATAACAATGTTTACAAGAAGTCTTCTTGCGCCGCTGATTGAAGTTTCAAGAAGCGGACTGGAAATAACCTGCTTAGCAGCCTCCTGAGCCTTATCCTTGCCGTTACCCGAACCAATAGCGATATGAGCAAGACCGGATTCCTTCATAATTGTCGTAACGTCGGCAAAGTCTACGTTCATAAAGCCGTTTCTGATAATCAAGTCAGCTATCGACATTACACCGGTTTTCAAAATATTGTCAGCAAGCGAGAAAGATTCACGCATAGTAAGTCTCTGTTCGCCTGTTAAAAGCTTCTGGTTAGGAATAACGATAAGTGAGTCAACATTAGTTAAAAGCTCATCAATACCTTTTTCAGCCTGCTGCATTTTTTTAGCGCCTTCAAATGCAAACGGCTTTGTAACAACAGCAACTGTTAATATTCCAAGCTCCTGAGCAATTTCAGCAACTACAGGTGCAGCACCCGTTCCTGTTCCGCCGCCCATACCGGCTGTGATGAATACCATATTAGCATCTTTTATAGCGTCTGAGATTTCTTCCTTGCTTTCCTGAGCCGAAGCCTCGCCTACTTCAGGCTTTCCGCCTGCGCCCAATCCTCTTGTCAGCTTTGAGCCTATCTGAATTTTTTCAGTAGCCTTAGATCTCTGCAAAGCCTGAACGTCTGTATTTACAGCTATGTAATCAACATTGCCTGATAAGCCCTCTTGTGCTATACAATTCAAAGCATTTCCACCGCCGCCGCCGACGCCGATTACCTTTATCTTAGCACCAAAAACATCCTCTGAGCTAATTGAAAAACTCATTATAAAGTCCTCCTACTTAATTTTTATAGCATATTAATTCATATTCACATACTACTATACGTTAGTATTCTAACATATTTTATCCCTCTTGGCAAGTGTTTTTTTAATGTTTTTGCAAAAATCACACGAAAAAACGTATAATTTTGGTATATTATTTCTGTATTGTTAAAATAAACTAGTATTACTTTATTAAAAATGCTTCAATACGCCCCCAAAGACGATTCCACCTTACGTATATATGTATGTCCTCATCTAAGCTAATCGAAATAACTTTATCCTTTTTCTTAATTGACTGATAAAAAATAAATTCATATTTTCCTTCTTCAAGCTGTAAATCAATTGTTTTACCGTCTTCTATTGAAAGATACTCCTTGCCATTAATCGAAATATTAACAGATGGATTTACTAAAAAAGCTTGACTTTCCCTAGTTATTTTAACTGTATGCAAATTAGTTTTAGATTTAATATGTGACTCTAACACTAGTCTTTTACCGCATTTATTGCAAAAAATGCTATCATCAGGAACTTGTGCTCCACAATAATTACAAAACATATTCCAACGCCCTTTTCTTGAAAATTGTAAGTTTCTATTATTTAAGACATAGCTTTATCCAAAAATATTTAGCATAATATTTAATTCCCCTGCGACGTCGCTTCAGCCGTTTTCGGTATCGCCGAAAGTCCGCTTGTCGCATTGTGATATATAAGCGTTCCCTGATATGTTGGAGAAAGCTTTTGTATCACAGCCTCAACATACCTTATCTTAAAAGCAAGGTCGACCGAACTTCCTACCTCTATATCCAGTCTGCCGTCGTACGTCATCTTAATGTTTGTCCTGTCACTAATGTCAATCGTGTTCATACTAGTCATTCCGAGCGTGTTTATCTCGCTTAGGATCTGACCTAAAATCGTCGTTTTCATACTGTCCTTATCCTCATAGGTCTTTCCTAGATCCTTGACCTTAAGATCCATTCCCGATACTGTTACCAAACCGGCTTTTTTATCAAGCACGCCTGTCTCGACAATTCTTCCTGTTGTACTTATTACGCAGAAAGTTCCGTCTTTGTTTTGAATATTAGCCATCGGCACAGCTTGTACGGCAGTAAACTGCAACGTAGACGGCAACTTTCTTTTTATAGTAATGTCCTCAAGATAGGGAAATGAACTCAGAATGTCCGACTTCATCTGGTCGGTATCAATTCTGAACAGATTATCGTTATCTGACAGCCCTGCTATTTGAATTATCTGCTCGTCGGTATAAAGGTCAGTACCTTTAATATCGATCTTTTTAATATTAAAGAAAACAGTCAATGACAAAAAGATAAGCGCCATTATGATAAAAACAACAGCAATGAAATAATAAAGAGACATATTTCTTCTCCGTTTTCTTCTCGACACTACAACCTTTTCGCCATTGATAATTCTGTATTGCTCATCTGATAAATTTGATTTTTCTATGTCCTTCATTTTTTCATCTCCTTTGTTTTTAATTCCTGACTACTGCTTTTATTATCCTTTTAAACTCTTTTTATTTTCGCGCCTACCGACGACAAACTTTTTTCAATCATCTCATAACCTCTGTCAATCAGGTGAATATCGCTTATTTCTGTCTTTCCCTCAGCGGCAAGAGCCAAGATAACCAGCGACGCTCCGCCCCTTAGATCCGTTGCCCTTACATTCGCTCCGTAAAGACGCTTTACGCCGTCTATAATAGCGACCTTACCCTCAGTCTTTATCTTAGCGCCCATTCTTACAAGCTCGTCGACCTGACGATATCTGTTCTCGAAAATGTTTTCAACTATAACGCTTGTTCCGTTCGCCTTGCAAAGAGCCGCCATAGTCGTCGCCTGAGCGTCGGTAGGAAAGCCCGGATACGGCATTGTTCTTATAGTTTTGACCGCTTTTAGTCCGTGTCTTGCATTGATATAAACATTGTCGTTATAGGTGTATACCGAGCAGCCCATCTGCTCAAAGACGGGAATAACCGCTTCTATATCGCTTGTTCTGACTTTTGTGATGTTCAGTTCTCCGCCTGTTATCGCCGCAGCGGACATATAAGTTGCCGTTACGATTCTGTCGGGCATAACTGAATACTCACAGCCGTGAAGCTCCTTAACTCCCTCTATGACTATTGTGCTTTCTCCTGCATTTGCAATTCTTGCACCGCAGCAGTTTAAAAAGTTTGCCAGATCGGTAATTTCAGGCTCACGGGCAGCGTTATGTATAACGGTAGTTCCCTTAGCAGTCGCTGCCGCTAATATCACGTTCTCAGTCGCTCCGACCGACGGAAAGGAAAATGTTATATTTGTGCCGACCAGACCGCTTGGTACAGAGCAGTCTAAAACGCCGTGCTCCTCGTTTATCTGAACGCCCATTTTCTTAAGCGCTGAAATATGCATATCTATCGGACGCGGTCCAAGCTCGCACCCTCCGGGAAAGGAAAGCTTGCACTTTCCGAGCCTTCCTAAAATAGCCCCCAGAAAAACAATAGATGAACGCATCTCCCTCATCAAATCGTCAGGAACATCAAAATGAAGAAGTCCGTCTGTATTAACCAGTACGCTGTCCGCTTCACGTTTACATTCACATCCCAAGCAGGATAATATTCTGCACGCCGCAAAGACATCGCTCAGTCTGGGGCAGTTATGTAACGCTGTTTCACCTTTGGCTAAAACACAGCCTGCAAGCAAGGGCAGAGCCGCATTTTTCGCTCCATGACAAACAAGCTCGCCTGTAAGTTTATTTTCGCCCTCAATAACCAGCCTTTGCATAAAGCTTCTCTCCTTTTCTAACTAATTCGCTTAACTCATATTATGCAAACGTCTAAAAGAGAGTTACTATTTTGCCTTATGCTGATTTATTGAATAAAAAACTGCCGATTACTGATCATTGTCCGAATTAATTATTACTCCTGCGATTAGAGGGGATAAAACTCCGTACACTCGCTCAGGAGTATCTTTTATATAAAGCCTTTTAGCGTTTTCAGACAAAGCCTCCAGCTTTTCCTTATTGTTGTAAAGCTCGTTTACCTTAGCTTTAAGCCAGCCTGCAGAAAAATCCTTCTGCTCAATGCATATACCTGCTCCTGCCTTATCGAGAACCATTCCGTTGTAATACTGATGATTCTCTGCTACATTCGGCGATGGAATAAGTATCGACCCTCTACCTATAGCTTCAAGCTCGGTAAGCGAGTTTGCTCCGCAGCGGCTGATAACAAGGTCTGCCGCCGCCATACAAACCGGCATATCTACATACTCGGAAAGCCTTATCCTTTTATCATTCAAGTCAATGCCGTTTGACTTAAGTTTGTCGGGGTAATCCTTATACCCCTTATACTTTCCGTAAGAATGTATGTGATTGATTTTTATGTTGTTTTCCTGGTACCACTTGAAAAGCTCGGCGACCGCCTCGTTTATTACCCTTGCGCCGAGACTTCCCCCTGTGGATAGAATGCAAATCTCGTCCTGCGGCAGACCTAACTTTTCTCTTGCCTGCTGTTTTGAAATCCCCTTAAAGCCCTTTCTGACAGGAAGTCCTGTTACAGTACATTTTACACTGCTGTCTAAATACTTTTCAGTTTCCTTAACAGTGAGCATAACCTTGTCAACATATTTAGACAGTATCTTCGTAGTAACGCCCGGAAAGGCATTGGCTTCGAGAATGGCAGTTTTAATGCCCATTTTAGCCGCAGTTCTCACAATAGGTCCCGACACATATCCGCCCGTACCTATTACAATATCGGGGGCGAACTCCTTTATTATCTGCTTTGAGCGATGCCCCGACATAGCCAGATAACTGACAGCCTTTATATTCCTTTTAATGTTTTCTAAACTTATCTTTCTCTGAAAACCCTTTATCTTGATGGGCTTGAAGTCATAGCCCTCTTTTGGAATAATTGAGGCTTCCAAACCGTCGGGAGTTCCTGCAAAGCAAAACTGCGTATCAGGGTGCTTTTCTTTTATTATCTCGGCGATTGCCAAAGCAGGATTAATATGTCCTGCCGTTCCTCCGCCTGCCAGTAATATTCTAAGCATAAATTTTCCTCCAAAGTAAGCCTTTATTCCATAGTTTTAGACTGCCGCGAAACGGACAGCACCATTCCCATCTCAATAAGCTGTATCATCAGCGCAGTTCCTCCGTAGCTGAAAAACGGAAGGGAAATTCCCGTATTAGGGAAAGAATTCGTAGCAACAGCAATATTCAAAAGAGCCTGTAATCCTATTTGAATAGTCACGCCTGCCGATAAGATCATTCCGAATTTATCGGGAGAATTAGCAGCGATATAAAATCCTCTGAACACAAACAGCGCGAACAAAAGCATAACGATTATTGCGCCTATCAAGCCAAGCTCTTCGCATATAATTGAGAACACAAAGTCGTTCTGCGATTCAGACAGATACAAAAACTTCTGCTTTGACTCGCCAAAGCCAAGACCGAACACTCCGCCTGAGCCGATAGCCAGTAAAGACTGCCACGTCTGGTATGTAGAGCCTCTAATGTCTGACGACGGATCTCTCCACGACTGTATACGGTCTGAAATGTATCCTAAATTACCTTCAGTTATTGATTTTAAAAGCAAGAATAAAATGCCCGCTCCTGCGCAGACGCCGACAAACGCCCAGAAATTTTTTCTGGGGACTCCGCCGACAAACATAAGCGAAAGTCCTATCATTCCCACTATCATAACGCCCGACATATGTCTTTGCAGAACCAGAACCATTGCGCAAAGAGCCATAACAATAGCAAACGGAACAATTCCGTACGTCCATTTCTTTGCAAACTTAGAATAGTTCATAGAAATTATATACGCAAATATTATTATAATCGCTACCTTTAAAAGCTCCGACGGCTGAAACTCAATACCTATTGTTATCCAGCGCCTTGCTCCGGCAACCTCACGGCCTTTAAACGCCGTTGCCAGATTAAGCAGCCAAGTAAATATAAAAAACAGATAGGCGAGCTTTGTATTCTGATACATATGATAATCTAAATGCGTAACAAAATACATTATCGCAATTCCTATAACAGCGGCTACTATCTGCTTTTTTGCATAGTAGTAACCGTCTCCGTATTCATAAAGACCCCACGCATAGCTTGCAGAAAACATCATAACGATCCCGAGAATCAGCAGGGTAAATACTATTATCAAAAACGGTCTGTCCATATCCGCTTTTATCCATCTTATATTCCATCTTTTTCTGGTTTCCTGAGCAGGCATCTGAGACGGGTCATATCTTCTAACTCTGGTCCTGCGCCCTATCGGATTTCCGGAATTTATCTGCAATGCTATTTCTCCTTTCATAAGTTTATTTTAAATCTTCAATAATACTTTCAAATTTCATTCCACGGCTTGCCTTAAATAAAACTGCGTCGTTTTCTTTAATTACCGACTTGAGATAACGTGAAAGCTCATCCTTAGAATCAAATTGCTTTGCATTTTCCTCGTCAAAGCCTTTCTTAACAGCGCCCTTTATATAATACTTCGACATTTCACCAAAGCAAAGAAGCATATCAATTTTCTCTCCGCAGACAGCTTCTCCTACGCTTAAATGAAGCTCCTTTGAAAGCTTACCAAGCTCCAGCATATCCCCCAAAACGGCAATTTTTTTGCCTTTTGCATCAATTTGTGAAAGAGTATGAAGCGCTGACTTTGCAGAATCCGGCGATGAATTATAGCAGTCTGCAATTATTTTCGCACCGTTTATAACGCTTATACCCTGACGTATCCCGTCGGGAGCAAACTCGCCTATAGCCTTGACCATATCTTTCGGGCTTATGCCGCACTCACGTCCGACACAGAAAGCCGCAAGCGCATTTTTTACATTATGCTCACCCAAACAGTTTATTACCGCCTTATAAGCCGTTCCATCGCTGTTTATAGTAAACTCTATCTTATCGTCTTTTGTTTTGATATCGCTTGCGTAAACGTCGGCTGATTTGTCTGATACAGAGTAGAATATTTTCTTCCTGCTTGCCCTGACCTGTACGGTCTTTAAGAATTTATCATCCTTTGACAAAATCAGAGGAGCGTTCTCATCTGCGCCGTCTAATATCTCCATTTTAGCTTTAAGAATATTCTCCTGAGAGCCGAGATTTTCTATATGCGAATATCCGATATTTGTTATTACACAAATATTCGGCTTTGCGGTAAGAGAAAGTCTTGAAATCTCACCGAGATTTGACATTCCCATTTCTATGACCGCTGCTTCGTGTTCATTTGTAAGATTGAACAGAGTCATAGGAAGTCCTATTTCGTTGTTAAAATTCTTGTAGGTTTTCAGCGTCTTGAATTTTTTAGACATAACCAGTGATACAAAATCTTTAGTTGTTGTTTTCCCGACGCTGCCTGTTATACCCACAAGCCTTATATTAAATTTATCTCTGTAATAGCTTGCAATATCCAAAAGTGCCGCCTGAGTTGAGTCTACTATTATACATTCTGCACCGTCTATAGCACGTTCTGTTATAACAGCGGCAGCACCAAGCTCCATTGCCTTTTTTGCATAATCATGTCCGTCAAAGTTCTGCCCTTTAAGCGCAACAAACACAGCGCCCTTTTCTATGGTTCTGGTATCTGTTGAGATCGACGTTACTTCAATATCGCTGGGATATCCAAAGCTTCCCCTAACTGCTGTCACTATC
Source organism: uncultured Clostridia bacterium (assembly GCA_947630825.1). Classification (GTDB taxonomy): domain Bacteria; phylum Bacillota; class Clostridia; order Oscillospirales; family Ruminococcaceae; genus UMGS1601. The sequence continues at coordinate 4,110 of CANRJA010000015.1, read as the reverse complement.
TCGCTTAACAATAGCTTTTCCATAATGTCTTTACCTTTTTCCTAAATCTATAAAATATCAATAATTGGTTCGTTGTTATGTTTTCTAATCAAGTTGTGCCAAAGCCTCAGCTACTACTTCTCTTTCATCAAGATGTATCTTAACTCCTCCGGGAAGTATCTGATAATCCTCGTGTCCTTTCCCTGCAAGAACGATAACGTCGTCCTTTTGCGCGTTTTTAACCGCCCAGTGAATGGCGTCTATTCTGTCAGTTATCGTTATATACTGTGTATAAGTTTCAGAAAGTCCTTTTAGTATATCCTGAATAATTTCAACAGGTTCCTCTTCTCTCGGGTTATCCGAAGTTATAATCAGAAAATCTGCGTGTTCGGCAGCGGCTCTTGCCATAAGCGGACGCTTTGTTTTGTCTCTGTTTCCTCCGCACCCGAACAGACAAACAACTCTGCCTGAAGAACAGCTTTTTATCGCCTCGAGAATATTTTCAAGAGCGTCGGGAGTATGAGCGTAATCGCAAATAACGGTGAAGTCTCTGCCCGTTGGAACCACCTCTGCTCTTCCTCGCACACCTGACGTCTTTTCAACAAAGCTGATAATATCCTTTGTGCTGTATCCCAGTAATGTTAAACACCCTATAACTGCAAGAGAATTTGAAACATTAAAATAGCCCGGCATATTGAACTTCACCGGCAGAGATTCTCCGCCGCAGCTAAAGTTATACTCAACTCCGCTTGCCGAAAGTTTAATTTCATTAGCGTTGAAATCCGCCCTTTCAGTTGTGGAGAACGAATACTTTTCACACTCTGTTTCATCGAAATATCTTTTTCCGCTTTTATCGTCAATATTAATAAGCGCTTTGTCACACATAGTGAACAGTATCTTTTTAGCTCTGTAATAGTTCTCAATAGTTCCGTGTACGTCAAGATGATCCTGCGTAAGGTTTGTAAACAACGCAATATCAAAGTGCAGCGGTCCTACTCTTTTTTGCTCAAGAGCCTGTGACGAAACCTCCATTACTGCATACTCACAGTGTTCTTTTACCATCTGAGCCAACAACTCATATAAATCATACGGCTCGGGAGTAGTCCTGTCTGTGTGAAGAATTTTATTTCCTATTTCGTTCTGACAAGTACCTATAAGTCCCACCTTAGTGCCAAGCTCAGTCAGTACCTTTTTAATCACCGTAGTTATTGTCGTTTTGCCGTTTGTTCCAGTAACGCCTATAAGCTTAAGCTTTTTCTCAGGATTTGAAAACCACCTTGCACAAAGTGCAGGGTAAATTTCTCGGGTATCCTTAACTATTATCTGCTTTTCTAGTCCCAAATCTCTTTGAACAACAACGCAGGAAGCGCCCTTTTCAAGCATCTGTTCAGCAACAGAGTGCCCGTCGAAGGTGTTTCCCCTTATACAGACGAACATTGCTCCTTTTTTGAAATCCTTTCTGTTGTCCGACGTAATATCGGTGATCTCAAAATTATCAAGAGATGTTTCTGCCAGACCCTTAACTAAGTCATAAAGTTTCATTTTTTATTCTCCTTTTAAGTTTATATAACACAACAACATTTAAACACAAAATAATTTAAACGATAAATACGCTTTTATATTAAACCTACTGCGACCCTGCCTGTTCGACCGCAAAGGTCACAGACACTATAGTTCCGACCGGAACTTTTGCTCCCGAAGCATAGCTTTGGTCTGTTCCGGCAACCGCGCCGAATTCATCAATAGCATTACCCTGAGCATTCAGGTTAAGTCCTACGCTTTCGAGCCTGCTCTCAGCCTCACTTACAGTAAGTCCTTTAATGCTCGGAACAGAAACGGTTTCAGCCTTATAGTTATTCTCTGTATACAGATAAATCGTTCCGCCGTGCTGCATTGAACCGCTTGCAGGCGACTGTGCAATAACAGTGCTTCCCTTGCCGACAACCTCATACTTGAGTCCCATACCTTTGATAGTTTTCTTAGCGTCAGACAATTTCGTTTCAAGAACATTTGGAACTGAAACAGCAACCTGCTCCATTTCCTCGTCCGTATATTCGGGGAAGTATCCCAGATAGGGCAGCACATCACTTAGTACCTGAACGCAAACCGGCGCTGCAACTAAACTTCCGTAATAATTTCCCCCTGTAGGGTGGTCTACCATAACCAGCATAATAAGCTCCGGATCGTCAGCAGGATAAAAAGCACAATAAGAAGCTACATATGTGTTACCTGATATGTCCTCGTCTATTTTTTGAGATGTTCCTGATTTTCCGCCAATTCGGTATCCCTTTATGTAAGCGTTTGAACCCTGCTCTGTGTTTACGACATTCTCCAAAACCTTTCTCATCGTAGCGGATGTTTTTTTAGAAATAACCTGTCTCTTTTTTACAGGAGTAATGTCTTTTACAAGATTTCCTGATGGGTCGATAATTTTATCTACGACCTGCGGAGTCATAATATAACCGCCGTTTACAACTGCCGAATATGCAGTTATCATCTGAATAGGAGTAACTTTATTTGTTTGCCCAAATGAGCTTGAAGCAAGCTCTACTATTCCCAAATTATCCTTTGTGATATGAATGCTTTCCGCCTCAGACGGAAGGTCAATGCCAGTAAGCTCGGTAAATCCATACGCTTTAAAATAATCGTAGAACTTTGTAGCTCCCAACGCCTGACCAATCTGTATAAACGCAGGGTTGCACGAATGCACCATTGCGGTGGCAAAATCCTGTGAACCGTGGCTTGTAAAAGACCAGCAGTGGAACGATCTGTCCTCGACCTGGATTTTGGTGTTGCAGGAAAAAGTCTGAGTGAGATTGATAGCGTCCGCGTCGAGAGCAGAAGAGCCTGTAACTACCTTAAATACCGAACCGGGGAAATAAAGCTCCGAAATGGCTTTGTTTTTCCATTGAAGCGCCCATGCGTCCGACTGTACCTTTGCGTATTTCTTGCTTTTTTTAGGCAGCTTTGAAAGTGTCTTTAAGGTGTCTTCATCGGTAATATCAGATGGGTTATTAGGGTCGTAGCTGGGGTTTGTAGCCATAGCAAGAACAGCGCCGGTCTTTGGATTCATAACTATTCCGCAAGCTCTGTCTGTAGGCAAGTTTTTAGCAACCGCCTCTTTAAGCGCCTTTTCAAGATAATACTGAATGTTCACATCCATATTAAGTACAAGCGAGTCGCCATCTTGAGCGTCATAGTTCTGCTTGTATCTGTATGGAATCTCTGTTCCGTCGGCAGCCTTTGCCGTTACAACTCTGCCGTCCACTCCTGCAAGATAATCGTCATAATACTGCTCCAGACCATATATTCCATAGCCGTCATAGTGAAGATGTCCTATTACGTTTGATGCAAGCTCGTTCTGCGGATAAAACCTCTTTGTCGTAGGAGTAAGCCCTATAGCGTCAAGACCTATTTCGGTTTTATACGCCGTTATTTTATCTGCAACAGATTTCTCAACATTTTTCTTTATGATCTGATACATATTGTTCTGTTGGCAGAGATTTAAAATCTTCTTTTGACCGATCTCTAAAATCTCAGAGAGCTTGGCTGTTATTTCATTCAAATCAGCCTTGGGTTCGTCCTCCGATAAGTAATCTTTCAGCATTCTAGGGTCAACATAAACTGTGTAAACAGACGCGCTCCTTGCTAGCGCCTGCATATTGCGGTCGTATATTGAGCCTCGATTCGCCGTAATAACAGTGCTCTGCAGTTGCTGAGATGAGGCAAGCTCTTGATATTTTTTTGATTCTTTAACTGATATATGAAACATATTTATAAGTATCCATATCATAAAAACCAGTATTCCGAGGGCAATCCAGATATTAAGCCTTCGTTTCATAAGTCCAGTAGGTCTTTCGTCCATATTTAACCTCCCTTGCCGGCAGTTACTTATATACAAAAATCTTAATTCTTATCATATGTCCTTTTCGTTTTTAATGCAGACATAAATCGTTATTATTTTTCCTAATTTGCCATAATTTTTATTATTCCGTATAAGTATAAAAAAGCTAAGTTTAAAACTTCCGCCAAGAAGTATAAGCTTAACTTTTTACTAATAATATCCTATTCATTATGCCCCAAAGTATTCCAAAACACTTTTAAACCATTTCTTAATAGACACAAAAATAT